>NZ_MOAI01000001.1:0-638213 GCF_001976035.1 Ensifer sp. 1H6 | reverse complement strand
CGGCGGCAATCGCCAGCTGTCGCGCCAATGACGAGCCGATCGAAATCGAGCGTGGTTGGCGCGACAGCGCCATCGGCCAGGACCTGAAGCGGGTCAGGAACGTCAAGCCGCTGTGGTCGAAGTTCGGGACAGTGGTCGGCGTGGCGCTCGGCGGTCTCGACATGTGGACCAACCAGCTGTTCGGCTTCTCGTTCTTCGGCACGCTGAAACATGGGCTAACCGACGCGCAGAGCCTCGAACCGGCAGCCCAGCACAAAAAGATCGACTATCCGAAGCCCGACGGTGTTTTGACCTTCGATCGGCTGTCCTCGGTGTTCCTGTCGAACACCAACCACGAGGAAGACCAGCCGATCCACCTGCAGGTGAAGAACCCGGAGCTGCAGCGCACGTCGGAACTGGACGTCTTTGCCGGTCCGTCGACGCGCTACTGTCCCGCCGGGGTCTATGAGTGGGTGGAGAAGGACGGCAAGCCGGTCTTCGTCATCAACGCGCAGAACTGCGTGCACTGCAAGACCTGCGACATCAAGGACCCGAACCAGAACATCAACTGGGTGCCGCCGCAGGGCGGCGAGGGACCGGTCTATCCCAACATGTGAGGGCGGGCGTTTGAGCCCGACTTCGGGCGTCGACGAGGACGTGTGGTCGGCTGCCTGCGTTCTTGGCCCATATCTGTCGCAAGTTTCCGAACATTGGCCTCCATGTCATGAGCGGCTCGACTATTGTACGGAGACATTGGGGAACTCTTCAGCGCCATCACCTATGAAATAAAGCTTACCCAAAGTCGGCTATGCCGCGTGTGTCGAAAAATGACACGACCACCGCTGTCATGTCGCTACCCTTTTCCGAGATCGTTGACTTCCACACCGAGGGCGCCCGCCAGCGCCTCCTTACCGCTATCAGGCATCAGCGCGATGCCTGCCGCAAGGCCTTCCTGCCACGAGGCCCCCCGATCCAATGCCTCCTGGTACGCGTCTGCCAAGAGGTCGCCCTGCCGGGTTTGGATCATGGCCTCGAAGAGCGTGGCCGCTTGCAGGAGGTCCTTGTCCCGCTTCGCCCGCCCGAGCGCGTCTGTCAGCCGCCTTGAAGCCACAATGAGCTTATGGACGGCATACCGTTCGGGAGCAGGCACGTTCACGCTCACGCCTTCCCGATGGAGCAGCACCGTCCGCACGGGCTCGTAGATGAGGTAGTCGAGGAACCGGAGGTTTTCCGCCGACGCACCGCCGAGAGCGGGCATGGGCGAAGGCTTACCCGTGTATTCATCCGACCCCCGATTGCCCGTCAGGAATTCGACCCGGTAATTGGTCCGGTTGACGAATGCAGTCACACGCGCGTTGTCGGCCTGATGGGGGACGGCCCGAAACGAGGGGTCGACAGCTTCCAAGATACCCAAGATCGGAGGCAGGCTGTCATCGACCTCCTGCGAGATCGCGAAATCCATAGCCAGGTCGGCATCGCCAGTCTGCATTGCCGTCGTGGGCAACCGGACGCCAAGGACGCCCGAATAGCAGCCATAGGCAACCGAGCCGACGAGGACGCCACGCAGACGGAAGAACCCCGCATCCGCGAGCGCCTTCGTGACATCGCCGGCGAACCGATCGGGAGCCGACATGCCGCCCGAGCGAAGAAGGGTGGACACCAATCGTCGCCGCTGCTTGATGTTGTCCTTGATCTCGCGATGTCGCCCGACACGCGCTGCGATCTCGGAATCAGCTGCGGGGCCAACATAGGTTCGCTTGTCCTTGCCCTCGGGAGTTGGGATGTCGAAATAGAAATAGTCTTTGCCCTTCACCGGGACCGTGACAAAGCGGCCCTCGAGTGGAAAGTCCGACTGCCATTGAGCGTCCAACGTCTGCTGGGCGAGTTCCGCGAACATCGTCCGGAATACAAGATCCATATCTCTCATGGTCTTCGAAGGCCTCGGTTATAATGAGTTTGCTAAAACATTATAGACGGCAGAAGAGTTATAATGTTTCTGCGAAAAAATTATAACTCTTCTGCCGTCTGTCAAGGCATCAGCCGCGGTCGATCTTTGCGGTAAGCCGACTCGGGTGGCGGCTGCACGCAAATCACGAGCTAGCCAACGCCGGGAGCAAAGGCTTTCGCCGGACGAATTCAACTCATCAAATGTATCAGAAGGTGATCGGAAAATGACGCGACGCATGAGGGAGGCTCCGGAGCTCGCTCAATTGGGAGTGACATAGCTCCTAACGCACCATGCGCGGGCTCACACCTGCCAGCATCTTGATGATGTCGTCCTCTAGCTTCTGACAGCGATCCTCATACTCCTCGATCACCGTGGGATCTGGCATCAGTTGCTCACGTAACTCATCACGCTTCATGGCGGCGACGCCGTAGGCTTCGAGCAGATCGTTGATCGCAAGGAAGTTGGCATCGGAAATCTGTTTCCGGTGTCGTGGCAGCCGCATCATCATTCGGCTTCGCCCGACCTATTCGAAATTCATCACCCGCTCCTCGGCCTGTCGGCTGAGAAGATTGTCCACCACCAAGATGAAAGTGGCAACATGACTTTGAACCGAGGCATCAACGCAGCGGGCCTGTCAGACAGCGGGGAAGGCCTGAAGACGAGGGCCTATCGCGACGTCGCTGGCATCTGGACGGCTACGGCCCCTCGGGGTCGCCGATCTCAGGTGAATTGAATTGCGGGTATGTCTGCGCAACATGGCGGCGCAGTTCTTAAATCCCTGACCCGTCGAGTTCTCGCTCGTCTTCGCCTTCCCAGGGTGAGGGCATCGAGGTGCGATTGAGATTGGCCGAGGGCATCGGCATCCAGCACTTCAATTCGGGCTCGGCGTATTCGATGATGCGGCCGGGCGAGGAATCAGAGGCGCGCCAGCCTTCTGCACCGAACTGATCGCCATTCGACCAATACGCGAGGTCAACTTCTGCCGCCCCCTGTTCGGACGGGCGGATCGTAACGAGGATCCGACTGCCGTTTTTCGGCGCGCTTGCCATGTGGCGCCAGGGGTCTGGTTCGGCCATCATTTTCCTCCTGTCCTGCTGCAGGTTGCAAGTGTCGCCTCGCCATCGAAAACGGTCAACTCAAACTGTGCACAACCCATCGTCTATCGATTGACTGTCCGGTCAGGATGGACGCCCCGAATTGAGGCGTACCATCGCTCCTCGGCTGGTATTTCGCCTCAATCATGCGGAGCGGCCCGCGGGGGTTAGTCTTCCCTGTTCCCGGCGCATCAACGCTCATGGTGGCAATCCTGCCTTCACAAGCCCTTTTCGGAACAAATCCAGCTGCTCCGGACGCTCCAGCAGCAGCCCTCGGCTGATGAAGTTGTCGATCGAGAAGTCGGGACAGAGCCCTAGCAGCTGACGTTTTGCCTTCTCGGTTGCGATCGGATCCCCTGTTTGCGCGTAACAGGCGACCAGGCGCGCGCACGTGAATGGGCCTGGGCTTGGTAGTTCTTCCAGGGCGGCAGCGGCTTCCGCGTAGCGGCCAGTAAGATAGAGGGCG
The DNA here is from genome assembly GCF_001976035.1 of Ensifer sp. 1H6. Taxonomy (NCBI): domain Bacteria; kingdom Pseudomonadati; phylum Pseudomonadota; class Alphaproteobacteria; order Hyphomicrobiales; family Rhizobiaceae; genus Ensifer; species Ensifer sp. 1H6. The sequence goes on along the minus strand of NZ_MOAI01000001.1, from coordinate 634,726 downwards.
TTGCTGAGGGCTGCGCTGTACCATGGCGGCGGAAACGGATTTAACCGGAAACCTTCATCGATCCATTCCAGCGCTTCATCGAGCTTGCCGCGTCGGGCCAGCAGGCCACCCATTTGCACCAGCGTGTTGGCGTCGTTGGGGTTCATCTGATAGGCCCGACGATAGTGTCGCTCACCCAACTCAAATTCACGTCGGTTAACGTGAATAAGTGCCAGCAATCGTTGGCAACCACTCTCGCCTTCGTCAAGTGTTACCGCCCTACGCGCCAGGGCTAGCGCTTCGTCAAGAACGCCGGATGGTGAGTTGGCGTAGCCGTTCAGTGCGATTTTCGCCAACGCGAGGTGGGAAAGTGCCAACCCGAACTGCGGATCTCGCTCCAGTGCTGCACTGAACATCGTGAACGCCTGTTGATTGTCGTCCTTGTCATAGCTGCGCATATGCACAAGGCCGCGCAGATAGTACTCGTAGGCTGCCAGGCTGTTTGTTGGTTTTCGCAGTGCTTGGCGAACATCCTCGCACTCTATGTGTCCCACGAGGGTGGCGACAATCGTCCGGGTTAGTTGATCCTGAACTGCGAATAGATCTTGGACATCCCGGTCGTAGCGTTCAGACCACAGCTGCTTTCCGGAAACCGCTTCGACGAGCTGGGCCGCAATTCTTAGTCGCTCGCCTGCGCGCCGAACACTGCCCAGAACAAGATAAGTAACACCCAACTTCTTGCTGATCTCATTCAGGTCCGAGTGCCGGTCGCGAAAGCGGAATGACGAGCTAGCATCGATGACGGTAAGCGAACGAAACCGCGCCAGTCCGCATATGACGTCCTCAGTAATTCCGTCGCTGAAAATATCGTGGTGTTGCGATCCGTCCAAATTCTCAAACGGCAAAACAGCAATCGATGTCGGCCTGGCAAGCGAGCCTATCGAAGGGCTGGCTGCCGGCGTTTCCCCCCAATGCCACACGTGGAGGGGACGGGCTATGTTCTTGAGTGATATCTCGCCGCCGTCGACAAATTCCAAGTAGCGACCCGACCCAAGCTGCCGGTGAACGAGATCAGAAATACATATGCCACCTGGCTCCGCCGCCGCCTCCAGGCGGGCTGCAACGTTTACACCATCGCCCAGGACGTCATCACCTTCGACCACCACATCGGCGAGATTGATACCGATCCGCAAGACAAGCGGGAAATCTACTCTCTGGGTTTGTCGGCGGGACTCAAGCTTCGATTGAATTGATATCGCACAATCCACCGCTTCCACAGCTGAGCTGAAGACCACGAGGGAGCCGTCGCCCATCAACTTGACAACCCGGCCGCCTCGGGCATCAACACTTGGCTGAAGAACTGAGGATTGCAGCCGTTTAATAGACCGAACTGTTCGCGTTTCGTCGGCTTCCATGAGCCGCGCATAGCCGACGACGTCGGTCGCCATAATGGCCGCCAGCCGCCGATCAACGCGTTGCTTCGCCATTGCGGTCGTCTCCGCATGAGGTGACGGAAGATATTATCGTACTCTCAAGTGCCGCAAAAGGCGCCGGCCGCGCTCTATCCCGTGTCGGGCCTATTCGCGTGCTGGACAAATGGTCCAGAAACCTACGAGCGCTTGGCGCGCTTCCTCGATGCTCTGGAAAGGCGATGGGTGCCGTGCAAAAACTAATTTGCCGCCCAGAACATCCGCGTAGAGGTCGAATGGGGTAGTCTGGCGCAGGGACCTGCGTCGGCCTACCCGCGTATTCGTGCTAGAACGCGGTCGAGCGCGAGCATGATTGAGCGACTCCCGCCATTTTCCTCGAAGTCTCTGAATACCTGCTCGTTCAGGCCACCCTTGGTGGCAAATTCACGGCTCATCTCAATGAAATCGACCTCCTTGTCGGCAAGGAGCGCCGTTTCGGAAAGGCCAGCAAAGAGGGGTGCGAGATAGGCCTGGCCCTTTTCTTCCGGGAGGCCGTTTTCGGCGAGCCATTCTGTCGCGCGATGCATGATGCCGAAGTAGGTGGCCATCAGGGCGCTCGCCGCCGCGAGTAGATCGTATTCCTCCCTGGTATCGCATTCGACGGCGCTGCCTAGCACATTGAAAATTTCAGCGGTCTCCCGGTCCGGTGGATAGACGGCCGTGACACCCTTGCGCCTGCAGACAAAAGGCAGTGGTATCGCCTGCGTCAGGCTCACATCCGCCCCGATCCAGTCCGATAGCGTGGGTCGACCGGTTGCAGCGATGACGCTGATTACCTTCTGACCGTCGCGGAACTGCAGGGGGCGGATGACCGCTTCGGCAATCTGTGGCCGGACCGCAAGAACGACGGTATCGCAACCATCGACGATCGCCTGATTATCGCTTGAGACGAGAACGGCGGGGAAATCCGCTGCGAGTTTCGCGGAAATCTCCGCATTGCGCGAAGAAAGCATGACCTGTGACACGGCGGCCGGCTCTGCGAGCAGGCCACGCACCATTGCGTCGGTGATCGCTCCGGTTCCGATGAATCCGATCTTCTGGGGGAGGGGCATGGTCTATTCCGCAGCAGCGAGCGGCCCGAAGGCGACGTCGGTCGTGTAGTTCTCGCGCAGGAACGAGATGAAGTTGTCCTGAAATTGCCGGGTGTGGGCATGCGCCAGTTCGTCGGCGCGCTCGACGTTCTTCGCCCGGATCGCCTCCAGCATCAACTCATGCTCGTCGGTCAAGAGATAGCCGTCGCCGGTGCGCTCGAGATATTCGAAATGCAGGTGCAGCATGCGCTGACCCTGGTTGAGGAGCCGCTCGTAGAAGGAAGCGAGATAGGTGTTCTTCCCAGCGTAGGCGACGGCCATGTGGAATTGTTTGTTGGCCTCCGACATCTTCAGGTGCACGCCGGTCCTGACCGCGGTCTCGAATTCCTTTTGACGCCTGGAGATGATCTTAAGGTCCGCATCGGTCCTGAGAGCTGCGGCCAACCGGGTATTCATGCGCTGGGCAACATCGAGTGCTTCAACATATTTGGGAAAGCTCGCAACTTCGATCGGCGCCACGATCGTGCTGCGGTTGGAAAGCGTGACCACCAGATCCTCGCCCGCCAGCCGGATCAGGGCCTCGCGCACTGGCGAGCGGGACATATCGAAGCGCTCGGCAAGCGTCATCTCATCCAGCAGTTGGCCAGGCGGCAGGGCGAGCGCGAGAATTTCGTTTCGCAGCGTGTCGTAGACGCTTTTCCAGCCGGTACCGCGCACCCGTTTCGATTCAATCTCGTCAGACACTTACGTCCCTTTCCGTATTTCGTCGGCATTGGGCCAGAAAAACGACCGCGCAGCAATTGTAAAATTTCTGCTTGACTTTGTCGACACGGAGACGACATAAATTTGTCAGTCGACACGTAGCCGACACAAAAAGACAAAAGAACGGCCACAGCCGACCGGTGGAACCGCGCATTACGCGCTCAGAAATGGGGAATACACATGCTTTCGAGAGTGATGACGTCCGCGATGCGGGCGACGGCGGCGCTCGTCCTGGTGGCGAGCTTTTCTCCCACAGCCGCATCGGCTGAGACCGCAGAAGGATACTGGCAGGGCGTCCAGAAAACCGGGACGCTGCGTTGCGGAGCAGCGGTCGCTCCGCCCTATGTCATGCGCGATCCAGCAAGCGGCGAATATTCCGGATTTTTCGCCGACCTCTGCCGGGAGTTTGCGGAAGTTTTGAAGGTGAAGCCCGAATTCGTCGACACGACCTGGGACAATATCGTCGCCGGCCTGCAGGCCGGGAAATGGGACGTGTCGCTGGCGCTCAACCGGACACCGGCACGGGCCATGGCCGTTCAGTTCTCCGTTCCGGCGATGGAGTATCAGATCTCGCTTGCCTACAATAAGGACAATCCGAAGATCCCGGCTGGCGCGGCCGCAGTTGCCGATATCGACAAGGCAGACATCACGCTTGCGGTGATGTCGGGCACGGCACAGGACAAGGCGATCTCCGCGGCCGTCAAGACTGCGACGATCTTGCGCTTGCCAACCAACGATGAAACACGCCTTGCCGTCGTATCCCGGCGCGCGGACATCCTTGTCGACGCGTCGGATACCAACCAGCTCTTCACGCAGTCGAACCCGGATTGGGCCGTTGCGCTGAACCCCACTCCGGCGCTTGCAAAACAGGGCGTCGCCTTCGGCCTGCCGCACCAGCTTTCGGCCGCCGATGTCGAGGTGGTCGACATCTTCCTAGAAGAACGCGTTGCAACGGGACACGTTGAGGAACTGATCCGCAAGGCAGTGGACCAGGTTCTCAAAGCCAGCAACTGAGCAATGCCGGGGCCGCCTTCCGGCGGCTCCGCTTTTTTGCCTCAAGGAGGAGGTTTGGACGATGTCGGATACCGCTCCACTCGTTAAAATCGAAGGTCTTCACAAGAGCTACGGCGGCGTGGTGAAGGTACTGCAGGGCCTGGACATAGAGATGAACGCCGGTGACCGCGTTGTCGTCATCGGCCCTTCTGGTGGTGGCAAGTCCACTCTACTGCGCGTCCTGATGGGCCTCGAACAGATCGACAGCGGGTCCGTCGGTTTCGGTGGAAAGCCCTATATCTGCGCAAACGGCAACGGCAAGACCACGATCGATGCCAAGGTCCGGCGGTCGATCGGAATGGTGTTTCAGCACTACACGTTATTCCCGCATCTCGACGTGATCGGAAACCTGATCCTCGCACCGATGAAGGTGAGGGGAGAGAAGAAGGCCGACGCCCGGGCGAGAGCGATGGCACTGCTGACCCGCTTCGGTCTGGCACAGAAGGCCAACGCCTATCCCGCCCAGCTTTCGGGCGGTCAAAAACAGCGGGTGGCAATCGCCCGTGCCTTGATGCTCGATCCGAAACTCATGCTGTTCGACGAGGTGACCTCGGCGCTCGATCCCGAGCTTGTGGCCGAAGTCGAACAGGTGATCTTGCAGCTCGCCCAGCAGCAGATGCCGATGGTCATTGTGACCCACGACATGTGGTTTGCGAAGAACATCGCCTCCCGCGTGATTTTCTGCGCCGGCGGCGTGGTCGTCGAAGATGGTCCGCCAGACCAGGTGCTTGGCTCTCCCAAGGAGGAGCGCACGCGCGAGTTCATCGAGCGGGTGTTCCACATAAGGCACTGAGGAGGACGCCATGAACTACAGTTTTGACTTCGCGTCCGTCTTTCGCAATTTCGGACCGCTCTGGGATGGCCTGCTCGTCACGGTCGAACTCACGATCGCCGCCAATGCCATCGGCCTGACGCTCGGTTTCGTGCTGGCGCTGCTCGTCATGAGCCGCTTTGCGGTGATCCGCCTTCCGATCACGCTCTTCATCGAGTTTTTCCGGTGCACACCGGCGATTATACAGATCGTCTGGTTTTTCTACTGTGTTCCCATGCTGTTCAACGTGTTCCTGGGCTCCGTCACGATGGGCATTCTGGCGCTCGGGCTCAATCTCGCGGCGTTCAATGCGGAAGCCTATCGTGCCTCCATCCAGGCCGTTCCAAGGGAGCAGCTTGATGCAGGCGTGGCGCTAGGTCTGAGACCGTTCCAACGGATCCTCTACATCGTCCTGCCCGCGGCCGTTCGCAACTCAGTTCCGGTTCTGCTCACCAATGGCATCGGCGCCTTCCAGCAGAGTGCGCTGGTTGCCATCGTCGCCGTTCAGGACCTGATGTACCAGGGCAAGACCCTGGCCACCCAGACCTACCGCCCGATCGAGACGTTCACCATCGTCGCGCTCGTTTACTTCGCCGTTTCGTTTCCGGTGTCCCAGATCGTCGGTTATCTGGAACGCCGTCGCGAAGCCCTGGCAAGCTGAGGAGGCGAGCGATGACGTTCAATTTCGCGATCGTGTTCAAATTCCAGGAGGCGCTCCTGTTCGGCCTCTGGATGACGCTCAAACTGACCCTGATGTGCATCGTGCTCGGTTGCGTCCTCGGATTTCTGCTGGCGCTCGCCAGGACCTCCAGGAGCGCGATCCTGCGCGGCCTGTCCAATGTCTATGTGGAGTTCTTCCGCGGCACGCCCGTGCTCGTGCAACTGTTCTGGGTTTTCTTCTGCCTGCCGCTGGTCCTCGGTGTCGAGCTCTCCAACATGGCGTCCGGCGTGATCGCGCTGACGCTCTATATGGGTGCGATCAGCAGCGAGACTTTCCGGGCCTCGCTCAAATCTGTCGGACGCGAACAATTGGATGCCTGTGTGGCGCTCGGACTTTCTCCTTGGGCGCGCACGACGAGCGTCGTTCTTCCGCAAGCCATACTGCGCGCCGCACCGACGCTGCTCTCCAACTGTGTCAGTCTCTTCAAAGAGAGCGCGCTTGTCTCGGCCGTCGGCATGGTAGACCTCATGTTTGTCGGCCAAAACATCTCCAACAACACGGCCCGCCCGGTCGAAGTGCTGACCGTCGTCGCGTTCATCTACTTCATCATTGCCTTCCCCCTGACGCGCGCCGTCACCGTCATCGAACTACGCATCCTCAAGCGACTGGCCGTCTGACGGCCTCCCATCTGAACCCTCGAATGGAGATCTCCATGAAACTCTCAGGCGTCATGCCCGCCCTCGTTACCCCCTTCGATACGCAAGGTAAGATCGACTTTGCCGCTTTTGAAAAGCATCTGACCAATCTGCGTGAAGCGGGCGTCACGGGCTGGGTGCCTTGCGGGTCCTCAGGTGAATACAGTTTCATGTCCGACGACGAGCGTGACCAGGTGCTGAAGTTCGTCAAGGACTTTGCGAAGCCTGGCGAGATCCTGATCGCCGGCACGAACGCGCCGTCGACAGCCGGCGTTATCGCCAACACGTTGCGCGCCAAGGAAATGGGCTACGACGCCGTCTTGTTGGCGACACCCTTCTACACCAAGCCAACCCAGGCCGAACTGATCAAGCACTTCCACACCGTTCTGGACGCAACCGACGTGAAGATCGTGCTCTACAGCTATCCGGACAAGGACGGGGTCGAACTGGGCTGGGACGTTCTCGACGCGCTCGCCGACGATCCACGCATCATCGGCATCAAGGAAAGTTCGGGCTCCCTGCAGCGCGCCATCGGTATCGCCACCCGCTACGAGGGTCGCATCCAGTTGGTTTCCGGTTCTGATGACATCGCTCTCGATTTCATGATCTGGGGAGCCGACAGCTGGATCTGCGGACCTGCCAACTGCATGGCGAAGGCCGTCTGCGATCTCGACCGCACGTTCAAGGCTGGCGATCTCGCCAAGGCAAAGAAGCAGATGGCGACGCTCTACACGGCGATGAACATCCTTGAATCGGGCAAGTTCGTACAAAAGCTCAAATATGGCTGCGAAGTCCAGGGTACGCCAGTTGGCGAATGCAGGGCTCCGCTCGGTCCGCTGACGGATGAGGAAAAAGCCGAGTTCCGTGCTGCCATGCAGCCGATCCTGAACTGGTAAGTCGATATGACCGGGCGACAACCTCCCGGTCAACCCTGAAGCCTGGCTGGAAAGAGAGCGGCATGACCACTGTGGTTGTTGGCGCAGGTATCATCGGCACCACCATCGCCTACGAATTGCAAAAGCGTGGGCGACGGGTGGTTTTGCTCGACAAGGGAGATGTCGGGGGCGGTGCGTCCTTTGGCAATATGGCTTCCATTGCCGTGACGGAGTTCATGCCGGCTTCGCGTCCGTCGATCTGGCGGCAGATTCCCGGCTGGCTGCTCGACCCGGAAGGCCCGGTTCGTATCCGTCCGGGCTATATGCCAAAGCTGGTTCCCTGGTTCGCCCGATTTGTCGCCGCTTCGAGGCCCGGCAAGCTGCGGCAGCTTGAAGCGCAGGGAGCGGCCCTGTGCAAGCGCGTCTACGACGATCTGTTGCCGCTGCTGCGTGAGACCGGCCTGGAAGGTGAGTTGACGGAGGAAGGTTGCCTCTCGCTCTACAGCAACGAGGCGGAGTTTCGCGCCGACCGAGAGCATATCGAAATCCTGGAACGCTTCGACTTCCCGCATCAGCGGCTGACGGGTGCGCAGGCCCGTGAACTCGAACCGGAGCTGTCGGACGGCATCGGTGTTGCGGTCCTCTTCCCCCAGAACCGAAGCCTGCGCGACCCCTTCCGTCTGGTGAACAGTCTGGCCCGGAAATTCACCTCGCTCGGGGGTGAAATCCGGCGCGGCGAGGTCGCGGGGTTTGAATGGTCCGACCGCATTACCGCCGTCCGGCTCGTCGGCGGTGGGCATATTGCCGCCAACGAGGTCATGATCTGCGCAGGGGCACATAGCGGCCTTCTGTCAAAAATGTTGGGAGAACCGATGCCGCTGGAGACCGAGCGCGGCTACCATACGCAGATCATGTCTCCCGGCATCTCGATGCGCCACTCCATCATCTGGCCCGCCCGAGCCTTCATGGTTACGCCGACGGCAGGCGGCATTCGTGTCGGTGGCACGGTCGAAATGGCCGGTCTCGACGCCGCTCCCGACTACCGTCGCGCCAAAGTGACGGTTCGGCGAGCGCAGACGGCCTTGCCGAACCTGCGTCGCGAGAACGTTTCCGAATGGATGGGCCATCGCCCGGCCTTTCCGGATACCGTGCCGGTGATGTCAGCCTCGGCGAAGGTGCCAGGGCTCTTCTATGCGATCGGGCATGGCCATCTGGGGGTAACCTATGCGGCGACGACAGCGCGCCTGATGGGCGATCTGATCACCGGCGTGACGCCCCCCGTGGACATGCGTCCCTATCGTATCGACCGGTTCTGAAGGGAGGATTGAATGGCAAAGGATCTCTCGGCAGCAGCTACAGCCGGCCACAGTTTTCAGGCCCGTGGCCGCCCAAAGCGTTACTTGTGAGGATATCATGCAGAACAAACTTTTTATCGACGGCCAATGGGTCGCTCCTGCGGACGGGGCCATGCTTTCGGTCATCGATCCGGCGACCGAAGAGGTCTTCCACCATATTGCCGCGGCTGGCGCTATGGAGGCCGAAGCAGCCGTGAAGGCGGCCCGAGAGGCCTTCGACAATGGTCCCTGGCCCCATCTTTCGAGCAAGGAGCGTGCGACCTATCTGCGCGCCATTGCGCAGTGCATCCGCGATCGCATGCCGGAGTTGGCCCGTTTGGAAACCCGCGATAACGGCAAACCGCTTCCGGAATCGGAGTGGGATCTTGCCGACGCAGCCGGTTGCTTCGATTTCTATGCGGACCTGGCCGAGGAACTGGACGGCGAGGTGGAAGAGGTGAAGCTTGCAGATGCGCGTTTTGTCTCGAAGGCCGTGCGCGAGCCGCTTGGCGTCGCCGTCGCCATCGTTCCCTGGAACTATCCGCTTCTCATGGCCTCTTGGAAAGTGGCGCCGGCCTTGGCGGCCGGCTGCACCATGATACTCAAGCCCGCCGAAACCACGTCGCTGACTGCGCTTGAGCTTGGGGCGATTGCCGAGGCGGTCGGCCTTCCCAAAGGCGTGCTGAATATCCTGTCCGGCAAGGGCTCGGTCGTCGGACAGGCGCTGGTCGAACATCCTGAGGTCGACAAGGTCGCCTTCACCGGTTCGGGACCGGTCGGCTCGCGTATCATGGCCGTCGGTGCAAAAGACATTAAACGCATCAGCCTCGAACTGGGCGGCAAATCTCCCTTCGTCGTTTTCGCCGACAGCGATATCGAAAAGGCCGTCGAATGGATCATGTTTGGCATCTTCTGGAACCAGGGTCAGGTGTGCTCGGCCACCTCACGGGTTCTCGTTGAGGCATCGCTTTATCCGCGACTGCTTGAGCGGCTGGTGGAGGAAGCGAGGAAAATCAAGATGGGCAATGGCCTCGAAGAGGGTGTTCTGCTCGGCCCGCTCGTCAACAAGGGCCAGTACGAGGATGTTTTGCGCCATATCGACCGTGCTGTCGAACAGGGCGCGACGGTGGCCTGCGGCGGCAGATGCGATATCTTCGACAAGGGCTTCTGGGTCGCGCCCACAATCCTGACAGATACGGCGCTCGACAGCGACGCCTGGGTCGAAGAAATTTTTGGTCCGGTGGTCTGCATTCGTCCCTTTGAGACCGAGGAGGAGGCGATACGCGTTTCCAACGACTCGCGTTTTGGCCTGGCTGCTGCGGTTATGTCGGCGGACGACGAACGCTGCGAACGCGTGGCTGCCGCCTTGCGCGCCGGCATCGTCTGGATCAACTGTTCGCAGCCGACCTTCACCGAAGCGCCATGGGGCGGCTACAAGCAGTCCGGTATCGGCCGCGAACTCGGCCGCTGGGGCCTGGACAATTATCTGGAGACCAAACAGATCACTCGCCTGGTCAGCGATGAACCCTGGGGATGGTATCTGAAATGACCTTCGACAAGGAGCTCGATATCCTGTTGGTCCATTGCCAGGGCGAAAGCGGCAATGTTCTCCTCAATGGCGCGCCCGAAATTCCGGGCGCGACTATCCTCGACAAGATGAACCATCTCAACGATGTGGACCCATCACTGCGTCTGTTCCTGACGCGCGAGCCGCGGGCGCAGGTTGTTCACACGACGAACCTGCTTTTGGCTCCGACCCGGCCCGATGCCGATGCCGCATTTATCGTGCTGCAGCCGGACCGTGCCCATCCGATGTCGGGCTCCAATTGCATTTGCGTTGTCACGGCCCTTCTGGAAACCGGCCGGGTCAAAATGGTTGAGCCGCAAACTATTGTCCGCCTGGACACGGCAACCGGTCTGATCGTTGCCCGGGCGCGTTGCGAAAACGGCCGGTGTTTGTCGGTCAGCCTCGACAACGTGCCAGCATTTGTCCAGCAACTCGATGCTGCGATCGACACGCCGAAATGGGGCTCAATCAAAGTCGACATTGCCTTTGGCGGAGTCTTCTACGCCCAGATCGACGTGGATCAGGTTGGGCTGCGCATCGTGCCGGAAGCGGCCCGCGCACTTGCTGAGACGGGAACGGAGATCAAATCGCTGCTGGCGGATCAGGTTGCGGTAGACCACCCTGAGATCCCCGGCCTGAACGAGATCGCCTATGTGATGTTCCGCGAGTATCAGGCGGACGGTTCTGTCGTCACATGCACGACGCTGAAGCCGGGCCGCGTTGACCGTTCGCCCTGCGGCACGGGATCCTCGGCCAACCTCGCAATCCTGCACGCACGGGGGAGGGCGAAAACCGGTCACAGTTGCGTTTCGCGCAGCATCATCGGTGGCACCTTCACGTCGGAGATCCTGGGAGAGACCACGGTCGGAGGACGCCCAGCCGTCATGCCGCGCATCACCGGCCAGGGATATGTCTTCGGCCGCCAGCAATTGCGATTGGATCCGAAGGATCCGTTCGCGCAGGGGTTTGCCCTGTCGGACACCTGGGGTCCGCAAGTGGGTGAACTATGAAGCTTTCAGGACAATCCATCCTTGTGACCGGCGCCACGGGTGCGATCGGTCAGGCGATCTGCCGCGCGCTGGTGGCTGACGGTGCCAAGGTTGTCATCCATTATGGCCGGAACCGCGATACCGCAGAGACGCTTCTGGCGTCGCTTGACGGCAAGGGCTGGTGCTTGCCTGCCGATCTGTCAGACCCCGCCGGTCCGCAGGCGTTGTGGGACCAGTCCACGGCACTCGCCGGCAGGCTGACGGGGCTGGTCAACAACGCCGGCATCCGGTCCGAAGTCTCGATCGAGGCCACTATGGAAGAGTGGCAACGGGTCTGGGCGCGCGAAATGCGGGTCAACTTTCTGTCGGCGGTCGATCTGTCAAAGCTTGCCATTCAGCATTTCCGTCAGAATGGCGGCGGGCGGATCGTCAACATGGCAAGCCGCGCCGGCCAGCGTGGCTATACGTCCAGCGCCATGGCCTATGGCGCCTCGAAGGCCGCATTGCTCAACCTCACCAAATCCATCGCGCAAAGCCATGGGCATGAAGGTGTAACCTCAGTCGCGCTTGCGCCGGGCTGGGTGCGCACCGAAATGGCCGAAGCCTATATCGCCGAGCACGGCGAGGCTGCAGCCTTGGCCGGCATCCCTATCGCCCGGATGGCCGACCCGCAAGAAATCGGTGAGATCACCGCCTTTGCCTTCCGCCCCTCACAGGCCTCATTGAACGGTGCTGTCCTGGACGTGAATGGCGGCAGCTACATGAGGTAATTTCCATGCGTTTCAAAGAAAAAGTTATCATCGTCACAGGCGCCGCCGGTGGGATAGGAGGGGCGATCAGCGCCCGCTTTGCCGCCGAAGGCGCGCGGGTGATCGTCACCGACATGAATCTTGAAGGCGCCGAGGCGACTGTCGCGCAGCTCGCAGCCGAGGGCGGCAACGCCCGTGCGCTGGCCAGCGACATCTCCACAGCCGAGGGCTGCCGCACCATCATCCAGAACGTCATCTCAACCGAAGGGCGCATCGATGTGCTCTGCAACAATGCAGGCATCAACCGCCGCGGCAATCTACTTTCGCTCACGCCGGACGACTGGCGCCTGAGCTTCGCGGTCAATGTCGATGCGATGTTCCACCTTTGCCAGGCGGCACTTCCCCACATGATCGATGCGGGCGGTGGTGCGATCGTCAACACCGCATCCCAATGGGGTCTGTATCCAGCGCCGAACCACATCGCCTACAACGTGACGAAGGCGGCGGTTGCCAGCTTTACGCAGAACCTCGCCCGCGACTATGCGCCCGACAATATCCGCGTCAATGCCGTCTGCCCCGGCGAAATCCACACACCGATGCTGGAGGCCGGCGTAAAGCGTTCAGGACGCACCATCGCCGACCTCGACAAGCTTGTGCCCTTCGGTCGCATTGGCAAACCCGAAGAAGTCGCTGCGCTGGTCGCCTTCCTCGCATCTGACGAAGCGGCATTCATGTGCGGATCACTGGTGGAAATCACCGGTGCGCAGGCCGTTGGGTGACATCCAGATACCCTGGGTTTCGGCACCAAAAGGAATTCGAATGATGGTCGGATCGACAGGCCGCATTTTGCGAGATCTGCTGCTCCAGCCACCCAAGGCCGCGCCCATGCTATCACTGGCGCGCCGAAAATTTTGACAAACTCCAATTCGGTCGAATCCACACCGAGATCAGCCATGCTTGGCGAAGTAGAGAGGCAATCATGTTAGGGACGGGAGCTGGGCGTGGCCGGCCGACAAGGTTGCTCGGATACCCTCAACCTATTGCAGTGAAGCCGCCGGAAGAATTGGAGTAGATGACTAATAGCGGGAGGTTAGCCAGACGCCTACGAGTGTCACAGCCAATCCCAAGAACATCGCCAAAGTGAGAGGCTCGGAAAACAGCGCCCACGCCCACAACATAGTCACGGGCGGGCTGAGGTAGATCGCAGCGCTGACCTTTGCCACCGGAAACAGGCGAAGACTGGTGTAGTAGACAGCGTAAGCGAGGAAGGTCGCGATCAGGACCAGCCAAGCCGTACCCATTGCGAAGTTTAGCGTCATCGGGGGGACGAGATCGCCCTGCATCATAGCGCACAAGCCGAAGAGCACCGAACCCGTCAGCGTCTGGATGCAAAGTCCCTGATGAAGGGGCATCTGATGGCTCTTCCGCCGCTTATACAGAACCGAGGCGATTGCAAAGACGAACATCGAGCCGACGGTCAACCCATAGGCCCAGAGCGGAGCGGTACCGAAGCTCAGGCTCTCGAAAGACACGATCAGCACACCGACCACCGCGACCACCGTTCCAAGCCATTGCCGCCGTGTCAGACGTTCGCCGAGGACGGGTTGCGAAAGGCCCGCGATCGCAAGCGGCAGGAGGTCCGCGATCAGTGCGACTAGCCCTGTCGGCACTCGCTGTTCGATCGCCAGCGCGAAACCACCCAGATAGAGAAACACGGCCATGACACCGAAGAGTGCCTGATCCAACACCGCGCGCAGGCTGATCCTTGGGCCGATCGCCAGTGCAAAGGGAAGCAGGATCAGGCCTGACAGAAGCGTGCGCCAGAATAGCACCAGCATCACACTCGCTTCCTCGGCGGCGTAGCGAATTCCGACGAACCCGGAACTCCATCCAACAACCAGGAGCGTTGCCAGGAGTGGCCATAAAAGACGGTTGTTGTTTGAGGCTGCGGCGGAGAGGGGCTGATCTGTCATCGATAACTCAGTGTGGAAACGGACACCGTTCGATATGCAAATCGCAGCCACGACGCACATGACAAATTTCGATCAATGCATGACACTTCGCAAGAAAATGTCATGCAGTTTGTTCTCGTGTGATATGAAGCGTCACAGAAATTTGGAAACGGATCTGGGTCTTGAACGAACTCACCAATCGCCGTCTGGAGATCGACGCTTTGCGGGCATTGTGGGCAATCCGACATCACGGTGGCGTCACCCGAGCAGCTCGGGCTTTGGGCCTTTCGCAATCTGCAGTCAGCCACAAGATCAAAAGACTTGAGACGAGCCTCGATTGCGAACTGCTCGGCCGCACGTCTGGGGGGCCGACGTTTACCGCGGCTGGCGAAGATCTGCTCGATTATGCCGGCAGAATTCTAGGAATCCACGACGAGGCGCTCCTAAGCCTTTCGAAGACACCATTGGCAGGGCGTCTCGCGCTTGGGCTCACCGAGGATACTGCGTGCAGCGACCTTGCTCGCATACTCGGACGATTTCGACATCTGCATCCGAATGTTTCCGTCCGTACGAAGGTACGGATGAGCCTCGTTCTTCGCGCCATGCTTGATCGGAAAGAACTCGACGCCGCCATCGTTCAGGTCTTCGCACACGAGGTCCGGCCTACCGATGTCGTCCTTCTCCGGGAGAACCTCCATTGGGTGAGACATCCGGATTTGGTTCTGCCCGAGTGCGGGCCTATGCCTTTTCTTTCGTTCGACGATGATTGTTTTTATCGCCAGTGGGCACTCGACATTGGTCAAGACGACGAAGTGGTTTTGGAAACCGTTTTCGAATGCTCAAGTGCCGCGGGAATCGTCTCGGCGGTCAACGCGGCTATGGGTGTGGCGCTCTTGAGCGATCGGCATATTCGCGGTGAGATGGTGGTAGTCAACAGCCGTCTGCCTTCCCCGCCATCATTGGCCTATGTTATCCGACGAGCCCGCGGGACGAGAAATCCGGCACTCGACACCTTGATCGTGCAGATGGAAAAAGAGATCAGCCGCCATGGAGGTCTAACGTTGGCGAGTTAATTCCCCCGCATGCACGAAGCAACGAAGATCTGATAGTGGTCTCCAAGAGGGACGGCAGGGAAACGTCGGTCCCGTCGCGAGTTTAGGTTATTTCGGGACTGTCCGATCAGGATGGACGCCCCGAATTGAGGCCTACCATCGCTCCTCGGCTGGCATTTGGTAGCGTGCGTCAGCGGTGCTCAGCATCAAATGCAAAAGCAGCGAACCGGTCGATGTGCTCGGGCGAAGGGGCGGTTTCCATACGGATTTTGCGCGTTTAGGATCGCATATTATATCGACGGGAACTCACGACCTAGCACCCGTGATGAGGTGCAAGGCAGAGTTGCCCTTTGTGACCGCTGCTACTGTTAGCTTGCGATCGAATGTCGCCAGTTGCCCGTCGTGCGCCATGGCGAGCGCAAGCAGATAAGTATCGGTTATCTGGCCCGAAGTCAGGATTTTCGCGGGAGCGATAGCATCGGACCCGACGAGGCTCACATCGTCTGGCCAAAAACGATGGCCAGGGAGCGATCGCAACTTGCTGACGATCTCCATCATGAGTGCCGGCGAGCCGGGGGAATTGGGGTATTTGGGGTTGCCAACGATCCGGATCACACCGTTTTCAGTTATGGGACAGGTCGCCCAAGCGGTCTGGCCGGTCGACGCAAACCAATCGTGCGCATCATCATGGGCTACATGGCCCGGATCGATCAACGCGATCAGGACATTAACGTCGAGCAGGAAAGTCACGGCAGTTCGTCACGCAAGGCGTTGACGATTTCGAGGGTAACTGGCGGGGTATCCGGTCGTGATGTCAGAAGAGGAATTCCATTGCGCTCGTTACCGCTGCGGGGCCGGCGCAAAGAACGTCTTGCTAGTTCGGAAATGACCTCGCCAAGGCTCCGATGCTGCTGGGTTGCCATGGCCTTGGCTGCAATCAGGACATCGTCATCGATCGCAAGTGTCGTTCTCATATCTGCCTCATCGCGCATCAGTCATCACGCATCATATAGGGCAAGAGGTTGAATTTCTCAAGACTGATACAGAAGAGCGTCGCAGCCGTTCAGCCTGCGTGCCGCCGGAGGGCGGCCAGGAATGACGTCGACTTGCGCCCCAACGTTGCGGCCTCCGGCCCGCACACCGCCGCATAGATGAACGATAGGAGTCGCCGGGCCCAATCTTCACGACGCCCCAACTGATCTTCGCTGGCACGGTCTCCGTCGGCGTATCGACATCCAATTTTTGCACGCCTGAGCACAGTAGGAGCGCGCGTCCAAGTCCGAATATCTTTTGAATTCAAGACTTGGACGAGGCGCGCAGTGCCGAGGCGGGATAGCGCAAGGTCGGATCGAACGGGTTGAGCTTGTTGCTGATCGCCTGCGCTTCCGATTTCAGCAGATCGGTGATCGTGCCGCTGCGCATTTCGGTCAGTCGAGATGCCAGGGTCCCGATGCTTAAGGAGGCGACGGCAATGCCGTTTCGATCGAGAACCGGAACGCCCAAGCCGGCCATGCCTTCAATCATCTCGAAATTCATTTGGGCGGCGCCGATGCGGCGCACCTCCTCGATCTTGATGCGCAGATCAACTTCATCGATCGCCGCACGATCCATGATGCGGGGCATGTTGAACTTGATGATGGCCTCGCGCTCCTCCTCCGGCAGGTAGGAGAGGATGGCAATGCTGCCCTGACCGATGCCCAATGGCACCTTGCCGCCGATGTCGCCGGTGAATGAGCGGATGGGGAATGGTCCCTCGACGCGGTCGAGGCAAATTGCATCGAAGTTGCTGCGCACCAGCAGAAACACTGTGTCGTTGAAGGTTGCCGAGAGCCGCAGCAGTGACGGGCGGGCGATATCGAGGATGCCCTCGCGCCGCCTTGCCTGCGAGGCGATGGAAAAGAACTCCAGCGACAGACGGTAGGATTTGCTGTCCGGCATCTGCTCGACCATGTCCTCGGCGATCAGGGTCTTCAGCAGACGATGTGCCGACGGTTGGCTCAGATTCAACCTGCGCGCAAGGTCGATCAACCGCACACCTTCCACCGACTGGGCCGCCAGATCTTTCAGGATGTGGATTGCCTTCGAGAGGCTGGAGCTGCCGACGGCTTCTGATTCCGAAATCTGCGTCATCAATTTAAAGATCCCTTATCGATATTCCGAATTATGGACTTTTTTCATAAAAAATTTCAACATAGAAAATTCGGTTTGTGTTTTTTGTCAAACTCCGGAAATTAACCGGCAAGCCCTTCTCAAGGTGGCGGATGGAAAACGTGGACGGACTGCCGTTCGTCCCGGCCGGGAAAACTGTGCGGTCCTGTCGTGACAGCCGCAGTTGCTGACTTCGGCATCTGTCTGAGCGGGCCCGATGGATTTTGACGACGTGTCGTTGCCGCATGGATCGCTGACAATAAAATCAGGGCAGGCGATCTCTCCAGGCAATGAATGACGGGAGAGCGAGCATGAGTTTCCTCAGCCTAAAACAGGTTTCCAGATTCTACGGATCGGTTGCCGCTGTTCACAATTTCGAACTTGGTGTGGAGAAGGGCGAGTTCATTTCGCTTCTGGGACCATCCGGTTGCGGCAAAACGACAACGCTACAAATGATCGCGGGTCTCGTGCGTCCCTCCTCGGGCACGATCATGATGGGCGGCCGCGACATCACCTACATGCCGCCGCCGCAACGGCAGCTCGGCGTGGTCTTTCAAAGCTACGCGCTCTTCCCGCACATGACGGTTGCGCAAAATGTCAGCTTCGGCCTCGAGATGCGCAAGGTTGCGAAGGCCGAGCGCGAAACGCGCATCAAGGACATTCTTGCTCTTGTGCACCTCTCGGCGCTCGCCGATCGATATCCGCGCGAGATGTCCGGCGGCCAGCGCCAGCGTGTGGCGATCGCCCGTGCGCTGGTCATCAATCCGCCGGTTCTGCTGCTGGATGAGCCGCTGTCCAACCTCGATGCCCAGCTTCGCGAAGAGATGCAGTTCGAGCTGCGTCGCATCCAACAGGCCGTCGGCATCACCACCATCATGGTTACTCACGACCAGGCCGAGGCGCTCTCCATCAGCGACCGCGTCGTGGTCATGGAGAAGGGCAAGATCACTCAGGTCGACACGCCCTACGAACTCTATGAACACCCGCGCAACGATTTCATTTCTTCCTTTGTCGGAAAGTCGAACTTCATGCCGGCGACTGCGGTCGCAAACGGTGCGGGCGCGACTGTCTGCATCGGCAACACCGACATCGTGTTCGAGACGGGCAGCAAGCCGGCAAGCAAGGATGTTTCCGTATTCATCCGCCCGGAAAAGCTGCGTCTGACGACACCATCCCACGGGCAGCTTCAGGGAACCGTCACCACCCGCTACTTCATGGGCAGCCAGTGGCTGGTCAGCGCTGCGACCCCTGCCGGCGTTCTGGCCGTCGCCGTTCCCAATCTCGGCGCACCGCCGCCGCTGGAAGGCGAAAATGTGGGCCTGTCCTGGCAGCATGGCGACTGTCGCGTTCTCGCTGCGGGAGCGGCCGAGTGATGGACGCGGCGACCCCTGTGGCGGCGCCGCGCGCCTTCGCCCCGTTGTTCCTTTCGGCTCCGCCAACGCTGTTTTTCATCGGGCTTGTTCTGCTGCCCCTGGCGCTAACGATCATCCTGTCGTTCAACAGCTACGACTATACCGCCGGCATTCAGAATGACTTCTCGCTCGCAAACTATCTGACCGTTCTGCAGGACGAGTATTACCTCTCGACCTTCTGGCGTACGCTGCGCCTGGCACTGCTGACCACTGTGATCGCCGTGCTGATCGGTGTTCCGGAAGCCTACATCCTCTCCAACATGCGCAAGCCCTGGCGGTCGATCTTCCTGCTCGTCATCATCGGCCCGTTGCTGGTCTCGGTGGTCGTGCGCACCTTTGGCTGGAGCATGCTGCTGGGCAAGAACGGGCTGGTGAACGGCGCGCTTGCCGCCGTCGGCCTCGAGCCGGTGCAACTGCTCTACACCGAAGCGGCGATCGTCATCGGCCTCGTCCACATCATGCTGCCGTTCATGGTCATCCCGGTTTGGACTGTGCTGCAGAAGCTGGATCCGACCGTCGAGGCGGCGGCGCTCACGCTCGGCGCATCCCGCTTTACCGCCCTGCGCCGGATCGTCTTTCCGCAAGCCGCCCTTGGCATTCTCTCCGGCAGCCTGATCGTTTTTGCGCTGTCGGCGAGTTCCTTCGCCATTCCCGGCCTTCTCGGTGGGAGGCGGCTGAAGATGGCAGCGACCCTCGTCTACGACGAGTTCCTGATCGAACTCAATTGGCCGCTCGGCGCCACCATCGCCATCATCGTCCTCGTCGCCAACCTCGTGATCATGCTCGCCTATAACAGGCTCATCGAGCAGCAGGCCAAACGGAAGCTGGGTTGAAATCATGCAGAGAAACGGTCCTGTCGCGCTGGTCTTTCACAGCCTCATCGTCGTGTTCATGCTGGCTCCCATGGTCGTGGTGTGCCTCGTGGCCTTCACCCCTGAAAACACTTTGGCCATGCCATGGAACGGCCTGTCGCTGCGCTGGTTCGAGGCAGTCTTCCGCCACAACGACTTCATGTCGTCATTCGGCAACAGCATTCGATTGGCCCTCCTTGCGGCAACGATTTCGACATTGCTTGCTGTCCCGGCCGCCCTTGCCATCACACGCTACGAGTTCCGCGGCCGTGATGTGCTGAACGCATTGTTCCTGTCGCCGCTGATCATCCCACATCTGGTTCTTGGCGTTGCCTTTCTCCGGTTGTTTTCGCTGATGGGCATGACCGGCTCCTTCACCTGGCTGGTGGCCACGCATGCAATCATCATCACGCCCTATACGCTGAGGCTCATCCTCGCGTCGTTGACCAGCATGGATCGCAATGCCGAGAACGCGGCCCGCACCCTTGGGGCGGCCGAGTGGACGGTGTTCAAGCGCATCACCTTGCCGTTGCTGCTGCCGGGGATCAGCGGCGGCTGGCTGCTTGCCTTCATCAACAGCTTCGATGAACTGACGATGTCCATCTTCGTCACATCGCCTTCGACCGTGACTTTGCCGGTTCGCATGTACATGTATGCCAGCGAGTCCATCGACCCGATGATGGCCGCGGTTTCCACGCTGATGATTGCGCTTGCGACCGTGACCATGATCGTCCTGGACCGGATGTTCGGGCTCGATCGTCTTCTTGTCGGCAAAGGCTGAGAACGGCGATGTCGAGACAAGCCCTGTTCGAGCGCCGATATCGCCGGGACGAGGAAGCAATCCCGTTCCTGCTCAACGGTTTGCCCGAGATCGGACGACGCGGCGACACGGTCATGACGGCCATCCTTTCGCTCGAAGCCAGCCTTCGCCGCACCGAATTCACCGGCGAGAACCGCGCAGGTTTCTGCCTGATCGGTGCCTGCCAGGATTGCTTCGTGATGACGGCGGACGGTAGCCGCGTGCGTGCCTGCAGCACGGCGCTGAAACCCGGCATGGCTTTTTTCACGACCACGATGGAGCGCGTCGAGCATGACTGATGCTCTGCCGGTCGTGATCATCGGTGCCGGTCCGGCCGGCATCCGCGCCGCCGAACAACTGGTCGAAGCAGGTATCCGGCCGATCGTTCTCGACGAGGGGTTGCGCGCCGGCGGGCAGATCTACCGGCGCCCGATGATCGACGACGGTCGTTCCTACCGCAACCGGTACGGCTCCGAGGCGAGAAAGGCCGAGCAGTTGCACGCGGCCTTCGAGCGGCTCCGCCCGGCAATCGAGTATCGGCCGGAAACACTTGCCTGGAACGTCAGCGGCCAGGAGCGCGGCGGTCACCTCGATGTGATGACTGACGGCGTGCATAACCAGATTGCCTTTTCCAAGCTGCTTTTGTGCACCGGCGCTACGGACCGCGTGCTGCCATTTCCCGGTTGGACGAGGCCGGGCGTATTCACGCTCGGTGCCGCCCAGACGGCTTTGAAGGCGCAAGGCTGCACGGTTGGCGACCGACTGGTTTTCATGGGGTCCGGCCCGCTGCTTTATCTTGTTGCGTGGCAATACATGAAGGCGGGAGCGACAGTGGCCGCCGTGCTCGATACGGCGCCGTTGCGATCGAAAATCCATCTGGTGTCGCTGTTCGTCCGAGCGCCGCGCATCGTCGCGCTCGGCCTGTTCTATGGCGCTCAGCTCCAACTCTCGGGCGTCAAGATCCGATATGGTGTTCGGCCCGAAACGGTCATCGGCGCAGACCGGGTCGAGGGCATCCGCTTTCAGGCGAGTGGCTGCACACAAGAGCTCGAATGCGACGCGATTGCCTACGGGTTTGCGCTGCGCCCGGAAACGCAGCTGGCCGACCTCGCCGGATGTCGCTTCCGCTTCCAGGATCGCGACCGGGCATGGTTGCCGGAACGCGACGCCCTGGGCCGCACGAGCCGGAAGGATGTCTACGTCTCCGGCGACGGCAGCGGTATTGCTGGTGCCGATGCCGCCGAAATCGACGGCCAGCTGGCGGCATTGGCGATCCTCAATGATATGGGCAAGACAGTCGAGGGCGATCGTCTCCGGCAATTGATGGCTCCCCGGGCACGGATCCTGCGCCAGCGCGAAATTCTCGAAAATGCGTTTCCCTTCCCGCGCGACTGGTTCGAGACGGTGCCGGCCGAGACGACGCTTTGCCGGTGCGAGGAAATCAGCATCGGCGAGATCCGCCGCGCGGTCGAGGCCGGGAACATCGGCGAGATCAACCGGATGAAGGCTTTGAGCCGCGTCGGCATGGGGCGTTGCCAGGGCCGGATGTGTTCGGCCGCCGCCGCTGAGGTGCTCTGCAGCATCCGCAATGTCGAGCCGCACGAGGGCGGCCGTCTGCGGGCGCAGGCGCCCGTGAAGCCCATTCCGCTCGGCTTCGGCAGTCCTCTCGATGGGGAGGCAGGCCGATGATCCAGCGCATTTCGGCAGATGTGACCATCATCGGCGGCGGGCTCGTCGGCAGTTCAGCAGCGCTGGCGATGCGCAAGGTCGGACTTGCCGTCGTCTTGATCGACAAGGGCTTCTGCGGCGCCCAGGCAAGCGGTGTCAACTATGGCGGCGTGCGCCGGCAAGGACGGCCTCCCGAGCAATTGCCGCTGTCCCAGCGGGCACACGGCATCTGGCCACGACTGAAGGCGCTGGTCGGCATCGACGGGGAATACGTGCCGTCCGGCCATCTGAAGCTAGCGCGCACCGAGGCGGATTTTGCCAAGCTTGAAGCCTATGCCGAGATAACCAAGCCCTACGGGCTCGATCTCGAACTGGTTTCGGCTTCCGCATTGAAGACGCGTTTCCCCTGGTTGTCGGCGGCAGGCGCAGGTGCATCGCTTTGCCCAGGCGACGGCCATGCCAATCCTAGGCTGGTCTCGCCCGCCTTTGCGCGTGCGGCGGAACGGGCGGGCGTGAAGGTCTTCGAACAGACGCCTGTGCGTGATGTGCGCGCGACCGGCAGCGGATTTGTCATGCTGGCGGGAGAGAATGTCGAAATTCGCAGTCGTCAGATCGTCAACAGCGCCGGTGCCTGGTCCGATACGTTTGCCGCGCAGTTCGGCGAAAGCGTTCCGCTGACCCGCATCTATCCCTCGATGGTGGTCACCGAGCCGCTGCCGGTGCGATTGCCGGTCAGCATGGGCGAGCAGGGCGGCAGTTTTTACGGACGGCAGGTTGCGCGCGGCAACTATGTGATGGGTGGCGGACGCGGAGCAGCACTTGCCGATCCCGATTTCTCGCGGCCGTCGGTGACGGCGGCTTCATCGGTCATGCAGCGCGCCATAGCGCTCTTTCCGCATCTGGCCAATGCCCAGGTCATCCGGTTCTGGTCCGGCACGGAAGCGGAGATGCCTGACGGCAATCCGGTCATCGGCGCAAGCCAGACGACGCCCGGCCTCTTCCACGCCTTCGGATTCTGCGGCGCCGGGTTCCAGATTGCGCCTGCCGTCGGCGAAGTGCTCTCGGAGCTCGTCGCCACCGGGCGAAGCACCACGCCTATCGATGCCTTTTCCATCGGCCGCTTCAGTCAAGCAGCGGCTCAAACTGCAGTCTTGTTGTAAACAGAAAGGGGAATACCATGATTGACCAACGCCTTATGAGAACTTCGGCCCTCGCGCTGCTCGCGTTCGCCGTTCAGCAGACCACCGCCCAGGCGGAAACCAAGACGCTTTACATCGGCATGAATGGCGGCAATTTCGAGCGCGCCTACACCGATCACGTGCTGCCTCCCTTCGAAAAAGCCAACGACGTCAAAGTCGTCATCGTTCCCGGCACCTCCGCCGACATTCTCGCCAAGGCCACGGCTGCCAAGGACAATCCGCAGATGCATGTCATGCTGCTCGACGACGGCGTCATGGTGCGCGCCATTGGCGCCGGGCTTTGCCAGAAGATCGCCGACGATCCTGTGCTTGCTGATATCCAGCCGGCTGCGCGCCTAAAGGATGACATGGCAATCGGCGTCGACATGGGCATGACGGGCCTTGCCTACAACAAGAAGCTCTTTGACGAAAAGGGCTGGCCAGCACCGAGCTCCTGGATGGATATGGCCGATCCGAAGTTCGAAAATGCGGTGGTGTTCCAGTCCGCTTCCGCCTCCAGCTTCGGCCTGCATGCCTTCCTGATGTTCAACCGCATCCAGGGCGGCGACGAGACCAATGTCGAGCCCGGTTTCGAGAAGTTTTCCGATACGATTGGCAAGAACGTCATCGAGTTCATTCCAAGCTCTGCCAAGATATCGGAGATGGTCCAGACCGGCGAAGCGGCAATCTTCCCGCTTACGCCGACGGCGGTCAACAACCTGAAGGACAAGGGTATACCGGTCGAATACGCCCAGCCGAAGGAAGGCTCAGTCGTTCTCGCCGTAACCGAATGCGTCATCGCCGACAACAGTGAGCCGGAGCTCAGCCAGAAGCTTGCCCATTACCTGCTGTCGGCAGAGGCCCAGAGCCTGGCGCTGGACAATGGCAACATCATTCCGTCCAACAGGAACGCCAAAGCCGGCACGGCTGCGGCCAATGAGAAGCTGGCGACCTTCAAGACCAACATGGAAACCGCGAAGGTTCTCGATTGGGATGCTATCAACAGGAGCCGCCAGGACTGGAACAAGCGCTGGAACCGCATGATCGAGCGCTAATGCGCGGAAATTCTTTCCTAGCCGCTTCGGCCTGACATCAAGCGCCCTCCGCTTCCCGGCGGAGGGCGCAGCCGTATCCGGGACTGCTAGCGCACCACGCCTGATATCAGGGCGCTTCATGCCTTGGCCTGACCAATTGTGTTTGCATGAGCATGCTTTAGAACACAGGGATGATCGCTCTCACGAAGATACGCGAGTTAGATATTTCACCGGCCGACGCCGGGATCGGGCCTTTGCATCTAAGTGCTGCAAGCGGGCTCGTGTGCCTGGATTCGATCATCTGCGTCATTGCAGATGATGAGCTTCACCTAGGCGTGTTTTCCTTGATCAACGGGAAGCCCGGTCATCTGATCCGCCTGTTTGATGGCGTGTTGCCAGAGCCCAAGGCTGCCCGCAAGCGGCAAAAACCCGATCTCGAAGCGCTCGCACTCGTTCCCGCCTTCCGGGATTTTCCTCATGGCGCGCTATTGGCATTTGGCTCAGGCTCCAGACCCAACCGCCGCAGGGGCGTTCTGCTTGGACTAGGTCCCGATGCCGACATGCTGATGCCGCCGCGAACCGTGGATCTTTCACCCATTCTTGTTCCGCTCAACGAGGAATTCTCCGAGGTCAATATTGAAGGCGCGGTCGTGGTTGGCGATGAACTGCGCTTGTTCCAGCGCGGCAACAAGAGCCAAGCCGACAACGCGATCATCCGGTTCCCGCTTTCAACAGTACTGGATGCATTGCAGGCCGGGTCTGTCGAAGCCATCAAGCCATTCTCTATCCGCCGGCTAGACTTGGGGGTGCTCCACGGGGTCCCATTCTCCTTCACGGACGCGGCAGTCTTGAGCAACGGCGATATGGTTTTCAGCGCCGTTGCAGAAGATACCGAAGATGCATTCCGTGATGGACCCTGCATCGGCGCTGCTATTGGGGTAGCTGACAATAGTGGTAACTTGCGTTCGTTGCGCCGCCTTGAACGACCACACAAGATAGAGGGTATCCACGCTCGATCGGATGGAGGCCGTCTGGATCTCCTGCTTGTCACTGACGCGGACAACCCAGAGATACCCTCAGTGCTTTTTTCCACCACGATGGAAATCTGAGATCCCGAAAATAGGAAGCGAGCCGGGCGATTCTCTGGGCTATCCGACACGCATGATTTGGGTTCGGGGAACACCTCTTCCCCAAGAGCTTTTGTAGCCAAGGCCCTCCCGATTTCGATCAACCCATCCGATCGATTGAAGCAAACTTCGGCTACTGCGCCTATCACACGGCCAAGCTCCCTTGCCAGGCTGACTGCCGTACCGATACGGACTACGATCGGCAGAGAGAACGCGTCGCAGTTACAGGCGCAACGTGGAAGTGCGCGAATGACGCCCTCGTCTCGGTGGAAACGCCGTTCTACCTTCTTTCTATAGTCCCCACCATCCCCAGATCAGGTAGGATAAGATGGTGATGGCCGATGATTGCGCGGCGTACGGGAATGTCGAACGGTGCCTATTTACTAGGATGAATAGAGGTGGTTATGAGCTCTACAAACGATACCCCAAGCGGCGGTCGACTGAAGATCGGGTTCATTCTCGCCCGCTCCTTTACGCTTTCGGCTTTCGCGTTGTTCGTCGATACTCTGAGATTAGCCAGCGACGAGGCCGACAAATCCGGCAGGGTCTTGGCCGATTGGCAAGTGTTGGGAAGCACGCGTCATCTCATTACATCCAGTTGCGGCGTGCAGGTCGCGCCGACATCAGATTTCATTGACCCAAGCGAGTTCAATTACATCGTCGTCGTCGGTGGGCTACTCAACAGCGAAACGCCTGTTGATCATCACACCGTGGAGTATCTGAAGAAAGCCGCCGCGCGCAAAGTTACGTTGATCGGGGTCTGTACGGGAACATTCATCCTGGCGGACGCGGGTTTGATGAAAAACCACCAAAGTTGCGTGAGCTGGCTTCATCATGACGTGTTCCGGGATCGGTTTCCCGGGCATGAGGTTCGGGCAGACCGGATTTTCAATCTCGATCGCAACCGCGGCTCTTGTGCGGGTGGCAGCAGTGCCGCAGACATGGCCGCTTTCATCGTAAGACGCCACATCAGCAAAGCCGCGGAGCGAAACGCACTCGAAGTGTTGCAGATCGACAAAGCCCGCACCGCCTTGCATATCCAGCCGCGTCGGCCGCTGTCCATAGAATCCAATGATCCCCGGCTCAAGGCGGCACTCATCATAATGGAAAGGAACATCGAGCAAACAGTCTCGATCGACAAGCTTGCTGCGTCCGTTGGACTATCGCGACGGCAGCTCGAGCGCCTATTCGTGGAGAAAGCAAACAGCTCTCCGGCCATTATCTATAGGCGCATGCGTCTGGAGCGGGCAAAGCATCTCGTAATGGAAACGACCGCCCCCTTGATCGAAATCGCGATGGAAGTTGGTTTTGAAAATGCCTCGCACTTCGCAAAAGCCTTCCGAAAAGCGTTTGGCCAATCACCAACCAAGCTGAGGGACGTACTCGCTGTCAATCCGGGAGGACTTCCCCCGGACCCATCGCCCTTCAACAGAACCGACGTGTTGTAAAAATCTACCTTGGCGGCCGAATTGCCGGGTTTAGCCCAACTGGACGCTGGATCTGCCGGGTTTTGCGTTCAGGGTCGCATAATGTATCCTCGGGAATTGCGTCGCGCGATCCAACTCCGCATCGTGCAGGTGCTGAAATGATCGTGAGCAATGCTAGCGGAGCAACGTGTCCTCAGGATCGGGATCGATCGCCTTGCAGACCGCAACGGGCGGTTTGGCGCAGGGCAACCCCGCCCTAACATGGAGGTTCCCAGTGCCTCTGTTCATTGTGCACCATCAGCATTCGCCCCAAACCTGCCCCGCACGCGATCCGGCCAAGGGCGCGATGCTGCTGAACCATTTGAGCCGGCCTAGCGCCGCACGCCATGGCGTGGTCATCAAGGGCGAAGCCGTCGTTCGCGGTTCCCATTCACTGTTCTTCATTGCCGAAGCGGCGGATGAGACCGTCCTCCAAGCGTTCTTGACGCCGTTCCTTCAAGCCGGTGAGGTCGAAGTGATGGCCGCGTCGACCTGCGCCGGGGTCGTGGCGAGCGGCGGCTGCGATGCACGCCCGGCCGACGTTTCCGCCGCGGTGCTCGACCCGGCGGACGCTTGCCAGGACGCCGTTGAGGCGGGGCTCCTAATTCATAGCGTCTATCCGCTGAACGGCGAGACGTCGGTGCAGGACCTCGCGGGCGGGGCAGTCGTGCCCAATGGTCGGTTCTACTTGCGCAATCACTTCGATATTCCGAACCTCGATGGCGAGAGCTATCGGCTCTCCGTCAACGGGCTGGTCGAAAGGTCTTTGAGTCTGAGCATGAGGGACCTTCACAATCTCCATGCTGAGAGCCTCGTGGTGACCCTCGAATGCGCTGGCAACGGCCGCAGCCTGTTCGATCCGGCCGTGCCCGGCGAAGCCTGGGGCCTAGGCGCCGTCAGCACCGCCGAATGGACCGGCGTTCCCTTGAGCAAGGTGATCGAACGGGCAGGCCCGCGGTCCGGCGCGACGGAACTTACGTTCCGCGGTGCGGACGGCGGGCTCGTCGAGGGTCACGATGCGCCGATTCGTTTCGAGCGTGGCCTCAGCTTCGACCAGATTCGCGAAACGGACGCGCTTCTCGCCTACGAGATGAACGGCGAGCCGCTGTCGTCAACTCATGGCTATCCGCTGCGGCTGATCGTGCCCGGTTGGTATGCGGTGGCGTCCGTCAAGTGGCTGACCGAGATCGTCGTTACCGACAAGCCCTGTGAGACCCACTATCAAACGGAGAAGTACTGGTACCAGTGGGTGCGGAACGGGCGCGACGAGCGCGCGCCGGTGACGCTCATGAGTGTGCGGGCGCTGATCTCTTCGCCCGATCAGGGGGAGAGCCTACCGCGCGGCGAGACCGCGATCCGTGGCGTCGCGTGGTCTGGCGCCGGGAGCATATCCAGGGTCGATGTCAGCCTAAACGACGGCCGTGGCGCGAGGCGCGGCTCGTCGGCGAACCGCGGCGCTCTGCCTGGCAATGGTGGGAGTTGATCACGCGACTTGAGCAGACGGGGCCGCTCGCCGTGCGGGCGCGCGCCACCGACATGGCCGGCCGGACTCAGCCTGAGCGCGCCGAGTGGAACCGGCTGGGCTACGGTAACAACTCGATCCACTCTGTGACCGCACAGGTGATCTGAAGCTCAGAGCGAGTGCTCGAAGGGACGTCTGGTCAGCAAAATGTCGCCGCGGCGGAAACGGTCGGAAAGCCAAGTGCATTTACAGCGATCCTACAGCGCCGCGCTACTTCTGCGCCTGCCCCGCCGGCATCGGCTTGACTGGCGCACCGGGGAAGATCTTCTGCAGATTTCCGGCGATCACCTGGTCGCCTTCCGAAACACCCGAGGCCAACCCAATGAGATCGCCGCTGGTCGGGCCGAGGGTGACGAGCCGCTGCTCGACCGTATCGTCCTTGCCGACGACATAGACATATTTGCCGAGCTGGCTCGATCCGAGTGCCGTCTCCGGCACCATCATCACGTTCGGTTCATCCCTGATCTTCAGGCGCACGCGGACATACTGGCCGGGAAGCAGGGTCAGATCGGCGTTGTCGATCGTGGCGCGCGCTACCACCGTTCCGGTATTGCCCTCGACCGTGTTGTTTATGAAGCTGAGGTCGCCGCGGTAACGCGGTTCCTTGTCGCCGGGCAGAAGCACCTCCGCCTCCACTTTGCCCTTTGTCCGAGCCTTCCGGATGTCGGCGAGTTCGGCTTCGCTCGGGTTGAACGAGACATAGATCGGCGAAAGCTGCACAAGGTTGTTGAGCGGGGTTCCGGTCGTGCTGCTGACCAGTGTTCCCTCCGGCGCCAGGTTACGCCCGAGCTGACCGGCAAAGGGGGCGCGGATTTCGGTGTAGTCGAGGTTGATCTCAGCGGTGCGCACCGCCGCCCGCGACATGGCAAGTGCAGCCTCCGCCTGACGCACTGCGCTCTGACGCTGGTCGAAACTGTCCTTGTCCAGATATCCTGTCGTGGCAAGCTCGTTGCCGCGCGTGAGATTGGATCGGAGATAGGCGAGTGACGCTTCGTCCCTTTCAACCTGGGCCTTTGCCTGATCCAGTTCCGCCCGATAGTCGCGTGCGTCGATCCGGTAGAGGAGATCGCCGCCCTGAACATCCGAACCGTCCGGAACCGCCTGTGACTCGATATAGCCGGTGATCTTGGCGCGAAGCGTCACGTTGCGGATCGCCTCGGTCCGTGCGGAATAGTCGAGATAGATGGGGATCGTTTTCTTGACGACAGCCGCGACGGGAACGGGCATGGCCTGTTGCGCCGGAGCCGGGGCGGCCCCGGCATCGCCGCCTTTGATCTCAAACCCGCCATACCTGTAGTGGTAGGCCGCAGCAACGGCGGCGATTATGACCACTGCGGCAAGGACCAGTCTCGAACCACGCATGTTAGGCTCCAATCCTTATTCCGCCGCCTCCGGCTCGTGGCTCTGGCCGACGGGCTTCGAGGAAAGTCCCTCCCGCCATTGTTCGATGACCGCATAGAAGACCGGGACGAAAATGAGTGTGAGAACGGTCGCTGCGAGCATGCCGCCGAACACGGTGGTGCCGATCGACTGGCGGCTGGCAGCACCGGCGCCCTTGGCGTACATCAGCGGCAGCACGCCGAGGATGAAGGCGAAGGCTGTCATCAGGATCGGGCGCAAGCGCAGGCGCGCCGCTTCCGCTGCTGCTGCCACCACATCCAGCCCTTCTTCGCGCCGGCGGCGAGCGAACTCGACGATCAGGATGGCGTTCTTGGCGGCAAGTCCAACCAGCATTACGAAACCGATCTGCGAATAGACGTCGATCTGCATTCCGCGAAGCCACAGTGCCGACAGCGCGCCCAGAAGCGCGAGCGGTACCGAGAGCAGCACCATGAACGGCATCGACCAGCTTTCGTACTGGGCGGCCAGGATTAGGAAGCAGAAAACGAGCGCGAGCGCAAAGACGAGCGCGGCGATCGAACCTGCGCGGATCTCCTGATAGGTAATGCCGGTCCATTCGAATGTGTAGTCCTGCGGCAGCGTCGTACGGGCCACCCGCTCCATTGCCGCTGCCGCCTGGCTTGAACTGAAGCCGGGTGCTGCCGCGCCGTTGATCAGCGCCGAGGGATAGTTGTTGTAGTGGGTGATGGTCTCTGGGCCGACCGTCGACTTGAACGAGCCGAGCGTGTTGAGCGGCACCATTTCGCCCTGGCTGTTGCGCACATAGAACCGTGAAAGATCGGTGGCCGAGGCCCGCGCAGCCTGATCGGCCTGCAGCGTCACGCGGAAGGTGCGACCGAACAGGTTGAAGTCGTTGACATAGAGCGAGCCGAAATAGATCTGCAGCGTGCTGAAGATATCCGGCAGGTTGAGGCCGAGCAGTTTCGCCTTGTCACGGTCGAGATCGTAGTCGAATTGCGGGCTCGACGTGCTGAAGGTGGTGAAGAGCTGGTAAGGATTGATCTCCGGCTGTTTGCGCGCCTCGGCAATCAGCGCCTGGGTTGTGTCGCTGAGCGCCTGTGCACTGCGCCCGGCGAGATCTTCGACCTGAAACTCGAAGCCACCGGTCGCGCCGAGCCCCTGGATCGACGGGGGATCAAAGGCGAGCACCAGGGCGTCCGGGATCTGCAGCAATTGCGGCTGCACCGCCTCGCGCAGCGCCGAAGCGCCTTGTGCCGCGGGACGTTCATCCCATGGCTTCAGAACCGCGAATTGCACGGCGGAATTCGACTGGGCGGCGAAGGACAGGAAATTGAAGCCGACGACGGAGCCGACGAAATCGACACCTGACGTGCCGCGCAGGATCTCTTCGGACCGCCGCGCGACGGCCTGGGTGCGTTCGAGCGAGGCGCCGTCGGGAAGCTGGATGACGACGAAGAAGTAACCCTGGTCCTCGACCGGCAGGAAGGTCGACGGCGTGCGCTGCCAAAGCGCGTAGGTCGAGCCGATGGCGATGAGGAAGAGCGCAAACAGCGCCCAGCGCCAGCGCACGAGCCCGGCTATGCTGCGTGCATAACCATCCGACAGTGCGTGAAAGCCGGTGTTGAACCAACGGAAGAGCGCAAAGCGCGGCTCGCCGCGATAACGCAGCAAGGCGGCGCTGAGCGCCGGGCTGAGGGTCAGCGAGTTGAAGGCGGAAAAGGCGACCGAGATCGCGACCGTCAGGGCGAACTGGTTGTAAAGGCTGCCGGCAACGCCCGGGATGAAGGCGACCGGAATGAAGACCGCAAGCAAGACTGCGGTGGTCGCGATGATCGGGCCTGTCACTTCCTGCATCGCCTTGCGCGTAGCGGCAAGTGGCGGCAGGCCGGCCTCAAGCTGACGTTCGACGTTCTCGACGACGACGATCGCGTCGTCGACCACGAGGCCGATGGCGAGCACCATGCCGAGCAGGCTCAGCATGTTCAGCGAAAAGCCGAACAGATACATGACGACCAGCGTCGCGATCAGCGACACCGGGATGGCGATCGTCGGAATGATCGTAGTGCGCAGGTTCTGCAGGAAGATGAAGACGACGAAGACGACGAGGGCGAGCGCCTCGAGTAACGTAAACACCACATCCTCCATCGCCGCCGAGACGAAGCGGGTGGTGTCGTAAAACATGTGGTAGGCGATGCCTGCGGGGAAGCGCTGCGACAGTTCATCCATTTTGGCCTGGACGCGGCTTTGCAGGTCGAGCGCATTGGAACCAGGCGCCTGGAATACGGCGAGTACGACACTTTCCTTGCCGTTGAAGGTGACCGACGACGAATAGAGCAGTGCCCCGAGTTCGATGCGCGCCACGTCGCGCAGCCGCGTCGTCGCCCCGGTCGTCTGGTCGGCCCGAAGCACGATATCGCCGAACTGCGCCGGATCGCTCAACCGACCGAGCGCGTTGATCTGCATCTCGAAGGGTGTCCCGGCTGGTGCCGGCGATTGCCCGATCTTGCCGCCTGCGACCTGGATGTTCTGTTCGGCGATGACGTTCTGCACGTCGACGGCGGTGATGCCGAGATTGGCCAGACGGTCGGGATCGAGCCAGACGCGCATCGAATAGCGACGCTCGCCGAAGAGCTGGACGTCGCCGACGCCAGGCAGGCGCTTCAATGGATCGAGGATCTGCAGGTAGGCGTAGTTGCTGACGGAGGCGAAATCGACCGAATTGTCGGGCGAATCCAGGCTCACCAGCACGGTGAAGTTCGGGATCTGCTTGGCAATGGTCACGCCGGTCTGGTTGACGAGCGCGGGAAGCGAGGAGGCTGCCTGCGAAACGCGGTTCTGGACGTCGAGTGCGGCGACGTCGATCGGATAGCCCACTTCGAAGGAAATGATGATCCGCGACGAGCCGTCATTCGAACTCGTCGAGGTCATATAGAGCATGCCCGGCACGCCGTTGATTTGCTGTTCGAGCGGCGTCGTCACCGTATCGGCGACGACCTGGGCGCTGGCACCCGGATAGTTGGCGGCGACGACGATCTGTGGCGGCGTCACGTCGGGAAACTGCGAGATAGGCAGCAGGAAATAGCAGATGCCGCCGGCAAGCGTCATGATGATCGCGATCGCCGATGCGAAGATCGGCCGGTGAATGAAGAAGTCGATCATGGCGGGATCGATCCCTGCAAGGCGCCGCCGTGAACGGTCCACGGGGCGCCGTTGTGGTAAAGTGCCCCGCGATTGGAGCGTTCGAAGGGCAGAATGTCTGCGGCAGCGATGCTGGCGGCATTTCGGGAGATCTCGAAAACGGGCAGGCAGACGTCTGCCACGCGGACCTTGCGGTCAGCGGTGCGGTTCTTCGCCTTCGGCCCATCCAGCATGCGCATCGTAAGGCTCCAGCACGAGATCACGATGGGCCGGAGCGACCCAAATCTTGAACGTGATCGAAACTTACAAGTCTGTGCGGTGTGCACTCTGGCTAAAAGACGCCCGACGACCGCGCCCACCGACATTACGCTAGAAATTCTTCTGCAGTTACCGCCGTGTCCCGGAAGCGCCCTCGCGACAAACGGCCACTCCTCGATGCGCCGCTGGCGAAAATGTTACTGGTCGGTAACATCGTCGCATGTTATCTGTCGCCAACGGGTCGTCAAGGGGCAAGTTTTTCCATGCCGACGACGTCGGGCCGAATGCGATGACCACGGATTCCCGCAAGCAACCACGTCTTTCGCCGCGCGATCGCCTCGTCGAGGCGGCCCGCCAGCTGTTCCGCAGGCACGGCATTCGCGGGATCGGCGTCGACGCCATCGCCGATGCCGCCAGCAGCAACAAGATGACACTCTACCGTCACTTCAATTCGAAGGATGAACTCATCGTCGAATGTCTTCAGCGCGCGGGAATGGAGATGGACGGCTTCTGGCGGGAGCTGGAGGACGCCCACCCCGGCGACGGGCTGGCGCAGCTCAGGGCCTGGGTCCGGCGGATCGCCGAGCACCTCGGCGACGACGATTGCTACTGCGAAATGATGAGCGCCGCCGTCCAGCTGACGGACGAGGACCATCCCGGCAGGTCGGTGATCCGGAAGTTCAAGGATGCGCAACGCGATCGCGTTGTGGAGCTTTGCCGCAAGGCCGGTGTCGCCAATGCGGAACTGCTCTGCGACACGTTGCTGTTGTTGATCGAGGGCGCGCGTGTCGCCCAGCAAAGCAGCGGACAGCAGGGGCCGAGTGCCCGCCTTGCGGAAATCGCCGACGCGGCGATCCTGTCGCTTTCCGTGAGCGGCGCCGTCCGCAGATAGCGGCGCGTTGCCTACCGCTCCGCAGGCCATTCGGGATGGTGGCTGTCGATCACGAAGACGTGCTCGTTGTCGATGCGCGCAGCTCCGGCGATGAGAGGGTGGTTGCTCTGAGCCAGCCTGCAAGCTGATAGGTGATCAGCCAGCAGACATGCGGCAGTGCGAACTGCCACGGCAAAGAGCGCCTGCCTGTCTTCCGCATGTGAAGAGTGACGCAGTCATAACTTCCCGAACGCCACGCCTCTCCAACCCCAGCCGGTCCGATGAGCGGCTTCGATTAGGGGCGTCTTTATTTCGGTGGTATTGAAGCGATATTCGTAAACCTTGCCGTAGGACAAATCTTCCTTGAAGGCGAAGGCCATGTCGAAGCTTTTTTCCCACTTTCGACCGCGAAACGCATTAGCGCTCAAAGTAAGTGTGGGCACGCCGGCGCGCCATTCGACAGACCATTCCTGATCGACGGCGCGAACTTCGCAATTGGCAGCATCGAATTTCATCAACACCTTGAACACCCTTTGCAGCCCAGCTTTGGCAAATAGTTCGTACCAGCGGGCATCAACGATCTTCCATTCGGCGACGAGATCAACGCCTTCCGGCTTGCCGTCGCGAATGATGAACGGCGCAGTCTTTCTATTGATGGCGAGAAGATCATTGCGAAGCGCTGCCGCGGATTGGCGGTCCACGCCATTCGGCGCCGGTTTATATCCTATCAGCCAGTCGAACAATTTCACGGCAGGTTCCTCAATCTGGGCACTGTGGACAATCTCTACAGTGAGACACATTAAAAATTGAGATCATGTCCGATCAGGTCCAACTGTTTGCCAGGCTCGCTACGAGAACAGATAAGAATAAAATGCACGGCTTTTGCACGCCCCTCTAACTAGAACGGATGACGCAGAGATTCGACCAGCGCGCACCAGCAAGGTCGCAAATGGGGTGGGAAACCTGTCATGCAGCATGGCTGCGGGCACGACGTGACCACGCCCAAAAGCGGTCCTTCATCCGATCTCGCTGGCGAAAAACATCTGTGAATGTGGGAAAATGCGCGCATATTAGCCCAACGATAACGATATCGTGCGCCGCAGGAGCGTTCACCGCTGTGGATCGAAAGCTTGCAGCCATCCTTTCAGCCGATGTTGCCGGCTTCAGCCGCCTCACGGCGCTGGACGAGGAGGGTACGGTTCGCGCACTCGATCTATGCCGCGGTCGGATTGACGAATTGGTTAGCGAGCATGGTGGCCGTATCTTCGGTAGCGCAGGCGACGGCCTTGTCGCCGAGTTCCCAAGCGCTGTTCAGGCCGTCCGGTGCTCAGTAGAAATCCAGCGCCGTCTCTTCAGTCTCTCACAAGCCCTCCCACCCGATCGCCGCTTGGAATTCCGCATCGGCGTTAATCTGGGTGACGTCGTTGTGTCGGGAGACGATCTGCTCGGCGACGGCGTCAATATCGCGGCACGTGTGCAGGAGATCGCCGCTCCGTCAGGCATCTGCATTTCCGCATCGGTGCGCGAACATCTTGACGGCAAGGTGCCGTTCGCGCTGACCAGCCTCGGCGAACGGAGCTTGAAGAATATCCCCCGGCCAATCTTCGTCTTCCGGGTCGATTGGCAGCAAGAGATGCCTGTCGGAGGCAGCATCGCGTCCGCGCCATTACTTGCGGCCCGCCGTGGCAAGGACCAGCCGTCAATCGTCGTCATGCCCTTCGACAACCTCAGCGGCCAGGGCGACGAATACTTCGTAGACGGCGTTGTAGAGGAGATCACCGCCGCGCTCTCGCGCGTTCGGGATTTCTTTGTAATCGCGCGACAGTCCGCATTCACCTACAAGGGACGCTTCGTCGACGTGCGTGAAGTCGGCAGGGAACTCGGCGTCAATTATGTGGTCGAAGGCACCGTTCGCCGGGGCGGCGACCGACTGCGCATTTCCGTGCAACTGGTCGATGCGGAGACAAGGACCCAGTTCTGGTCCGATCGTTACGAGGGCGCAATCGAAGATATTTTCGAGTTCCAGGATCGGATCGCGGCGCAGGTGGCAGGCGCCATTCATCCGGTCATCCGCAATGCAGAGATCGAGCTGGCCAAGCGCAAGCCGCCGACCAGCCTGCGGGCCTATGATCTCGTTATGCGCGCCTACCCGTACCTTTGGGGCCGCCGCAAGGATACCAACAACCAGGCGATCGAACTGCTTCAGCAAGCGATCGCCGTCGATCGGAGCTATGGTCGCGCGCATGCACTTTTGGCGTGGTGCCACGCCTCAAACGCCTCCTACCTATGGACAGAACAACCGAAACCTGAGCTGGAAAAGGCGCGCGCAGCGGTCGAAGCTGCAGGCTCGATCAGCGATGATCCAACCGCGCTGACTGCCGCCGGCGCGGCAATGAGCATCTGCGGCGACCAGCAGCGCGCCACCATCTTTATCGAAAAGGCCCTTGCGCTTGATCCAAACAATGCCTGGGCATGGGCGCGCCTGGGCTGGATCGCGATCTACAAGGGCGAAGCCACTCGCGCGCCGGAACGCTTCCAGCGTGGGATGACCCTGAGCCCAAGAGATCCGCTCACATTCAACATGAGATTAGGGATGGCCTTTTCTTTGGCCATGGAGGGTTCTCTTTCACAGGCCATCGCGATAGCCCAGGAGGTCATCAACAGCTATCCTGACGTGACCTGGTCCTATCGCCATCTCGCCGCTTGGTCGGCGATGAGCGGAGACCTGGAGACCGCCCGATGGGCCGCGCAGAAGCTATTGGCGGCCGAGCCAGGCTTTACAATCGAGTGGTATCGAGCGCTGCCCTGGTTTCAAAACATACCGCATTGGGAAGAGCAGATGGCCGAGGGTTTGCGGCAAGCAGGTTTGCCCGAACGCTGATTGCCGTTCGAGGACATGCGCGGTCCGCTCTCGGCCGAGGATTTGCTCTTTTGGCGGAGCCGGCCAATGTCTTGGAAGGGGCGAGAGCAGCTAAGGTCTGGTTCTGGCGCGTTTGAGGCCACGAGCGCATCAGCCGCTCAGCATAAATCCTATTCGATTTAAGGATAAAAACATGCAGCCGTTCAAAGTGCTACAGCGACCTTTGTGCGTCTAATAAGACGCGCGGCGCTGTAGCATCATTATTTCAGCATCTCGTTCCGCGTGTTGGCAGGCGTGTGCAGTGAAGCCCCCGTCTTTTCGGCCGCTGCCCGCAGACGCTTGTCTCTGGTCCATAAGGCCGCTCGCTGATCAAGGAGGACCGAGGCCAGCAAGTGGGCATCAGTGTAGCCAATGCCCATGCTGAAAATGCCGTGGCGATCAATCATCGTCATGACTTCGTCGTGCGTTGCGACGAACGCTTCGCGCTGAGCGGCCAGGAAAGCTATCACGCTCCCGCGATCCCGAAGGCTGCCAAGCGCCAGTTCGCCAATCACAGCCGGATGGCAGAGTAGGCGATCGTCCTCAATAATCCTACGCAGCTCTGCATCGACATGGCGGAAATGATCAATCCAGATAGAAGTGTCTGCAAGTATCACTTGGTCGCTGCGCTCCGGCGGCGTGGGGCCGCCTCCGCATCGGGCATAGTTCCTCCGAGCGCGATGAGGCGTTTTCCCGACTCCACACGAACAAGCGTCTCCAACGCGTGGCGGACTAAAGCGGCGGTTTCTTTTGTACCGGTTAGGGATCTGGCTCTTTCCATCAGAGCGTCGTCGAGGTTGATAGTCGATCGCATTATCTGGTTTCCTAATTCTGGCATTATAAATAGCACCATTTGGTGCTGAAATCTACGCCTGGTTCCCACTCGTTGCGACAGCGCAGCGCCTTTATCTTATTGTGAAAGTGCCAGCGAGGCGGTGGTTACTCCACCGCCTTGAAGGTCACCCCCGCGCCAAAGGTGATTGCGGTCGCGGTCGGCAGGATGTGGGTCGATGCGTTCGTGGCCATTGCACTGCCTTCCATCTGATGCGGATGGTTGGCGCTATGTCCAACTTGGGGACCAGTTCATGCATCGGGAGAGTGACGGATCCGGCGGGAAAAAGGAACGTATGTTACTGTAGCATACGGCGTTCACGGGCGGTGCGCGGCGTCGGAAACCCTGAATTCAGCTTCGACATCTCTCGCACTTGGCACTGGCAGTCCGACCCGTCGAAGCGCTGCGATGATGCGCATGCTGTCCTTCTGCTGCAGGTTTCTCTTCCGGTTCTCGGCCACGATGTTGGGCAGATAGTCGGGGCGCATCTTCATGAACACCTCGCCCTCGCGCCTTGCATCTGCCAACAGCCCGGCCTCAGAGTAGATGACCGCCGCAACGCCATGGAAGAGCGGAAATTTCTTCAGGTCGGCCTTGCGGATCAGCCGCACCGCCTTCTCATGATCCTGGAGCATGCAGGCGATCAGGGCGCGCGTCCCGAAGTAATATCCGGCTCCGCCTGGATTGAGCTTGATCGCACGATCCAGCAGTTCCGCACCACGCTCCCATTGCCCCGAGAACGCGATGCGCGTTCCGAGCTCTCCGAGGAACTCCGTGTCGTTCGGGTTGGCGGCGAGCGCCTCCTCGCCGACCTCGAACGCCTCCTTCGGCTCGTTGTTGAAGAAGAGAGCCGTCATGAGCGCCTGCAGGGCGCGCGTGTTGTCAGGTTCGAGCGAGACTGCCCGCCGCGCCGAACCGAGCGCGCGCTCCATCGCGGGAACCTTGTCACTCTGAGGGTTGAACTGGAATCTGCCCTCGTCGAGATGGACAATCGAGAGCATCGACCAAGCTGTGGCGTAGGCCGGGAAACGCGCCACAGCGCTCTCCAGGCAGTCGCGCGCGGCCAGGTGTTCTTCCGGGGCCAGCTTCTCGCGGTAGGCGTAGAAACGCAGCATACAGTCATGGACGCCCACATCGTCCGGCGGCGGGTTAGCCGCCAATGATTTCGCGATGATGCCGTAAGGCTGGGCTATGGCCGTAGCCACTTTGCTGGCGACATCGGACTGGATGGCGAAGAGTTCGTGGGTGTCCAGATCCTCGTCGTAGTCCTGCGACCACAGGATCGATCCGTTGGAGGTTTCGACCAGGCGCACTGTCACGCGAACCTTGTCCCCCGCAACGCGGACCCCACCTGCGAGAAGGTAGTGCGCGCCCAGTCCATCGCGAACCTTCGATGTCTCGATATCGGGAGGCAGTGACTTCGATGTCTCGCGGCCGAAGACCATAATCTCCTTGAAGCGGGGAAGGGCGGTGAGAAGCTCCTCGGTTAGCCCGACGGCATAGCGTGCAGCCTGCGGGCCATCGCCCAGGTCCGCGAAGGGTGCGATCACGAGTGTCGGCTCGTCCGGAATCTGCCCGACGGAACGACTGGAGGCTGCCCCCGTCAGACCGCCTGCGTAATAGCCAAGTCCCGCGCAAACGAATGCTACAAACACGGCCAGCACGGGCCAGCCGAGATGCCGCCATGTGAAGGCCCGGCGTCCGCCGCCGTCTTCGCTCAGTTCATCGTCGGCCGCCTCTGCCGGCGCCGGCGCGTCATTCCATGTAAAGGTTGGCACGTAGCCACCCTTGGGGATGTCAATGCGGATCGGATCGTGTTGGCCTGCAGTAAGATAGTAGCGTTCGATGACCCGGCGCAAACGTCCGGCCTCGATCCGCACGATGGGATCGTCCTGAGAGAAGTCCGCGCTGCGGTTGAACACCTCGATGGCAACCGAATACGCCTTGAGACGGTGCGCCCGGCCTGCAAGCGCTTCCTCGGTAACATACTTCAGGAAGGCAGCGCCGCGTCCACCACTAGGAAATTCGCGGCTGGAGAGAATCCGCGCAAGTTGCGCCCTGACCTCCTCATGGGTCGGACAGGGGCGCTCTGCCCGATCAACCGGCGACGACACCGAGGTCTGCATGCATTCTCCTCACCGGTCACAGAACGCGAGCAGTTTTTGCTTGTATTGGAATCCCCTTATGCAACCTACCTCCCGAAGGGCATCTCGTCCACACTTGAAAGAGGTTTCGCAGCCGTAAAGTGTGGCGCTGTCGAGACAGAACCACCGGGAGAAATATAGGGTGGTGAACAGTGTACGATATTGCACATCCTCTCGCTCCGCAGCCAACCACCGCACGGCGGGCTTCGGCCGGAGTCGGCATTGGTGCGGTCGCCATCATCGGTAGGGCCGCAGCCGTGGCGGTGTTCTGAACGCGCTTAACGAGCTTCAGGAGTTCCGTCCTGATTGAGGGCGTAGGCGAAGCTTCGCCTGGCCGACTCCTGAAAGGGCGCATCACGCGACATCGTCGCGATTTCCTCGGTATGTTGCTGTAGGTTACGGTGTGGCAGCGGCGGCCGGGGAGGGCACTCCGACGCGGATTGCCTTCGAGAAGTCGGTCGACAATCCATCCGCCCGCGCCCG
This sequence comes from Ensifer sp. 1H6, assembly GCF_001976035.1. Taxonomy (NCBI): domain Bacteria; kingdom Pseudomonadati; phylum Pseudomonadota; class Alphaproteobacteria; order Hyphomicrobiales; family Rhizobiaceae; genus Ensifer; species Ensifer sp. 1H6. Next base: position 594,555 of record NZ_MOAI01000001.1, on the reverse strand, counting down.
CTCGTCGATTTTGGAAATCTCTCGCAACTGGGCAAGCGGCATCGACGTGTCGATGGCTCCCCGGTCATAGGCGTAGTCGGGAAGATAACCGTTGACGATCAGCCGCCAGTCGAACGGGACCTTGTCTCCGGCGACTCGCATCAGCTTGGCGACCGTCGTCGTGCAGTTCGTCGTGATCGAATTGTAGAACTGCGGAGTCCGGGCGAGAGCGTTGGCCTCGGCGACGTATTCGAGTAGCAGATTTTGTGCCTGCTCTGGACTGGCCCTCAGCCGATAGACTTGGACGTCCTCGCCACGCACGTTGGAGCGGACGCCGACAACGTCGCGTTCTTCCGCGGCAAGGATCACCAAAGGGTCGTTCTTGAAGAGATCGGCAAGAGGAGAAAACGCGCCACCGACCTTGTGGCGTACCTCGATCGACCAGGCGAGTTGCTCTCCGTCTTCGAAGCCGAAGCTGAAGATGACATGTGCGATCTTCGGCCCTGCCCAGTATGACATGAACAGGTCGACGGTCTTCACTTTGCTCACATCGTAGGTCCGTGTCGTCCAGCGCTCCGTGAAGTCGGAATTGCTTCGCCACCCGAAGTCCCGGACATCTGTCAAGGTCAGCGAATTTCCGTCGATCCTACCCGTGACCTGCCGGGCGACATCCGGTGCCCATGCAGCGTTCGCTTCCGGCTTGATCGAGCTCCACCAGAAGAGAACAAGGGCGAAGACGACAGCGAACGAAAGGATGGCCCTCACGCGCAGCCGGCTGGCAAGCGCCGCTATAGTGAAGAGACCGAAGACGAGGAAGACGCCAGCGCCAATTGCCCGTCCGGCATCAGGCAGGGAAAGGCGAAACCAGAGGGCCAGGGAACCCCAGACTGTCAAAGCCGCCACGATCAGCGCGACCGCGAAGATGAGGATGATCGCCATCAACCGAGGCATGTTGTTCCTTTTCTGTAGCCGCCGCAGTGCCGCGACGATGCGGAGATCGCGTGTTCAACGGGGGGCAGGGAATGGCACGACCTTGTCAAGATCCAGCATGGTGTGGATTTCCTTGCCAAGGCCATCTATGAGTTCGAGCGCCTCGGCGTACCGTTCATCTCGCTCCGGAGCTGTAGACGACTCCCAGTCCCGCACGAGTTGGTCCGCGATGGAAAAGTCGTTGCACAGTTCTCGGAAGCTTTCATTGCGGGAGGCAAGCGCATCGATCTCCTGCGTCTGCCCGGGAAACCTGCGCTTGGCGAACGCCGTATCGTATTTCATTCCATCGCCCCCCGGACCGGCGACGTGAGGGGTTCCCGCACATCCGCGCAGTCATCATGAAGATGGCACAGAATCCGGACGACGCCATGTAGGTTACAGTAACATACGGCGTGTTTCTTGCGGTCGGCAGCGGATGTGTGGTCCAAATCGGACATCGGTCCGTTGGCGGGCCAGCCATGCGAGGACGATGCGGTGAAACCCATCCTGATCTCCGTCACAGCGCTGCTAATGTCGACCGGACTGGCGAGCGCAGCCGACCCGATCGTCGGAAACTGGAAGACGACGCTCGGCGACACCGCCGCGATCGAGCCGTGCGGCGGCGGCTTCTGCATCACGCTGAAGAGCGGCAAACATGCAGGCGAGAAGATCGGCGCGTTTGAAAGCGGCAGCGGCAGCTATTCTGGCAAGATCACCGATCCCGACGCGAAGAAGACCTACAACGGAACCATCAGCGTCTCCGGCGACACGGTCACCCTCAAGGGCTGCGTGATGAAGATAGTCTGCGAGTCGCAGAGATGGTCACGCCTTTAGTCCGCGGGACCAGATGATACGGTAACATACCGGCGTTTCTGTCGGGACCTGCGGTTCTCGCGCCGGGATTAAATTCCGGTGATCGGCCGGGCAAGTGGATCGGGCACAGCGGCATGACAGGGCCTCGAAAGAGATATCTCGCGCTACAGCGCCGCGGGCCTTATTAGACGCGCAAAGGTCGCTGTAGCACTTTGACTTGCTGCATGCAGCTCTCGCAGCAGCAGCCCCTCGGCTGCGGCCGACATCTCGGGGCCTGGACCGACCGTCATTGACAACGTCTGGAATAGGTCACGTTTGACGGGGCCGGCGTGCACGGCGACATCGGCGTGCGCGGCCTCCGCGTCAGGCGCGGTTGAGATCTCGCCTCTGGACGTGCTTGAGGATCAGGACGGTGCGATTGCGGGATCCTTTCAAGCGGTCGGTCGAATTTAATCTGATGCTGAGCGTAGCGCCGCAAGTCCGGCGGATCCAAGAACGTCTTCACTGCGTGTGGAGCGGCGAAAGTTGTCGAAGTAGAGCGTCCATTCCCCTTGGGCCGCCGAGCGGTACGGGCCGAACTTGAAATACTGCCGAGAGCCAAGCCCATGTTCTTCATGCCCGATATGGCCTCGGACCGTCACGATCCAGCGGTCGTTGGCGAAGAGTTCGATATGCCCTGTGCCATCCGGTCCCGGCTGGGTCATCACCGCAAAGTCAATCCATCCACTATGCGGCGTCGGCAGCTCATTACCCCGGTGGATGACGGTGATGCGATCACTGTAGGCCGTGAACAGGCGCCCGTCCTGTGGCTTCCAGCCAGGGTCGGTGGCAACCAGCGCACGCATCTGCCGCTTTTCCGGCCGCAGAAAAACCGGGGTGAGGGCCGATGCGCCGGTCGACAAAGAAGGGCGCCGCGAGATCACCGGAAAAGTGGTCTCAACGGTCGCAAACAGTCGGCCGCGAACGAGACGAAGCGCCAGGAACGGACTGAAGTCACCCCTCGCCTCCGGACCGATCTCGCGCTTCCATTGGGCGATCACATGGCGGTGGTCCCCTTGCGGGATGGGATCGGCAAACCTGACGGAAAAGCCGTACCAGACCGCCTTGTCATATGGTACGCGCAGTGTCGTGCGTTCCCACACCTCGGCCCGCTCGCTTCGATCGTCTTCGCCCTCCCAGAGCGGTCGGACGCTTAGCTTCAACGCGCCGGCACTACCAAAGGTGACGTCGCGCTGAAACTCGACTGAGCCTGCACGTTGCTCGACATTGTCGCGGTAATAGAGCCCACCCATAGGCGAGAAGCTGTCGCCTTCGAAGCCGTCAACAAGGTTGGTTTCCCAGGACAACGGCGTCGCGGCGTCGCCAATCCCGTCAGGTGCGTTGCCAGCGGTATCCAATTCGATCTCCTCCATATCATCCGTACTCGCAACGTATTTTGTGCTTAGAGCTCCGTTCCTATCTTGCGACAGCCTATTGCGAGCCTCCGGTCAGCGATGTGGTCGTTGCACCGGGTTAGGTAGCAGCCGTTGTTTGACTTCAATCGACCGGCCCCACCGCAGACGTCACACGTGTGGTAGGATCGCTCCGCAATCTCGTGGTAGATCACACCAAGCGCGGCGGCTACTTCTGCCGACGGCCGATAGCCATTCGTCGGACTGAGATAGCAGCGAAGGCCACCCCATTTTTCCTCTATTTGCCGAATGTAGAGCTTGGAAAGCAGCCCGTGTTTGGCGAGGAAGACTTCCACGCGCCGCACATACTCTTCGATTAATTCGTTCCAGCCCGTGTTCGCAGTTAGGAAAAGGGACCAAGCCTCCTCGCTCGCGTCTGGATCGAAGAGGCCAGCATAAGTTTGCCGAAGGTGCACGACGAACTCCGCATGTGTCATGCAGCGGCTCCTTTCGTATGAACCCGGGTTGGGAGGGACGGTCAGTTGCTGAGACATCCCGACAACCTCACGTCGCGTAATATTCATGACGATCCCTCCAAAAAGATCCAATTTTGTCACGGAATGAAACTGGCTCAGTCGATGTTGCCCACGAGGTGACGGCCGCCAAAAGTTTGGTCGTAAACGCCGACAGCATCGCCACGCGATGGCGCGGCGATGCTGGTTCTGACGCAACCGGCAGGGACAGCGAGACCCCTGACTACAAGATGAAAAACCAATCACTCATGTTACTTCACGAGACCGAGGTTCACGAGCTGAACGCGCCGATTGTCGGCAGCCTTCGGGTTCGCCGGATCTACTGGCCATTCCTCGCCGACGCCGATCGCGAACAGACGGTCCGGCGCGACAGCGAATGTCGTCGACAGGGCCTCCGTAATCGCATTTGCCCGCTTCTGGCTGAGATCCAGATTGTGCTTGGCATCGCCCGTTGAGCTCGTGTGTCCGACGACAAGGAACTTGTAGCGCCGCAGGTTCGGATGATGCAGGGCGTCGGCGATCAAGCCGACTGTACGATAGGATTTCGGTTCGATGGCGACGGAATCGTTCTCGAAGTCGATCTCGACGATGAGCTGCGACAGCTGCGAAAGTTTCTGCCAGTTAGGAAGCGCGGCGACGCCCTTGCCTGCACTCGCAGCCGCTTCTTCCACAAGCAACGCGATGTCGACGGCGGGAGCGGCTCCCTCCAGTCTGTCAAGCGTGCGCACGACCTGCGGGCCGCTCAGGTCCTGCGAGAATGGGTGGCCGGGTGCCAGCAGCAGTCCGGCGGCAAACATCGTTGCAAGTCGAAAGCTCTTCATGATCCTGTGTCCCTTCAACATTGTTCACCGCCATCCGGCATCGGTGATAGCCTGGCCGCACTGGCCTTCCTTCACGCGTGTCGCCTTGTTCAGGCAGGCAAGAATGTTGCCCTCGCCTTTCACGTCGCCACAGTACTGAGCGACGTAATGCTTGCAGATCGTCGTGAACGACGACTGGGCGGCAAGGCGCTGCTCGATCGAGGCAGTGACGCCCACCAGTGTCGCCGTGCAGGTGGGCGAAACCTTCGCGGCATGTGCCTCCAGGCAGTCTTGGATGCGGCCGTTTCCGAGGTTCAGGCCCTTGCAGAACTTCTTGATGTCGGATCCGCAGTCGCTGGCGAGCGTGCTCACCGCATCGGCGAAGCTGATGGTGTCGGCACGGGCCGCGCCCGTCAGCGCGAGGAACGCGACCAGCGCCCCTCCTAACAGTCTGGTTCTCATCGACATGCTACCCCCATAGTGAACGGTTGATCGCCGGAGAAACTCCCCGCACACATCTGTTGCGCTACCGGGGGCGCGAGGGGAAGTATGTTACGGTTACATTGGCCGTAGGATACGGCTTCAACGAGCCGCAACCGAGCTCCGGCTAGAACGTCACGGCCAGTCGCGTGAATGTCCCTAGCTTTGCCAACCGCTACGGTCGAACGCCCGGGAACAACGCTGGAATGCGCACGAAATCGGATTGCATGGGCTTCCGAAGAATTGGTCAGCGGAACCGACCGCCGGAGCGTCACCGGAACGCAAATGGTTCGTGACACTTGGCGCGGCTTTCAAAGCGGTCTCGGGTGGTCGTTGAGCCGTGCTCAGACGGAGCTGAGTTCGCCCGTGACGTCATCAACGTCATTCGCCGCCGCTCCGGATCTGGAACTGCTCGCTGGACAGCCCATCGACATACCCGGTCGCGACATGCCCGCGATCTTAATTTTGCTGCAATGCAACACAAACATTAGCGCTTACTGTTTGGCCGGGACTGTGGGGTCAAGAACAAGGTTTTGTCACCAAAACCTCGTCGCCATTTAAGGATATCAGATGTTCGACACACCCAAATCCAAATCGAACGACCTGGAAACCATAGCCCGCAGCGGCGGGGCGTTCCGCCGCATGGCTGCACGCGTACCAACCTATCTAACGGACGTGCGGGAGAATCCCGCCTGGCTGCCGATGTTCCTGCTGGCGCGGACAATGCCGTTCCGGAAGGCCCACTGGCTGACCGCCAAACCCGTGCGCTCCACTGACGACGCTACGCCTTCGATGTTCGGCAACCTTCAGGCGGAGGCAATCGCGACCGAACTCAGGCGAACCGGCATCTTTGCCGGTCTGACGCTGCCTGCGCCGATCCGCGAGGAAATCGCCCGGTTCGGCCGCGAAACGCCGTGTTTTGGCAACTTCGAGCGCAAGGTGGAGTTTCTCGCCGATGAGCACGCGGACGCCGAGCGGCGTTTTGGCCGCACGATACTGAGCGGCCATCATTTCGAGCGGGTTCTGCAGTGCGATGCCGCTTTGGCCGTGCAGCGGGACCCATTGCTCCTCAACGTGGCAAGGCACTACCTCGGAGGCGAGGCCAAACTCATCACGACGCGAACATGGTGGAGCTTTCCGACGAAGTCTGCTTCAGAGGCCGATCTCAGCCGTGCCTCGTTCAAGTTCCATTTTGATCTCGACGATTGGCGGATGTTGAAGTTCTTCTTCTACCTCACTGACGTCGATGCGGACGCCGGGCCGCATGTTTATGTGCGGGGCAGCCACAACCGTCGCCGTGTCAAGCATCAACTGACGCTACTGGTCGGGCATCCGGCAGATGAGGTGCTGGGCTTCTACGGTGAGGACAGTGCCATTACTATGATCGGAAACGCGGGTACGGGTTTTGTGGAGGATCCTTTTGGCTTTCATATGGGAACCTTGGCAAAACAGTCTCCGCGCCTGATGATGGAAGTTGGATTTGGCGTGTCGAAGCCGTCAAACCGCCGCTATCATGGTGAACCCGTCGTCCGGTGAACAGAAGACGCCAGATTGACTAAGTCGCAAAGCGGCAAGTTGGAGAAGCTCACAGCGGCATCTTCGACGTCCACGCCGACTTGTTCACATTCACGGAGCCCGCAAAAATAAGCAGCCCTACGCTATCGCCATTAAGTCGGGTGAGCCGTTCGTGCACCTTCAGCGTCGTCACCTGCGAACCGAATGAAATGATGGCGACGATTAATGACCGCATGCTGGCGATCCTCCACCCCAGGACTACGATCGCTGGCTGTCTCCGGAACCCGAGGCGCACGACCTCATGAAGCCGTTCCCGGCCGAGCTGATGACGATGTGGAAGATCGGGGCAAGCGTTGGCTCGCCAAAAAACAATACGGCCGATATCCTCGATCCGGTTGAATGACAGGACCAAGGCCGCCCGGCGCGCGTTTTGCGTTTCTTCATGACAGAAGTGCCGCCAAGCGATCGACTAAACGGACGACGCTGGCAAACGAACAAGGTCGCTTACCGGCGTCGACAACATCAGGGCGCGCGCGCCGCGTTCGAGGCTCTTCTGCGGGGCCTGCGGTCGACCAGGTGCGTCGATGCACACATGCGATCATCCCTCGACGGATTAAGAGGACTTTCAGGTCTTGATTGTATTATCGCTTCTAGATGAGGCGGGATCACTTGGGCGACTATGTTTAATCCTCAAACATTTATGAGCGCATTGCTTGCTGGTGCACGCCGTGATGCGGCGGCCATGTCTTTGTCGGTTGTTTATCTACTGCTGGGTTTTAGCATCATCGAATTGGCACTAGGCGCCTGGATTTGGTACTTCGTCATATCTTTGGTTGGCCTAGTCTCCATGACGGCGTTATTCGCGGCGGGAATGAGAGGTACTTATCATGTCCTGGTCAATCACGCGGATCGCCCGATTACCGCAATCATTCGCGACATCCGCGGCATCTCACTCGCAACGGCAGCGTTCTATCTCCCCGTTGCCGGCGCACAAGTGATCCTTACAAGCGTATTTTGGCAGTGGAAAACTCATCTCCCTGAGTTTGCTTGGGACCAGACGCTGAGCAGTATTGACCGAACACTTCACTTCGGCCTGCTACCGTGGCAGTGGCTTCAGCCGCTCTTGGGCTATTGGCCGGTGACGTTCCTACTCAGCATCAACTACGGTATTTGGTTCATGGTGATGTGGATGTTTTGGATGGCTGTTGCGTTCAGCGAGCGACCTCAGCGCACTCAATTCCTCGTCACTTTTGCGCTGCTGTGGATCATTCTCGGTAGTTTCATGGCAACCGCCTTTGCGTCGGCCGGCCCATGCTTTTTCGGCAACCTCGGCCTTGAGGAATCCCCCTATGCCGAGCTGATGTCCTACCTCAAGGCTGCTGATCAAAACGCGCCGATCTTTGCTCTCAACGTCCAGGACATGCTCTGGCAGGGCCACACAGGTGCAGGCTCCGAAATGGGAATTTCAGCCATGCCCAGCCTTCACAACGCGACAGCACTCCTGATGGTCCTCGCTTCAAGAGGCTTTCATTCCGCCATACGATGGGCACTCAAGATCCATTTCGTTCTGATATTTCTGGGGTCGATACACTTGGGCTGGCATTATGCCGTCGATGCCTACGTCTCCTTTGCGGCGACGCTATTGATCTGGTTCGGGATCGCATCGCGTTACCAATCCCGTACACCGATCCCGCAGTTTTAGAAGGAACGGGCCGCCGGGGCCGTCCGCCATGTTGATCACCCCATCAGCAGTTTCAACATCCGCTCAGAACGCCATTCGTGCCGTCGACGTCGGTGGGCAAAGACTCGCCGCTGGCGAGCATCAGGTCGGAGGAGCCGTAGTCATACCAGCCGATCGACTCGTCATTGTGTTGCTGGCGTCGGGCAAATCAATCCTGGGGTTTGGTAGAAAGCGACGCCGGAGGGGGCCTTGCCCGGTGTCCTGCCGAAAAGGGCACGAGTTTGCGGCCAGCGTTCGGCGGACGACGTCGTCAGGCACGGGATGGGTTGGCATGGTTCACCTGACCTTTTCGACGGATGCGCGGCGACCGTCTCGCGCAACAGTTCGTCGCTGCAAGGCTCAATAGACATAGGAGTCCTTTAGTGGGCTAATTCAGGCCGTCGCCTTCCGGCGACGAAAGAGAGCTCTCATTGGCTGCTCAACGTAGGAATAAGACAACGACGCGAGACCAATCGACAACAGCCCGACAACAATGAAAGTGGGGATCGGACCCCATTCGCCTCGAAGAGCGCGAGTAATTGGGTAGTGCCACAAATAGATCGAATAGGACCAGAGACCGAGATGGCGCATCCAGTGCCGCGACAAGAACCGCGAAACTGGCGTCTCGCCCGAGATCAGTGAAAGGATCAGACAAGCCGCGGCTAAGTCGACGACAATCCCACCCCAGGCAATGATGCCGATATGGCGGAACCGGAAGAAGATCAACGCAACGAGAAGCACGTAGATCGAATATCTTCCGATCTTTGCGGCCTGTTCACCAGTCGGTCTCCACGGCATCACGGCAAGCATGCCGCCAAGGATCAACCCGCTCGTGCGCGTATCGAACCGGTAGTAGGAGCGATACCAATCCTGCCAGACGTAACAGTCTATCACGCGCCATGCTGTCGCCAGCAGGAAAGCTACTCCCAGCACCCAGAGCAGCGCTTCCTGTTTGATTGATCGGGTTGCGACTATCAGGAACGGCCAGAGAAGATAGAACTTCGCCTCGACGGCCAATGACCATGTGTGGTTAAGCATCAACGGCTCGTGCCAGAAGGCCATCGAATAGTCCGAGACATACAGACCGGCCAGCAACACATCCGACGTGACGTTGCGATCGAGCAGGAACCACGGCGCGACGGCGGCATACACGGCAAGCATCAGGAAGAGCGCTGGACACAACCGGACGATCCGTCCTGCGAAAAACTCCAGGAGCGACCGGCCTTCCCGCAGGATCGTTGTGACCAGATAGCCAGAGAGGACGAAAAACAGATCGACGCCGATCATGCCACCGAGGGCGACTGGAACGCCGCAGTGGAACGCGACGACGGCGGCCACAGCAGCGGCCCGAACGCCGTTTAGTGCCGGATTTTCCTGCAACCCCAAGCCCCCCGCGAACTTACGCTATCGTATAGAATATATCCGGCGTCCGCCAACTCTTGTCCTAAGCGGCGATCCAGTTTGCCGAGAGTTCGCCATTCCGCAGGTAGACGTAGTTGATCGAGCCCGTGGCGCGCTCGGCCGGCGATAGGTCTTCAGCGCCGATATATGGTTTCTGGACCAAAGGGTGTCGGTCGTCCCGACGCCGTTGCGATAGATCTTGCGGTTCGCTGTAGTGGCCTGGGTATGGTTGAGACGGTATTCGACGCCTGGGGACGGCGTCACGCTGTCCATCAACCATCAACCAAGTGTCTGTGGAGTTCCAGATGCCGAACTGATCCGGAGTGTTTTCACACAGCCCCAGCGTCGATCGGCTTGTATTCGCGTTCTCGTCCTGGGTGTAGGAGAGGATCGCATTGTTGGCGGTGAAGTTCTGCGGCACGAAACGAACGCCCATTGTCCATGTCGTGAACCTGGGGACGTTCGCCTTCGCTTGGCCAAGGGCATTTAGGTTGAGCCAGCCGACCTGGCCGGTCATCGGATCGGCATGGAGTTCGAGCAGGTTGCCGACCGACGAAATGCCCGTCTGTTAGGGTGAACGTGCCGGCGGAAGCCGTCAGCGTCGCCTCTGGTGCCAAATAGACGAACGCGATCACGCGAGGGTCAGGACGCCGTTGGTGCCGTCGAAGTCGAGCGTCAAGGATTCGCCGCTGGCGAGCGTCAGATCGCTTCCGTGGTCGTACCATCCCACCAATTCGTCATTGGTCGCTTGGTCGACGTATCGTTGTAGATAGCAGTAGGCGGCGCGACGCCGGAGACGCCTTGCCCGGTGTCCTGCCGAGTGGGCACGAGTTTTCGGCAGGCGATCGCCGGCAACGAAAAAAAAACGCCACAAATGGGCGAGTTCGGTTGCGAGGGCTTTGATGTCTGATCAGGCGTTAGCGACTCTAGCCGGCCGGTCCAGCGTCCAAATCGTCAGATATTCAGATGCTTTCCAGAAAAAGAGCGCCAGCGCTCCGCCTAATATTCCGTCGCTCGCATAGTGCCAGCCGAGCTGGACGGAACCGATAGCAATCACCCCAGCAAAACCGATCCCGGCCCAACGGCGGATACGCCCCATGCCCCAGGTTGCGCAGGAAATGATGACCGCGAACAAGACATGCAGACTTGGCATGGCGGATATCCCAGAGATGGCGCCGGCCTCGCGCGTATAGGATGACCAGAGAACGTCCTGCGCGGTCAATGCCCATACCATGCCGGTTTCAGCGTCGATGTCCGTAAGCAACTTCATCAGCGGCGAATATGTCTGGTCTCCCAACAGCGGAGCGACAAAGCACGGCCCGACTGACGAGAACGCGATTGCAAGGATGTTGCCGGCGATAAGCCAACCCAGCAGAGCAGAGAACATAAACCGCAGGCGCTTTACGTGATCGCTTGTCCACGCAGCCCACACCATTGAGCAGACCACGACGATGAGCCACATGTTATAAAGGATGTTCAACAGGACGACGGCATATGCGTTCCCAAAGACGGCACTCGTCACGACATAGGGATCCAACCCGGCGAAGATGAAGCGGTCAAGATTGATCAAAACTCGATCCCAGCCGAAGGGGTTGAGCGCCGGGATCGTCGACTTGATCGTGGCGAACACGGTTATCATAGAGATGAAAATCACCATGGAGTGGAGTGCGTGGGCGAAGCGGTCATCGCGAGATAGAACCGCTTTCATGTGCGCCACAAGCGCTGCAGTCGGTCGTTCTCGCCCCTCAATCAGGAACTTGATGACCGTCCAAAGCATGTAACTGAGGGCGTAGATTAGCATCGCCATCGACGCCCACCGCAGGTAGAACGTCCCAGTTCGGTAGTGCGGATCGACGCCAAGATGCAAAACCAGTGCAAACATCAATGCGATGTGCGTTAGCAGTATCATGTATGCAAATCGATAGTCGTGCGCGGTGCGCAAGAGCGCCGAAAGATGCGTCCTCATAACAATTCGATCACCAATTGTTATCCCCAAGTGATGATCGAATGGAAATTATAAGATTCCGTCAACCCCGTCTCGCTTCTGGCCCCTGAGAGAAACGAGCTTTTAAGCCAGATTGGGAAGCTGTCAGGCAACCTCGAGGTGAGAGCCTTTCGCCCCATGCGAGATCGCGGGCGCCTGCTTTTGCACGTGGGATGCGTTAAGTCGGCGCGCCACTATGTCGTGGTTGAGCCACTGGACGGGACCGGAGGGATCCGAGGTTTCGCCAAAAATCAGCTGCCCGGTCGCCTCCACCACGAGGGCACTCAGGTGGTCGCTGATCATCGCCTTGCCGTCCCGATGCATCTGCGTGATCTCGTTGGACGTGCCGATGGTCAGATCGGATTGTGCCTGGCTGTTTGCCATGGGCCACGCCGAGAAATCATAGAACGGACGCATGACCTCGTTGGCCTGCATATCGGTAATTTTCTGGATGACATCCGTCATCGTGAAGCCGTCTGCCAGAAGCCGCTCACATGCCTGCCACTGTTCTTCGGCCCATTGACCGCCGTTTTCCTTCTTCAAGGCGAGCAGCAGCGGTATCAGGGGAAGCTCGATACCCGTGAAGACGTCGGAGGAATTGGTCCGGATTTCAGGGCAGTTATAAACGGTTGCCTTGATACCCGCCGCCCAGGCTTCCTGCGCGATGCCTTCGAGGCGCATCTTGGCGTAACCTTGGGTGTAGTTGGTGTAGGTCTGCCAGCGATAACTGCCGTCGATCAGGACCGCCGTTCCATGGTAGCCGTAGGCCGTGTACCGCACCTGACCACCCGATGCCTCTACGCGCTCTCGGATCGCCGCGCTGAAGTCGATGAGATGTCGAAAGGTGATTGCGGAGACTTCGTCGAAATTCTGCAGGATGAGCTTGCCCATATCGCTGTCAAGCAGGGCTTGCGACGACATGTGGCGAGAACCACGCCCCTTGTAGACCCGATTGGCAACGACCAGGAATACCTTCGCTTTCGGGATGCCTCCGGCCATCGTATGGGCGAAAATGACATTGCGGCCGTCGGCAATCATTCCGTCGAGAACGGCCATGACCTGTGAAAGCGAATTCGTGAAGCGCGAAGTGGCAATGTCCCGGCACTGCTGGATGTAGTCCCAGTCGAGTCTGTCCTGTTCCCAGCTCTCCAGCGTCATATTGGCCAGGAGATCAGTCGGAGTGGGCCCACCTGCCGGAGCGTCGAGATCGAAGCCGGCCATAAGGGGGATGTTGATGATCCTGCCGCCCAGTCGCTCTTCGGCGGCGGAGAGTTCCTCGGCGTCCAGAGGTCGCAGTGCGTTGTTCTCGTCGCGCCGCCCGACCGTGATTCCCACGATCTCCATGCCTGCCTGTCGGGCTTGGTCGAGCAAGCCAGTTGCGTATCCGCGGCCGAACAGTTCGCCGAAAAGGACGAAAACATCACCTTTGCGAAAGACGTTGTTCTCGGCAAGGCGATTCAATGCGATCGGGTTTTCCATACTGTCAGCTCTTTGGTCCGTTCGTCGTCGAGCGGTGACTCGGACGACCTTCAATCGTTACATGACCGGACTGACCCGTAATGGGAAGTCATATTAAGTGACCGTTCATTTCAAAACGTGATGTGCCGCCGGGATCGCTGGGCGTGGAGCTTCGGCATCCAAGGAGGTCCCACAACGGTTTGGGAACCTGCGATTGCCTGTTGTCGCCAGCCGGTGACCGGCCTAGCAGCTTCCTTTCACGCGGCGGCATCCATTTGCCTCTGCCTGCTCAGTCCGGCTTCGCGCACGATGTCGGCGATCCGAGTGAACTGCGTCGACAGTGGATTGGTCTTTCGCCAGACCATCCCGATCGTTCGGGTCGGACGGGGGCCGGCAAGCCGGGACACGCAGACCGAAGAGGACCGCGTTTCGGTCTCGATGGCCATCTGCGGGATAAGCGTCACACCTATGCCCGCACCCACCATCTGAACGAGCGTCGAAAGCGAGCTCCCCTCCATCACATCGCGCGTTGATGCTGTCGTGATGTTGCAGACGGACAGCGCCTGATCCCGGAAGCAATGCCCCTCCTCCAGCAGAAGCAGGCGCATCTCGTGAAGTCTCTCCGAAGACGGCACCGGCTTGCCCGCATCCTCGAGCGGCCGTACCAGCACGAATTCCTCGTCAAAGAGCGGGATTTCCTCCAGGGCAGGCTCCGAAATCGGCAGCGCGACGATGGCGATATCCAGTTTCGCCTCCGCCAAGTCCTCGATCAGTCTTTGTGTGATCGCCTCACGCGGCCGCGGATCGAGTCCCGGATACAGTCGTGTCAGCGACTTTATTATGGTTGGCAGCAGATAAGGCGCTACCGTTGGAATGATGCCGAGGCGAAGGCGGCCCGCGAGCGGCCCGTGCGCAGCCCGTCCGAGATCTGCCAGTTCGTCGACAGCGCGCAGGATCGCGCGGGTACGGCCAACGAACTCCTCGCCGAGACCCGTGAGCCGTATGCGGCGCCCGCCTCTTTCCACGAGCGGCGCGCCAAGCAGTTCCTCCAGTTCCCTTATCTGCACGGATAGCGCGGGCTGCGAGATGGCGCAGCTCTCTGCGGCGCGGCCGAAATGGCCGATCCGGGCAAGGGCGTCAAAATAGCGGAGATGTTTCATCGTCAGGCCATTCATAACCTCAGCATATCGCTGCCTTTAGAATATACAATTGGAATTTATGAGGTGGGCTTGTTACTCATTGGCCACTCGGAAGGCACTTGCCGGTGGCGCTGACCCAAGAGGTGTGCCCGCGAAGCCCTTCCAGTGTCCGTAGATTGAAGAAAACCCGTTGGAGGACCAAATGGATACGAAGACAACCACGGCCGGCAAGTGTCCGGTCATGCACGGCGGCGCCACGGCTCTCGGCAACTCCGTCATGGAATGGTGGCCCAACGCACTCAACCTCGACATCCTGCACCAGCACGACAGCAAGACCAATCCGCTGGGCAAGGGGTTTAACTATCGCGAAGAGCTCAAGAAGCTGGACGTGGAAGCGCTGAAGGCGGACCTGCGCGCCCTGATGACGGACAGCCAGGAATGGTGGCCGGCTGACTGGGGTAGCTATGTCGGCATGATGGCGCGCGTCACGTGGCACGCGGCCGGCTCCTACCGCGCCGCCGACGGCCGCGGCGGTGCCAACACCGGTAACCAGCGCTTCGCCCCGCTCAATTCCTGGCCGGACAATGTCAACACCGACAAGGGTCGCCGCCTGCTTTGGCCGATCAAGAAGAAATACGGCAACAAGATCTCATGGGCCGACCTGATCGCGCTTGCCGGCACCATCGCCTACGACGTTGCCGGCCTGAAGACCTTCGGCTTCGCCTTCGGTCGCGAGGACATCTGGGCGCCGGAAAAGGACGTCTACTGGGGTGACGAGAAGCAGTGGCTCGCCCCGAGCGACGGCCGCTATGGCGACGTCTCCAAGCCCGAGACGCTGGAAAACCCGCTTGCTGCCGTGCAGATGGGCCTCATCTACGTCAACCCGGAAGGCGTGAACGGCAAATCCGATCCGCTGGCGACCGCCGCGCAGATGCGCGAGACCTTCGCGCGCATGGGAATGGACGATGAGGAAACCGTGGCCCTCACCGCCGGCGGCCACACCATCGGCAAGTCCCACGGCAACGGCAACCCGGGTGACCTCAGCCCCGATCCGGAAGCCGCAGGCCCGGAATTCCAAGGCCTCGGCTGGATGAATACCAAGGGTCGCGGCGTCGGCCGTAACACGGTCGTCTCGGGCATCGAGGGCGCCTGGACCGCCGAGCCGACGAAGTGGGACAACGGCTTCTTCGAGATGCTGTTCAACCATGAATGGACGCTGACGCACAGCCCTGCGGGCGCCTCTCAATGGGCGCCGATCACCATCGCAGAGGAAGACAAGCCAGTCGACGTCGAGGATCCCTCGATCCGCACCATTCCGATGATGACCGATGCGGATATGGCGCTGAAGGTGGACCCGATCTATCGCGAAATCTCGCTTCGCTTCAGGAGTGACTTCACGGTCTTTTCGGATGCCTTCGCCCGCGCCTGGTTCAAGCTGACGCACCGCGACATGGGTCCGAAGTCCCGCTATCTCGGCCCTGATGTGCCGGCCGAAGACCTCGTCTGGCAGGATCCGATCCCGGCCGGCCGCAAGGACTACGATATCGGGGGCGTCAAGGCGAAGATCGCGGCATCAGGTCTTTCCATCGCGGATCTGGTTGCCACGGCATGGGACAGCGCCCGCACCTTCCGCGGTTCGGATTTCCGCGGCGGTGCAAACGGCGCCCGCATCCGCCTTGCCCCGCAGAAGGACTGGGAGGGCAATGAGCCGGCACGTCTGGCCCGTGTTCTTTCCGTTCTCGAACCGATTGCCGCGGCATCGGGTGCCAGCCTTGCCGACGTGATCGTGCTCGCCGGCAACTACGGCGTCGAGCAGGCGGCAAAGGCCGCAGGCTTCGACATCGAAGTGCCCTTCGCCGCAGGGCGTGGCGATGCGACCGCCGAGCAGACGGACGCCGACGGCTTCGCTCCGCTCGAGCCGCTCGCCGACGGCTTCCGCAACTGGCAGAAGAAGGACTATGTGGTGAGCCCGGAAGAGCTGCTGCTCGATCGCGCCCAACTGATGGGCCTGACCGCGCCCGAGATGACAGCGCTCGTCGGTGGTCTCCGCGTCATTGGCACGAACCATGCTGGTACGGCGCACGGCGTCTTCACGAGCCACGTCGGCGCGTTGACGACGGACTTCTTCGCCACGCTGACCGACATGGGCTATTCTTGGGTTCCGACCGGCAACAACCTGTATGAAATCCGCGACCGCAAGACCGGCGCGACCAAGTACACGGCGACCCGCGCCGACCTCGTCTTCGGTTCGAACTCCGTTCTTCGCGCCTATGCGGAGGTCTATGCCCAGGATGACAACAGGGAGAAGTTCGTCAAAGACTTCGTCGCAGCCTGGACCAAGGTCATGAACGCCGATCGGTTCGATCTGGCTGCATGATCCCTGGGATCACCCAGTCAACGCCTTCCCCCGTCGAACGGGGGGAGGCCCTCGGATCCGCCGTCTCTGGAGATCGGCTCATCCGCATTCATGCTCGAAGGCTAGGAACGGCTTGCCGGCTTCTTCGCAGGCTTCTCGGATTTGGCACTTCGGCCTGACGGCATCTTTCCAGCCGCCTCCCGCGCGTGGGCTTCCGGGCCGGCGACGATCGTGCCAGGTTTGGAACTATCCCGGCGATCGTTTTCTTTCGATTTGTGCGCTTCAGCCTCTTTTTCCATTGTTGCCGTTCCTCCGTTGCAAGACGCAACCTTAACGGCGCCGCCGCAGTCTGGTTCCGTGCCATCGCAGAAAACGCGGATATTCCTTTAGAGCGTCGATGCAGGAGCTGTCAGCCACATGGCGGTTGGTGCCGAGACGCCCTTTTGTTAGAGCGCAGGCCGTCTCTTGTTGCTGGAGCCCGCAGCAACAGAGCACCAATAATGGCCGACGAGACCGAACCGAGCAACACACCAAGTTTCAACTCGTTTTGAAGCGCAATCGCATCAGGGAATGCGAGCAGTCCAACGAACAGAGACATCGTGAACCCGATCCCGCAAAGCATCGCTACCCCATAGACCTGTTTCCAGCTCGCGCCGCTAGGCAGTCGCGCCCAGCCCAGACGGATGACAGCAGCTGACGCCAGAAAAACGCCGAGCTGTTTTCCCGCAAACAAACCAAGCGCGATGCCAAGCGGAACGGGTTCGGCGAGTGATGAAACCGTCATTCCGTCGAAGGACACCCCGGCGTTTGCGAAACCGAAGAGAGGAACGATCAGGAAGGTGACCCACGGAGCCAACCCATGCTCGGCTTTGTGAAGCGGTGACGACATGTCGTCGGCATTTGCAGAATTTGAACGCAATGGGATAGTCAAGGCAAGGATTACACCAGCCAGCGTTGCGTGAACACCGGATTGCAGAACAAGGAACCAGAGGACCGCACCCAGAGCGATGTAGGGAAACAGGTGCTTCACGTTTGTCCTGTTCAATGCCACGAGTGCGACGGTGACCGCCGCTGCGCCAGCCAGCGCCAGGCCGCTCAACGAGCTTGTATAGAACAAGGCGATGATCACAACGGCTCCAAGATCATCGATAATGGCGAGTGCTGTGAGAAAGACCCGAAGAGATATTGGCACCCGCGGACCAAGAAGCGACAGCACCCCAAGGGCGAACGCGATATCCGTCGCAGCAGGGATTGCCCATCCGTTCGGATGTCCGCCCTCACCTAGGTTGAAGGCAAGATAAATCAATGCCGGACCGACCATGCCGCCGACTGCAGCACTTCCGGGGAGGACGCGGCGCGACCATGTCGATAGTTGTCCGTCAAGTACCTCCCGTTTGATCTCAAGACCGACCATCAGAAAGAAAAACGCCATCAGTCCGTCGTTGATCCAGTGCAGGACAGACAAGCCGCCCACGTAGACGTGCAGTACCTGTTCATAGGACGAGCCGAACGGCGAATTGGCGACGACCAGCGCAGCTGCAGCGGCGAGCATTAGGATGATGCCGCCGGAGGCGTTGTTGTCGAGAAAGGCACGGAGGAGTGATGCGGGGCGCTTGGCCGCGAGCGCTGAATTAATCATGGATTAAGCAATTCTCAGTTTGAAGGACGGATGTCCTTCACCTGATCACGTTCTATCGATCGAAGGAAATCGATAGCCATGTTGCCTCTTATAGAGCCAATCTATAAGAGAGGGTATGCCCAGTATCCAACAGCTTCGTTATCTGGTTGCCATTGCCGACACTCTCAACTTTAGTCGGGCTGCCGAGATATGCCATGTCACTCAACCCACCTTGAGCATGCAGCTTCGAGAGCTTGAACTTCGACTCGATGCACATCTGGTCGAGCGTACACGCTCACGCGTCGGCCTTACGCCAACAGGCGAGGAGGTGGTGTGCCGGGCCAGAGAGGTGCTGGCCAAACTCGGGGATATCCGTGAAGTCGCCAGACACGACCAGACTTCCGGCCTCCAGGGCACATTACAGATGGGCGTTGTTCAAACTGTTGGAGCCTACGTTCTGTCTGTTGCCATGCCGTCAATCAAACAGGATTACCCAGGCCTGCGGATTGTGGTGCGGGAGGACCGCCTTGAGAACCTGCCGAAAAAACTATCTGACGGTGCACATGACGTGCTGCTTCTTCCATGCGGCGTCGATGATTCCGAGTTTTGTTCCGTTCGACTGATTCGAGAACCCCTTCACCTCGTGCTTCCATCCGATCATCTCCTTGCGCAGCAGGAAACGATCGAGCCGGGACAGCTTGCGGGAGAAACTATCCTTTCGATGGAGCACGGCCATAGAATCCACGACCAGATCGCATCGCTTTGTAGCGATGTGGGCGCGATACATGCGAAAGACTATGCTGGGAACACGCTGGACACGCTGCGCTTGATGGTTGCATGCGGAATGGGGTTGACCCTGCTACCGGCGCTTTATGTTAGGTCCGATGTCATGCGGGAGACGCTGGTGACAGCGCGACCGCTATCGTCTAGGGCACCCTCACGCGACATTCATATGGTTTGGCGCAACTCATCTCCACGACAGGCCAGCTACAACGCGCTAGCGGAATTGATAGCAAAGTGCGTGGCTCCATGGGCAGCATCAACGCAGTGAGTTCTAATCGATCCCAAACTTGGTTTGGAATATTGTCGCGACCGACGCGACCAGCTCTGTTGGCAGGCTCCGCGCAGATTGAAGGAGATCGGGTCGCTTGATCGGAGCGACGGGCTCTTGCACGTCACTCCGCCTTTTCCCGACAGGTTTCGAACCACTATCAGCGACCTTTTAGCAGGGCGGATAGGGGTAATATCCACACTGGTTGTAGTTGTTGTAGTAGGGGTTGGCATAGCCGTAGCGGTAGGGCGCGGTGGCGGCTGCGCCAATGGCGGCCCCCGTCGCAAGCCCGGCGCCGGCATACCAAGCGCCATGATAATCTGGAGCGTGCCAATAGTTGGCGTGGACATCGTTCACATGAACGTCGGCCCCCATTCGATCGCCGCCGCCAAAGCCGCCGCCACCAAAGTCACGGCCGCCACCGCCGCCAAAGTCACGGCCACCACCGCCGCCAAAGCCGCCCCCGCCGCCAAAGCCCCCGCCACCAAAGCCGCCACGGTCGATGAACAGTGCTGCAGGGCCGCTTCCGCCCGAAAGACTTCCTTCAAGGACCGCCACTTCGAACGTCAGGTTCCCACCCGCGAGCTTTGGCTTCATAATCGTCACGACAGCATCTTCGACCTTCGACCCGTTCCCGCCAAGGACCGAAATCGTGGCATTGGGCGGATCTGTGGAAAAACTGCCTTTGCCTTCGTCCCATTGCATGACGAACTGCTCGGTCGTGAGATGACCGGCCGCACGAACTGGCCGATCGGCGAAGACGATTGAATTCATCGAAACGCCCGTCATTGTGAGCGTGGTTCCCTCCAATTTTGCGCCCGCAGAGTTGAGGACGAAAAGCGACGGAACCGGCCCTGTCGGTGATACCTGGCCGATCGTTTTGGCAAGCGGGACGTGCGGCTTGACATCGGCGTCCTGCGCCAAAACCGAGCCGGGGATGAGAAATTGGCTTGTGGCAAGGAATACGGAAAGAAAGACAGCAGTTCTGGGTTTCATAACTACCTCCTGCGTTTCAGGCTTGAAATGCGTATGAGCAGGCGAAGCTGCTCGGTCAGTCCGCGAACACTCGTCTCCAGTCGTTTTTCATGCTGATGACGATCCAGCCGTCCTTGATGGCTTCGTCGTAAAGTTCCTGCGTGAAAGTGCCGACCTTGGTCTCAGGCAAACCATTTGCCGGACCATAGGCATATTCTCGTTCTGCGTCGTCATGCAGCACGAGAACGGAAAGCCGGGGGCCGTCCCCCGCTTCGGTATATTCGAGCATCTCCTTGTCGCCCGTTGAATTGCCGAAAGCGATGATCGGTTGTCTCCCGATAATCAGATGGATGCCCTCCGGTTTTCCGGCATTGTTGTCATTGAGGAGAAGCTTGGGGTCCTTGGTCAGGAAGGGCTTTCCGTCCTTTCCATAACCATAGGTCGTTCCTCCGGCTGTCCCCACCACCTGTTCAGGAGGGATCCCGTATGTGCTCTCGGAGTAGACACGCACGAAGTCCTGGCCGCCGCCTGTGACGATGTAGGTCTTGAAGCCATTGTCGCGCAGATAACCGAGTACCTCCTTCATGGGCTGGTAGGTGAGTTCGGTATAGGGGCGCTTCCATCGCGGATCCTTTGCCGATGCGATCCACTTGCTGACCTCGGCTTCGAACTGGTCGACCTTCATGCCGGAGAGCGTGGCAGCGAGGATCTTTTCGAGATCCGCCATAGGGAGCTTGGCGATCGCTTCCCGGTCGCCGGTCAGCACGGTCTTGAAAGGCTCGACGTCCTTGAGTTCGGGCTTCTCGGCAACCACGGCCGGCACCCGCTCCAGGCAATAGATGAGCTGGCTGTACATCGGGTGTTCCACCCACAGCGTTCCATCCTGATCAAAGGTCGCAATTCTTTCCTCGGGCGGCACGAAAGTCGGCTTCGTATTGTCCGTTGTCGCCCGGACGAACTCGACAATCGCCTGTTTCGTGACGGTGTCATTCCAGGATGGCAGGGGGTCGGTCTGAGCCTGCGCCGTGGCAACCGCGAACAACGTCCACAATCCGAGGGACAAACCAGCCGAATGCTTGCGGAATGCAAGTTTCGAGTACATTTCGGACCCTCCGTCGGGATCATAGAGATGACGGACGCCCCGAAGGGCGCCCGTTGCGCTGTCGTTATTCGCCCGCACGTCAGTCGTGCCCTGTCTTCATTTCCTTAACTTGCTGCATGACCTGCTCAAGATTATAACTTGCAGGGTCCTGCAGCGGCGGAAAGTTGATGTAGGTCTCGAGATGCTTCAGCCACAGCTGCTGCCCGACGGGCAGGATGTTCCAGTCATAGACATAGGCCGTCGAAGGCGAGGCGATCGCGCCCCCCATGCCGAAGAGTGTCTTGATCTGCTGACCGACCGAAGTTTCGAACGGATCACGCTTGATGTTGACGACCTGTGTCCAGGAATAGGGCTGCACGCCGGAAATGAAGCCCGCAGGGTCATCGGACACCATCGCGAAATACATCTTCCAGTTTTTGAAGCGGACCGCCGACGGCTCTTTGCCGGAATAGTACAAGAAAGAGTCGCGTGCGGATGGTGCCTTACCTTCCAGGAAGTCGCGCTGATCGATCCCGTCGAGAGTGGTTTTGACAACTTTCGGATACTTGCCCGCTTCGATCTCCTTCTTGAGCCCTTCACCCTTCGGGCCGCCAGCAATGTTCACCAATGTCGGCAGCCAATCGAGTGATGCGAAGATCTCGTTCTTGACCGTTCCCGGTTCGATATGGCCGGGCCAGCGCACGACTAGCGGAGCGCGCATGCCACCTTCCCAGGTGCTGAGCTTTCCGCCCTTGAACGGAGTGGTGCCGCCGTCGGGAAAGGTAATCGTCTCGGCACCGTTGTCGGTGGTAAAGACGACGATGGTGTTGTCGAGTTCTCCCATCTCCTCGAGCTTCTTCAGCACGTAGCCGATGTTGTCGTCCATTTGCTTCATACCAGCTTCGTTGACGCCCCAGTCCTTGCCGCCCGGCTCGCCAACCATGTTCAGGTACTTGTCCGGCAGCACGGTGGTGATGTGCATGCGTGCCGGATTGTACCAGACGAAGAAGGGCTTCTTGGTTTTCTCGGGGTCGTTCCTGTCGAGGAAGTCGATGACCTTGCCGGAGATTTCTTCGTCAATCGTCTTGGAGCGCTCGAGTGTCAGCGGCCCTTCGTCCTTGCAAGATTGATTTTCAGGGGTTCCGTCGGAGGATGCGCACGCTAGCATGGGACGCGGTGGTGTCAGGCACGTTGTTGTCTTCGGATCGACCGCCGCAGGATTCTCGGTCAGCCCGGGGATTGGCGTATTCCTGCAAGGAGGTGCGATCCCCTGCTCTGTCGGCGTCTTGTTGATGTCGGGGAAGCTCACGCCCTGCATGGCGTCGAGGTGATACAGATAGCCCCAGAACTCCTGAAAACCATGGGCAGTCGGCAGGGACTCGGTGGTATCCCCGAGATGGTTCTTGCCGAACTCGCCTGTCGAATAGCCGAGATCGTTCAGGAACCGGGCAAGGTGAGGCGTGCCTGCCCGCAGGTAGGACGGGCTTCCGGGAATTTCCGGCAGGACCATGCCGACGCGCACCGGCTGCATGCCGGTGATGAAGGCGGTACGACCAGCCGTGCAGCTTTGCTCGGCGTAGTAGGTCATGAATTTCGCACCCTCATTGCCGATGCGATCGATGTTGGGCGTTTCACCTACCATCAGGCCCTGGTGATAGATGCTTGGCTGCATCCAGCCGATATCATCGCCCATGATAAACAGGATGTTGGGCTTGGTTTCCTGCGCTTGCACGATTGCTGTGCCGGCCCAAAGGCTACTCACCGCCGTCAATGCTGCTGCGATGCACGTTGTTTTTATGCGAGGCATTTCACGTCCCTCCCTCAGAGAACCTTGCAAGGTTCATTCACTAGATTTGATGCGCGAGAAGAGTTGAATGCGAAGGCGTGGGTGCTGCCATTGCGACGCAGTCGAGAGTGTGCAGCGCCACGATGCAAAGCTGCTACCCAATTCTTAAAACGAACACGGCTCAGAACAAATGGCCCAGTTTGGCCGGATCTGCATAGCATCAGGTCGAACAGCTTCCACCTAAACAGTTTCGGTGGATCTGGTCGTAGCGCATAAGATATGCCCATCAATGCGACGAGAGATCGCTCACGCTCGCGTATAATCATGGTGCAGGAGGAGGGCATTTCAAGACGTGCATTCTCTTTAAAAGGCACGCTGCAGTCGACAATCTGCATTTTCGATACTTGGACGTTCAAAGAGTAATGCCAATGGCTTACTCACGTAGGCCTCGACTGAGACGGCCTTTTAATGCGCACCTGCCCCTCTAGAAGCTGAAGTCCAGGGTTGCATGATGCCGGTTACGCCACAGCGATGAATGGAATGGCACCTCGGCAGCCCAATTTATAGCCAGCCGCAGAACCAGGGTTTTGACGAGTTTTATGGAATTCCTCCCAACGACACCTGGGACGCATTTGGGATGATCCGCCAGGGCCACCTTGCGTTCCTGAGCCGCCCGCAGTTTGCGTAAACCTCGTTGAGCGAAGGGTCGTCGGAGGCGCGCATGATCCACCTAGTTGCCAAAAAGCCATAATTGCTTCACCTAGATCGCGTATCGACACTCGGCATCAAGAATTGGATCAACGCTGAATGCGCATATCATACATTTTCCTTGGTGCATTTCTTGCAATCGTACAGTCCGCATATGCTGAAGTCGCCGCACCGCCTGTTTTGGCGCCGCTTAAGCAACAGGCACAAGCCGCTCAGTTGAGTGCGGAATTTCTCACGCGTTTCAGCTACAAGCCCGTTCCACTCGACGACGCCCTGTCGGCCAGGATCATGGATCGGTTCATCAAATCACTTGATCCGGACCACACGCTCTTCCTGCAAGCGGACATCGACAGGTTCATGTCGGACCGCAACGAGATCGACGACGCAATCGAACGGAAAAACTTGAAGATCCCGTTTGCGATCTTCAACGTGTATGGGAAGCGCGTTGTCGACCGCATGAACTACGCCCGCAACTTGCTTAAGCAGGACTTCGATTTCGGTGCGCAGGAGAACTTTTCGGTGCTGCGCGAAAAGGCTCCTTGGCCCCAGTCGGAGGCCGAGAGCAACGAGCTTTGGCGCAAACGCGTAAAAAGCGACTGGTTGCGGTTGAAACTGGGCGGCAAGACCGACGCGGCCATTCGCGAAACACTCGACAAGCGATATGCAAACGCTCTGCAGCGCGCTTACAAGTATAAAAGCGATGATGTTTTCCAGTCGTTCATGGACGCCTACACAACGTCGGTCGACCCGCACACGGACTACTTCGGCACGGCTGCTTCGGCCGATTTCAATATCGCGATGAAGCTTTCGCTGGTTGGCATCGGTGCGGTACTGCAGGAGCGCGACGACTACACGACGATCCGTGAGCTCGTGCCTGGCGGGCCGGCGCAGTTGTCTGGCAAGCTCTCGGTCGGAGACCGCATTACCGGCGTTGGTCAAGGCAAGGATGGGGCGATAAAGGAAGTGGTTGGCACGCGCCTTGATGAAGTCGTGCAACTGATACGAGGGAAAAAAGGGTCCATAGTACGCTTGGACATCCTGCCGGCGGATGCTGGAGCGGATGCCACCCATCGGGTTGTCAATCTTGTGCGCGATAAGATCAGCCTTGAGAAGCAGGCAGCCCAGAAGGCCGTCCTGTCTGTGAAAGTGGGCGAAGCCACGCGTAAAATCGGAGTGATTACTCTGCCGGCATTCTACGAGGATTTTGAAGCCCGACGCAAAGGAGACAAGGACTATAGAAGCGCGAGCCGCGATGTCCGAAAGCTTCTCGATGAACTGAAGCAGGAACAAGTCGACAGCGTTCTCATTGACGTGCGCAACAATGGCGGCGGTTCACTGAACGAGGCGATTGATTTGACCGGCCTGTTCATCGGCGGCGGCCCGGTCGTTCAGCAACGCGGTAGCGACGGTAAGGTCGCGGTAACAAGCGCTGATTTTCCAGCACCTGTCTGGACAGGCCCTGTGGGTGTCCTGATCAATCGAGGGTCGGCGTCGGCTTCGGAGATTTTTGCCGCGGCAATCCAAGATTACGGTCGAGGCGTGATTGTTGGCGAACCCAGTTTCGGTAAGGGCACCGTCCAAACTGTCGTCAATCTTGACGAGGTGGTTCGCAACAGCAAACCCGAATTCGGTGAGCTGAAAGTCACGATTGCGCAGTTTTTCCGGATCAACGGCGGTACGACCCAGCTGCACGGCGTGACGCCTGATATCAGCTTGCCGGGATTTTCTGATCCGACACGCTTTGGCGAGACCAGTTATGACAATGCCTTGCCGTGGGCTCAGATCAAGCCCGCGACCTATACGCCCGCCGGCACCGTAACGGCGTTGCTGCCGACCCTTCAAAGCCGCCATGATGCGCGGGTTGAAAGCAATCCGGATTTCCAACGCCTGTTAGAAGACATTGCGGACTTGAAAGCGCAGCGCGACAAGGGGGTTGTCACCCTCAATGAAGCCGAACGTCGTAGAGAATTGACTGCTCGCGAAAATCGACTGAAGTCCCGGGCGCAAGCAGGCGATGGCGAAAATACTGGCGAAGATGATGGCCTGCGTGCAAACGAGCGTAGCCTGAGTGCTGATATTGCCATTGAGAATGCCCGCAAGAACGCAAAGGACGTGTTGCTGGACGAGGCCGTTGCCATTCTTGCCGATGAGGCGGACTTGCGGGAAGGCGCGCCGAAGGCGGCCACAAAACAATCGGGGAACACGGACGGAAAATAATCATACCCGGCCGGTGCAACACCATCAGATTTTTGAGGCATAGCCTCAACAGTTACGGGAGGCTTTAAGGCGCATCCGCCCAATGACCGCCCGTCCAGCGCGACGCTCGGCGTCGATAGTGCTTACAGTCGTCTCGTAGGTATGCCCTATTGAGCTGGCGCAGTCGTTGAAGGCTGGGTCGTCGAGGGCTGGGAGGTCGTCGGCTCAGTCGTAGTCGCCGGCGGTGTCGCTGTTTCCGTTGTGGTCGTCTTGCCAGGAAGTAGGAAAACAACGGCAAGGATGACTACGACGACGGCGACAATGACGCCAATAACGGTGTTTCTGCTCATAACTGCTCCTCCTGAGCGTGTTTACCCGTACTTTATAAACTGGAGCAGCTGGGTTCGTTTTCAATTCTGAAGTCGGCGTATAGCAGCCCGGTAGCTCGTCTGCCTCTAACCAGAAGGTCGCAGGTTCGAAATGCTGCCATTTCAGCCGGATGAGCATGGGATGAAAGCCGCTGCGCCGAGCTTGCCTTCTCGTTGTCGAGTTTCATCAGAGTTTACCCTCCGCCCGGGGCATGCGGCCGCATTTGTACGTCCGGTGGGCGTTGTCGGAAGCGGACGTCGTTGCCAATTTTTGCCAAAGCGGCTATGCTCGTTCCTATGAGCACAATGAACATTTCCCTGCCGGACTCTCTGAAGAGCTTCGTGGATGAGCAAGTCGCTGGGCGGGGCTATGGGACGAGCAGTGAGTATATCCGAGAATTGATCCGTCGAGATCAGGACCGGCTCACGTTGCGCAGGCTGTTGCTTGACGGAGCCTCCTCTGCGCAGACTGAACCGGCCGACGCCGCTTATTTCACCGGGTTGCGCGATCGAGTTCGTGGTCCGCAGAGCAAGTGAATAACAAACCGATTATTCCACGTGAATTGGCGCGCAGTGATGTCGACGCGGCCGTCGATTATTACGCACGCGAGGCCGCAATTGATGTCACGCTGGGCTTCATCGACGCTCTTCAAGCGGCTTACGATTTGATCGCAAGCCATCCAGAGTCCGGATCGTTGCGGTACTCGTACGAACTGGGATTACCTGACTTACGGAGCGTCTCTCTGAAGCGATACCCGTATCTTGTTTTCTATCATGAGCAGGCCGGCTGCATCGACGTGTGGCGTGTGCTTCATGCCAAGCGCGATATCCCGCAGTGGATGCAGGGGTCGGATAGTCACTGACTGCGCGGAGATTTGCACGGCTGTATCCGCTGTGGCCCACCACCCAATGCACGACCTCTGGCCAAGGTCACTTGCGCTGGCGTCGGGGGACTGACGAAGCAGATAGCTGGGAAGACTTTAGGGACGTCATGCGCAACTTCGAAGATCCTGGTCGGTCGCTGGCCGTCGCCCGTCACGGGATGGCGGCAACCTCACATCCGGCCTCAACCCTGACGGCCATCGAGATCCTGAAGGCAGGAGGGAACGCCATCGATGCGGCGGTGGCGGCCGTCGCGGTTCAGTCAGTAGTCGAGGCAGGTTCGACTGGTGTTGGCGGGGATTGTTTCGCAATGATCGCGGTGGAAGGATCCACCGACATTCGCGCGTATAACGGCTCGGGCCTGACGCCAGTAGCACTAAGCGTCGACGCGCTGCGTGCCGACGGTGTGACAGCAATCGAGCGCTCTTCTCCTCACGCGGTCACGGTTCCTGGAGCGGTCGATGCCTGGTGCCGCCTCTTAAGCGACTTCGGCCGGATGTCGATGGCCGAGGTGCTTCAGCCTGCAATCGCGATGTCCCGCGACGGCTATGCGCTGACGCCCCGTGTCGCCGCCGACCTGGGCATGCAGCGCGATCTCCTGGCTGCCGACCCAACCGCCCGTGCCACTTTCCTGGTCGCGGGAGAGGCGCCGGCGATCGGCAGCGTCCAGCGCCAGCCCTTGCTTGCGGATACACTCGACGCGATCGCACGCGACGGCAGGGACGCCTTCTATCGCGGCGCCATCGCCGAGGACATGGTGGACTATCTGCGCGGCCTCGGCGGCTATCACTCCCTGGACGATTTCGCCAGCGCTGCAGGAGACTACGTTACACCCATCTCCACGACCTATCGCGGCCGCACGATCTACGAATGCCCGCCGAACGGCCAAGGCGTCGTCGCGCTGCTGATCCTGAACATCCTCTCGCGTTTCTCGCTGTCCAACGACCCGTTCGACCCCGATGATCTGCATCTCCTCCTCGAGGCAACACGGCTCGCCTACGCCGCGCGTGACGCGATGGTCGCCGATCCGTCTGTGTCGGATGGGGCCGTCGAGCGCATGCTGTCGAGCACACTTGCTGATCGCCTTGCCCGAAGCATCTCCCTCGATCGGGTCACCGAACCGCTGCCCTCGTTCGACACCGTCGAGCACAAGGATACCGTCTATCTTTGCGTGGTGGATCGCGACCGCAACGCGGTCAGCTTCATCAATTCGATATTCAGTTCCTATGGCAGCGGGCTGATGGCGCCACGCTCAGGCGTATTGTTCCACAATCGCGGCCAGAGCTTTTCGCTTGCGGCAGGTCACCCCAACGAAATCGCGGCTCGCAAGCGTCCGATGCATACGATCATCCCGGGAATGGTCGCCGAGGGCGGACGTGTCGTGATGCCGTTCGGTGTGATGGGCGGCCACTACCAGGCCATGGGCCATGCTCACCTGTTATCCCGGCTCTACGATTGCGGTGTCGATCTTCAAACCGCCATTGACCTGCCGCGCCTCTTTCCTCTGCCCGCTACAGCGACGGTCGAAGCAGAGGAAGCCATCCGCACCAGCATCGGCTCCGAACTGGAACGGCGTGGCTTCAAGGTTCAGCCGTCCCTCCGCGCCATCGGCGGCGCGCAGGCGATCCGGATTGACTGGGAGCGTGGCATTCTGATCGGAGGGTCGGACGCCCGCAAGGACGGGATGGCGTTGGGCTACTAACTTTGCCTCACAGGTAGAGTGATGAGATGGACGGCTCTCCCAAATGTTCGACAGCCACCGTATGCTACAGCGATGCCGGATGCGGAGGCCGTCCATCATCACCCCAGTAGGCGTGTCATGTCTCTTGCCCTAGAAATGGACAAGCAGGATTGAAATCTACGTTGACCGAAATCAATCAACAATTTGCAGACTAGATACTTGGGCCAGAGCAGCCGCGACCAAGCTGATTTAGTCTGGCTGGGAAGAGCATCCTGCGGGCTCAGGTCTCAGCTGGCGTTGTGCGCAAGAAGGCGGGCAAGCACCGTAACTTCTCGTTCCAGCAATTCGGGCGTTATGCCCACGAAGCGACCTTCCAGGCTAACCGCGATCACGCCATGCACGGCCGAAAAAAACGTGCGGGCGCGGATTGCCACGTCCTCGGCGGAGGCATCCTGAAGGTGCGGTGCAAGCGGTGCAGCGATCAGGCCGATCAGGAAGGCGTGTTCAGCAAGATGCCAATCGGGAACGGGGACACCCTCGGGCATCCGATGCTCGAAAAGTGCAGACCACAGGTTCCGCTCGGTGAGCGCGAACTTCAGATAGGCAAGGGAGAGATTGAGGAAGGTTTCCTCGATTTCGGCTGAAGGTGTCACGGCAGAATTCAACGCCGTTTCCAGGCGCTTGAGCGTGTCGGAGTTGACGCGAAGGATGAGCGCATCAAGGTCATCGAAAACGGTGTAGAGCCCTCCCAAGGCAGCCCCTGCACGCTCGGCAATGTCGCGCGCGCGCAACCCCTTCAGGCCCTGCTCGCGGATGAGATCCGTACCCGCGGCGATGAGCCTTGCCTTCAGGTCCGCCTTCTTCGCCTGCCGCTTGTCGGTCATGTCCTGCGCCTTTTTGAACGGTGTTCATTTTTAACTTGAACGATGTTCATTTTTGTGAGAAAACAACATTGAACGATGTTCATATATAGGGAGGTGAAACAATGTTCAAACATGTTCTGACCCTGATACGTGGCCGCGCGCATGCGGCAGATGAGGCTTTTGGCGAGCGCCACGCGCTTCCCATTCTGGCTCAGCAGATCCGTGACGGCGCACGGGGTGTCGAAGCTGCCCGCAAGGCCGTCGCCGTGGCCATCGCCCGCAACCATCTGGAGAAGGAAAATGCCGAGCGGCTTTCCGCCCGGATTGCGGACCTTGAGACGCGCGCCGTCGCCGCCCTTGAGAAGGGCAGGGAGGACCTTGCCCGGGAGGCGGCCACTTTAATTGCCTGCCTGGAAACAGAGCTGCAAAACGCCCGCCAGGTACAGGCGGAGTTTTCAAGCGGAATAGAACGTCTGAAGCATGCGGTGCGGCAGAGCGAAATGCGCCTTGGGGCGCTGCGCCGCGGCGAACGCCTTGCGGTCGCACGCGACCGGACCCAACGCCTCACCCGCGACGTCCCGGACCACGAGTCCGCAACGCTTGCGGATGCCGAGGCGACCCTCGCCCGGCTCGAGAAGCGCCAGCGCGAAGCAGAGTTGATGTCCGATGCGTTGACAGATCTGCAAGGTGACCAGGATCCGGCCGCCATTGTCGAGAAGCTCGCACAGGCCGGCTGCGGCCGGCCGCTCGTCACGACTGGGGAAGAGGTCCTCCAGCGACTTCGCAGCAAGACTAGCCAGACCCACTGAACCCCATAGCGCACAGGGAGCACGACAATGAACGACAGCTTGATGAAACACTCGCCCGCCTGGACCAGCTTTTCCTATGCAAGTTTCGGTCTTGCCGCCTTCATGCTGGCGCTCGGCATCTACATGATGCCGCTCGACCTCTGGGGGAAGGGCTATCTCGCCATGGGTATCCTGATGCTGGTGCAGACGACGGTGAACGTCACCAAGACGTTGCGCGACAACCAGGAAGCCGAAAAGCTCATCCGCAGGATCGACGACGCCAAGACCGAGAAACTGCTGCTGGGCATCAAGAGCGACGACATTTAACCAGGCATTAGCCTTGCCGTCGCAAGGCACAACCTATGAACGAGCTAGCAAGGATTTTCATCTAGAACGCTCAAAAAAAGGGGGGACGTTCCGTGAAAGACAATCTCATGACTACTCGGCGCTTTGCGCCGCTCTTCTGGACCCAATTCCTGTCGGCCTTCAACGACAACTTCCTGAAGAACACGCTCGTCTTCCTCATTCTCGCTCAGATGGCGGCAAACGAGGCGGCATCGCTCGTCACACTTGCGGGCGCCGTCTTCATGGCGCCGTTCCTGCTCTTTTCAGCACTTGGCGGCGAGCTTGCCGACAAGTTCGACAAGGCCATCATGGCTGAACGGCTGAAACGGGTGGAACTCGCGGCCGCAGCCGTCGCCGTCGTCGGCATCGCGCTCTCCTCGGTCACGGTGCTGATGGTGGCGCTCTTTCTCTTCGGCGTCATCTCGGCGCTCTTCGGGCCGGTCAAATACGGCATCCTGCCCGATCATCTGCAGCGCAAGGAGCTACCACGCGCCAATGCCTGGATCGAGGGTGCGACTTTCATCGCCATCCTCGCGGGCACGATCGTCGCCGGCCTTGCCGCCGCAGAAGGTGTCAATCCCTGGGTCTTCGGGCCGATGATGCTCGGGCTCGCGGTTGCATGCTGGATGTCGAGCCGCTTCATTCCCCGCGTCGGCGCAAAGGCACCGCAGCTTGTTGTCGAGCGCAACATCTTCAAGTCGACCGGCCGCCTAGTCAACGCGCTTCGCGGCGACACCCGCCTTTGGCGTTCGGCCCTGATGGCCTCCTGGTTCTGGCTGGTCGGCGCCATTGTGTTGTCGCTGCTGCCGCCGCTGGTGAAAGACCATCTGGGCGGCGGCGAAACGGCGATAACCGCCTATCTCGCCGTCTTTGCGATTGCCGTCGGCATTGGTTCGGCGATCGCCGCCTGGATGTCGGCCGGCCGTATCGTGCTCCTGCCGGCGCCTTTGGGCACGCTGATCATGGCGCTGTTCGGCTTCGATCTTGCCTGGAGCGTCGCCCATGTCGAGGCAATCGGCTCAGCCAAAACTCTCTCGGCCTTCTTCACTGGCCCCTACACCATTCGCATAGCCATCGACCTCGCCGGCATGGCCATTGCCGGCGCGTTCCTCGTCGTCCCGACATTTGCAGCCCTGCAGGCCTGGGCTCAGGAAGACCAGCGCTCCCGCGTGATCGCTGCCGCCAATGTGCTTTCGGCCGGTTTCATGACGGTTGGCGGCGGTCTCGTCGCCGGGCTGCAAGCCGCCGGCACGTCGATGTCGGTACTCTTCCTCGGCCTTGCCGTCGTGAATATCGTGGCTGCTTGGGTGATGCTACGGACCCTGCCGACCAATGCTTTCCGCGATTTCGTGTCCATCCTTTTCCGCGCTTTCCTGCGCCTGGAGGTCGATGGTCTCGACAATCTGAAGAAGGCGGGTCGTGCGCCGATCATCGCGCTCAACCATGTCTCTTTCCTCGACGGTGCACTGGCGCTGGCGCTCACCGACGAAGAGCCGACCTTCGCGGTCGACTACGCCATTGCCAAGGCCTGGTGGGTGAGGCCCTTCCTGAAGATGTGCAACTTCCTGCCGCTCGATCCCTCGAAGCCGATGGCAACGCGCACGCTGATCAAGACCGTCAACGCCGGCGATCCGCTCGTCATCTTCCCCGAAGGTCGCATCACGGTCACCGGCGCGCTCATGAAGGTCTATGACGGTGCAGCCATGGTCGCCGACAAGACCGGCTCCATGGTTGTTCCGGTTCGGATCGACGGCTTGGAGAAAAGCTACTTCTCGCGCCTTTCTTCCCTTCATGTCCGCCGTCGCCTGTTCCCGAAGGTGAAGGTCACTATCCTGGAGCCCGTCCGCCTCTCCGTGCCGGAGGGACTGAAGGGCCGCAAGCGCCGTATCGCTGCGGGAGCCGAGCTCTACCAGATCATGTCGATGCTGATGTTCCGAACGACGGATACAGATGTGACCGTGCTGGAAAAAGTCATCGAAACGGCCCACGAGCGTGGCTTCCGCCGACTTGCCGTGCAGGACCCGCTGACTGGCTCACTTTCCTACGGCAAGCTCCTGACCGGAGCGGCGGTGCTCGGTGCGAAGTTCCAGGCCATGTTCCCCGAGAGCAGGACGCTCGGCGTGCTGCTTCCCAATGCCAACGGCTCCGTGGCAACAATCCTCGGCGCCATGTCTGCGGGCAAGGTACCCGCCATGTTGAACTTCACCTCCGGGGCGGCCAATATCCTTGCGGCATGCAAGGCTGCCGAGGTGCGCCACGTCCTGACCTCGCGCGCTTTCGTGGCCCAGGCCAAGCTCGGTCCGGTGGTCGAAGAACTGTCCAGGACGGTGGAGATCGTCTGGCTTGATGATCTACGCCAGACGATTGGCCTTGCCGACAAGCTCCTGGGCCTCCTGCGCAAGGGAAAGCCGCTGGCGCGACGCACCGCGGACGATCCAGCGGTAGTCCTTTTTACCTCCGGCTCGGAAGGCACGCCGAAGGGCGTGGTGCTGACGCACCGCAACATCCTTTCCAATGCCGCGCAGGCAGCTTCGCGCATTGACTTCCATTCCGGCGACAAGGTGTTCAACATCCTGCCGGTGTTCCACTCGTTCGGCTTGACGGCTGGCACCATCCTGCCGCTCGTTTCCGGCGTGCCCGTCTATTTCTATCCGTCGCCGCTGCATTACCGCATCGTTCCGGAGCTGATCTATGCGTCCAATGCCACTATCATCTTTGGTACCGATACGTTCCTGAACGGCTACGCGCGCACGGCTCATCCTTACGACTTCCGTTCCATCCGCTACTGCTTTGCCGGTGCCGAGCCGGTCAAGGCCGCGACGCGCGCCCTCTATATGGAGAAGTTCGGCGTGCGCATCCTCGAAGGCTATGGCGTAACCGAGACCGCACCGGTGATTTCGTTGAACACGCCGATGTTCAACAAGGCGGGCAGCGTCGGCAAGATCATGCCCGGCATGGAGTACCGGCTGGAGCCCGTGCCGGGTGTCATCGACGGCGGTCGACTGTTCGTTCGTGGCGCAAACGTCATGGCCGGATATCTGAGGGCGGAGAACCCCGGCGTGCTCGAGCCGACGCCCGACGGCTGGCACGACACCGGCGATATCGTCACGGTCGACGAGGACGGCTTCATCTTCATTCGCGGCCGCGCCAAGCGTTTTGCCAAGATCGGCGGCGAGATGGTTTCGCTTGCCGCGGTCGAAGCACTGGCCGGTGAGCTCTGGCCCAGCAACCTGACAGTCGTTGTCTCGCTTCCCGACAGCAAGAAGGGCGAGCGCCTGGTCATGCTGACTGACGCACCGGACGCAACGCGCAGCACCTTCATGAGCTTCGCGAAGAGCAAGGGTGCGATGGACATGATGATTCCCTCCGAGGTGAAGGTGGCCCCGGTGCCCGTGCTCGGTTCTGGCAAGGTCGACTTCGTCAGCGCTCACCGCCTGCTGGCCGAGCAGGCGAAAGCTCAAGAGGCTGCCTGAGGCGAAATGGGCGAAGCCGGCTCAGTCCGGCTTCAAGCTCACGACAAGCTCAGCCGGCGGCAAGCGGAATTTGGGAAGGGTCGAAGGTGCAGGGCCGACGCGCAGCACGTTGATAAGCCGGTGGTCGGCGGGAAACATGAAGCGCTTCGTCAGAATGTCGGCGGTCCGGTCTGTATCCGCCAGCGCCGCCATTGGCCAAGCTGCAAGGCCGAAGCGGGTGAAGCCCAGCCAGAAGCGATAGAAGGCCCGTCCGGACGCAACCGGTGTCTCTTGGGCGGGCCGATGAAAGAAGAGGCAGGCCGTCGCCGTCATCGTCTTTGCCGCTTCCGTCACAAGGGTCTTGCCAAGCCCGATGCGATCCGCGAGCTCGAAAAGCGGTGAGCCGAGCACGCGCCCGGCCACGGCACCCTCAAACGGTCCCATGCGTAGCGCCTCCAGATTGAGGCCGTCGAAACGATAAGCGGGATGCGCGGGCGACAGGCGCATCCATGCGACCAGTTCGTCGCGGAACGCACGATCCCGCATGATCGACAGGCTTGCCTGATCGTTGAGCGTGGCAAGGAAGGAAAGGTCGTCATGCCCGCAGGCGTGCGTCACGTCGCCGGCTTCCGCCGCCCAGCGTTCGACGGCAGCGGCCGTCTCCGGTGACGCCGGCGCAAAGGGACCACGCCAGGTAAAGCGCTTTTCGATCCAGTCGCCGAGCTGCGGTACAATCGCTTCTCCATCAGGGATGAGGCGTGCGACCAGCCGGTAACCGTGCCGCCAGGAAAGGATATTGTCGTTCCAGAAGTCTTCGACCACGGTGCCGGTTCCACGTGCGGCAAGCGCCATCACCATGCCTTCGAGCGCGGCGCCACAGGAAAGGCCCAGGTCGCGCCCACTGGGATCGCCGATCTGCAGTTGCCGTGACAGATCCGCGACCAGCAGGATGCGACCTACATCGTCCAGCGCCCAACGGGCCGGCTGGGTGTTGTGGACGGATGGCGCCAGGTTCGCCAAGCCTGCGAGATCTGCCAGGGCGGCGGCATCGATCCGTTTCATAAGGTCTTCCCGAACAGGTGCAGCCGGTGCAAGGGGCGGGCGCCGGCCCTTTCGGCCTGCCGCAGGCTCGCCACGTTCGCATCGGCGATCCAGGTGCCGCCAGCGTTTTCATATCCGGCCCGCTGCATTTGACCGAGCATGTGGGCGAGCATGAGCGGATTGAGACCGCGCCCCTGGTGCGCCGGCTTCACCCCCTGGAAGATGACGACGGCGCGCCTTCGCCGCAAACGGTGCTTTAGGAGATGCCAGGGAGCACTCAACCCCAGCCGTGACCCCATCGCTTTCAGCATCGGGTTGACATCGGGTATGGCGATCACCGAACCAACCGGCACGCCATCTTTCTCGACCACCGCCGAAATGCGCGGGTCCATGATCCACTTCATCTCCTTGGCCTGGAATTCGTACTCCGCGCGGGTGACGGGTACGAACATCGGATTATCCGAGAAGCTTTCATTGAGGATCAATCGCGAGTCTTCCAGGCGCTGGCCGAGCGTGGCACGACGGATCGGAGAGAAGCGAAAGCCTTCTTCGTGGAGGGTCTGCAACTGCCCCTTGCCCAGCAGCCCGGCCGTCGTCGATGCCCCGACATCGATCTCGAAAGTGCTCATCGGAAAGGTCGCCGAATAGCCTGCGGCCTCCAGGAGCCGCGGGAGGTAGGGTGGCCCCCATATCTGGTCGGTATAGGGTGCATTCTCGAAACCGCCGGTCATGATGCCGACCTGCTGCATGGCGGTCAGATTGAAATTGCCGAGGAGTTCAGTGAAGCCCCGCGCCCTTGCCCAGTCCTCCGCCCGTTCGAGCAGCGCGGCGGCTACCCGCCCGTCATCGCTGCAATCGAAATAGCCGAAATAGCCTCGCGCCTGGCCGAACCTGGCGTTCGAGGCACGATGAACGTGTGCCGTGATCCGCCCGCGCACGGCAGCACCTTCATGAGCGGTGAAGAAGGCGAAGTCGGCGGCCGTGTTGAAAAGTGGGTTCTGTTCGGCGGACAGGAACCGTTTCAGGTCGCCAAACATCGGCGAAACATAGGGCGCCTTCTCGCCGTAGATCTCGAATGGAGCCGAGAAGAAGGCCTTCAGGTCGCCTTCGCGAATCTCAATCATGACCCGCACTCCTCTGCGAAATGAGAAAGGCCATGCGTTGCACGACCTTCAATTCCGTCTCCGCGCCTGGCGTTGCTGAGATGGAGGGCATATTGAGGGCGACCAATCGGAAGGGGTGAAGCGACGCAAGCATCACATGCGTTGCCTCGTATTTCTCCAGCAGCCACGCAAGCTGTTCGGAATCCGTTTCCGGCAGGTCCTGGATTTGTGCAGCACGCAGGAGCGGTCGCTCTAAGAAGAGCGTCTTCAGCGCCGGCAGGTCGAAATCGACGAGTTCCGGTTCCCCGAGTTGCAGTGCGCCTTCGACAAGCGGGTGGTTCTGCAACTCCCGCAGGAAGCCCAGCGGGTCATCGATACGGTCCTCTGCCAGATGGCGAATGAGGCTTTGCCGACGCTGCTCGGCCCTCAGAGTGATGCTGTCCTTCCATATGACCCCGAGCAGCGATGCGCAGACGACGACAGTTGCTGTGCGCACCAGGGCGGCGGTGCCGAGCCCGTTCTCGATACCGATTGCGAGTGCTCCGACCAGTGCGACGGAGAGCAGGATGACGAAGGAGGCGAGCGTGTCCCTATGGCTGACGGTGCGCTGACCCAGACTGATCAACAGCCAGCACAAGAACAGCACCGCGACCCCGCCCAATCGCACCGGCATATCGATGTATGGGGAACGGAAATCAGTGACGAAGAGCGGCAGGATCAGAAGCAGCGACAGCGCCACCCGGTCGACGGCCTGGTTCTCGGCCTTCGATAGGCTCGCCCGATCGCGCGTAACCGCCATATGCGCGGCGAGCGCGAAACTGACGAACTGATAGGCAAACAACATGACCGAGCGCCAGGGCTCGGCGAAGGTGGCTGGTAGCAGTGCGAGAACAATGAAGCTCGCCGCGCCTCCTGCCGCGATCCATTTCGTTAGCTTCGGCGCATGGCGCCGAAGCAGGCCCTCGGCAAGGATGATCGTCGCCAATGGCACCAGCCCGGCGGCCATTACCGTTGCAGCTTCGAACACGTAAAGCCCCGTCCACCAGGAAAGGACACGGCTCGCCATCAACAGCGAAAGCACGCGCAGCCCGAAAAGGAAGCGGCGGGTGAGTGGGCTTGTTGCGTCGAAGTCGTGGATGGCGCCGATCAGGATCAGCAAGCCGCCGAGGGCGGCGAGCGAGACAAAACTGTCGGCGATGAGGGAGGGGCTCATGATCTGTATGCCTAAGACGCCGCAGCGGTCATTTGCGAGAGATAGCGGCGTACGATCGGCCGGAGTATCGCTGCGACGAGCGGATTGCGCGGATGCTCGACACGACCCGCATGCGGGTTAAAGAACCATCCGCGATGGTCGGCGCCGTGCGGCGTGCCGAGGATCGCACGGATCCCTTCATAGGCCATCAGCATACCCGTGGTGATCACCATTGGAGCGAAGGACATGCGGCTGCGCTTGCCGGCAACCACCTCGCCGGCGAGCGACAGATCGATGTAGTGCCGGGACGACGAATGGACCATCACGTATTCCGCCTCGCTTTGGAAGGCAGCGGCCCGCTGGGCGGTCGTCAAGGCGTGCCAGGCGGTTTGCACTGTCGGGTAGCGCAGCCGCTCCTCCGGCATCGGGTCCTGCGGACGGGTCACATAGATGGAGGGTAGGGGGGAGGCATAGGCATCGATCACTGTCGTGCCCTGCCTTCGCGCCGTCCGGTAAAGAAGCAGACTTGCGCCGAGATCGTCCGTGCCGTTGACCACCACGTCCGCATCGGCGACCAGATCCTCCACGTGGTCCGTCCACTCCGGGCCGAAGACTGTAACCGCCAGACCCGGGTTGATCTTGAGGCACAGGTCGCGGGTCGCCTCCGCCTTCATTTGCCCGATCGTATCGGCAAAGCAGAAGACCTGGCGATTGAGGTTGGACGTTTCGAAACGATCGATATCGGCGAGTACGAGGCGGCCGATGCCTGCGCGCACGAGCGCCTGGATGCAGGCGCCGCCCATCCCGCCGGTTCCGCAGACGAACACCATCGCTTTTGAAAGGCGCTCCTGTTGCGCTTCGCTGACGAAGCCGATGTTGCGCGTCGTGAAAGTCTCGTAGAAGGACATTTCGCTCATCGGATGAAGGGCCTCAATATGCCCCATTGCCGCTTGCTGTCGGCCCAATGCAGCACCGGCAGGAACAGTCGTTGCATGAGGATGACGAAGCTCGCGACCGCGAGCCTCCAAAGAGCGTTGCGCGGCACACTTTCGAGGAGATAGCGCTGCGCGGCATTGAGATCGAGTTGACCGATCTGAATGAGGTCGTCGCCGCGTTCATAGTCGAGCTCGGCGGCGCAGAAATCGTTGTATTCTGCCTTGCGGTGTTTCGGCGCTACCTCGAACGTCTTCTTCAGGTTGTCCGAACCGCCGGTATAGGCATTGGTGATGACGAAGCGGTCTGCATCGAAGCCGGCCTCGGGACCGACGCCGAACACATGACGGTGCGAGGCCATGATTTCGGTCGCAATCAGATGCTGGCGCAAGGACCGCCGTGCGCCACGCGTCGGTGCTGGAAAAACGTTGCTGAAGGTCTCGGCCACCATGCCGGCGACGGCTGGAACCTGTGTCACGTTGGAAATCCACAACGGGCGGAGCTGGTTGCGCACGAAGAGAAGAAAACAGGTAAGGCCGTAGAGGACCCAGGACAGACCCTGACTGCGCACCGCGGGATCGACCATCACAAGTCCCAGGTGGAGAACGTCGGCGGGCTTGCCCGATAGGGAGAGGCCTATCACCGGTAACGCATTGAACGCGACCGGCTGTCCGTCCGATATCCGGTATACGAGCGTGACGATCGTTCGATTGAGCACATCCTCGCTGTCAGAAAAGACTCCGTAATCCAGGCTTCCATCCGGAACCGACCGGCGTGCAACCGTCCGAAGATCTTGCCGCAAGGCGGTGATTTCTCGCGCTGACATCCAGAGGCCGGGAAACTCGACAATCCGCGCGCGAAATTCGGCTGATGTCCTGAACTTGAGGTCCATTCGCTTCTTCAGGATGATCGCCAGCAGATTATACAACGGGTCAGGTCCAATGATTCACGGCTTCGCAATGCGCGCGCGGCGGCCGCATGCATCTAATTCTTGCAGCCGATAGGAAACAATTCGTTTAAGGTGGTGGCCCCAATTACAATTTGCGATGGAAATCTAGCTTTGCCCGCAAGGCCGACGACGGCTGCATACTTCTACGACGTCGACTAAGCCGTTCGCCTAAGGAGCAAAACGGCTTCTATCGTGCAGTCGATGTTCTCGTTTTTTGCTCAAAGAATCGCATGCATCGACCGGAACGATGTCAAGAAGCCCCGCCATACTGCTTGGCTTATTTCGGCTTTCTGCCAGCCTTCATCGGGTCTGGGGCCGCGGCGGATTCCGGGCGATTTACGAACAGCTCCGAGATGTCGACGCCCAATGCTGCGACAAGTCGATCTAGCAGTTCAACCGAAGGGTTGTATTCACCGCGCTCAATGCCGCTAATTGCGGTCCGGTCCACATTCGCATCCACCGCCAGATGCTCCTGCGTGATCTTCTTCGAAGACCGTATGTGCCGGAGATTCCAGGCTATGCGCGTACGAGTGTCCATAATTTATGGCCACCACCTTGCGTGGCATTAATCCATAGAATATATTCGACATATTTCTTAAAAGGAGTGCTTCGCAGCGGCATCGCCCGCGCGCGATTGCGACGGACCCTGCGCATCGATTGGAGAATGGACCCATATGGAACTTCGCCAGCTGAGCTATTTCGTGGTGGTCACTGAGGAACTGCATGTCGCTCGGGCGGCAGTACGGATGCGGCGACTACCCTTTCTCAGCATCCCGCATCAGTTGGTAAGGGTCGGCGCCAATCGCCCGACTGACTTTCACGAACTCTGCAGGATCCAGGCGCCGTTCGCCGAGTTCGAACTTAGACACGAACGTCTGTCGCTGCCCGATCCGCTCTCCGAGTTCGACCTGCGTAATGTTTGCAGCTTTTCGCGCAGCTACGAGGCCATCGATCATTCGACCATAAACGATTGCGTGAAATGAGGACAATTTCGAGCGCCAGCTAGAGAAAACCGACGCAATGAATAAAACCGATTTTCGGATACCCCAAAATAGGGTATTCATGGTTGCAGCGCGACGGAGTGCTCGCGTTTTCAACGCGCCAGTTGAAAGGAATCGACATGGAACTTCGCCAGCTGAGCTATTTCGTGGCGGTTGCCGAGGAGCTGCATTTCGGTCGGGCGGCAGCCCGGGTGCATATCGCCCAGCCGGCCTTGAGCTGTCAGATCCAGTCGCTGGAAAAGGAACTCGGCGTTCGCCTGTTGGAGCGCTCGACCAGAAAGGTCGAACTGACCAGGGCAGGGGAGATTTACTACGATCGCTGTGTGCGGATCCTGGGCGATGTCGACCTGTCGGCCGAGGTGGTGCGCTCGGTTGCCGGTAAGGCGAGGCGCAAGATCCGGATCGGAACGGTCTATCCGGCAACGATCGGTCTGCTGCCGGCGTTCCTGGCGCGCATCGGCCGCAAGTATCCCGATATCGAACTGCATATATCAAGCGGCTCGACCAACGACATCATCCGTGGACTGGAGAACGGCCAGATCAATCTCGGCTTTATCCGCCCGGTCGAAAACATCGGCTCGCTCAGGTTCTTCTCGATCGCGCATGAGCGCTACCTTCTGGCTTTGGAGAAGAACAGCGCGTTGCTCGCCCGAAGCGAGATCGGCATCGAGGACCTGAAGGGTGAGAAGATCATCTCGTTCTCGCGTCAGAACCTGTCGTATACCGAGCGCTACTTTACTGAAAAGTTCGAGGAGCACGATCTGTCGAAGAACGTCGCCTATACCTGCGACGACACCTTCTCTTTGGTGTCGCTGGTATCGGCCGGTCTTGGCATCGGCTTTGCGCCGGAATGGACGCTGGATCTTCCCAACCGCAATTTCGAGCTTCGGAAGGTCCGGGGTGTCGACTTCAGGATCGGGCTTGGGGTCGCCTGGTCCAAGGACGACCCGACGGCCGCCAGAGACGATATCATCGATATCGCCCGGTCGCTGGTGAGGCAGGGCAGGTGAGGGCGCTTGTGCTCGACGGCTGGGCGCGGGTGGTCGCTCCTGTTGCGATCCCTCGGGCAAGCGGAGCGGTTTTCAAGCCTCATGGCGGGAGAGCCCCACCTTGCAGACTACAGAGGCGTCAAAGTTGCAAAGACACGCCGGTCTACTGGGTTGCTCGATCGGAGG
The DNA here is from genome assembly GCF_001976035.1 of Ensifer sp. 1H6. Classification (NCBI taxonomy): domain Bacteria; kingdom Pseudomonadati; phylum Pseudomonadota; class Alphaproteobacteria; order Hyphomicrobiales; family Rhizobiaceae; genus Ensifer; species Ensifer sp. 1H6. The sequence continues at coordinate 552,829 of NZ_MOAI01000001.1, read as the reverse complement.
CGTCTCTTGATGATGCCGGACAGGGAATCGATAAAGGAAAGTGCTGCAGATCCTTGGGGACCATTTCGCCTCGAAATAATGCTGAGGTCCCGCGGTGAAAATCTCTCCTCGAGATCCAACAATACCGTGCGGCCGTAGAAAGGGGGTACAGCCGTCATGATGCTTGGAACCCAGGTGCACATATCTGCCTGCTCAACGAGTGTCTGAGAAAGCAACACGGAGTGTGCCAGTACAACGCGCTTTTCATCCAATGTCGCGCCATGTCGCCAGAAAACCTCCTGCATCAGGCCATCGCGTCCGTCAGGGGCGTAGTTCAGCAGCCAGTCCTGATCCAGCAGTTCGTGAATGGACTTGCATCCCTCTTTCGCATGACCTCGACGAACCATGATGCCCGTCTCGTAACGAACCAACGGCTCAATCAAAAACTCCTGAGCAGACATCGCTGGCGATGCCTGGCCTATGGCGAGATCCATGTAGCCGTCGCGAAGAAGTGGTTGCGTGATCATTACGAAACTGTCGAAGAATTCGAGCCTGACATTCGGCATGCGTCTTCTAAACTCGGTAACGACCTCCGGCAGCAATGTCAGGGAAAGCCACGGCGTTACGGCAATGCAGAGCCGTCCCTCAATTTGACCACGCCGAATGCTCATCTGGCTCTCCGCCTGCCTGAGCTGATTGAGAACGAGACGAGCGTGGGTCAGTAAAGCATAGCCGTGATCGGTAAACTTCAGGCCACTTGGCGAGCGAACGAGCAGCGGTAGCTGCTGTTCGGCTTCCATCTCCCTCAAGGCCCGCGTTACAGCGGGTTGCGATATCCCCAGAAGGCGCGCTGCGGCGCGGATACTGCCGGTGTCGGCGCTGGCAACCAGAGCCTCGAGTTGATGCAGCTTCATCCGACCTCCGCTGATAACGATTGGTTATCACCATAATAAACTTTTGTCTCCCGCTCAATGCAAGCATTCACTAGATTGCTAAGCACTGCCTCACGGGCAGAGGTCGGGAATTCTCAGCGGCGGAGTGGTGGATGAAGAACGCGATCGTGTTGCCAGGGATTTCCGATTTCCAATCTGAAGCGATCTCGATTCGCAGACAGATTCACGCTCATCCAGAGCTGGGCTTTGAGGAGTTCGCGACGAGTGAGCTGGTCGCCAAGCTGCTCGCCGAATGGGGCTATGAAGTTGCGAGGATCGCAGGGACTGGCGTTATCGCAACGCTGCGCAATGGTGAGGGGCGGTCGCTCGGCATTCGCGCCGATATGGATGCGCTGCCGATCGAGGAAGTGACGGGACTTCCCTATAGCAGTACCGTTCCTGGAAAGATGCATGCCTGTGGTCACGATGGTCACACGGCGATGCTTCTCGCTGCAGCCAGGCATCTGGCGCAGTCGCGAGACTTCCACGGCGCTCTCCATCTAATTTTTCAGCCGGCCGAAGAGGGCCTTGGGGGAGCCGCGCGGCTGTTGGGAGAGGGGCTGTTCGAGCGGTTTCCCTGCGATGCTGTCTTTGCCATGCACAACGTCCCAGGCCAACCGATCGGCACGTTCGGCTTTCGCAGCGGCGCGTTCATGGCTTCCGCCGATACGGTGACGATCCGTATCATTGGTCATGGCGGACATGGTGCTGTTCCACACAAGGCGGTGGATCCAGTCGTTGTCTGCTCGGCGGTCGTCATGGCGCTTCAAACAGTGGTCTCACGCAATGTCGATCCGCAGGACGCTGCGGTAATCACGGTTGGATCAATTCACAGCGGAACGGCGTCGAATATCATTCCGGACGCGGCCGAGATGTCTGTAACGGTGCGCTCGCTGTCACCGGAAGTCCGCCGCGAAGTCGAGGCGCGGATCTGTGGCTTGGTGCACGCGCAGGCGGAGAGTTTTGGGGCGAGAGCCGTCATCAATTATGAGCGCTGTCATCCGGTGCTTATCAATCACCCGGTCGAGACGGAATTTGCCCAAGCCGTCGCTCGGCAATGGCTCGGTCCGGAGGCATCAATCCTGAACGCGCACCCGATCATGGCCAGCGAAGATTTCGCCTTCATGCTGGAGCGCTGTCCTGGGTCCTACATCAATATCGGCAACGGCGAGGCGAGCCACCCGCTGCACAACCCGAGCTACGACTTCAACGATGAGGTATTGGCGATCGGGGCGACCTATTGGGTCAAGCTCGCCGAGCGGTTTCTCGCAACGCCCGCTCAGTCCGACATCACCCGACGCACGCGAGGCATCGCAGCACAGCGCCCATGTGCTGCGACCGAGTAATCGGTCCGGTTCGGGCGAAACCAACGAAAACCAAACTGGGGAAAAATCATCGTGTTCAAGATCATAGCAGCATCTCTCATACTGCTTTCCGGCTCCGTCGCGGCACATGCCGCGGATCGAACCGGACAGACGATTAAACTGGGCATCGATCCAACTTATCCGCCGCTCGAGTTCAAGAAGCCGGACGGGAGCCTGACCGGTTTCGGGGTTGAGATCACCGAGGCCATCTGCGCCGAACTACGCGCCAAGTGTATCTGGGTGGAGAGCAGCTGGGACGGCATCATTCCTTCGCTGCAAGCACGCAAATTCGACATCATCGCGTCGTCGATGACGATCACGGAGAAGCGCAAGGAGCAGATCGCCTTCTCTGACAAATACTCCAACGCGCCCTCGCGCCTGGTCGCAAGACGGGGTTCCGGTCTGGAACCGACGCCGGAATCGTTGAAAGGCAAGCGGATTGGCGTCCAGCAGGGGTCATCGCAGGAGACCTACGCCATGGCCGTATGGCGGCCTGCCGGTGTGGAAGTTGTCGCTTACCAGACGCAGGACCAGATCTATTCCGATCTCGGATCGGGACGTCTCGATGCATCTTTGCAGGCGTCAATCCAGGCAAGTGACGGCTTCTTGAAGAAGCCTCAAGGGCAGGAATTCGAGTTTGCTGGTCAGGATATGAACGACCCGAAGTACTTCGGCATCGGCTCGGGTTTTGGGCTCCGCAAGGAAGATGCGGAACTGCGCGAGGACGTCAACAAGGCGATCGCGGCCATCGTCGCTGACGGTACCTACAAGTCAATCAATGACAAGTACTTCGACTTCGACGCCTACGGCGGACAATAAACGCGATAGCGATGTTCCTGCCTGGTCAACTCGCCCTGTGCAATCGTATCGGCTGCACAGGGGTAAATCCCGCGTTGCCGTGGCCATTCACGACGCGCTTACGAAAAGAACAGACATATGGCCCTCGACGGATATGGTCCCCTTGTATTGGCCGGGTTGCTGACGACGATTGAGCTCGCCGTTCTGTCGATCGCAGGCGCATTCTTTGTTGGCATCGTCGGGGCAAGTTGCAAGCTGTCGTCCAGACGCTCGCTACGCCTTGCAGCAACCGTTTATACGACGGTGATCCGCAGCGTACCCGATCTCGTCATGATGTTGCTTCTCTTCTACAGCCTCCAGATGTGGCTGAACGAAGTTACCGATCGCCTCGGTCTGCATCAGATTGATATCGATCCGTTTGCAGCCGGTGCGATCACACTCTCGTTTATCTATGGTGCTTACTTCACGGAAACATTCCGAGGCGCGTTCCAGGCCGTCCCGCGCGGACAACTCGAGGCGGCGGCGGCATATGGTATGACGCCGTGGAAAACGTTCTGCAGGATCTTGTTTCCGCAGATGATGCGCCATGCCCTTCCAGGCATCGGCAACAATTGGCAGGTCATGATCAAGGCGACCGCACTGGTTTCGCTCATCGGCCTCAACGACTTGATCAAGGTTACGCAGGACGCGGGCAAGGCGTCTTCCAGCTTCTTTTTCTTTAGCATTCTGAGCGCGGCCATCTTCCTTGGGCTCGCAACGGCGACAAATGTCGTCGTGTTCATGCTCGAGCGATATTTCTCAACCGGCGTCAGGAGGGTAGGCGCATGATTGAGATCCTGCAGGAGTACTGGAAGGCCTATCTGTTGACCGATGGCTACCGGATTACCGGCGTCGCCATGACCTTGTGGCTCCTTGTTGCCTCCATCGTCCTTGGATTCGTTCTGGCGATACCGCTTTCGGTGGCACGAGCATCGGCCAATCCATACATCCGGGTTCCGGTCTGGCTCTACACCTATGTGTTTCGAGGCACGCCCCTCTATGTGCAATTGCTGATCCTCTACACCGGTTTCTACAGTTTCAGCTTCGTACGGTCGGTGCCTCTTCTCGACAGCTTTTTCCGCGAGGGGATCAACTGTGCGATCCTGGCATTTGCGCTTTGCACCTGTGCTTACACGACCGAGATCTTCGCCGGCGCCATCCGCGCCGTGCCTCATGGTGAGATAGAGGCGGCCCGGGCATATGGCATGTCGGCATTTACGGTTTACCGGCGGATCGTCCTTCCGTCAGCCCTCAGACGCGCACTGCCAGCCTACAGCAACGAAGTGATCCTTGTCCTGCACGCGACTTCGATCGCGTTCACTGCGACCGTGCCTGATGTTCTCAAGGTTGCCCGCGACGTGAATTCGGCGACCTATGCCTCTTTCGAAGCCTTCGGTATCGCCGCCGTTCTCTATGCATCGATCGCATTCACTCTCGTGTGGCTGTTTCGTCAGCTTGAAGGCAGGCTTTTGGCATTTGCGAGGCCTCACACGGGCCTGAGTGGCGTAGGGCAGACACTGGTGTGAGCACCGTGCTCGATCAATTGGGACAGTCTCACGAAAATAACGAAGGGTCGGAGTTGGTCCGCCCTCACAAGGGAGGGTGCTTATGGTGAACGGTCAGGAGGAGTTGGAGGGGAAATCGATCGCGGTGGCGGTCGGGAACCTGCACAAAAGGTTTGGTGCCCTGGAGGTTCTCAAAGGCGTCAATTTGAACGCATTGGAGGGCGAGGTGGTCTCGATGATCGGGGCCTCCGGATCCGGCAAGAGTACGTTGCTGCGCTGTATCAACCTACTTGAACTTCCCTCGCAGGGAACAATCGAGGTCGCCGGCGAAAAGCTGAAACTTCAAGCCAATCGCGACGGAAATCTCCACCCTGTCGATCACCAGCAGCTTCGACGCATCCGGACGCGCCTGTCCATGGTATTCCAGGGGTTCAATCTTTGGCAGCATATGACGGTTCTGCAGAATGTCGTGGAAGCGCCGATCCACGTGCTCGGCATTTCGCGTGCGGATGCGCGAGAGAAGGCGGAACACCTGCTCAACAAGGTCGGTCTTTACGAAAAGCGACACCAGTATCCGGCCTATCTCTCCGGGGGGCAGCAGCAGCGGATCGCCATCGCCCGTGCCCTATGCATGGATCCCCGTGTCATGCTTTTCGACGAACCCACGTCGGCGCTCGATCCTGAGCTCGTCGGAGAAGTCCTGAAAGTCATCCGGGACCTTGCGGAAGAGGGACGAACGATGCTTCTTGTGACCCATGAAATGAAGTTCGCCAGAGACGTTTCGAACCATGTTATGTTCCTTCACAATGGAATCGTTGAAGAACAGGGGCCACCTGAACGGGTGTTTTTCCACGCTGAGAGCGAGCGTTGCCGCCAGTTCCTGTCGCGCTCGCACTGACATCTAGGGAGGGCTGCTAGACAATTGGAAACCAAGCAGCTTTCTTACTTTGTTCTCGCTTGCCAGTATAGAAACCATGCAGAGGCGGCCGCAGACGCAGGCATGTCGTCTTCGGCGCTTAGCGAAAACATCAGTCAGCTCGAGCAGGACCTCGGGATCAAGCTTTTTCAACGGGGGCCCTTGGGGCACTATCCGACTGAGGCGGCACGATGGCTGTATCAACGCGTCGAGCCGATTTTGCAAAGGATCGAAGCGGCCGAAGACGGCACATACGCCGCTATCCCTGCGCCAGCACGCCGCTTGGAGGTTTCGACCCCTCTCCAGTTCACGCTGGGGCGTTTGTCCAGAGCTATAAGCCTTTCCGTCAGATATCTGCGAAAGGAGCACCCGCAGGTCATTCCACGCGTCCGTTTTGATGTGCCGATTGAAGAGGACCAATCCGATCTGCCCGCTCACGTGGCTATCCGCTACGGTGACGATAAGACCCCTTACGAAGATGCATTGCTTTATCGCGATGATTGGATCGCTGTCACCAACTATGAACGGGCCGGCGAGCCGGGCCGCAGCCTGGACTTTGATGCACTCCGGCGGTTGCTGATCCTGGCGCCACCGCTTTTGCCGGCGCAGCGCAGACTGGTTCGCGCCTATTGCGCGGCCCATGATCTTCCCGAGCCGATCGCAACTGCCGAGGATGTTGGAACCTTTCCTTATCTCTCCCGCGAAACGCGCGCTTGGGCTATGCTTGCACCACGTAGCCTTGTCGCCGTGGGCGCTTCGCGCCTGCAGCTCGATTATGCGGTTTTGCCGGTCGAACTCAGCAGCCCTGTCGTGGCGCATGTCACAGGCACCGCGCAACCGGCGAGAACATTCGTCGACCATCTTCAGCGCGTTCTGTCTTCGCCGCCGAGACCAGTGGTCTACGACCCGCGGATCACTTTGCGGCAGATGCGCTATTTCCTGGCATTGATGGACCAGCTCAACGTTACAGCCGCCGCTCGCAAACTTCACGTCGTCCAGCCGGCATTGTCCAGCCAGTTGCGCAAGCTCGAGGCGACGCTGGGGGTCAATCTTTTTGAGCGTCAGCGGACGGGCCTGAAGCCGCTGGCAGATGCCCACGGCTTAGCGGGGCTTTTCAGAGATGGGGTTGAAGCATGCGACCAACTCGTTGTGCAGGCCAACAGGATCGCGCCCGGCGACGCTCAGAAAATAACCATTGGTGTCGTTCCTCTTGCGACGCATATCGGCCCGCTTTCGGAGGCACTTGCCGCGGCAATCAGCGAATGGACCGGCCAGCATGCGGCGATCAAGCTACAGCTTGTCGAGGCACCGGCCACGGCACTTCATCGTTGGGTAGAGGCTGGCGAGATCAGTTTCGCCATCGTTGAAACGCAGGTGTCACGATCGTCACAGCTCGATCTGCGTAATCAGGATCGTATGGTGGTGGTCACCAAATCAGTCGATGCCATTCTTCCGCCTGGCGACGTCGAATTGGCAACGTGCACGACGCTACCGCTGATATTACCAAGTCCTGTGTTCGGTCTTCGCCAACTGCTGGACCAGGCCGCAGAGAGCGAAGGCCTGGCTTTCGCGCCTGACATGGAGATCAACTCCATTGCCATGATCCTTGCGCTCGTCCGCCGAATGCGGCTTGCGACTATCCTTCCTGAGACGGCCATCCAGAATGTGGCGCGTGCCGAGATGTTTCAGATCAACCCGATCGGTAGTCCGAGCATCTATCGGCGGTTATCGATCGTTTTCTCGACGGACCGAAGCCTGACCGATGCGGAGCGCGCGCTCGTGGAGCTTCTCAAAATGCGCTTGGCCGATGCAAGCCGAGAGGAGGCTCACCCGCTTGAACCTGGTTTGAACGACTAAGTCGCAGCGCGAATACCTCACACGGCCATTATTCCTTCCAGCGCTTGACCACGCCGACGTCCAGATCGAAGAGGTCCAGCGCGCGCCCGACGGTGTGATCGATTATGTCTTCCACAGTCTCAGGGCGGGAATAGAACGCTGGCACCGGCGGCATGACGATCGCACCCATCTCGGTCACCGACACCATATTGCGGCAATGGCCCAGATGAAGAGGTGTCTCACGGAACATGAGGACGAGCCTCCTTCTCTCCTTCAACATCACATCCGCGGCTCTCGAAACCAGTGTGCCGCATGCTCCCGATGCGATTTCACCCAATGTCTTGGCCGAGCAGGGCGCAATGAACATGCCTTGGGTGCGGAAGGAGCCGCTTGATATCGCAGCCGCGACGTCGTCGTTGGAGTAGACATGATCGGCGCGGTCCCGGATGTCTTTCACCTTGATGCCGGTCTCGTAGGCGAGGGCCACCATCGCAGATTTGGACATGACGAGGTGTGTCTCGCAGTTCAGCTCGCGCAACACCTCGAGCAACCGGATTCCGTAGATATGGCCAGAGGCGCCCGTGATCGCCACCACGAAACGCTTCCTGGGCTGAGGCACGACAAACTTGCGGCTCGCGCTGGTCGCGTCTGGGACAAGGTTCTCAGTAGTCATCAAGCTGCCTCCTCACACTTTCGTAGATATCCGAAGGCGGCTTGACGAATTCCGATCGTCCACCCGGTTCGCCGTCGCCGGGGCGCGTCGTGGCGACCATTCCGATCTTCGTGACAACGAGGTCTTCGTGGACGGGATCGCACCGGTCGGCCTTGACCCCGGGCAGAACGATCAGGTCCTCGTGGCCGCGGAAACGTGCAGCGAGCGACCATTCGACCTGCTGCCAGTCTTCCGGATCGGCGTCGTCTTCGACGGCGATCACGAGCTTCAGAAGATTGACGCACCCCATCGCAAGCAGGATAGCGCGCTTGCCTTCGCCGAGCCTCGGGCGCCGCATCGATATGACTGCATGCAACCGGCCCATGCCGCCGTCGGTGATCACAACGCGTTTCACGGCCGGAATGGCACGTTGCAGATCACGTGTGAGCGTTGCCCCAATCGAGACCGCCCCCATGAGGCAGTGTTCTGCTGCATAACCAGGCAGGATCGCCTGATAGATCGCCGACTTTCGATGGGTGATACAGGTGACGTCCACTCCAATTCCGGGTCCGTAATAAACATAGAAGCCTGGGAATTCGGAAACCGCCCCCTCATCGATCAGGTCATCGGGCCGCAAGCGCCCTTCAATAACGATCTCGGCGTGCGCTGGAACTTCGACGTCAACCGTGCGGCATCGCACGAGCTCGATCGGCTCGCCCAGTAGCGCACCGGCAGTGTCGAATTCGTCATCACCGAGGTCGAGGTATAGCTGTGAGCCAAGAAGCACGGCCGCGTGGTTGCCGATGGCGATTGCAATTTCGAGGTCGCGTCCGAGGTGCTTGGCCTTCTCCGCCAGTTGGGCCAAATGGTGGTTCTTGGCGATACCGGCCATCATGCGTTGACCACCCTCGAGACGGAGTCGAGCAATCGAGACGTTGCGGCGGCCGGTCTCCGGATCTTTCGCGATGATGACGCCTGCTGTGATGTATGGGCCACCTTCCTTCTCGAACCAGTGTGGGACTGGCAACAAGGCGCCCACATCGAAGGGCGGCTTATGGGTCACCTCCTGCACCGGGGCACGATCAACCAGAAGCGGTTTGATCGGCGCGCGCAGCGCAGACAGGCAGAACGCATCGAGTTCGGCGGCATCTATACCCAGGGCGAGGGCATACCTCTGCCTGTTGTTGTAGAGATTGCCGACGACCGGCATGGTGTGGCCGCGTACGTCCTCGAAAAGCTGTGCAGGACCGCGGTCGCGCAAGCTCAGGACGGATGCAATTTCAAAGCGGCTATCAACCTCGCGTACTACGCGGTGCAGCTCTCCTCGCTGTTCAAGTGTTGCGAGAAAGCTACGCATACTTTGATCAGGTCTAGACAATAGCTTCTCCCGAACCCTGCTCTGGTTCTGTGACGAGGTCGAATTTTAGGATGGCGTCGTGGATAACGGCGGCGCCTGCTGCAAGACTATCGCGCTCGGCCCACTCTTCGGGCGCGTGGCTGCGACCCTCGCGGCATGGAACGAAGACCATGGCGCTCGGTGCGATCCTCGTGAGGAAGGCCGTGTCGTGTCCGGCTCCTGAGGCCATGGTCCGGCTCGACAAACCAAGGGAGATTGCACTCTCTTGGAGCATCGACCGAAGCGTGTCGTCGCATTGAGCCGGGTCGCTATCGGAGAGGACCTTCCAGACCGGCCGACCGATCCCCAATTGGTGTGCGATCGCACGGGTGCGTTGGTCCAATGCGGCTGTGAAGTGTTGCGTGAGCGAATGGTCTTCGGCACGGATATCTACGACGATCCTTGATGCGCCGGGCACAACATTGGCGGCGTTGGGTTGTTGTTCGACGATGCCGCAGGTGGCCACGAAATGTCCTTGTCCGGCCAATGCGTCCTTGGAAGCTCTGTCGGCCACGAAAGACACTGTCATCGCCGCGGCAAGCCCGGCATCGCGCCTCATGGTCATGGGTGTGGTGCCGGCGTGGTCAGCACGGCCCTCGAAAGCGATCTCAACCCGGGCGATTCCGACGATAGCGCTGACGATGCCAAGGTCTATGCGGCTCTCCTCGAGCACTGCACCTTGCTCTATGTGCAACTCGAAGCAGGCAACGACATCGCCGCGGACCGCATCGGTCAAGCGCTTGGGATCACCTCCGACACGCGCGATCGCTTCGCCAAGGCGTTCTCCGGTGGGATCCGTAAAGTCGAGCTGATCGCCGGTCAGCATTCCGGTCATTGCGCGACTGCCCACGCAAGAAAGTCCGAACTCGGACGGCTCTTCGGCGAGGAAGTCCACTACCTCGACGGCATGACGAAGTTTTCGGCCGGCTTGGTGCAGCGACCGCGCAATCTCAAGTGCAGCAATAACGCCGGCGACGCCGTCGAAGCGACCGCCAGATGGGACGGTGTCTGAATGCGAGCCGATTATGATCGTTCCGGCAGTCGTATCAGAGCCCTCCAGCCTTCCGATCAGGTTTCCCCCCGCATCGATGCGAACTGTCATTCCCGCATCCTTGAAGCGCCGCGCGAGCCATTCACGCCCCTCGATGAACAATTTCGAAAACGAGCGTCTCGTGTAAGGTCTTTCGGGCTCGGTGATCGTCGCGAGGTCCATGAGATCGCTCCACAGACGCTCGGCGTCGAGGGGCATATTCCTTCCCAATCTTATCGCGGCGCTCATATCAAGATCTCCCGCGAGGGCGTGATGAACTTGCCTGCTCCGGGGTGAGCCAGGACCTGCGTGCCATCGAAAACCATGTGGCCCCGCTGGAAGGTCGCAACCGGGCGGTGCTGGATCTCGAGCCCTTGGTACGGGCTCCAGCCAACAACGTTATGACCGCTTGCAGCCGGATCATAGCGTCTGGGGTCTTTGGCCATGACGACGATATCGGCATCGCGACCCGGCTCGAGCGCTCCCTTCCGGTGTCCTATTCGAAACAGTCGCGCGGGATTTGCTGCGAGCAGCCGGGCGGCCCATGTCGGGCTCAACCCGCGAAGCAAGAGCCCATCGAGAAGCAGCGAGTAGAGAACTTCAAGGCTCGGTGCACCGGATGCATTCTTGAGCATGTCGGGGTCGCTTTTGCGATCCTCCGACCAACTGACGTGATCGGTCGAGACGACAGTCACGCCGCCAGCGGCAAGGTGCCGCCAGATCGCCTTGAGCTCGCTGCGCGGTCTGATCGGAGGGTTGACCTTGGCCTTGCCGCCAAGGCGCGACACGTCGTTTTCCTCATCGAGCACGAGATAGTGGATACAGGCCTCTATCGTCGCATCGAACCCGTTTGTCCGATGGTTTGAACACAGCTCATAGCCACGACCGATCGAGCAGTGCACGATATGCGCCGAGCAACCCGTTGCAGCGCCGATCTCGTATGCCTCAGCCGTGGCCAGTGCTTCGGCGATCGCTGGCCTTGCCATGCCATGCGCGCGATAGTCGCTGATGCCCAAGGCTTGGACGTCGGCGTCAGCAGCGCGCACCATTTCATCGTTCTCGTTGTGAACGCCTGCAGCCAGCCCGTGGCGTGCAATTTCGGCGAAGCACGCATGCAATGTCTGCGGAGGTATGCGCGGAAAGCGCTCTGGGTGTGTTCCGAATGTTGAGAACTTGAAAGCAGCCGCTCCGGCGCCGACCATCTGGGCAATATGCTTTGGCCCGTCATTGGGATGGACGGTGCCGTAGAGCGCAAAGTCCACGCGCGCCTGTTGCCCGGCTTCCAATGCCTTTTGGGCAAGCCGCTCGGCGTTGCAGATGAGATTGCCGTCGTCATACGGCATATCGACGATTGTGGTTACGCCACCGGCGGCGGCTGCGCGTGTCGACCAGATGAAATCCTCCTGACCGGCCTGCGAGCGCGAATGCACCTGTGAATCGATGGCGCCGGGAAGAATATAGGCATCTTCGAAGTCGTGCCGCTCCTTGCTCGACGCTGGGGGAATACCCTCGCCAATGCGTTCGATGATGCCGTCGCGCACAGCGACATAGCCGTTCTCCCGGACACGATTGGCGTCCACCACGCGGCCAGTTAGGATCAAGTCAAAATCACTCATAGCGTCTCCTCAATGCCATGAGCATGCGCAGGCAGGTCGTCTCTGGATAATTGCTTTGTCCGAAGTCGGCTATCGCCGGACCCGAATTCGCCGAGGCGCCGAGGCGATCTGACGAGGATGTTTGCTATTTGAGAGCGCGGTGGCCCCGCAGGTCGCAAATCTGTTGGGCAGTTCGCCGTCCGCTATGGCTCACTTCGCCATTCCTGTTTGGACGGAAGCCTTGCATCCCAGCAGGGTTGCGATTGCAGGGCGCATTCGGCACGGGCACTTGGGGACTGGTACAAGCCGCCGCTGCCGCCATCACCATAAGCAAAAATAAGAGGGAGCATTGTCATGAGCAGCATCACATCTGGGGCGGAGGCCTCAGATCGCAAACAGGTCATCGCTGGACGCCGGGCTGTTGTCGCGGCATCGGTCGGGAACGCGCTTGAATGGTACGACTTCATCATCTACGCGTTGTTCGCCGTCTATATAGCCCAGAACTTCTTTCCTGGGGGCGACCAGACGACGGAACTCGTCAAGGCATTTATCGCGTTTGGTTTGGGCTTTATCATCCGTCCGCTGGGCGCAGTTCTGATTGGCGTTTACGCGGACCGCGCCGGTCGGAAAGCGGCCCTGACGCTGACGATCATGATCATGGCGCTTGGCACTCTCGTTATCGCCGCCGCGCCCACCTATGCCGCCATCGGGATTGGTGCGCCACTCCTCCTGCTGGTCGGCCGGATGCTTCAAGGTTTTTCCGCGGGCGGCGAACTCGGCGGTGCAGCCGCTTTTCTCGTTGAGCATGCCCCTGAGGGAAAGAAGGGCAAGTACGCATCATGGCTGCAGGGAAGCATGGCGATCTCCAATATTCTCGCCGCACTTGTCGCATTCACGGTGACCGCTCTGCTCACGCAGCAGCAGATCGGTGAATGGGGATGGCGCCTGCCGTTTCTTGTCGGACTTCTCATCGCGCCGGTGGGTATCTGGATGCGCCGCACGCTCGATGAGACGCCGCATTTCCGCGAGGAGATTGCTCGTCAGAACAAATCCGGCGTGACCGAACGACTGCCGCTAAAGGCGGCGTTCGTGGAGTTCTGGCGGGAACTGCTCAAAGGCACGGGAATGTGTGTGCTGTGGGGTGTGTCGACCTACACGCTCGTCATCTTCATGCCGATCTATATTCAGCGCAGCTTCGGCATGAGCGGCTCGGACACCTTCCTTGCTTCCCTTATCGGCAATGTATTCATGTTGATCAGTTGCGTCGTGGCGGGAAGCTTGTCGGACGTTGTTGGACGCAAGAAGATGCTGGTCGTGGCAGCAATCATCCTTGCGACGGCGGTCCATCCGTTGCTTTGGCTGCTGCACATGTCGTCGACGCTCCCCACGCTGATCTTCGTGCAAACCGCGTTCTGCATCATGGTCGGCCTCTATGTCGGCGTGGCACCGTCGGCCCTTTCCGAGATCTTCCCGACACGCGTTCGGTCGACCGGAATGTCTCTTGCCTACAATACCGCTACGACAATCTTTGGCGGTTTCGCACCCGCTATCCTCACATGGCTCTCCCAAGGCGGAGGAATCTATGCGCCAGCCTGGTATATGACCGCAGCGGCGGCATGCGCGTTGTTGGCTATCGCCACGTTGAAGAGGCCGGTCGGGTAAACATGCCGGCCGCAACGCCGAGCGGCTGGGAGCATTCGCCGCCGTAGCGCAAGGCGCTGATAGCGATTCTCTCTCTACGGTGACGCAGGCAATGATTGGCTGGGGGGAGGAGATGGCAACGACGACATGGAAGTCGGTATTGGCAACGCAACCTTCGTAGGCGGTGAGGGGAGCGGCGCCGCGGGTTAAGTCCCGGACTGATCGTGTCGTCGGTTCCATGTGTAGGGTTCGGTTTGCGGCCATCCCGCCGGTGAGTCTTCCCAGAGTTCCTGGCGACCATACGATCAGAGCATTCAAACGCGCCCGGCCGTTGCGGAAATATCGGAACGCAGGCAGCGGATATAGGCGCAGAACATATCGGACATGGCATTCGCGTATGCTGCGATTTCCGCGTCGGTCTTCGGCTCGGCTGAGAACTCCTTCCCGACCGCGGTCATGGTCGTCATGACGAGGTCGCCGGCCGTGGCCCGGACCGCCGCGGAGGCATCCGGAAGAAGCTCGGACATGAACGCCTCGATGACCGTGTCATCCGCCGCCCGCGCGTCCTGCGCTTCCGGCGCATCCCGGTAAAGCGGGGCGGCATCGCTAAGTGCCACCCGAACGGCAGCTTCCTCGCATTCCGAACGGATGAAGGCCTGCACGAGGCTACGGAGCCGCTCGAGCGGCGGACGGGACCGGTCCGTCAGGATGTCGCCCAGGAGATCCGATGTCTGCCGCCACTCATCGCTTTGCAGACGGAACAGGATAGCCGCCTTGTTGGGGAAATACTGGTAGAGAGATCCGACGCTGACACCTGCCCGTTCGGCCACCCGCGCGGTCGTAAAACGCTGCGCACCCTCCTGCGCCAAAACCTGAACAGCCGCCTGAAGAATGGCGGCGACAAGCTCGTTCGAACGCGACTGTTTGGGCTGTTTTCGTGTGGAAATACGGGGACTTGCGCGATCAATCATCGGGACCTTTTGCAATGCGATTAGCAAACGCGACGAATTATTCGTATTTTTAATTCGAAAGCAAGTCATCGCAGCGAACCAAGGATTTTCCGATGAACACTCTCAAGGACATACGCCTTGCATCTCTTCTCGACCGTCTCTTCGACGAAGCGGATGCCGCCACCAGCCCGGCCTTGGCAGAACTCTCCCACGCGGAGCGCGACCGCCTCATGCACAGCAAGACGGAGTATCTCGACTTCTACAGCCGCATGAAGGATCTTTGGCTTCCCGTGTCCCGCCAGACCGGCGAATTGCTCTACATGCTGGCCCGAAGCAGCGGCGCAAGGATGATCGTCGAGTTCGGCACGTCGTTCGGCCTCTCGACACTCTACCTCGCGGCAGCGCTCCGGGACAATGGCGGGGGGCAGCTGATCACCAGCGAGTTCGAGCCGTCGAAGATTGCAAGGGCACGACAGAACCTGGCTGACGCGGGCCTCATCGACCTCGTCGAAATCCGCGAGGGCGATGCGCTGGCGACGCTGAGTATGGATCTTCCCGAAAGCATAGATCTGCTCCTGCTCGATGGCGCGAAGCCGCTCTACCCGGAAGTCCTTTCACTGGTCGAGAGCCGTCTGCGGACCGGGGCACTGGTCGTTGCCGACGATGCGGATCATTGCCCGGACTATCTCGATCGCGTCCGCTCGACTTCGGGCGGCTATCTGTCGACACCGTTCGCCGACGACATCGAGCTGTCGATGCGCCTGGCCTGAGCCTGCCAACGTTCAACTGCCACCAACCCAAACCGAACATACAACGGAAGGGCCGTCCCAATGGGACGGGCCCCTCAATGGAGAATTGTCATGCATGTATTCGTAACGGGCGCGACCGGCTGGGTCGGCTCCGCCGTCGTCGAGGACCTGATCCGCTCAGGACATAAGGTCAGTGGCCTTGCACGTTCGGCGGCGAAGGCATCAGCCCTTGCAGCCATCGGTGCGAAGGTTGTCGAAGGTTCGCTGGACGACCTCGACATCCTCCAGGCTGCCGCTTCAGCCGCCGACGCCGTAATTCACACCGCCTTCAACCACGACTTCTCGAGGTTCCTGGAGAACGCGGCACAGGACGAACGGGCGATCGAGGCACTGGGAGGCGCACTCAAAGGGTCGGACCGCCCATTGCTCGTTACCTCCGGCCTCTTGGGTCTGCCACGCGGCGCAACCGAAGCAGACCTTCCCAATCCGGCGTCGCCGCGCAAGTCGGAAGCTGCCGCAAGGGCGGTGGCGGAACAGGGCGTGCGCGCAGCGACGGTGCGTCTTGCGCCATCCGTTCATGGGGTGGGGGACCATGGATTCATCCCGATCGTCGCGGGCCTCGCGCGAGAAAAAGGCGTGTCCGCCTATGTCGATGACGGCTTGAACTGCTGGTCCGGGGTTCACCGTCTGGATGCGGCGCAGGTCTACCGCATGGCCCTTGAAGCCGGCGTGACGGAGAGCGTCTACCATGCGGTTGCCGTCGAAGCGGTTCCGTTCAGGGAAATCGCCGAAGTGATCGGGCGCCAACTCCGCCTGCCGGTCGAACCGCGGCCGCGAGAGCACTTCGGCTGGTTTGCCAACTTTGCAGCGGCGAACATGGCGGCGTCCAGCGCCAGGACCCGCTCGCTCCTCGGCTGGCAGCCGAGTGGTCCGGGCCTGATCGCCGATCTCGATCAACCCGCCTACTTCCCGCGCTGATCGTGAGACGAGTTCTCACTGCCGCGCCGATGCCGAGCCCCAGGCGTTACACTGAAACTGCACGCCAAACACTCGCCTCACGTTTTGCGGTCTATCTCAATGCGCGCGCAGGAAGCGAAATAGATCCTGTGTGAAGTCATGCGGGTTCTGCAAATGGGAAAAGTGGCTGACTTCCGGCTGTATTAGCAGACCGGCACCGGGAATGTTTTCGGCGATGAACAGCGTATCGTTACGCCTGACAATTTCGTCGTGGTCGCCGGCCGCAACCCAGATAGGGTGTTCAAGGTTGCGAAGGTCACTTTTCGTTATGTTTGGTTGCGAGCCCCACATTTTTTCCATTTGCTCAAGGAAGTCGTCGTATTCGACGGGTGTGGGAGACAGCTTTTCATACTCATCGCGCGTCCGCTGAGAATAGTTCTCAAACATCCTGCTATCGGATAGATCGTAGATCCCGGATGGGTCACTGTTAGCCGCAAATGCGAATAGGCGGCTAATTCGGCCAGGATTAGCGATCACTAGCTTGAGGCCGACGATTGCGCCGTCGCTCCAGCCTATGACCGCAGCCTTGGACACCCTTAAATCATCCATCAATGCGATGACGTCGGAGGCCATGCGGTCGTAGCTGAAGGGGTCCGCATTCCGAGTGCTGCGTCCGTGGCCGCGGCTGTCCATAACGATGACCTGATAGGACTTGGCGAGTTCCGGAACCTGATGGCCCCAGTAATTGGAATTGGCGAGACCGCCATGGAGCATAATCACGGGCTCACCGGAACCGTAGACAGCATACCAGATCTTGATGCCGTCGACCGCGACATACCCTTCGCGGGTCGTCGCGGGCAACTCGGGAGTTGCGGGAAGAGTTCGCCACCTTGGTTCTGCCATAGTAGCCTCCATCAACCCTTAGTTTGCGGCCTTCGAAGATCGCGGCAATCGTTGTCCGTGTAAGTTGCAATATACGTGATCTTCTCGCGGTTGCCAGTCGCCCGGTTGGGTGACTGGGGCGTTGGCTGCCATAGACGGCCTGAGCCATGCGGGAGTTTGCGCGTACGACAAGTCTACGCGTGAAGGTGACGAGGAAAACGTTGGGCGGTTTTCAGCCTGAAGTGACGTATTTTCTCCAGCCATGCTCGCTGCGAAAACCCAAAATGTCACGCGCCTTCCAGTTCGACAGCAACGTCTCGAACTCGCCGAGTTCCCGCTTGAGCGGTACACCTGGATAGAAACGGTCGATGAGTTCGCGGGTAGGCAGATCGGAAGAGGTGTCGTCGTTTGCGGCATTGAAGATCTGGAATCCAAGCCCGTCCTTCTCAATCGCGCGAAGCGTGATCTGGCCGAGGTCGCGCGCATCGATGTAGCTCCACGCGATGCGTTTTCGAAAGCCCGGATTTGCGAACCATCCAGGAAACAGTTTGTACTCGCTCGGCTCAATGACGTTGCCGATGCGCAGCGCATAGATGTCGAAGCCGCTGCGCAGGGCAAAGGCGCGTGCCGTCTGCTCATTGACAACTTTCGACAAGGCATAACTGTCCATGGGGTCGACGTCGTACTCCTCGTCGAGCGGAAAGTAGCGCGGACTGCGGGGCTCGTTGGCAAAGACGAGGCCGTAGGTCGTCTCGCTGGATGCTATGATGACCTTGCGAATACCGAGTTTCACAGCGGCTTCGATGACGTTGTAGGTGCCGAGCGCGTTCACGCGGAAAAGTTCGTTGTCAGGGGCGATCATGATGCGTGGAATGGCGGCAAAGTGCACGACGGCGTCGATCGGCTGTGGCCTCAAGGATGGGTCGAACTCGTGCAGCCCGGTGTAACTCGACAAGGCGTTGAAGACTTGCCCGCTATCGGTGATGTCCGTGATGAGCGTCCTGACCTTCGGATTGTCAAGAGGCCGGGTATCGAGATTGAGGACCTGGTGGCCCTGCTCGATGAGATATTGCACGACATGGCGGCCGGCTTTGCCGCTGCCGCCGGTGAAGATGATCCTCTTTGCCATTCTGCTCTCCACAATGTGACGCGCATAAGGTCCCGCTCGCCAATGCGACGCCACGGATCAATTCGTTCCGATGCTGGCGATCCATGTCGCTCGCGTCAATGGGGATGCCTTGCCACCGCCTGCGCTGGCAAGGCTTCGGTCGGCGGTTGTCCGGGCGCCCGCGAACGGGGCCCGGACGAGATCGTTACTTCTGGATGCACGTGTCGACTGTGTCCTTGGTGCATTCATCAAGACCGGTGAACACCGGATCTTCCACCGGCTTGCCGGCGATCAGATCCATCATGACAGACGGTGCCTTGTAGCCCATCTCGAACGGACGCTGCCCGACGAGTGCCGTCACCAACCCTTCACGCGCAATGGCAACCTCGTCGCCAATCGTATCGGCGGCGCCGATGACGAATTCGTTGCTGGCAATCTTGTCAGCGATCGGCTTGAACAGGTCGCGATAGGGCTGCGGTGCGCCGAATAGCGGCCAGCCACCCATGATACCAAAGGCATCAAGGTCCGGATTGGCGGCGAGAATATCCGTCATGGCCTGCACGCCTGTTGCTCCGTTGTCATTGGTGAAGACCGGGCAGCCTGCGACTTCTGTCCAGCCTCCCTCCCCCTTCAGTTCCGTCAGTCCCTCCTTACCGGTCAACGTGTCGCGCATGCCCTGGGCTCGGCGCAGAATGTTGTCCGCCCCCGGATTGCCCTCGATCGTGCAGATCTTGCCGCCATCCGGCTTGGCCTTCTTGATGTATTCGCCAATCCGGGCACCCATCAGGTAGTTGTCGGTCCCGAGATAGGTCTTGCGCAGGGCCGAGTCCTCTTTGGCGAGATCGGCGTCGAGCGTCATGACGGGGATCGTCGGGTTCGCGGTCTTCAGCGTTTGAGCGATCAGTTTGGCATTAGACGGCGAAATGGCGATTGCAGCCGTGTCGGCCTTGCCGAGCATGTCCTGAACGATCTGCGCTTCACCCGCCTCGTCGGATGTCGAGGCCGGTCCGGTGTAAAAGCACTCATACTCGGAGTCCGGGTTTTCCTTGTTCCATTTCTGGCAACCCTGGTTGATCGCTTCAAAGAAGGGGTTGTCGAGGCCCTTCACGACGATGACGAGCTGCTTCTTGGCCAGAGCCTGACCGGCACAGAGCGCCAGGACAGCAACGGCGGCCAGCAATATTGTCTTTCTCATTCTTTCCTCCCGTTGAACAAGCGGACATTGTCTGTCCGCGGCACAAATCAACCCGGATAAAAGACGATACGAGGATCGTTCGACTGACGCTCGTATTGCCAGGCCGAGTCGATAAGCTTTTCGAGATCGTAGTCAGGGCGCCAATCCAGAAGATATTTGGCCTTGCTGTTATCCATCCAGTTCGAGTGGAAGGCGCTGGGGACGTCAACCGAGCCGAGGCCGCGCGTGCGTGCGAGGTAGCTTGCGACCTCGCCATAGTCCACTGGACGGTCCATGGAGACGTTGAACAACTGCCGTGCAGCGCGGGGATTGTCGATCGCAGCCAGGATCGCTGAGACCAGGTCGCTGACGTGTACGAAATTGCGCCTGAGCGGCCGGCCATCGGCGTCGCGAAGGAGCGGCACGGTTCCGGCCTCGGCATATCGCCTTGCTTCTGCGGGCGCAAAGAAGGTTTTCCAGTCAGGCCCGCCAAACACATCGTCGCCGAACGACAACGTCTGTTTGAAGTCGTCCTTCTCCATGATCCACGGCGCGCGAAGACAGCAACCGTTCGTGCCGTATTGAATTGCGTACTGCTCGAGCATCACTTCCTCGAGGACCTTCGATAGCGCGTAGCAACCGGGATAGGCGCGATGCGGCGTCTTCTCAGTCACGGGACCATCGTGGCGATAAAAGAAGTGGCCAACAGACGCGTCCCCGCCGACGAGGATAAACTGGCGTGCGGATGGGCTGATCCGGAAGGCCTCGAGTAGCCAGAACAATCCCTTAACCGTGATGTCCATGACCGCGTCGGGCGTTTCCTTGCAGGTGGCGAGGTGCACGACATGGGTGACGCCTTGCATTGCCGCATCTGCGACGTTGCGGTCGGCGATCGTCCCGCGGACCATGTCGATTCGATCGCACGGGTCGAGCAGGCGATTGTGGCAGAGCGCACGGATCTGCGCCTGTGAAAAACGCGGTTGGTCAAGCAGCCCCGCGATGAGGTTCCGCCCGACCTTGCCCGTTGCACCGGTGACAAGGATAAGCATTTTTGTCTCCCACCGATGGCTAATATACAGGGCAACGTGTATTTGTCATACAAAACAGTTTCTAGGCATAGGACGTCATTGACGCCTTCATAAGGATTTGCGTAAATAAAGATGTAGACCGCTGGGTGAAGACTGAGGAACGATCGCGCCCGTTGGCGTGCCGGCGCGCTTCGGGAGGCGAGACGACTGGTGGCGACACTCGAGATCACCAACATTTCCAAGCATTTCGGCGCCATTCAGGCGGTCAACGACGTTTCGCTCTCGCTGGAAGCAGGCCAGGTGGTCGGCCTCATGGGAGATAACGGCGCCGGCAAGTCGACGCTGGTCAAAATGATTGCCGGCAACCACCGCCCGAGCCAGGGAACGATACGGCTCGACGGAAACGAAATCGTTCTGCATCGGCCGATAGAGGCAAGGCAGCACGGCATCGAGATCGTTCATCAGGACCTGGCGCTGTGCAATAATCTCTCGGCGGCGGCAAATGTGTTCCTTGGACGCGAACTCAGGCGCGGCTTCGGCCCACTGCGTGTTCTAGACTACAAGGCAATGTACCGTCGCGCGGGAGAAATCTTTAGCGAGCTTCGATCGGAAACCCGGCCTCGCGATCTCGTCAGGCAAATGTCCGGAGGGCAACGGCAGGCGGTCGCGATCGCGCGAACGATGATCTCCGAGGCAAAGATCGTCCTTATGGACGAGCCGACGGCGGCCATTTCGGTGCGCCAGGTCGCCGAGGTGCTGCATCTGATCCGTGGGCTGCGCGACCGCGGCATCGCGGTCGTGCTCATCAGCCATCGCATGCCGGATGTTTTTGATGTCGCAGATCGCGTCGTCGTCATGCGGCGCGGCCGAAAGGTCGCCGACAAGCCTATTGGGCAGACGTCGCCTGAAGAAGTGACAGGATTGATTACGGGCGCCATCGAAAGAGGATGAGCGCTGCAGGTGCCGCATCGGAGGAATGCGTAGGAAAATGGCAACAACGCTCGACCAGACGATTGCTCAGAAACAACGCACGCTGGGCGCTGCGGTCCTCGCCAACCAGACGTTCTGGGTGTTGGTCGCCGTCGTTCTGGCGTGCATATTCCTTTCCTTCGCAACGGATTCGTTCGCCACACCGAAGAACCTCTACAACATCACCCGCAACGCCACCTTCGTCGCTATCATTGCCCTCGGCATGACGCTGGTTATCATCACCGGCGGGATCGACTTGTCGGTTGGGTCGGTGCTTTGCCTATGCAGCATGGTCCTGGCGGTCGTCATGCATTCCGGCTATAGCATCGAGGTCGGGATTGCCGCCTCGGTGGCAACGGCGCTTCTCATCGGCGCGTTCAACGGTGTGCTCATCGCCTATGTCGGATTTCCTCCTTTTGTGGTGACACTCGGCATGCTTTCGATCGCGCGAAGCCTGGCGATGGTGGCATCCAACAATACGGTTGTTTTCCAATTCGGACCGGACCACGACAAGCTGCTCGCTCTTGGCGGTGGGGCCTGGCTGTTCGGCATCGCCAACCCGGTGATCTACATGATTGTGCTGACGCTGCTGACGGGTTTCGTCCTGCGATGGACGAGGCTGGGCCGCTATATCTACGCCATCGGCGGCAACGAGCACGCCGCGACTGCTACCGGTATACCTGTGCGTCCGATCAAGGTCGGTGTGTATATGATTTCTGCCCTCTCCGCCGGTGTCGCCGGTATCATCCAGACTGGCTGGCTCGGAGCGGTAACAACGAATATCGGCGCTGGCATGGAACTTCAGGTCATCGCAGCGGCGGTGATTGGTGGCGCCAACCTGGCCGGCGGGGTCGGCACAGCCCTAGGTGCACTGGTCGGTGCGGCGCTCATCGAGGTGATCCGTAATAGCCTCGGGCTGCTCGGCATCAACGCGTTCTGGCAGGGAACGTTCATTGGCGGCGCGACCATCCTTGCGGTGCTTTTCGACCGCATCCGCAATTTCCGGCAGGCCGAGTAGCTCCGAGATTTCATGGCGCCGACCGCGCCGTGGTGATCCTTTCGCAGCCGACATGGATGCCAGCTGGACGGATGTTGTGGCCGGGACCGATGGCGTCCTCTTTGCTCGCTGGCATCAGCGCATGATCCAAGCCGGCATGGCCGTGGTCAAGATCGCAGGCTCAGTAGAATTGCAGCGCGCGGGGGCGGCAAGCCTTTTGGATTGAGAGGTCCCGTTGCGGTCTGGCGGTTGAAGCTCAGGGTTCAGCCTTAGAGGTTCCGTACCTCGCCCAATGGGCGAGACGTTGCTCCTAGCGCACCATGCGCGGGCTTACGCCTGCCAGCATCTTGATGATGTCGTCCTCTAGCTTCTGACAGAGATCCTCATACTCCCCGATCACCGTGGGATCCGGCGTCAGTTGCTCGCGTAACTCATCACGCTTCATGGCGGCCAGGCCGTAAGCTTCCAGCAGATCGTTGATCGCAAGGAAGTTGGCATCGGAAATCTGTCTTCGGTGTCGTGGCAGCCGCATCATCATTCGGCTTCGCCCGACCTTTTCGAAATTCATCATCCGCTCCTCGGTCTGTCGGCTGAGAGATTGTCCACCACCAAAATGAAAGTAGCAACATGACTTTGAGCCGACGCATCAACGGGGCGCGTGTCTCTAGCGGATCGAGAACTAGTCATGATCCCAATCCCATTCGCAAACTCCCACGTGATCAAAACGCGCGGAGTGTGACATGTTCAAGCAACCACATGCCGGTCTATCTCAAAGCGGCACAATTATGCGTCGGATTTCTCATGGCGCTACTCTCAGAGTTTGGGATCATCCCGGGAAGAAAGCCCGTAGGAAGGGACTACCGGGCTTTGCCGCGCTTCTCTCGTTCTAAGCTGTCGCGAAGCGCTGACATGATATCGACGACGTTGTCTTTCGCCGGTGTAATCCTGCGCTTGGCCTTCGGCTTCAACGTCTTCTTCTTCTCGGCGATCAGTTCGAGCATGCGATCCTGAATGGGATCGGTGATCGGCACCCACTTCTTCGTCTGCTGCTTGATCAACTGCTTCATCAGCGGAGCAAGGCCGCCCTCGGGCTTTGCCTTGATGTTCGAGAAATACTCTTCCTCAGGTCTCACCTCGTCACCATAGCGCAACGTCCATAGAACGATGCCTTCGCCGCGGGGCTCAAGCATCACCGCGCGCTCTCTCTGGCCGAAGACGAGACGGGAAATCCCAACGACGTTCTCTGAGCGCATGGCGTCGCGGATCACGGCGAACGCATCTTCACCAACCTTGTCGTTCGGCACCAGGTAGTGCGGCTTTTCGAGCCAGATCCATTCGATGGAATCGCGTGGCGTGAACATGTCGATCTCAATCGTCCGGACGCTCTCCAGCGCCACCGCATCGAGTTCTTCTTCCTCGAGCATGATGTAATCGCCTTCGCCGCGCTCGTAGCCCTTCACCTGGTCTTCTGTGTTGACCTCCTTGCCGGTGATGCTGTCGACATATCGTGAAGCCACGCGGTTGCCGGTGGCGCGGTTCATGGTGTGAAAGCGGATCTTTTCGGTGTCGCTGGTGGCCGGCGACAGGGCGACGGGGCAGGTGACCAGTGAAAGTTTGAGATAGCCCTTCCAGTATGGTTTGACGGCGGCCATGACTTAACCTGCCTTCTTGCGCGCTGCCGGCCGGGGCGCGGGGACGGCTCGCGCAGCTGCTGCAGCGGTGCGAGGCTTGGACGCCCGGGCAGAGCCGAAGCCGGCACTCACGCGAAGCGCTTCCATGAGGTTCGTCGACGGCTCGACCTTCGGCTGTTTCTTCACCTTGACCGTGCGGCCTTCCATCTTCGCCTTCACGAGCTCGGCAAGCGCCGCGTCGTATCGGTCGTCGAAGGTCCGCGGATCGAACAGGCCGGCCTTGGTCTTGATGATGTGCTTAGCCAAATCCAGCATTTCACCTTCGATCTTGAGCTTCGGAATGTCGGCGAACGCGTCCTTAGCGGAGCGAACCTGGTAGTCGAAGTTGAGCGTGGTTGCGATGAGTCCATCTCCATGGGCGCGAATGAGAACTGTCCGGAGCCGGCGGAAAAGCACAGCCTGGGCGAGGGCGCCGACCTTGGACTCTCGCATTGCATCCCGGATCAGGACGAAGGTCTCTTCGCCCAGCCGATCGGGAAGCAGGTAGTAGGGCTTGTCGAAATAGAGATCATCGATTTCGCCGAACGGCACATAGGATTGGATGCGCAGCGTCTTGTCGCTTGGAGGAACCGCCGCGGCCAGCTCCTCGGGTTCAAACAGCACGTAGCGGCCGTCATCGATCTCATAGCCTTTGATCTGGTCTTCGCGCTCGACCACCTTCCATGTGTCGATATCGACATACTCCCGCTTCACGCGATTGCCGGTTTTTCGGTTCAAGGTGTTGAAGCTCACGCGTTCGGAAGTTGACGCGGCGCTGTGCAGCGCCACGGGGCAACTGATCTCGGCAAACTTCAAAAAGCCCTTCCAAAGAGCACGTCCGGCCATGTCGATTTCTCCCGGTAAACCCGGATTCAACGGAGGCAGATTACGTTTGTTCCGGCTAAGACGCGAATCAATTGTGGCGTTTAGTGGGCTGTCGATAGTAGGATGACCCTATCCACGGGTATTGCGTTAGAGGAGTCTGTTGCACCAGGCCAAGAGTAAGGAGGCGGTGCTATGAACACGAAGCTCCATATCGACGGGTCATTTGAGGCTATGCACCGGGCGCTCGACGAAGCCAATCGCGCTTTCGAAAGTGGCGGCGCCGATCGACATCGCGACGCTCTGCAACGTCTCGGCCGCGCGGTGATGAACTCCCTTGCGGAGATCATCGAGACCGATGGCGGAACGGACGGCTACCTCTACGACGCCGACGGCATCGCCCATGATATCGAGGCTTGTTATCACAAGCGGGTCGAGGAAGAAGAGGCGGCTGAGCCGCACCAGGCGCCGCAGCAGGCTAGCCACGGAACGCTCAACTTTCGTCAACAGGGAGTAGGGCGATGATCACCGGCACAGATCTGCTGCAGATTTCACTTGCGCGTGTGAACATGGACCGGTCCGACCTCGAGGCGGCCGGCGTGATCGATCCCGGACAAGCGGGCGACAAGGCCTGGTCAAACTTCGGACGGGACATGGACACCTTCATATTGAAGCTACCGGAATGGCGCCGTGCAGCGCTCGCCGCTGTGATCAGAGCGAGAGCGGGCAGCACCAGTGAGGTGTCCCATTAACGCGCTCAGATCTATGTTTTCGAGCCCAATGTGACGTATAGCTACGAGAAACGCCTCCAAGTACCTGCTCTCCGTTCACGCACGCATGCCAGACTTTCTCAGACCGCTGCTTTATCTGCTTGTTCTCTTTTTTTACGCATCACCGCTGCAGCGGCGGGAACTTTTTTCATCGATTGCCGCTCGAGCAGCGCTTGATGGAACTCGCCAATTGGCGCCGATCCCGTATCGAATTCCGGCGCCGTTTCGTGGAGTTTTACGGCTCGCTCGGTGTCTTTGGCCTGTATCCAGATCATTTACGGGCGCTGCCACCGTTCAAATATCAATAGCGTCTGGAATCTCGCTTTTCTGGCTCCGGCAGACCGCTGCAAAGTCCTTGAGGAATTTCTCCGCCCCAGGACGATTAGTCGAAGTCATGAGGCTTCCCCTGATTGCGTCAGGCGCCTGCTTCATCACCGGAAACCGAAAGAAAACATTCTCGGAGAAATTTGAGCTTACGGTCGAAAGTACCGTTCGCAGCGCCGCCAGCATGTCCTCGCCTCGGTGCGAAGCATGTGCGAGGGCTATTGGTTTTCCGACCACCGCCTCACCGGAGACAAGCCAGTCGATCGCGTTTTTGAGGCCGCCGGGAATGCTGCGAACATATTCAGGGCTCGAAATAATCAGCCCGTCACTCGCGGAAATTTTCTCGATGAACCGGATGACGCTCTCTGGGGTATTCGGGCCCTCAAGGTCAGGAGAAAAGACCGGCAACTCACCGATCCGGTCAAAGACATCGATTGCGATATCGGCCGGTGCCAAGGCTTGGAAAGCCCTTAACAAGGCCGTGTTGGTGGATAGCTGACGTGTGCTGCCCGAAATCGCCAATATCTTCATGCCCAAAAGATAATGAAATATCCTGATCCGGCAAGCGGTACACACCAGCGAGTTGAGCCCGAGTCGATAGTTGAAGTCGTTCAATTCCACTCAAGAGCTGAGGTTCAATCGTCTACTGAGTCCAGGCCGAAGACTTCGCTTTGATCAGTCTTTAATCGTGGCGGCGCGCGTGCCACGAGTTCGTGCGGTTGACGCATCGATTCGATCCATCAAGCGCATGCTGACGCCAAGTTGTTTGACCGGCGCCTTGCGAGCATGCTCAGCCAGCCGCCTGCTAGGCTTGCGTTCGGAGGCTTGCGTTCGACAGTGAGGACAGCTCTCTTGAAATCTCTCAGCGTCGGGAACCGGCCGTGCGCTCGGTTGCCGGCAAGTCGATGCGCAAGATCCGGGTCGGAACCGTCTATCCCGCAACGATCGGGCTTGGGGTCACCTGGAGCAAGGATGATCCCACAGCAGCCAGAGATGACATCATCGATATCGCGCGGTCACGGGTGAGGGCGGGCAGGTGAGGGGCCGCTCGCGTCCCTGCCGGGCAATCAAGCCTTCTTCTTGGCCGTCTGTTGTTTGACGCGGATCCGTAGTGGCTTGCCTTCCACATGCTCGATATCGAAGGCACTTGTCTTGCGCACGAGATCGCTCAGCTTGCGAAAGCCGTAGGTTCGCGGATCGAAATCCGATGCCAGATTAGCCAGTCGTGTACCGATCGCCCCGAGCGGAACCCAACCGTCTTCGCTTTCCATCTGGGCAATGACTTTCTTGATGATGGGCGTTGCTGCGTTCGGCTGCTGCAATGGCGTCGATGCCTGGGCGGGTTCCACACCATTTGACGCGACAGCCGGTAATAGGTTTTCCGTATAGATGAATCGACGGCATGCCTGACGGAAGCTTTCGGGCGTCTTTCGCTCGCCGAAGCCGAAGACATCGGTGCCTTGCTCGCGGATCCGCGACGCCAGCCTGGTGAAATCGCTATCGGACGAGACCAGGCAAAAGCCGTCGAAACGACCGCTGTGCAGCAGATCCATGGCGTCGATCACAAGGGTGATATCGGACGCGTTCTTTCCGGTGGTATAGGCAAACTGCTGCTGCGGTATGATCGCGTGCCGCGACAGCACCTCGATCCACGCTTTTGATCGTGCACTGGCAAAATCACCGTAGATGCGCCTGACGCTCGCCTCTCCGATCTTCGCGATTTCCTCAAACAGGCCATCGACGATTTTTGCCGAAGCGTTGTCGGCATCGATCAGGACGGCGAGGCGAGGAGACCGGGCTTCTGCAGGCATTGAACGCTCCTTCACTTTGCGGCGGTTCGAACGTGTGGCCGGCAGTTTCTAGCTGGCGGCTTCTGGTCACCTGCACCGTCCCCGTGAGCTCCTGCCAGCTTATCGCCGTCGCATCGTCGGACCTCCTGCGGACAGCGAACTTTCTATGCGTGGCGGTAGCCCAGGGCCAACGTCACCAGCGTGGCGAAGACCATGATGACGCCGTAGGGGATCTTGCGGCTGGTGCGGATCTCTTGGACGCGCATGATCACGGCGTAGTGCGCGAAGGCCAACGGCACCGGCAGTTTGAGGGCCAGCATGACCACGATACCGCCGAGCAGCAGGAAGAGAGAGAATGGAAGCATGCCGTGCCAGCCGACGAAGAGACCGATCGGCAGGAGAAGTTTGGCGTCGCCAGCGCCAAACAGCCGAAAAGCCCAGAGCACAACGCCGAGCGCAAGGAGCAGCAGGCCCGCCGCGACTGCACCACCGATGCCGTCGAGCGAAAAGAGCGTGGCGCCGATATCCTGCGTTGTCAGGAGGCTTGCCGCGGCACCGAAAACATAGATGGCGACCAGCGCGAGCACTACCTCGTTTGGTATGCGCCACCGCTGGAAGTCACTCCAAGCGGCGTAGAGAAAAACCAGCACTGCGGCCAATGGAATTATGTTGATTACATTAATCATGTTTCACCGGCTCCATATGGCAGCGGACTTCTTCTGTGATTGTTCAGGTCTTCCAATCGTACCGCAAGAAGTCGTCGGTAAGTAAACGCAAGAAATATTACGTGATGTCATCATCGCGCAAACTTCATCTCAAGTACCCTTGAATGCCAGGGTTTATGATTTTAACCATACCCCAAAGATGTTACAAACCACTTCGTATTAGAAGTTGACGATATAATAATTAAGGGATTATTAATTATGTCAGTCGGAGAGGTGGTCTCGATGACAGGTGGGGGCCGGGGGAATAAGCGGTCTCGCAAAATTAGTATTGTGTTGGAGGTAATTCTCGATGAAAGCAGTTTTGACAAAAGTCCGCGCTTTCGCGCGGGAAGAAGACGGCGTTGCGCTGACTGAATACCTGATCCTGCTTGGCCTGCTTATTGGCGGCGCGATCACTGCAGTGACTACGGCAGGAAGCAACCTTAGCGATGCTTGGGATGCGTGGGGAACGTGGTGGACTGATAGCCTCGCGCCCCCACCTGCTACTCCTTAAACTCATAACTGTTGGGGAGAGGGGGTTTGTTAACCCCTCTCTTCTAAATTAGTATTTCAGGATGATTGTATTTTTCAGTTTTGTGAGTTTCGGCAATGCGTTTTTCAACGATCATTAGCCTCGCAATCGCCCTCGTTCTTGCCATTGCTGCAGTGTTTGCCACACGCACTTATCTCGCTGGTGAGCGGGCTCGCCTTGCAGCGAACGGAGGCGTCAAACAATCGGAAAAGACGCTTGTCGTTGCGGCCAAGCCGATGCGCTTCGGCGACCGGGTGCGCCCGGAAAATCTGAGAGCCATTCCGTGGCCTTCCGAGGAACGACCCGAAGGCTCATTCCAGGTGATCGAAGCGGTTCTCGGCGACAAGGATGAGCCGCGCTATGCGATGGAGGCGATCGATCCGGGCGAGCCGGTGCTGTCCTCCAAGATCACCGGCACAGGCGAGCGGGCCACTTTGTCAGCGGCTCTCGACGAGGGGATGAAAGCGGTTTCCATTCGCGTCAACGATGTGCTCGGTGTTGCCGGTTTCGTGCGCCCTTCGGATCGGGTCGACGTGCTCCTGACCCGCGTTATCCGCAACCCCAAGAGCGGCAATGAGCAGACCTCGGTGGACGTGCTGTTGCAGGGTGTCAAGGTGCTCGCCGTCGACCAGACGGCTGACGAGCGCAAGGACGAACCCTCGATCGTAAAAACTGTCACTTTCGAGGTAACGACCGACGAAGCCCAGCGACTGACGCTTGGTGCCAACATCGGCACTCTCTCGCTCACACTGCGTAATATCGCATCAGCTTCCGTCGAGACGACTCGGCCGATCACTGTGGCGGATCTGGGTGGGGGCACCGTCGCTGCCGATCTCGCGCAAAATTCCGACGACGGACGATTCGACGTGATCGAGCGCATGGTTCGCAAAGTTGGCGAAGACCTCGGAGGGCGGATCAACTCCGTCGAGAACAAGATGAACGCCCCTGTGCGCGAAAAACAGGTGCAAATCGTCGAACGAAACACGGAACCTGTCTTGCCGGTGGAACCGAAGTGGGCGACCGTCGGCGTCTGGAACGCGACCAAACGGGAGGAACATCGGGTGGGACTGATCCAGTAACAGGCGATGCGGCCGCTCTAGGGGGAGTGGGCGCGGGCTTTGAGCAGAGGGGCTTGAGCAGGAATGTTGAGGGGAAGCGTAAGGCGAGCGGCAAGAGGCAAGGCCCTCGCGGCCGCCACCGCGATTGTTGCGGGCTGTGGCCTACTGGGGCCTGGTTTCGTCGCACCGGCAGGCGCACAGGAAAAGTTCGTTCATCTCGGTGGATCCGTTCAGCAAGTGGTGCTGCCACCGAATGACACGATAACGATCGCGACGGGTAAGCCGTTCGGCGACCTCGTTATCGGCAGCGCCGAGCTGATCGATGTCGTGCCGCTTTCCGACAAATCACTTTTCATCCGCGCCAAGAAGAACGGGGCGACGAACATTTCGGTTTATGGCGACGACAAGAAGCTTCTTGGTGTCATCGACATTCGTGTCGCCAGCGATTTCAGCGAGGTAGCCTCGGCCATCCGCTCCGCTTCGCCGGGGTCGCAGGTTCGGGTGATCAACTCGAATGACCGCATCCGCCTGACTGGCATCGTTCGCGACGCCACCGAGCTGCAGCGGGTACTGGAAATCGCTCAATCCTATTCCGATCAGCCGGTCCTTAACCAGTTGCGCGTCAACGATTCCCAGCAGGTCATGCTTGAGGTCCGGGTGATCGAAGCCTCGCGCCAGACCGGTCGCGATCTCGGAATCGGCTGGGCGGGGCGTGGCAACAACGGCATCGGCAAGGCGACGACCAGCCAGGGAATCGGCGTCAAGGACGGCTCGCTGGTGCGCACCCTAGAGGATGCGGCCGGTGCAGCAACGGGCATGCAGCCGTTCGGCCAGTTGATCGCCAAGGTGCTCGAGATTTCCGGCGGCCGGATCGACATCGTGATCAATGCTTTGGAGGAGAAGGGGCTGGTGCGCCGTCTCGCTCAACCGAATCTGATCGCCATGAGCGGTGAAACTGCCAGCTTCCATGCCGGCGGTGAGGTTCCGATCCAGACGACGGTGGCAAACGGCGCGACGTTAGCGACGCAAACCGATTATCGCCCCTTCGGCGTGCGGCTGACATTCACGCCTGTGGTACTCGACGGTGGGCTAATCAGCTTGAAGGTTGAGCCGGAAGTCTCGGAACTTGATACCTCGATCAACGTCAACGGCAATCCCGGCTTCATTTCGCGCGCGGCCAAAACAACTGTGGCACTACGCGACGGCCAGAGTTTTGCCATGGCCGGGTTGCTGCAATCGATCAACTCCAAAGATATCCAGCAACTCCCAGGCTTGGGGCAGCTTCCGGTAATCGGCGCGCTGTTTCGCTCGACGAGCTTCCTGAAGCGCGAATCCGATCTCGTCATCGTCGTCACCCCGCACATCGTGCGGCCGGCGACACCGGGCGAGGCGCTCTATAGTCCGCTCGACCAGACGCGTTCATCCAATGACGTCGAGCTTTTTGCGCTTGGCGTTCTGGAAGTCGACAAGGACATGCTGCGCCGCTTCCGCAACGGTGAAGGCGTCACCGGGCCCTACGGCCATAGGCTTGATCTCGACACGGGAGGCGTACTTGCTGTTGCAAAGAAATAGGTCCGCATTCCTGGTTTTGGCAGTGACAAGCCTGGTTTCCGGCTGCGCCGATTACATGAACCACAGGGACACGATCACCTTTGGGCTTGGAAACGCGGTGGAGGCCAATAAGGGCATCCACATACAAGACCCGTTCCCGCGCGCGGCTCAGAACACCCGTATCGCCGCTGACGGCAAGCTGATCCAGAAGGTGATGCGCGGCTACAACGGCGGCGGCACGCAACCTGCGGCCATAACGCCGGGGCAGTCGATGGGGAGTAACGGCGCGACGCCCAGCTATTAGCGGGCGCGTGCAGAGTTCGACGCGGAGGCAGCGCCGAAAAGGAATGCAATAAGAACAACGTGTCACGACGGTGAGCCGCCGCGATCGGAGAGGCATGCCTATGTTGAACAGGGCGATCAAGAGGTTTTGGGACGACCATCGAGGTTACGTCATCGCCTTGACGCTCATTGCCATGCCGTTGTTGCTCGGTGTCTCTCTTATCGTCATCGACGTCGGCCGCAGCGCCAATCTCCATACGGATCTTCAGAGTGCGGTCGACGCCATGGCGCTGGCGGGAGCCCGCGAGCTCGACGGCCGCGACGACGCAATCACCCGCGCGCAAGAAGCGATCGAAAAGCTTGCCAACACCGCAGCCTTTGGTGACGGTGGGACCGGGATGTCTTTCGGCTCGTACATCACCGTTGCCTACGATGCGGGAGACGATGCGGCAAGCACGGTGAGGGTCAAATTCCTCAAGGGCATCCCAGGCGATGGAACCTTCGCAGGCGACGACGACGACCCGATCACCGAGGCGATGGAGGCGACAGACCCGAACGAGGCGGGTTATGTCTGGGTATCTGCCAAGAACCAGGCGATGCAGACGATCTTCCCCGTGCCGGTCGGACTTGATCGCAATACGATCGATGTGTCCGCCGACGCCGTCGCAGCCTACCGGGTCAGTGCCTGCGACGTGACGCCGATCTTCATCTGCAACCCTTATGAGCCGGCAGGCAACAGCAGTGCAGCCGTCAGCGAACAGGCAGCCGAGCAACTGCACACCAAATTCGCGGCCGGCGATCTCTATGGTCTCCAGATCGAGCTGCACAGCACATCTTCATCCAATCCCGGACCGGGCAATTTCGGATTTCTCCGTACCCCGCTCGGAAATGGCGCATCCGTGCTGGCTGAGGCGCTTGCGACTGGCAATCCGGGCACCTGCTACACGAAGGACAGCCTCGATACCGAAACCGGGGCAAAGGCGGGCCCGATCGAAGACGGCGTGAACACCCGCTTTGGTTTCTACTCCTCGTCCTTCAACAAGGACAACGACGACGACCGCTATCGCCCGGCGCAAAACGTGCGCGCGGCACAGAATCAATCGGGCGGCAAAAAGTGCGACACCTATAATCCGGTGAAGGTCGGAAGCACGGTCGGAGATGTCACCAAGGCGGTGCCGCTCGGCTACGGCGCGACCATGACGACGATGGGCGGCGGCAAGATCAGTACCGGCAACAACTGGAATTACGGGACCTACTGGCAGGTCGCGCAGGGCGGCACGAAACCGTCGGTCACCGCCGTCCTCAGCAACTATTCGAGTTATCCGGGCGGCGGCGCTTCGGCACCAAGCCAGCCCTCGGCCTACGACGTCTACCGCTACGAACTCAACAATCCGTCGCTGATCAGCCATGCCTCAGCAAACGGAGAAAAAGGCACACCCGGCACCGGCGGCCAATGTTACACGGGACCGGCGCTTTCGAACTATACCGCGGACGAATATGGCGATCGCCGCGAGATCTTTTCCGCGATCGTCAATTGCGGTTACGAGAAGTCGGTTGGCCACCTGAACGGCCACAAGGCCACGGCGGCGGTCGCGTTCGCGCGCATGTTCCTGACCAAACCGGCGGTCAAAGAGGGCAGCGAGCGGTATCTTTCGCTGGAGATGATCGACATCACCGGCAAGGGCGGGCGCGGCACGCTTGACGAGTTCCTGCGCGAAGAAGCGGAGCTGGTCCGATGATCATCGCTCTGCGAAAATTCACCCTCGATCGCTTCCGCCACGGCTTCTGGCCGAGCGATGACGGGGCCGTGCTGACCGAAGCGCTGGTTGCCATACCTTTCGTTACCCTCTTTGCCGCCGGTATCCTCGAATTCGGCAACATCTTCTGGCAGCGGATGCAGATCGACGCCGGTCTCAGGGACGCCGGCCGCTATCTTGCGCGGTGCCGGCCGGATACGGGGACCTACGACCCGACATGTAATGAGACAACCGCCAAGTTGATCGCGTTTTACGGAACGCAGAGCCCCGCCAAGGGCGCCAGCTTGCGCGTCAGCGGCTGGGGGCCCGATCTCTCGGATATCACGATCATTCCCGTCGATGCCGATGGCACGATCACGGTGCAGACCTCGCATCTCTACCAGAGTTCGCCGATCTTTTCCTGGCTTGGCCTCGATCAGATCACCATCAGTTCCTCCCACGAAGAGAGATATATCGGATGGTAAAGCGTCGATCGCCCGTCTCCTTCTGGCAGGATCAGCACGGTGTGACACTCACCGAAGGTCTGATAACGCTGCCGTTTGTACTTCTGGTGATTTCGGCCTTTGTCGAGTTCGGTTACGCCATGTCGCAATGGAACCAGACAGTCAAGGCCCTGCAATTTGGTGCCCGCCTTGCCGCCGTCTCCGATCCCCTGACCAGCGACTTTGCAGATGTTTTTCCAACCGACGCCGACGACCCTCTGGACAACGGTGACGCGACCCCAAACGACGCGACGATATCGTCCACCTGCGGGCCGGCCCTCTCCAATTGCAGTGACGCGCTAAACCGGATCGCCCTGGGAAGTGACGGTGTTTGCGGGGTGGCGGGGGACCCGAACCCGGGCATCTGCGACCTCAATTGGCGGATCCAGCCGGCAAACCTGGTGGTCACCTACCAGCGCTCGGGTCTCGGCTATTGGGGGCGGCCGAACGGACCGGTGCTGACCATGCGGCTGGAAGTGCGCGGCGTCACATTCGACCTGCCGCTGCTTGGCGCTCTGTTGGGATTGGATCAGATCGAAGTCCCCGCCCATCCGGTGACGCTGACGACGGAAGACCTAGAGACATGTTCAAGCTGCTGAGCCCTTCAATATTGCGTGGGGGATCGAGATGACCGCACACATGAACTTTGCAACGACTACCAAGATCCTCGTCCTCTCGGACGATGCGGCGGCGGCAAGCCTTATGCTCGACACGTTCGGGTCGCTGTCGCGCTACGAAGTGCGCCATATGGGGCTGAGCGCGCTTGGCGAGGCGGGACGGGTCGATCCGACACAGTTCAACCTGATTGTGCTCGACGTCGATTGCGGCGACATGCTCTGCCGCCCGGAGATTTTTGCCTTTCGTGCCAGCCATCGCAGTATTCCGATGGTGATCGTTTCCGAGGTTCTGTCCGATGAACTGATGCGGCCGCTCTTTCGGCTGAACGGTGACGACTGGCTGAAGAAGCCGCTCGAGCGCCGTGCACTGATCGAGATGATCTCGACCCATGCACCAGGCGTCGGCGGCAACGAGAGCCGGGTTCATGCAATCGTTGCCGCCGTAGGCGGTGCAGGGGCGAGCGTCATCTCCTCGTCGCTTGCCCATCTATTGGCGCAGCCGACGAAAGGCGTCGCGCCGCGTGTTGGTCTGTTCGATCTGGATTTCTCGTCCGGATCGCTCGGCTACTACCTCAACCTCCTCAACGACTACGACCTGAAGACCGTCATCGCCAATCCGGCGCGTGTCGATCTCGAATTCATCGATCTGGTGCGCAAGCGTCATCCCGGTGGCTTCACGCTGCTGTCGTTCAAGCAGCCGTCGGTGCTGCTCGAACCTAAAGGGGCCGAACTGGTACTGCGCATGCTGGATGTCGCCGCCTTCGAGAGCGATCACATGGTAATCGACATGCCCTATTACGAAACACCCTGGAAGAGCGATGTACTGGGGTCTGTCAACAGCGTTTCCATCGTCACGGAGATGACGATCCCGGCGCTCCATCAGGCCAAGGACCTCTACCTCGATCTCGTACGGCTGCGGGGCAGCGCGGATTCGATCCAGATCGTCATCAACAAATATCATACTAAGCTCTTCAGCCTTGGGGTGCGCCGTGAGCAGGTGGACAAGGTGTTCAAGGACACGCATGCGCACATCATCCCCTATGACTGGGACACGCTGAGCGAGGCGGTAAACCGCGGTGTCCTGCCCCACGAGGTCAACTCGCGCTCACCCTTCTGCGGTGCCGTCGGCAAACTCGGAGCACTCGTCAGATGAAGGCACTTCTTCACGACGGCAGTGGATCTATGCACCGAAACGGCGCTGGCTTCGGGCGTTGTCGGTGGACGCGGACCGCGCTGCTCTTGAGTGCACTGGCGCTCACGCCGGCTCCGACTGGAGCATTGGCGGGCGGGACGGTGCCGCGCAGTCTCGGGCCGAAAACGAGCACGGTCGTAGTGATCGAGAAAAAGTATCCGACCGGCACGATCGTCGTCGCCAGTCAGGAGCGGACGCTCGACCTCGTTCTCTCCGGCAACCGTGCGATCCGCTATCGGATCGGCGTCGGCCGCGAGGGTTTCCGTTGGAGCGGCGTGGTGAAGGTGGGGCGAAAGGCCGAATGGCCCGATTGGCGGCCGCCGGCCGAGATGAAGGCGCGCGCACCGGAACTGCCGGAGTTGGTGCCTCCCGGTCCGTTCAATCCGCTCGGCGCCCGCGGCATCTATCTCTATCGGGGGAGCGCCGACACGCTTTATCGCATTCACGGAACGAACGAGCAGTCCACCGTCGGGCAGTTCGCGTCCTCCGGCTGTTTCCGCATGAGCAATGCCGACATCATCGATCTCTACGAGCGGGTGAAGATCGGAGCAACGGTGATCGTCGAATAGTCGAACAGGGTAGGAAGCAATGGCAACAGGGTTCATCGGACGTTTCTACAAGCAGCGGCAGCCGGACGACGGGGACCTTGCGGAAACCGATCAGTCCTCTTTGATGTCGGTGGCCGAAGTTGCCGTCGTGCCTAAACCGGAGACTGCCAGCGCCGCGGCAAGCACCAGGCTGGAAGAGTCGCTCGGGCTCGACATGGTTGCGGAACGGGTCAACCTGCACCGCTACCTGCTTGATCGCATCAACCTCGGCATTCTCGACGCTATGGACAACGAGGAAATCGCCACGGAGATCAGGCCACTCGTCAAGGATTACATCCGGCGTAACAATTTCCCGCTTAATGCCAAGGAAATCAACGACCTGATCCATGACATCACCGACGAGATGCTCGGGCTCGGGCCGATCGAGCCACTGCTTGCCGATGACTCGATCGCCGATATCCTGATCAACGGTTACAACAGCGTCTATGTCGAACGGCGTGGCAAGCTCGAAAGCACGGCCGTGCGTTTCAAGGACGAAGATCACCTCCTGCGCGTGATCAACAAGATCGTCTCCGCTGTTGGCCGACGTGTCGATGAATCGACGCCGCTGGTCGATGCTCGCTTGAAGGATGGATCGCGTGTCAACGTCGCCATCCGGCCGGTCTCGGTCGACGGACCGCTCGTCTCGATCCGTAAGTTCACGCGCAAGCCGCTGACGCTGGAGCGATTGGTCGAGAATGGCGCCATGGCGAATGCGATGCGGATCCTTTTGAGCGCTGCTGTCAAGGGTCGGGTGTCGATGATCGTCTCCGGGGGCACCGGCTCGGGCAAGACGACCCTGCTCAACGCCCTGTCGTCGCAGATTTCGGCCACGGAGCGCCTGATCACCATCGAAGACGCGGCCGAGTTGCAGCTGCAGCAGCCGCATGTCGGGCGACTGGAAACCAGACCGCCGACGCTCGACGGCCGCAACGAAGTGCGCCAGCGCGAGCTCCTGAAGAATGCGCTGCGCATGCGACCCGATCGCATCATCGTCGGCGAGGTGCGCGGCGAAGAAGCCTTCGACATGCTGCAGGCGATGAATACCGGCCACGAGGGTTCGATGACGACCATTCACGCCAACACGCCGCGCGACGCGGTCGGACGGCTCGAGCAGATGGTCGGCATGGCGGGTATGCCCATGTCGCAGCTCAGCATCCGCTCGCAGATCGCCTCGGCGATCACCATCATCGTTCAGGTCCAACGCCTGAGCGACGGTAGCCGCAAAGTAGTATCGATCTCCGAAATCACCGGCATGGAAGGCGAGGTCGTGCAGATGCAGGAGATCATGCGGTTCAAGCGAACCGCGACCGACGATACTGGCCGCATCCACGGCGAATTCCGGGCAACCGGCCTCCGTCCCCGCTTCGTCGAGGAGTTCGCGCAGCTCGGGATCGTGATCCCTGCGGCGATCTTCGATCCGGGAAAACCTCTGCAAACGGGGACGATCGAATCATGACTTTGCTGCTTCTCTACGCCGCCGTCTTTATCGCCGCCCTGATTGCCGTCGAAGCACTGGTGCGCAGCTACTTCCGGAAGTCCGAGCGCCAACGCGCCGTCAATCATCGGCTGAGCGTGCTTGATGCGAACGAGGACCACTTCAAGACTTACCGTGCGATGCTGAAGGAACGTGGTGCTGATGAAGATTGGCGATCCTTGCCGTCGGTTCAGCGCGTCCGGCAGTTCTATGCACAGTCAGGCATCAAGTTCGACGCGCAGCGTTTTGCACTCTACGGGATCGCCGGCGCGGTGCTGGTCTGGTTTGTCGTCCAATTCCTGGTTCCTAGCACCCCGGTCCGGATTCCAGTCTTCTTGGTGATCTGCCTTCTCGTCCCCGTCATCGTGGTCTGGCGCACAAGGGCCAGCCGGATACGCA
Organism: Ensifer sp. 1H6; assembly: GCF_001976035.1. NCBI lineage: Bacteria > Pseudomonadati > Pseudomonadota > Alphaproteobacteria > Hyphomicrobiales > Rhizobiaceae > Ensifer > Ensifer sp. 1H6. The sequence goes on along the minus strand of NZ_MOAI01000001.1, from coordinate 514,318 downwards.
GATTTACCCTTAAACTTCCCGAGGCGCTCGATGTTGCCAATCGCAGCCTGTCGGCAGGCCATCCGCTGCCGGCCGCAATTTCCCTCGTGGCGCGCGAAATGCCCGATCCGGTCGGAACGGAATTTGGCCTGCTCTCGGATGAGTTGACCTATGGCACCACTCTGGATGACGCCCTCGTCAATCTCAGTCACCGCGTCGGTGCGGAAGACTTGAACCTGCTGGCAATCGCCTTGAGCGTCCAGGCGGGCACGGGCGGCAATCTGGTCGAAATCCTTCAGAATCTCTCGAAGACCCTGCGTGATCGCACGATGCTGAAGGCCAAGGTCAAGGCGATTTCGTCGGAAGGGCGGATCACCGCGATTTTCATGTCGGTCTATCCGTTCCTTCTCTACGCGATGATCAAGGCGATTGCGCCGACTTACTTCGATCCAGTCTGGGCAAGTGGCCACGGCACGACCATCGTCGCTGTGCTCGTTGCTATCATGGCGGTCGGCAACGTTATTCTCTACAAGATGGTCAACTTCGAATACTGAGGTCGCCATGGGCGAGTACGGAATCTACATCGTCGTTTTCTTCGCGGTTCTGATGTTCTCCGCCGTTACTTCGGAGCTGGTGTTTCGCCGACGCGAGGTCGGCGTCCGATTATCGGAGACGACCGCAAAGGCAGGTGGCGACGATCTCCAGCTCGGGGATAGCACGCTTGCCGATCTGGGTGAGGCGGAGAACCGCCTGATCCGCCGCTACTTCGAAATTACCCGGCGGGACCAAAATGCCAATTCCACACAGAACCGGCTGATCCGGGCCGGATATTTCGGAGCAAGAGCAGTTACCGTGTTTCAGGTGGTGCGTGCGCTCCTCTGCGCCGTGGTCATGGTCGCGGCGGCTTGGGCTTTGGATCGTTTCGCTCCGCAGATGTCCAGGCTTGCGATCCTGCTCGTCGCGATGATTGCGACCGGCGTCACCTTCGTGCTGGTGAACATCCACATTGACCGGCGCGGCGACGCCAAGGAGCGGGAATACCGGCGGCTGTTCCCGGATTTCATGGACATGCTGATCGTCTGCCTGGATGCGGGAATGAGCATCGAGGCGGCAGCGAACCGTGTCGCTCGGGAGTTCGTCCAGAAACGTCAGGATTTTGGTCTGCATTTGTCGATCATGATGCTGGAGGTACGCGGTGGCCGCCGACTGCGCGAAGCTCTGACCAATCTTGCAACGCGCCTGAGGATCGACGAAGCGCGCGCGCTTGCCGTGCTCTTCCGCCAGTCGGAGGAGCTTGGAACCAGCGTCACCCTGACGCTGCGCGTCTACAGCAAGGAAATGCGTGATCTTCGCACCGTGCGCGCCGAAGAGAAGGCCAATGCCCTGCCGATCAAGATGCTGTTGCCGCTCGGCGCCTTCCTGTTTCCCGTCAGTCTTATCATCGTGCTCGTTCCCATCGTCCTTCGCGTCCTCGGCATTCTCACCGGCTTGAAGCCTGGTGGATAGGTAAGAGTGAGGTCCCATGCAGTATTCGCCCAGCCAGAATCGTGAAGACTTCGCCGTCGCGCTTGACCCGCGCATGCCGGTGGCGCCGTTGAGCCTTGAAGAGTCCGGGCTTGAATTGTCGTTCCTGTTGCGGCTCGCTGCCAAATGTGCAACCGAGCAGGATACCGTTACCGCTTCGCACCTTGCCGAACGGATGAAGCTGTCGAAAGTACTGACAAATCTCCTCATAAAGGATTTGGTGAAGCTGTCCTATCTCGAAGCGAGGGGGCTCGCGGGAGAGGACGTCAAGTCCGACATCCGCTACGCGCTTTCAATGAAGGGCCTCGACTACGCGCAGGCGGCAGCACGGCAGTCGGAATATGTCGGCCCGGCCCCCGTGTCTCTTGATGCCTTCTGCCGCCAGATCGGCTTGCAGTCGATTCACCACGAACGCGTCACCTATGAGCGGTTAGTCCGGAGTCTGGAAGGGCTGGTGCTGTCGCCGGCGTTGGTCGAGAAGCTTGGGCCGGCCGTAAATTCGGGCCGCTCCATCCTGCTCTATGGCCCACCGGGCAATGGCAAGACAAGCATCGCCGAGCGGACCTCGGAGCTTTTCTTGCAGACGATCTGGGTGCCCTATGCCATTGAGGTCGGCGGTTATGTCATCAGCTTCTATGACGAGGCGACGCATCAGCCAGTGAGGGAACCGGCGGTCAGGTCGCATTCGAAGGCCGATCAGCGATGGGTGGAATGCCGGCGGCCGGTCATCAAGACCGGTGGCGAGCTCACCCTGGATCTACTCGACCTGACCTATAGCCCAGGATCCCATGTCTACGAAGCTCCGGTGCATCTGAAGGCATCAGGCGGAGTCTTCATCATCGACGATTTTGGGCGCCAGCAGGACCGGCCACAGGCGCTCATCAACCGTTGGATCGTGCCGCTCGAGCGGGGCTACGATTTCCTGACATTGCATACCGGTAAAAAGTTCAAGGTGCCGTTCGATGAGCTTGTCGTCTTCTCGACCAACATAGCGCCGCGAGAGCTCTCCGACGAAGCCGGCCTGCGGCGCCTCAAATATAAGATATATGTGAATAACCCTTCGCGGGATGAATATGTACGTATCTTCGAGTCCTATGCCCGCGAGGCCGCGATAGACTTGGTGAGCGGTGATTTGCACCTGTTTTACGAACGAAAATACGAGGGGGATACGCCGGCGTCCTGCTACCATCCCAAATACCTCCTGGATTTCATCTCCTCCTATTGCGAGTTCAACGACATGCCGAAGGTCGCCTCGCTGGAGATGCTGGACCGGGCTTGGGGAGGGGTGTTCACATTGGACTAAAGCCGGGGCTGATGCGGGCACACGATGGGATGTCATTAAGAGATGTCTGAAATATTGATGCAAACCGATCATGAGTTCGGCAACGTGGAACGCCGGAAGTGAACGTGGCCCAAGGGGATTTGGGGTTTCGGGAAACACAGAGAGCTTGGGCTGACCCGGCTTCGTGACGGAGGAATTCGATGACGCATATTTCGAATGTCGAGGTCGACATCAAGCCCGACGCTGCATTGCGGCGCAACGAGCACGCTGCCAAGGAGCCAAGCCGTTCGGGGAGCACGCCGATCATCGCACTGGCCCTTATTCTGCTACCGCTCAACACGGGTATTTTGCTCTACACGGCCAAGAATGCTGCAGACGTCCGCGAGAGCCGAGAAAGCCTTTCCGCCCTCAAGCGCTCGATCGATGGCTTGAAGCAGCAGATTAGCAAACAGGCCGCGAACATCGCCAACGGCGCCAAGGCCGACGACATGGCGGCCGTTCGAAAGACTGTCGAGGAGCTGCAAAAGGATGTCGCCGATCTCGATGACCGCATGAGCCCGAGTATGTTTGCCTCCAGCGGCAGCATGATCATCAGCGCGCCTGGAAAGGAAGTGGCCCAGCGCCTGGCGCCGTCATCCTATTCGGTCTCCGCTCCGGAAAACGCCGTTGACGATGTCTTGGCCGCGGCCGATCCTCAGGGCGGTTCCATCGCGAACTTGCCGCGCTACGAACGGTCTGTCTCGGCGGATGGCAAGCTTGTGCTGAGAAAGGTGCGGTAGGGCCGAACTCGTCTTGAAATAGGTTCTCTCCCGCAAATTGCTTTACGCGGCGTTGCTATGGTGGCGGTTCGTTGTTGTCTTGCGCCGTGTGTCTTCTCGCGCTCCAGCGGCACTGCTGCGTTGTTCAAGTCGGAACGGAAGCTCACCGCCGGCGCCATACGCCGGCAGACCCGCATGGGTGGTGTCGGCGGCTTACCGCTGCGCGTATTTGACGCTGTTCTTCATCAGCTCGAGGTTCCTGGCCGTCGTCTCGTTCGTCGGATCGAGTTCGTATGCTTTCAGGAAGTAGTTGCGGGCCCCGGGCAGGTCGCCGCGCAGCAAGTGGGAATAGCCAATATTGTTGTAGTAGACGGCCGTACCACCAATCATTCTGGAGAGTTGCGCGTAGGCGCGGTCGGATGTGTCGAAGCGGGCGATCATGTCGGAAGAGGCGGCAAAGCCCAACCATGCGGCAGGGTCTTGCGGAAAGACGTCAACGGCCCGCTTGTAGATCGCGTAAGACTTCCCGTAGTTCTTCTCTTGAAACTGGAGCTTGCCTTTGGTCACCAGTTCATCGTCCTTGTAGAAGGCGACCGCCGATTCATCGTTGAGAGTTTTGGCGCTATCGCCGAAGGCGGCCAAATCGTCCAGCGCGTCCGTTTGGCATCCGGCCAGCATCAGCCCCCCAACGAGCAAAAGCATAACGCGTCCTGACTTGCTCCGAGACATTACCATTGGTCCCCCCAATTTCGGGTATCCTAGCCTCGCCCACGGATGGGCTCATTGAAAATCTTGCTGAAAAATAGCTAATAAAGAGAGAATTGAAATTACGAGTCGCATTAAAGAGACACATGCCGGCGAGCTCGAAGCTCCGTTGTTCGCTCCGGTCTTGTCGGCACGATAGCGGTCTGCTTGATGACGACAAATGCGGGGCGGCGCGAGTAACAAAAGGACCGAATCTCATCAAGAGGTAGCGGCATGGCGGCAAGCCTCAATTAAGCGTCATCTAATATTTTCTTGCTCGGCGCGTGCAGGAGATAGGAATCGAAACATGCGAACCTCGGTAATGACGGTCATTCGGCTTGGGCCTTGCGCGGTCTACGGCGCTGCAGCCCTCTCCCTTGTCAGCGTGGCGCTGGTCGCAAACGCCCCGTCCAGCGCACTCGCCTGGGGCATGTATATGACGATGGTGCCCTCGACGCGCAGACTCGTACTCGCCCTCGTCTCCGCTCCGGATCCGGCATTCTGGGGCGCGGTCGCGATGCTCATCATCGGCGCTGCGGTCGGTGCCTATCTTGCTGTGCGCCCGGAACGATATCTGCGACTGCGCTTCGTTCACGCGCATGTCGCGCTCATCGCCTCAGGGCTTGCGGTGACCCAGATCTCAGGAAGCGGCGCAGGGCTTGCCAGCACTTTATTCTCTCAGCTTCCGGCCAGTAGCTGGTCGGTCGTGCTGAGATCGCCGATAGGGCTCGTCCTGCTTGTGCTTGTATTTCTGGCGTGCCTCAACGCCCATGCGGCGATCATCAAGCGCATTCGTGTTTAACTCCCGTCGAGTTCGGAGAGCGTCGTTGTGGTCGATCCCTGGCAAGGCTGACGGTCCTTTTTCAGCTTGGATGCAGGCGGGTCTGCCTGGCATAAGCGCAAGCTCGGCCATCGCAAATCTGATGTTACATGCCCCAGCCGGACGAGCTCGTTTGCGGGGTGGCGGGTTGATCAAGGCGCACGACTAGGGGAAGGCCCGGTTAGCGCTGTCTACTTGAACAGGACCACCCATCCGGCGCGAACGCCACTCCGTCGGGTTCATGCCGGTCACGCGCCGGAATTCACGATTGAAATTGGATTTCGTCAGGAAGCCTACGTCGTAGACGATCGTGGTGACGGCGATATCGGCTTTTTCGAGAAGCCGGCAGGCCTCCGCGATCCGGAAATCGTTGACATATTGCGAGAGGTTCTTGCCGCAAACGCTGTTGACGGCCTTCGACAGGTGGCGGGCGGGAATGCCGGCCCTGCGCGCCAGGCGGCTAAGGTTGAGCTCATGGTCGCGGTAAAGTCCTTGCGTCTGCATCAGTTGCGCCAGGCGCGCAACGATATGGGTGTCGTCGTCCGATGCCGGCGCCGGCTCCACGGCTTCGGGCTCGCACGGGGTCGGAGCTCGGGATGCGATCGCAGCCCCGACCCCGAGCAAAAGCACGAGGGGGATCGTCGCAACGGTCACGATCGTGGCGGCATACGAACCGTCGAACACGCGCAGGTCCAATGCGATCAAACTGTCCGCGATGACCGCAATCAACAGCGTCGCAGCCATGATCTGCAGCGACCGATGAACGAGAGGGGCATCGTCGAAACGCGCAAGGTCGAGCGCGTCCGAGCCCCCCGATGCGAGATGTCCAAGCGCGACCGCATAACAAGCAAAAATGGCGATGAGGGTCAGATCGAGCCATTGTGGTGAGGCGACGGCAAGGACTGTCACCAGCAGCGGCGGCAGAATGTGCGGCCAGAAACGATAGGCGGATCTGTTGCCCGGCTCGGCGACGAAGGTTGCGAAACAGACCCAGGCCATGGGGCCGACGGCAGAGGCAAGAATGGCCTGGGCCGGCAAGACACGTTCGATCCCATAGCCCCAGCGCACGCCGATGACCGTCGCAAGAACGCAAAGCAGCAGGACCAATATCCGGAAATGCCGGCTGGCAGCCTGCTCACGAAGGCTCATCTGTACCAAAAGAACGAGCAGCAGCAGCGCCGCGACGAACGGCAACGGAACGAAGAGCATCGAGTCGGTCCTGTTTTGCGGCCACTATTGACCAGATCGTGATCGGAGACGACCTCGAACATGATCTTGGTCTCGATTGCGCAACCGTCATGTCAACGTCCCCGGCGTCATTTCAATCGGGCCAACTCCATGATCTCGTTCAGACCGTTTTTCCTGCTTCTTCTTCAGGTTACACTTGTCATATCTTCGGCCGCCTGTGCGAGCGTCGGCTTCCAGGAGGTTGAAGTTTCCGATCCTCTCGATCGTCCTGTCCATGCAGCGATCTGGTATCCATCGAACGAAGCGCCTCGGTTGCAGGCACTCGGCGATTATTCCCAGACCGTTACCGCCGACGGTCCCGTCGTTGGCAAGCGACTACCCCTGGTGGTCCTCTCGCACGGCACGGGTGGCAGCGCCTACGGCCATCACGATACAGCCTTCGCGCTGGCCGAAGCCGGGTTTGTCGTTGTCGCCCTTTCGCATTCCGGCGACAACTATGCCGACATGCGCCACTACGCCACCCGCAGACAGCTGACCGAGCGGCCGCGGCATATATCGCTGATCATCGACTACATGCTGCAGACCTGGCCGCAGCGTGCTACAATCGATCCGGATCGTGTCGGCATTTTCGGGTTCTCCATTGGCGGCTTCACGTCGCTCGTCGCCCTGGGTGGCAAGCCTGAGCTTTCCGGTCTGATCGACCAATGTGTGGCGTTTCCGCAAAGATGGGTCTGCCGCGAGTTCGGCGGGGCAGACAGTATCGCCCGGAGCTTCGGCGCTGCGCCGCTGGACGTCGTTCGCGATGAACGGCTGAAGGCGGCCTTCGTCGCCGCCCCGGCGATGCCGGCCCTGTTCCTGCCTGACGGTCTGCGCGAGGTGCAAAAGCCGGTGGCACTCTGGGCGGCGGAGCTGGATCACATCGTGCCAGCGGAGCCGGACTTCGCAATCGTGAAGGGCGGGTTGCCGGTCATGCCAGTATCTCATATCGAGCCTGGCGCCGGACATTACTCATTCCTCGCGCCTTGCACAAAGAGCCAGCTGGCGGCGTTGCACGAAATCTGCACCGATACACCCGGGTTCGATCGGGCAGCATTTCATGCGCGCCTAAATGCAGCCATCGTCGCCTTCTTCCGCCGAAATCTTTAGCTCAGGCTGGTGTGCTCGTTGCCCGAGGCAAGATTCGCCGCCATTCGTTTTGAAACGGCAGCCCGAACAGATCAATCAGCGCCTCCTCGGTTGCCACTGGATCCAGCCAACGACGATCGACCTGTCCATTGCGATGGCGGACCGTCAGCCTATTCCCGAGCAGCACGTTTCGTGCTTCCAGCGTCGTCAAGGCCACAAGCAGTTGCTGGCGGAAATGGGAGTGTGGATGGGTCGAGGCGCCGGCGTTTGCGATATCGTATTCTTCGTCGGCGCAGATTCTCGTCGAAACCTCGTAGACCGGTGACCACTTTGCGGCGAGCAGTACCTTGAGCAAAAAGCCTTCCGGTGTAGCGGTCAAACGAAACATCTCATGCGTCGTCGGTTGTGGCGCTGCGACGTCAAAGCGCAAGGGAAGTGTTGGAACGCAGCTGCCGAAGCCGACGTCGACAAGATAGGCTACTCCGTCAATAACGACGCGGAGCGCCATATGTGACCAGGCCGGCGGCGGAGCGGTTCTTTCCCGCATCCAAAGGACGCGGGCAATCAGCGGCTCTGCCACGTAGCCGAGCGATAACAGGACCCTTTGAAACAGTCCGTTGTGCTCGAAGCAGTATCCGCCGCGCCGGCGCGCGATCAGTTTGACATCGACGGCTGCGGGCGACAGATCGATCCCGTGTCCCAGAAGGACGTCTATGGCTTCGAACGGAATCGTCGCGACATGGTGCGCAATAATCGCCCGAAGGTTCGCAAGATCCGGTGAGCGCGGCCCGCCGTAGCCAATGCGCGCGAAGTATTGGTCGAGGTCGACGGGAACAGCAGATCTCGGCATGTCAAAGGCTCCGGTATAGTGCGTCGCGTAGGTCGATCGTAAACCGGCCGATCATGCCTTCGAACGCGGTGTTGGTGAGCGCAACGATGGAAAGGCGTCGATCCGGATCGATGAACCATTTGTGCCCATAGGCTCCGTCCCATTGCAGCGTGCCCGGACTTTGGGGACTTCCGGCGTCTTCAGGAGAGGCAAGGATCGCGCCTCCAAAGCCGAATTCCCAGCCCGGTCCCGCGGCTGCGCCTGCAGTCTTCGCCTGCATTTCAAACATTGAACGGGCGGTCTCGCCTTTCAAGATGGGCGTACCACCCGTTCTGAGACATTCGAGAAGGCGCAGGATATCGCCGGCCGTGCCGGCCATGCCGGCGCCGCTTGAAGGAAAAGCTTGGGTGTTGAAAATCCGCACGGGGGAGAACCTGACCGGATTGCCGAAGAACGGAATGGCATCGTCATCCGCCAATCGCCGTGGTCGCGGTGTCCCGTCGCCGTAGTGTGTAACAAGCCGGCTGCGATCGACAACCGAGAATGCCGTATCCTCCATCTGCAGCGGACCGGTCACCAGCGTCGCCACCGCGTCTGAAAGCGTACGTTCCGTCGCACGCTCGATGACGGCACCGAGAACGTCGAGGCTCATCGAGTAGCCCCAGCCCTCTCCGGGCGGATAGGCGAGCGGGACGGCGTTCAATTTCCGAATGAGGTCGGAAAGATCGTCATTGGTGTTGTCGAGCCCGGTGCTGATGGCGAGCCTCCGATAGGGGCCGTCACCTCGTTCCATGAAGGCGTAGCTGAGCCCGGCGCTGTGCGTCAGCAGATGGCGCAGGGTAACGCGCGGCAGACTTCCGTCCGACAGGCGCGGCGAGAAGTCGGGCAACCATGTCGATACCGCATCGTCGAGATGCATCACGCCTTTGTCGATCAATGCCAGGGCGGCCGCCGTTACGATCGGCTTTGTGACGGATGAGAGCAGGAAGATGCTCTCGAGTTGCATCCGGCGCCCTGCCTCTCGATCGGCAAAGCCGGCAGCGCGCTGGTAGGTGAGGCTGCCGTCGATGGAAACCAGGACGACGGTGCCGACGATCCGCTCTTGCGTCAAAGCGTCGTCGATCGCCTTATCAATCGCGGCCCGCAATTGCGGCAGCGGCGTTCGTTTCAGTTCGGTTGACGTCAGTCCGCCCATTGATTTTCTCCCGTCAGCGCCCCGGTCTTTGCCGACAGGGCCTCGCATCGATGGAAACGGCTCGGCGTGGACGAGTCGATTGCCTGCCTGCGTATGGGAGGCATACGCCGCTACAGGAGGACGCGGTCGCAAGCGTAGGCTACACAACCACCGCAGTTTCAGCGTGGAGGTCGGTCGATGAATGCACTTGAACAGAGATATTCCGGAAAGGTCGCGCTGGTCGCCGGCGCAAGTAAGGGCATAGGCGCGGCCACCGCCAGGGCATTTGCGAAGGAAGGCGCGGCCGTCGTGCTGCTTGCCCGCTCGAAACAGGCGATCGATGAAGTCGCAGGTTCGATCCGCGAGCGGGGCGGGGAGGCGTTGGCGATCCAGGCGGATGTTGGTGACGAGCGCGCGATGAAACGCGCCCTGGACAGCGCCCTTGAGCGGTATGGACGACTGGACGCTGCCTTTAACAATGCGACCGACGGCGGTATGCCGGCGCCCCTTGCCGATCTCGATATCGAGGCATTCGATCGCAGCATGCGAACCAATATTCGTGGCACCTTCATTGGTATGCGCCACCAGATCGCAGCCATGTTACACAACGGCGGTGGCGCGATCGCCAACATGGCCTCCGTTGCCGGGGTGAACGGGACATCAGGTCTTTCGGCCTATGTCGCGGGAAAGGCCGGCATTATCGGCCTTACGAAGGCTGCGGCGCTCGACTACGCCGATCAGGGGATCCGCATAAACGTCGTCGCCCCGGGGCCGATCCTGACCCATCATCTCGAAGCCGCAGGCGCGCAGGTACAGCAGCAAGCCGCCCTTTCGACGCCGATGCGCCGTCTTGGCACGGTCGAGGAGGTTGCGGCGGCCGTGCTCTGGCTTTGTTCCGAGCAGGCAAGTTACATCACCGGCGCGGTGCTTCCCATCGACGGGGGAATGACGGCAGGCACCAAGCTGTCTATGAATTATCGCCGGGATCAGCCACCTCGGCTGGCGGTGGATTGACGGATTTTGCGGCGCCGGCTTCGGGTCCGTCGTAGCGTGCAGGCGCAAATTTGGGATGGAGATAGCCGTATGGACTGGGAAGAACTGCGTCTTGTTCAGGTGCTCGCCCGCCACGGCTCCCTAAGTGCGGCCGCCCGCAGTCTTGGCACCACGCAGCCGACGCTCAGTCGTCGCCTTGACGCCTTCGAGACAAAATGCGGCCATAAGCTCTTCGAAAGGCATTCGAACGGGCTGATGCCGACTGTCGCATGCCAGTCCATCCTGTCGATTCTCGATCAGATGGAGGCGAGTGCCCTGGCAGTAGAGCGCCGCTTTGCGGCGCAGGAGGAAGGGCTGCAGGGAACAGTTACCGTGACTACCCTCGACTGGCTGGGCGACTATGTCATCGCGCCCATTCTGGCGAAGTTCGCCGCCGACCATCCGGGCATCACCATCAATCTCATCAACGATAGCAGGCGCTTCAACCTGTCCCGGCGAGACGCTGATATCGCCTTCCGGTTTGGCGGCTTCGACCAGAAGGACATCGTTGAATGGAAGGTGGCGGAGATTCGCTATGGGTTGTTCGCATCGCGCGACTACATCGAGCGTTTCGGAAAGCCGGCAGCCGGGGATAGCACGGCGCATTCCATCGTCGAACTCGCCGAGGCGCCCGTACGCGTATCGCTCTCCACGTGGCTGAAGGAGATCCTTCCGGACGCAAGGGTGATCCTGCGGACAAATTCGATACGCTCACAACTGAGTGCGGTGGAGGCGGGTGTAGCGGTTGCCACGCTTCCGTTCTTTCTGGCCGCCGATCGACTGGGATTGCTTGCCGTGGATACAGGGAACTCTCCACCGACATTGCCACTCGTGATCGGCGTTCATAGCGACATGCGCCGCATACCTCGTATCCGAAAACTCATTGACTTTGCTGTCTCCGAGTTCGTCGGCCTTCGATCACGGCTCAGTCCTGCAAGGCCATAGCTATGGACAGCGTCGGGGCGACAGCGACAGTGGAGCAAATGAACACATGGCCTAGCCTCTCGTTAGCGAGAGGTTCATCGGCTCAAGCTACATTTGGCGCTGAATACCGGGTCGAATTCAAATTTGATTTTGGAGGGTTGTGATGGCGGTCGATTTCCAGGGCAGCTACATTGATAGAGCGGCCCTCGTCATTATGCACTATCAAGTCGACGTGTTCGCAATCCTTTTCGGGGAGCAACCATCGCCGTTGTTGGGGCAGTGTAACGCACTGATCCGGCGCTGGCGCGCCACTGGTCGACCGTTGCTATTTCCCAACTTTTCGCTAGGCGAAGGGTATGAACATGCACCGCCGGCGGAAAACCGCCAAATCTCACCGTATCTACCGACCGGACGATTTCGTACTGGTCTGCCCGTCGAAGGTCTTGCGGTCGAACGGGGTGACCTTTTCTATGCATGTCCGCGAGCCAGCGTCTTCTATGGCACATCGCTTGACGCCGACCTTCGGACGCGCGGCGTAAGCACGCTGGTAATGGCTGGGATAAGCACCACCGGCGTTGTTCTTTCAAGCGTCGCCTGGGCCAGTGATGCGGACTACGCTGTGCACCTAGTCCAGGACTGCTGCTATGACCCGGATCAGGATGCGCACGAAGCTCTGTTTCGTTCCGGGTTCGGCGGGCGCGTACAAGTCGTGTGACGCGGTATGCGGGTCAGTGACAGTCTACAGCGCCGCGCGTCTTATTAGACGCGCAAACGTCGCTGTAGCACTTTGAATTGCTGCATGTTTTCATCCTTAAATCGAATACGATTGAAGGAAACATGCAGTAGCGGAATGGGCGCGCGAACCGAAGCGCCCGCGGCGTTATCGCACCAACAGCGCGTCAACGAGATAGGGATCGGATCAATCGGACAACATCAGGGCGGGCGGTAACAACGTGCCGCATAAACAGGCCGGAGACATGACTGCACCCGACCCGCAAAGCTCAAACAGTAGCCATCCGGTGAAGGCCGCTATGATCTCGCCTGATGGAATGCCCACGTTCAGCGAACGCGCTGTTGAGCCGGATCGGCGGATTTGGGTGGGAAGCAGCTTGTCCGCCGCTCTGGACGGGAACGGACAAGTCGCCATTAAGGGTCGCTATTTAAGCGGCAGGAAGAGCTCTGCCATCGCCGCATGTTCAGGTGCTTCCGGAAAGAAGGTGAGGCGCTGGCAATACAGCGGGAAATCCCTCGCTTCCTCGCCACTGGCCGGCAGCCAATCGCGGTAGAGGTAAAGCGCGGCAGGCTCCAGATCATCAGTATTGCCGACGACTTTCAACACGGCGCAACGGCCGCCGGGGATTATGCCCGCTTCAATCTGCTCTCCGTTCGTCTTGATCGGCTGATCAGTGCTGACACAAAGGTCCAGCCGATACTCGTCCGCCGACGTCACGCGCGGATCGGAATGGAAGATGTTGAAAGTCAGACTGGTCTTCGGATTCAGGCCAGTGGCTTTGCGCCATGCTATAAAGCGTTTGATCGTGTCGCCGATCCTTACCGGATCACCTTGATGTTTCATGATCGCGACAGAGGTCGGAGACACCTCGCGGATTTCGACGTCATTGGCTGCAAATGTCCTTTGCATGAGCTTGCTCCTTGCTTGGTTGAGAGGCCCGAGGGCGGCAAGCCATGGTTCCCAATCGGGAGATTTCCTGAACTGCGAAGGCGACTGGGTGAACCGTTGCCGAAATGCGCGAGCAAAGGCGTCAGGAGCTTCGTAGCCGGCATCCATCGCTATCTCGGTCACGCTGTCTGCGTCCCTGTAGGCCAGCCTGTAGGATGCTCGCTTCATGCGGACGAGTTGGATATAGCGATGCACGGACAGCCCAAAGGCCGCCGCGAACTGCCGATGGAAATGATACTTGGAGAAGGCGGCCACGCGGCTCAACTCATCCAGGTCCAGATTGCAGTCAAAATGCTGATCGATGTGATCTAGGACCCGTTGCATCCGTGCATGGTAGTTTCGAAGCGTAGTCGTCATCATCCTGTCCTTACCGTGGCACGACCAAATAGCCCCACACAAGTGCTGTGCGCTCGACCGATCTTGCGGATTATCAGGCTCGGCTGCTCGGTAACAACGTTGGCCTATGAGGTAGCCATCCGCCTGAGCGGCCAGCCCCGTCGGCGTCCCAGAGGTAGATGCTCCAACCTGCTGATTGACATGTCAGCGATGTGAGCAAGCACATCGGCCAGCCAAGCTTGCGGATCGATGTCGTTGAACTTGGCAGTCATGATCAAGGTTGCCATGAAGGGCCTGCGATCGGGACGGCAAAGAGCCGCGACTTTCGGCCAAGCCGCGCAATGCCCGCTCGGCGGCGCGACCCCAATGTTTTTTGATCATCAGTGCGCCCCTTTTTCCCGTACTCCGATCAACCTGATGGGCCGCTCGGTTGTTTCATGCTTTTGGACAGTGGACTCGCTGTTCAGATAGGGTGCGAAGATGGCTGGCCGATGTTATTGTTAGCAAGCAGCGCCTTGATTCGCTCGGCGTCAGCGCCTGTGAGATGGATAAGTAGTGAAGGCAGCCAATTTCGGGAACAAACCCGGGCCTAATTTCGTTGAAAATGAAGTGGTCGTAGCAGAAGCGTAGGACTTCGGGCGACCGCAGGAGGCTTCCATGAGAGCCAATGACGGCGATGTTTTCGACCTCTTTTCGCAGACTTACGCAAGCGGAGTGCAAGAGAAGTTAAGTCTGCAGGAATATCTCCTCGCCTGTCGCGACGACAGGAGCATGTACGCCACGGCGCCGGAGCGCATGGTGGCTGCCATCGGCGAGCCGCAGTTGATAGACACGAGCGCGGATGAGCGCCTCGGCCGGATTTTCGCTAACCGCACCATCAAGATCTACCCCTCCTTTGCGGACTTCTATGGAATGGAGGATACGATCGAGCGGATCGTCGGATATTTCCGATATGCCGCGCAGGGGCTCGAGGAACGCAAGCAGATCCTTTACCTCTTGGGGCCGGTGGGTGGCGGCAAGTCGTCGCTTGCCGAACGTCTCAAGAAGCTGATGGAGCAGCAGCCGATCTACACGCTGGCCATCGACGGTAAGATAAGTCCGGTCTTTGAATCACCCCTTGGCCTGTTCGACCGCGATCGCATGGGGGATCTGCTCGAAGACAAATACGGCATTGCGAAGAGGCGGCTCACCGACTTGGTATCGCCTTGGGCAACCAAGCGGTTGGACGAAATCGGCGGCGACATTTCGAAGTTCAGCGTCGTCAAACTCACGCCCTCGCGGCTGCGCCAGATCGCCATTGCCAAGACGGAACCGGGCGACGAGAACAACCAGGATATTTCCGCGCTCGTCGGCAAGGTCGATATCCGCCAGCTCGAGAATTTCAGCCAGGCCGATCCCGACGCCTATTCCTATAGCGGCGGGCTCAACAGGACTACGCAAGGGCTGCTCGAATTCGTCGAAATGTTCAAGGCGCCGATCAAGGTTCTGCATCCGCTGCTGACAGCCACGCAGGAAGGAAGCTACAACGGCACGGAGAACTTCGGCGCCTTCCCCTACCAGGGTGTCGTGCTTGCCCATTCCAACGAGTCCGAATGGCTGCAATTCAAGCACAACAAGAACAACGAGGCCTTTCTCGACCGGATTCTGGTCGTCAAGGTTCCCTATTGCCTGCGCGTCACGGAGGAACGGCTGATCTATGAAAAGCTGCTTCGCGAGAGCGAGTTGTCCGAGAGCCCATGTGCGCCCGAGGTGCTGGAGAACCTTAGCCGCTTCACGGTGGCGACGCGCCTCGCTCTACACGAGAACTCGCCGTCCTACACGAAGATGCGGGTCTATGACGGCGAAAACCTGAAGGATACCGATCCCAAGGCGAAGTCCCTGCAGGAATATCGCGATGCCGCGGGCGTCGATGAGGGCATGACCGGCGTCAGTACCCGCTTTGCCTTCAAGGTGCTGTCGGAGACCTTCAACTACGACACCAAGGAAGTCGCGGCCGATCCGGTTCATCTGATGTATATCCTGGAACAGGCCATCCGGCGGGAGCAGTTTCCCAAGGAGACCGAAGCGAACTATCTCGATTTCATCCGCTCGGAGCTCGCCGCTCGTTATGCCGAGTTCATCGGTCACGAAATCCAGAAGGCTTATCTCGAATCCTATAGCGAATATGGTCAGAACCTGTTCGACCGCTATATCTCTTACGCGGATGCCTGGCTCGAAGATCAGGACTTCAAGGATCCTGATACGGGTCAGATCCTAAATCGCAACGTTCTCGACGGCGAGCTGTCGCAGATCGAAAAGCCTGCAGGGATCGCAAACCCCAAGGATTTCCGCAACGAAGTCGTAAAGTTTACCCTGCGCGCCCGCGCCAGAAACAACGGGCGCAACCCCGCTTGGACAAGCTACGAAAAGCTCCGGGAAGTGATCGAGAAGCGCATGTTCGGCCAGGTCGAGGACCTTTTGCCGGTCATCAGCTTCGGCTCGAAGAAGGACAGCGTGACCGAGAAGCAGCACGCTGAATTCGTGGAACGCATGACCGAACGCGGCTACACCGAGCGTCAGGTGCGGCGGCTCGTCGACTGGTATATGCGCGTCAACAAGGCCGGTTGACGATGCGTAAGCGGGGGATGGGCACATGCCGAATTTCATCGATCGCCGGCTGAACCCCAAGGACAGGAGTCTCGGCAACAGGCAGCGCTTTTTAAAGCGGGTCCATGAGGAATTGAAGCGCACGATAAGGGATCAGGTAAAGTCGGACAGGATCATCGATGTGGACGCCGCCCACGGCGTTCCGATCCCGAAGCGTGGTGCGGACGAACCCAGCTTCCAGCATTCGCGCAACAGCGGCGAGCGGCACTATGTCCTGCCCGGAAACGAGACCTTCTCGCCCGGAGACCGACTTAGGAAGCCGGAATCAGGCGGCGGCGGAGGGGTCGGCGGCCCCGGACGGGGCGAAAACACGGACGACTTTGTCTTCGTGCTGTCGCGCGAGGAAGTGCTCGATCTTTTCTTCGAAGATCTGGAGCTTCCGGACATGGTGAAGCTGAACCTGCGGGAAACCGTCAGCTACAAGTCCCATCGCGTCGGTTTCTCGACTGTGGGCACGCCCAGCAATATCAATGTCGGGCGAACGATGCGCAACAGCTTCGGGCGGCGCATGGCCCTGCGTCGCCCGAGCGAGAGGGAATTGCAGGCGCTTGCCGACGAGCTCGCGGCACTGGAACGGGAGGAGCAACCGTCCCCGCAGCAGCGCCACAGGCTCTGGCATCTGCGCGAAGAACTGGAAGTGCTCGAACGGCGGCGGCGGCGTATCGCCTATGTCGATCCCGTCGACGTGCGGTTCAACCGTTTCGAACGTCAGCCTCTGCCGAATGCGAGCGCGGTGATGTTCTGTCTGATGGACGTCTCCGCCTCGATGGGGGAGCGCGAGAAGGATCTTGCCAAGCGCTTCTTCGTTCTCTTGCATCTGTTTCTCAAGCGTCGGTACGAGCGGATCGACATCGTGTTCATCCGCCACACGGATGAGGCGCGGGAAGTTGACGAGGAGACGTTCTTTTTCAGCAAGCAGAGCGGCGGCACGGTCGTTTCGACGGCGCTTGAGGAAATGCTCCGGGTCATCGAGGAGCGCTATCCCTCGAATCTCTGGAATATATATGCGGCCCAAGCCTCCGACGGCGACAATGCCAACGGCGACTCGGAGCGGTGCGCCGAACTTCTGCGGGAATCGCTCATGCGTCTGTGCCAGTATTACGCCTATGTCGAGATCATAGACGAGCGCGAGAGCGGAATATTCGGGTCGACGGACAACGGCACCTCACTCTGGCGCGCCTACCGCACGGTCGACAGCGCGGTACCCAATTTCCAGATGACGCGCGTCGCAATGCCCGCCGACATCTACCCGGTCTTCCGCAAACTCTTTGCCCGGCATCAACCTGTTCAACTGCGCAGGTGAGGGGGCGATCGAATGGCAAGACGGCCAGCCTCCACCCTGCTGTTCGACGGTTCGGAATGGAACTTCGCGACGCTTTCGCGTGCCTATGATGCGATCGAGGCGATTGCGATCGGTGAGATGGGACTGGACGTCTATCCGAACCAGATCGAGATCATCTCCTCTGAACAGATGCTCGACGCCTATTCGTCCGTCGGCATGCCGCTGATGTATCAGCACTGGTCGTTTGGCAAGCGCTTCGTTTTCGAAAGTCAACTCTATCAAAAGGGCTATCGCGGGTTGGCCTATGAACTCGTGATCAACTCCAATCCCTGCATCACCTATCTCATGGAAGAAAACACGATGCCGATGCAGGCGCTGGTCACCGCGCATGCGGCCTTCGGCCACAATCACTTCTTCAAGAACAACTATCTGTTCCGCCAATGGACGGATGCCGGCGCGATCCTCGGCTACATGGACTTCGCCAAGAAGTACATCGCCAAATGCGAGGAGCGGCATGGTCTCAGTGCGGTGGAGGAGATACTCGATTCGGCGCATGCCCTGATGGATCACGGCGTATTCCACTATCGCCGTCCCCCCCGGCTCTCATCGGAAAAGGAGACGGCGCGGGCCCGGGAGCGGCTGGAATATGAAGAGCAGACCTATAGCGATTTATGGCGCACGCTGCCGACGGCAAGCGGAACATCCGGCATCGAGGAGGCGGAGCGCGAGGCTTCTGAACGGAAGAAGGCGCTTAACCTTCCCGAGGAGAATCTGCTCTACTTCCTCGAGAAGCACAGTCTGATCCTTGAGCCCTGGCAGCGGGAAATCTTGAGGATTGTTCGCGTTATCGCGCAATATTTCTATCCGCAAAGTCAGACCAAAGTGATGAACGAGGGATGCGCGACCTTCGTCCACTATTCCATTATCAATAGACTGTTCGACCAGGGCAAGGTCAGTGAAGGCGCAATGTTGGAGTTGCTGGCGAGCCACGCCAATGTCGTTTTTCAGCCGGGCTTCGACGATTCCCGCTTCTCGGGTATCAACCCTTACGCGCTGGGCTTTGCTATGATGCAGGATATCGAACGCATCTGCACCATGCCGACGCAAGAGGATCGGGACTGGTTTCCCACCATATCCGGCAACGGTGACCCACTGGGCACGCTGATCGGCGCGTGGGAGAACCACCGCGACGAGTCCTTCATCCTGCAATATCTGAGCCCGGCGCTGATCCGCAAATTCCGCCTGTTTCGTCTCTCTGACCGCGCGGCCAACAAATTTTGTGAAGTCACCTCCATCCATAACGAGCAGGGGTACGCTGCCGTGCGTGCCGGGCTCGCTCGGAACTATGACCCGGTGGCCAATAGACCGGACATACAGGTGGTCGATGTCGATCTGCTGGGAGATCGGCAGCTTCGACTGAAGCACGTCATCAAGAACGGCATTCTGCTGGAGGAAAGCAATCGGGACGCGACACTCGCGCATATAAGCCGGCTTTGGGGATATGAAGTGAGCCTGGCAGGCATCGATGCGTCGACCAGTAAGGTCCTGTTTGAGTGCTCTTCCACAGGAGCGTGACCGCAAGCGAGCGGCGCCAGAGCGGGACCTTTCACTCTACCGGCCGGTGCTTGTTGTTGAAGCTGAAGTGACTGATTACGCCCAAGAAAAATTATAACTCCCACGAAGGGCAATGCTGAAGAACAGGCTGCCCGCCATCGCCGCCGCCAAGAAGTGGCGCCGGAGCTTGACGGTCACAAAAACCCGCATCGAGATACAAGTGAGCGCCGACGCCGAACGGCGTGCCTGTCAAGCATCAGGAGAAGTCCGCACGTTGGAAATGACTCGCGTTCTCCCCAGCTTGAGCGTTAACTGTGTTGTTCTGGCGGGGAGGAGGCAATCCATGGCCATGTATCTCACGCGTTTCAGCTACACGCCCGAGACTTGGGCGCGCATGATCGAAAACCCTGAGGATCGTCGCGAGGCGGCACGCACCTATATCGAATCCGTCGGCGGAAAGCTCCATGGGTTCTGGTATGCCTTCGGCGAGCGTGATGGTTGGAATCTGTGGGAGGCCCCTGATAACGTATCGATGGCGGCTGTCGCGCTTGCGATCGGTGCAGGCGGTGCGCTCAGCTCTATGGAGACCACTGTCCTCCTCAGCGTCGAAGATACGCTGGACGCTTTGCAAAAGGCAAAGTCGATTCGGTATCGTCCACCGGCTGCGTAGGTGCCGGCCCACTGCTTCTGTCGGCCGTTCAATCAAGGCCGACAAGTGCGCAACGGCAACAGATCTTTGAGAACACGAACCTACCACGTCAACGACTGCAGGCGATGGCGGAGGACAGCCGCCGCCAAACCCAGCACCGAGGAACCGCAAGACTCTGACACAAACGCCGATCTTGGTGCAATCGCTGCGCCAAATCAACGATACCGCCACTTACGGGACGTCCGAATGCACTCTCGATCGCCCGGTCATGGCCCACCCCGCTCGTTCTGGCTACCGGTTCAAAGGGCAGCGTTCCACCCGTAGCGGCAGTTCCGGCATATCAGGACAGAGGGCCTTTTTGGGTAACAGGAGCCAACCGTCTCTCAGCAAAACACCCGAAGGTGAATTGGGGGATCGCTTGAGTCGGCCCCCACAACCAACAATCTTCCGAGCTTCACGGCGCCCGGTCCCGTGGACATGCCCGGTATGGGCACCACGCTCTGTTCCTAAGGTGCCAGATTCCTTTTTGCGCAACAGCAGGGCACGACAGTTTCCGATCAGCGGCTGGAATCGGACATTGCGGACAGTATGCCACCAGCAGCAGTTCGGCGGCACGGCCGGCGAGCGATGTGCGTCGGTTTCAAAGGAGTTTGCGCATCGGTGATGCCTTCCACTCCAGAGGTCAGTGCTCCTTCGCGAGGACACTAAAGACGGGGCTCGCGAGATGCCGCTGCACACCAGGGCGCGGCAGCCCCGCCTAGATCTGCGGCGGCCCGACCTTCACCGTCAGCTTGTCAATCGTTCCGGTGAAGCGAAACGGCACCTGGTAGTCCTTGTCGTCAATGGGCGAGCGGGTGTCGATGCCCACGTCGAAGGATTCGTCGATCGTCGCCACGAAGGGGATGGTGTGCGCGATCGCCTGCTTGGCGACCTCGACGCCATCGACACTCAGGACGCCGGTGCCACCCTTACCGAAACCAGGTCCCTCATAGGTGAAATCGAAGACGATGGTGTGTTTGCCCGGCGTCAATGCATCCGTGCCTTCCCAGCGGAACCGCTCCAATGCCAGCAGATTGTAGGTGAAGACCGGCTTGCCCTTCACCAGATAGAGGCCGTAGCCGCCAAAGCGGCCGCCGAGAGTGTTGATCATGCCTTCGCCGCCACCCTCCGGGACCTCGATCTCGGCTGTGATGGTGTAGGACCGGGTCAGCGGACTGGGGGCAGCCGATGGCGGCAGGCCCGAGAGCTCGCCGGCGTAGGTGAACGTGTTCCGGCCCGCGGTGGTGCTCGGCTGTTGGCCAAAGCGCGTGGCAACCGAGTTGTCGAGAGGGAACACCTGATACTTCGCAGCCTCTACCAGGAACAGATCCTGCAACTCCTTGAGCTTGGCAGGCTCCTTGGCGGCAAGATCGTCGAACTGCGAGAAGTCCTTGGTGAGATCGTAGAGCTCCCAATTGTAGCCATCGATCACATTGGGCAGCTTGCCGAGCCCGAGCAGCCAGGGAGCCGCTGGTGGCGTGGTGGAGGCGATCCAGCCGTCATGGTAAACCGCACGGTTGCCGAACATCTCGAAATACTGGGTCTTGCGGGCGGAGGGTACGTCCTTGGCCCCCTTCGACCATGTATAGGCCATGCTGACGCCCTCGATCGGCTTTTGGGCAATACCGTTCACCGTTTGTGGCGCCTTGATGCCAGAGGCCTCCAGAATCGTCGGAACGATGTCGATCATATGGTGGAACTGGCCGCGGATGCCGCCCTTGTCGGTGATGTGGCCCGGCCAGGACATTGCCATGCCCTGGCGGGTGCCGCCGAAATGCGAGGCGATCTGCTTGGTCCACTTGAAGGGCGTGTCAAAGGCCCAGGACCAGGCGACCGACATATGCGGCGTCGTCACGTCGGATCCCCAGGCGTCATAAAACTTCAACTGATCCGCGACCGGCATGTTGATCCCCTGGATCGCCGCCAAATCGAAGGCCGTGCCGAGGGTCGAGCCCTCGGCGCTGGTGCCGTTGTCGCCCTCAATGTAGATAATCAGGGTATTATCGAGCTTGCCCTGGTTGCGGACCTCGTCGATCACCCGGCCGATCTCATGGTCGGCATAGGCGACATACGCGGCGAAGACCTCGGCCTGGCGGGCGAACATCTTCTTGTCGTCGGGGGTGAGCGTGTCCCACTCCGGCAGGTCGTCCGGCCAGGGGGTCAACTGGGTGTTCTCGGGGATGACGCCGAGCCGCTTCTGGTTGGCGAAGATCTGGTCGCGCAGGGCGTTCCAGCCCATGTCGAACTTGCCCTTGAACTTGTCGATCCATTCCTTAGTCGGATGGTGCGGAGCGTGGGTCGCGCCCGGCGCGTAGTAGAGGAAAAACGGCTTCTCAGGCGTCGCGGCATCGACCTCGCGCAGGTAGTTGATGGCGTCGTCGGCCATGCCAGTGATCAGGTTAAAGCTGGGCTTGTCGTTCCATGGGAAGATTTGGGTGTGGTTGCGGAAGAGCCAAGGTACCCACTGGTTGGATTCGCCGCCCATGAAGCCGTAAAAATAGTCGAAGCCCATGCCCGAGGGCCATTGATCGAACGGACCCGAGGTCGAATAGGTATAAGTGGGGGTGTTGTGGTTCTTGCCGAACCACGAGGTGGCGTAGCCATGGTTCTTGAGGATCGAGCCGATCGTGGCGTTATCTGGCCTGATGATTGAATCATAGCCCGGAAAACCAGTGGCTTGCTCGGCAATGACGCCGAAGCCCGACGAATGGTGGTTACGACCGGTGATCAGCGCGGCGCGACTGGGCGAGCAGAGCGCGGTGGAGTGGAACTGCGTGAAGCGCAGCCCATCTGCCGCGATCTGATCCAGCGTCGGTGTCGGGATGACACCTCCGAAGGTTCCCGAGACGCCGTAGCCCGCGTCGTCGGTTATGATCAGAAGCACGTTCGGCGCACCTTTCGGCGGCACTACGATGGGCGGCCACCAGGGCGTCGACTCCTGGGCGTCCAAGTTGATGGTCCCGCCGAACGCCGGTGGCGCGGCTGGCAGCGACTGGCCGTCGATCGTCGAAGTGGCGCTGGGTGATCCAGGGACCCCGGTGACATTTTGGGCTGCAGCGGGAAAGACCGAAAAACAACTAGCGGCGAGCACCGCGAGGTAAACGCGCGTTTTCATCGTTCAATGCTCCCTGTTGGGCCATGGCCAAAAACGGGTAGGCGGGCGATCCCTTCCGGCCCTCAATGTTCGTTCGTACGCTGATGAAAGCTCGTAACGGTGCGGCCGACATCTGCATCTTTAACGACGCGATTGCTGACACCAGCGCGAAAATGCTGCGATGCAGAATTGTTTCGCGACGGCACAAGTGTCTAGGCTGCATAAAAACTTGATTGAACTACAACATACTAGCAAATTACTACATTGCAGTGAAGCGCATTACTGCATTTTGCAGAATCGTACGGAATCCCGTTACGGGCGAATTTGGCGGTCGATTCCGGCCTCGGAAAGGAATTCGTCGAACGACTGGTTTCCCCCATAGCGACGCTTAAGCCGGTTGTTCCGATTTCTTTGAACGAAGATTGGACCCTCATCTCCCGCACGATCCCCGGCGGCCCGCGGATGCCTGCCGGCAAGAACGTTCGTGTCTACAGCGGGCTCCAAACGAGAAGGAGCCGTGACGCGCGTGAACGATCAGCTTAACCCCAATGCCCGATTAGAGAAGCGGTCATAGGCAATTGTCCTGAAGTTTCGCTTTTGTCTTCTCAGTCGATCACATCCCGCCGGGAGGGGGGCTTCGAAGCGGTCAATTACCGCTTGACCTGCCGACGTTACGGACGGAGTCTTTGGCGTTGAGACAGCAGTCGCTGGGGGATCCAATGATGCGTAGAGTCATGTTGGAACTGCTTGCATTCATGGCAGCGGCAATTCCGAGCTTTGCCCAGCAGGCCCAGAAGCCGAACGTTGTCTTCATTCTCGCTGACAACATGGGGTACGGCGACCTCGGCTCCTATGGTGGTGGCGAGCTACGTGGCGCGCCGACGCCGCGCCTCGACCAACTGGCCAGCGAGGGATTGCGGCTCACTCAGTTTCTGGTCGAGCCGGCCTGCACGCCGTCGCGAGCCGCGCTGATGACGGGGCAGTATTCGATCCGCAACGGCCTGTCGCTGATAGCCATTGAGGGCTCGCCCTTCACGCTCCCCGACAAGGCGTTCACGATGGGTCAGCTATTCAAGGACGCCGACTATGCCACGGCAATCTTCGGGAAGTGGCACCTAGGCGCTGAGCCGAAGAGCCTTCCGACGGCACACGGGTTCGATGAGTTCTACGGCATTCCGCCGGACATTTCCTGGGACTCGGCGACATACGTCAGCACAATCGAGCTGACGCACTCGATCCCTGCGCCGCCCGGCGAACTCCTGGCGAAAGGTCCGCAGATCGTCGAGGCAACGGCTGGTGGACCACTGCGGACCGTGAAGCCGTTCACGACGGAGGTGCGTGCCGAGATCGACACCGAGCTCGTCGACAAGTCGATCGACTTCATGCGGCGGCAGAAAGAAGCCGGACGGCCATTCTTCCTCTACCTGCCCTTCTCTATGGGGCATGTGCCGAACCTGCCCTCGGCGGAGTTCAAAGGAAAGTCGCGGATCGGTAACTACGGCGACAAGCTAATGGAGGGCGACCATCACGTTGGGCAGATTCTCGACACGCTCAAGGAACTCGGCATCGAGGACAACACTGTCGTGGTCTTTGCCTCCGACAATGGACCGTATGGCGAGACCGCGCGGGAGTTCGGCAACGGTGGCACGCCCGATATGGGCAATTCAGGCCCATTCCGCGGCGAGCTGGGTGAGGTGACCGAAGGATCGATCCGCACGGCAGCGATCGTCCGCTGGCCTGGCAAGATCAAACCGGACACCACCTCATACGCGATGTTCTCGATCATGGACTTCCTGCCCACCTTCGCCCACATCGTTGGCGGCAACCTACCGACCGACCAGGCGATCGACGGCATCGATCAATATGACGTGTTGGTGGGCGAGAGTGAGATGGGACACCGCGACAGTTTGCTCAGTTTCATTGGCGGCGATCTTGTCGCAGCGCGCTGGAAGCAGTGGCGCATCTACTTCACCGACGTGCATCCAACCGGTAGCGGGACACAGCGCCAACCCGGCATCTTCTCTACCAGCGCCCCGCTCGCTGGCTACCCTCTCGTTTACAACGTGGAAATGGACCCGCACGAGGATCTCGTGGTCGGTGGCCTTTTCGGTTGGACATCGGGACCCGCGCTCAAGGTCGTCGAGGAGTACTTGGCATCGGTCAAGAAGTTTCCGAATCCGCCTGCGCCCAACATCACGGAGTTCCGAGCACATGACTAAGCGGAGCGCGCTGGATGAAGCCTTGGAGATGAGCTCTCACCCAAGAGCGCTTGCGTTGATCTATGTGAGCGGCACAAGCGAGGTTACGGCCTTCGCGGCGATCAGGCATAGCAGTGAATGGACCACAGCGTGGCGCAGCGCCGGAGCATTCTCCGGCCACAGATAGGGCAATAAATCTCTAACAATCTGATGGGGTTGTTACTCGTCATTATTTCAATGAAATTTAGGTGAAAGTCTGGCGGGGCGCACTCAGACCGCGTCGGGGGCATTCTATCGGCGTCTGTCAGCACGCGTCGGCAAGGCCGAGGCAGTCACTGCCACGGCCCGGACTTGGCTCCATGTTGCCGGCTCCCGGTCGTCTCAGTCGGGTGGAGAGTTCGCGTTACAGCCCTTGTTCTGAACGCCCGGAAGCGTGAGGAGCGTATACTTGGCCAGTATGACCCGAGCATCCCAATTGAGGCCGACAGTGGAACGGCCGCTTCCTAGAAGGTAGCGCTGAAAGCCGACCGTTGTTTTCAGGCATATCGAGGCGGACCCGTAGGAGGAGTATAATGTCGCGGGTACTCGGGCCGCTAGTGAAGGCGGTGCAGACATACAAGGCGACCCTGTTGCAAGCACCTAACCGGCCTGCCGCAAACATGACACGGTTTTGAAGCGACTACCTCACTTGCGTATCGAGAACCGTTCGCGCAACGGACGCCGTGCGCCCGTTTTTCAATGCAGGCTCAGGAGGCGAGCGCGGCCCGCGAGCGGCCGCGCAACGCTGAGTGACAGGAATGAGGGAGTTCCGATTTGGAAGCTAGGCTACGACCGCCTGCGCCGCGACCCGCTTCATTTGGCCTTGGCGAGCGCCGAAAGTGGCAGGTTCACGGTGAGGAACATGCCCTGGCCTTTCATCCGGTTCTCGGTGTCGAACTCGAAGTAGACGCGCAGATTGGTATAGATTGGCACCCCGTGGGCCGTGAAGTTGTAGCCGACCTGCGGCCCAACCGCGAGCGTGCGTGACTTGAAATCTCCCAAGATAGGCGGCTGACCTCGGTCCGGGGTCAATTGCTGGTAAGCGTAACCCGCCACGCCGACGAAGAACTGCTCGCTCAGGAACTTCGCCACTGCCCAATCGAAGTGCGCATCGATGCCGCTTGTGTAGTCCGTGGACGTGTTCTCGAAGTTGTAGGTAAAGCCCAGCGTTCCCGAGAACTCCCAGCCCGTGTCCTGGTTGAGGTAGGTGTATGCGCCGCCGACATCGATCGCGGCATGGCCAATGCCGATATTGGCCAGCCGGGAGGAACTGTAGGAGCCAACCGGAATGTCGCCGGTGACGTAGGCCATCCAGTTATGCACGCCGCCGGGGTTCCAGAAGAGCTGGGCGGTCGGATAAAGGTCTCCGAACCCCGTTATGCTGTCCGACCGGTCAATGTCGAAACCCCCCAACTGGCCCTCGGCGGATGCTTCAGAATATGCAGGCAGGAAGGCGATGGAGAAGTTGGGTTGGGCTTCTAGGATCTTGATGTCGGGCGCGTAGCTCGGCACGATGAACTGCCCCACGAACTGGCCGTCCAGTCCGAGGGTGAGATCGTCGCCGCGCGGAAGCACCGTGCCGGCCCCGGCCCTTCCGGAGTAAGCATATGTGACCAAGGGGAGTGAAAACCCTGGCGTTGGCGCAATCGCCGCAAAACTGCCGTACTGCCCTGGGAGCCAGAAACTCACGCCACTTTCGTCCGCGCAAGCTGGGGACGCTGAAAAACCGATCGTACCGAGAAGTATAACGTTGACAGCCAGTCGCCCGACTGGGTGCTTGCAACGGGGTACTAACGACAGCATCATCCCACCTCGTCCGCCGCCGAACAGTCGGCACCTTGAAGCACCTTCAGGTTACACTGTCGTCCGTTCAATCAAGGCCGACAAGTGCGCAACGGCAACAGACTACGAGAAAAGCCCCGGACTCCTGCAGAAGCCAGCAACGCCGCTTGGTATGGAAAGCAACGAACAACCATTGGCGGACCAGATTTGCGTGTCGCCGAAGGACCAGTTCACGATGATGCTTGATAAGAGTACGCGATGGGTCGAGAGCCATACCTGAGCCCGCTCGAGGCGCACAGTGGGTGACGGTCTCATTCTGTGCTTCCGAGGTCGCACAGTGTATCGCGGGGAACGTGTTCAATCCGGCTCCCGTCAGCCTGCCTGAAGCAGCGCTATTCTCGGATTCGAAATTGCGTTCTGCTATTCGTCTGATGTTCCCCGGTCATCTCGATCGATGCTCGCAAGAAGGGTCCGTCGTGCCTCCTTGAGATGTGCCATGCAGGTGGGCACGATAAGCTCCTCGTCTCTTGAAAGAATCGCGTCGATATAGGCTAGATGCTGATGTATCGCTGCCTCATTCCGGCTTCTCTCGTCCTTCTTGTTCCATTGATAATGGTAAAAAAAGATCAGCGAGATCACGTGATAGAAGTCTGTCACAAAACGGTTGCTGGAAGCGTTGTTGATCAATCGGTGTAGTCGTTCGTCGAGGAGGGAGAACAGGTGATAGTCCTCCTCTATAGTTGCTAGAAGCTCTTCGTGCTCTCGGCGCAGGCACCGAAGCTCATTCCAGCACGCATCGTTCGGATCAAGTTGTGCAAAACGCAGGACAGACCTCAGCTCGAAAATTTCTCTGATATCCGAAAGCTCATGCGCGAATTCTAGTGTCATTCCGCGAAAGACCCATTTGCCACCGGGATGGCGTTCCATCAGGCCGAAATGCCTGAAGCTCTGCAGGAATTCGCGGATCGTCGTGGTCGAAACGCCGAACTGGCGGGCGAGCTGCGACGCGTTGATTGTTTGGCCCGGCCCACTGTCCGACTGTAGGGTCCATGTGAGGAAGGAGCGCTCCACCATCGCCGTGGGCGCAGTGGCTTCGGCCTCCGGATAATGCTCCGATGGATGAGATTTTCGAAGGATGATCCTGTCAGCGGATAAAATTCCGCTCTCGATTGCCGCCGAAATACATTTGCGGACCGTCGTTCTGCTGGTGCCGAGGCTGCGCCCGATCTCCCGTTCCGATCCCAGCCCTTGACCGATTTCGATTGCCTGAAGGTGTCGAAGGAATTCGTTGAACTGACGTTTGAACAAAGTTTGTGAGCGCATGTATCCGTCGACATGGTGGTTTTTTAAACAAAAAATACCGCTTTTGCCCATCCAAGACAAGCGTATAGGTTCTCCGTAGCAGCTAGGGAGGATGGCTTGCGATGAGATTTACACAAACGCACGTCCGTTGGCGCCCCGCGAAAAGGGGCGACACATGAGCTACGATTTTCAGTTTGATGGACTAATTCCGTACTGGAACCAATTCGCTGAAGGCGTTTGGCTGACGATCCAGCTATCCGTCGCGGCAACGATTGCCGGGTTCGTCCTGGGCACGCTCTGTGCGATTGCCAGGGCCGGCGGCTCCCCTTCGCTCAAGGCCATCGTCGGTTGCTATGTAGACGTCATTCGCAATACGCCCCTGCTCGTCCAATTGTTCATCATATATTTTGGTATTGCCACGCTCGGCCTGCGCATTCCGGCCAATGTCGCTGCGATCATCGCGCTCGTCGTCAATATCGGCGCCTATGTTTGCGAGATCATACGCGCCGGTATCGAGGCTGTTCCGAAAACGCAGATAGAAGCTGCCGAATGTCTCGGGCTGTCACCCGCCCAGACCTACTGGCATGTCATTCTGCAGCCTGCCGTCGAAAGGGTCTATCCGGCGCTGGTCAGCCAGTTCGTGCTGCTGATGCTCGCCTCTTCGATCACCTCGCAAATCTCGGCCGAAGAGCTGACAGCGGCTGCAAATCGAATCCAGTCCGACACCTTCCTGTCCTTCGAAACCTATATCGTCGTCGGTGCTCTCTACTTGGCGCTCTCATTCCTGATGCGTTGGGTGCTCCTTGGGATCGGGTTCGTGGTTTTCAAGCGCCAGCGCAAGCTCGGCACTGCCTTGTGAGGAGGAGACCATGCCCACTTTCGGTCTGACACAATTCGTATTCCTGCTTGAGGCTGCCGTCTGGACGATCGCCCTTTCCGCGCTTGGTTGTATTGGCGGTGGCGTCATCGGCTTCATCGTCGCATTGGGCCGGATTTCGCCCAATCGGCCCGTCCGCTGGATTGCCACGCTCTTCGTGCAGTTCATTCAGGGAACGCCACTGCTTGTGCTGCTCTTCATCGTCTACTTTGGATTGAGCATCGCAGGTTTCAACAATCTGCCGGCAATGATTGCTGCCGGCGTGGCGATCACGCTCTATACCTCAGCCTTCCTCGCCGAGATCTGGCGCGGATCGATCCAGTCGATCGCAAAGACCCAATGGGAAGCCGCAGAATGTCTCGGTCTGTCTCGTTGGCAGAGGATGACTCGCGTTATCCTTCCCCAGTCGCTGCGTATCGCAACACCCCCAACTGTCGGCTTCCTGGTGCAGGTGGTGAAGAACACGTCGCTCGCGTCGGCAATCGGTTTCGTCGAGCTCTCGCAGGCCGGCAAACTGATCAACAATTCCACCTTCCAGCCTTTCAGCATCTTCATGGTGGTCGCCGCAATCTACTTCGTCATCTGCTTCCCGCTCACGCTCGCCAGTCGGAAGCTGGAAAGGAAACTCAATGTCTCCAATCGTTAAGCTATCCAATGTCCGAAAGAGCTTTGGCGCGTTGCAGGTTCTGAACGGCGTCTCCTTCTCGGTCGAACCTGGCGAAGTGGTGGCTATCATCGGCCAGTCGGGTTCGGGCAAGTCCACGGCCCTCCGCTGCATCGATGCGCTGGAGACCATCCAGGGCGGGGAGATCGAGGTCTGCGGCCATAAGATCCACGCACCGGATCTCGACAAGCGCGCTCTGCGTCGCGACGTGGGTATCGTTTTCCAGAGCTACAACCTGTTTCCACATTTGACCGTCCTGGAGAATGCGTCCCTGGCGCTGACCTGCGTCAAAAAGGTGAGCAAAGCTGAGGCGCGGGATATCTCCCTTGACTGTCTCCGACGGGTGGGCCTTGCCGAGAAAGCAGAGTTCTATCCGGAACAGCTGTCCGGTGGCCAACAGCAGCGTGCCGCAATCGCCAGATCGCTGGCGATGCAGCCACAGGTCATGCTCTTCGACGAGGTAACATCTGCGCTTGATCCGCAGCTGACCGGCGAGGTTCTGAAGGTCATCGAAAATCTCGCTCGGGGCGGCATGACCATGATCCTCGTCACGCACGAGATGGCCTTCGCCCGAAAATTGGCGAGCACCGTCCTTTACATGCATCTCGGCAAGGTCTGGGAGCACGGCCCCGCTGCCTTGCTCGACGCCCCGCATACCGAGGAACTGCGCAGCTTCGTCGGCAACGGGCTCTAAGGACCCACGGCTGACGCGACCCCAATACGACCAAATCGGAGGAGAACCCATGAAACGTCGTCACATACTTACCATCACCGCACTCGCGGTACTGGGTACTTTCGCGGGCCAGGCGCAGGCTGATACGCTTGCCGACATTGAAGCGCGCAAGAAGGTGCTCATAGCCCTCGACCTCGGTTCGCCGCCGTTCGGCATGATCGACGCGAACATGCAGCCCTACGGTGCTGATGTCGAAGTCGCCAAGCTGCTTGCCGAACAGCTCGGGCAGCCGTTGGAAATCGTGCAGGTCACCAGCCCCAACCGCATCCCGTACCTGCAAACCAGCAAAGCGGACGCGGTCATAGCATCGCTCAGCATCACCGATGAGCGCAAGAAGGTGATCGACTACTCCAAGGCATACGGGGTGATCCAATCTGTCATCGCGGCGCCGGCAGGCCAGAACATCAAGAGCATGGCAGATCTGAAGGACAAGCGCATCGGCACCACCCGCGGCAGCGTCAATGACAAGGAAGTCACGAAGGTCAGCGACGGCGCGGAGATCGTTCGCTATGACGATGACGCTACGCTCGTCACAGCTCTCGTGAGTGGCCAGGTCGACGTGATGGCGACGTCACCGCAGATCATGAAGGCTGCGATCGAGCGCAATCCTGCCCCGCAGTTCGAGGTGAAGCTGGTTCTCAAGGTCTTCCCCTATGCCATCGGCATTCGCAAGGGCGAAGACGCGCTGAAGCAGCGCCTCGACAAGTTCGTCGATGAGAACCTCGCGAACGGCAAACTCAACGAGATCTACAAGAAATACAACGGTGTCGACCTGCCGGCCGACATCGCCAACCTGAATTGACCCATGCCGGCGAACCGGGCGCTTGCGTCCGGTTCGCTTGACCAATCCGGAAAGGTGTCTCTACGTGAAAGCCCTGTTGATCGAAAGTGAAGGCGTCAGCCGCTTTACCGATGTTGCGCCACAGCCCCTCGGTAAAGGAGACGTACGTGTCGCCGTTCGCCATGTCGGCATCTGCGGCAGCGATCTCAATACATTTCGTGGCCTGAACCCGCTCGTGGCTTTGCCGCGCATCCCCGGTCACGAAATCGGGGGTGAGATCGTTGAGACCGGATCTGGGGTCTCAGCGGAATATCGCCCGGGCCAACGTGTTATCGTCCTTCCCTACACGAGCTGCGGCACATGCACGTCGTGCCGAAAGGGACGAGTGAACGCCTGCCGTTACAATCGCACGCTCGGCGTTCAGCAGGACGGCGGTCTTGCAGAGGAGATCGTCCTTCCGGCTGAAAAGCTTTTGCTCAACGACACGCTCGATCCTCGCTTCCTCGCACTGGTCGAACCGCTGTCTGTCGGCTTCCATGCCGTCGCACGGGGTCGCGTTTCATCGAGTGACCGCATTGTGGTTCTCGGATGCGGCATGATCGGCATGGGTGTCGTGATCGGGGCGGTTGCGCGCGGCGCAGAAGTTATTGCAGTCGACCTCAGCCTGGAGAAGACGGCACTCGCACAGCAGTTTGGCGCGCGCCATGTGATCAATGCGGGCACGGAGGATGTTGCCGCGCGGATCGTCGAACTGACGAGCGACCAGGGCGTCGATGTTGCCTTCGAGGCAGTAGGCCTGCCGGAAACCTTCCGCCAGGCGATCGATCTGGCAGGGTTCTCGGGGCGGGTCGTCTATGTCGGCTACGCCAAGGCGCCGGTCACCTACCAGACACAGATGTTCAACCTCAAGGAGCTGGACATCATGGGCTCGCGCAACGCGACCCAATCCGACTTCCAGGTGGTGATCGACTATCTCGAGACGATAGGGGACCAGGCTGCTCCTCTGATTTCCAAGGTTGTCCCTTTCGAGGAAGCCGAAACGGCACTGCCTTACTGGGATCAGCACCGTGATGTTTTAAAGGTCATAGTTGAACGATGAATACGCACGCACTTTCCAATTCTTCCCCAGCTCTTCCCAACTGGGACCACGCATTCCGGTTGGACGGGCAACGCGCTCTGGTCACCGGCGGCGGAAGCGGACTTGGCCTTGCGATCGCACGTTGCCTTGCGGCGTCAGGCGCAGAGGTCATCCTTGCCGGGCGTCGAGCCGATCTCCTTGATGAGGCGGCCGCTTCGATAGGGCCGTTGGCGAAGGCGGCACCTCTCGATCTGCGCGACATCGGATCGATCAAGGCCTTTGCCGCCAGCCTCGAGGCAAAGCATGGCCCGATCGACATTTTGGTCAACAATGCCGGCAATACAGTGAAGAAGCCGTTCGAGGACTCCACCATAGCCGATTTCGACGAGGTGATGGATGTCCATGTCCGCGGCGCCCTCGAACTGACTAGGCAATTCCTGCCTGGGCAGATCGCAAGGGGACGTGGGTCGGTCATTTTCACGGCCTCCATGACATCTTTCATCGGTCAGCCGATGGTCATGGGCTACACAACCGCCAAGACTGCTCTCACAGGGGCTGTCCGCGGGCTTTCAGCGGAGTTCGCCGGCCGCGGAATTCGCGTCAATGCAGTCGCACCCGGTTGGATCGATACCGACCTATTTCAGAAAGCGACTGCCAGCGATCCTGCTCGTCGGGCCAAGATTATGGGCCGCATCCAGATGAATCGTCTTGGTTCGGCGGAGGAGATCGGCTGGACCTGTGCGTTCCTCGCATCCCCTGCAGCTGGATACATCACCGGCCAAACCATCATCGTCGACGGCGGCGCCGTCATAGGCTTCTAAAATTGCCAGCAAGGGAGAGCTCCCAATGAGCATCGCAGCACAAACCTCGACCGACGCAGACCTTTTTCACGTCCTGAAGACCGAGCTTTTCACCGCCGTCGTTGGCGATATTCTCGACACACTTGGTTATCGTCGTCAGTTCCTGCCCGCCGGCATCAAGCCCCTGCGGGATGATATGAAGATCGCCGGCCGCGCGATGCCTGTCCTTGAAGCCGATGTCTTTTCCGATGGAAAGGGCTCATTCGGTCCGCTGGCGGAAAAGCCGTTTGGCATCATGTTTGAAGCCCTGGACTCGCTCAAGCCCGGCGACGTTTACATCGCGACCGGGTCTTCGCTGCGCTACGCATTGTGGGGCGGCCTCATGTCGACGAGAGCCATTCACCTCAAGGCTGCAGGCGCAATTCTCAACGGATATGTTCGCGATGCGGGCGAGATCGAACTGCTCGGCTTTCCGGCCTTCTCGCGCGGGATCTACGCTCAGGACCAGGGGCCTCGCGGCAAGGTCATCGACTACAACACACCGATCGAGATCGAGGGCATTCGCATCGAGCCTGGCGACCTGATCTACGGCGATCGTGAAGGGGTGCTGGTCATCCCCAAGGCCGTGGAGAAGGAAGCGGTCAAACTTGCCCATGAAAAGGTGCACACCGAAAACAAGGTGGCCGATGCGATCCGCAACGGCATGAGCACAGTCGAAGCCTTCGCAACTTTCGGAGTCATGTGACGCCATGGGTTGCGCTGAACAGCTAACGCATATCGACGATCCGCGGCTGTTGCTTCTCGCGGAGAAGGACAACGTCTTCGTCTGTCGCGAGCATATACCGGAAGGGTCGCGGATCAGCGTCGGCGGGCAGGAATTCACGCTCGCCAAGACGGTCCAGCGTGGTCACAAAGTCGCCCGGCGCGCGATCTTGCCAGGCGAAAAAGTCTACAAATATGGCGCGCCGATCGGCTCAGCGGTCGTTGCAATCGCCCCGGGCGACCACGTTCACGTCCACAACGTCAAGAGCGACTACACGCCGAGCCACTTCTTCGACATTCAGGAGGTCTCCAAGAAATGACCTTGCAAGGCTATCTGCGACCCGACGGCCGCAAAGGCATCCGCAATATCGTGGCCATCGCCTATCTGGTCGAGTGTGCCCACCACGTCGGGCGCCAGATCATTTCCGCGTTCGATGGACAGGAGGTCCATCTGATCGGATTCCCCGGATGTTTTCCCAATGCCTATGCCCAGCGGATGATGGAGCGGCTCTGTACGCATCCCAATATCGGCGCAGTGCTATTGCTGTCGCTCGGCTGCGAGAGCTTTAACAAGTATTCGCTGTCGAAGGTAATCGAAGAGAGTGGCCGTCCGGTGAAGACGCTCACCATTCAGAACGATGGCGGCACGCGCAGTACAATCGCGGCAGGCCGCGCTTGGGTCAGTGAGCAGCTTTCGCGCCTCGCTCTGGACCGTCGGGTCGAGATGGACGTCAGCGAACTCGTCGTCGGCACTGTTTGCGGAGGATCCGACGGAACGAGCGGCATCACCGGTAATCCAGCAGCTGGCCGTGCTTTCGATGCTCTCGTGGCCGCAGGCGCGACATGCATTTTCGAAGAGACTGGTGAGTTGATCGGCTGTGAGGAAATTATGGCCGATCGGGCGATTACCCCCATGCTTGCCGACGAACTCCGCGCCGCTGTCGCGAAGGCCGCACGCTACTATGCAACGCTGGGCTATGGCAGCTTTGCGCCGGGCAATGCCGACGGAGGCCTGACGACGATCGAGGAAAAGTCGATGGGCGCTTATGCAAAGTCGGGCGCGTCACCGATCGTTGGCCTGATCAAACCGGGCGATATCCCTCCGCATGGGGGCTTGTATCTAATGGATGTGGTGCCCGACGGGGAGGTGCGCTTCGGCTTCCCCAACATTTCGGACAATGCTGAGATCGTCGAAATGATTGCCTCAGGGTGTCATGCCGTCTTCTTCATCACCGGGCGCGGCTCTGTCTCGGGATCTGCGATTTCGCCCGTGATCAAAATCTGCGCCAATCCGGATACCTATCGTCGGCTCGAAGATGACATGGACGTCGATGCGGGCCGGATTCTGGAGGGGAGGGCGAACCTTGACGATGTCGGGCAAGAAATTCTCGCACTCCTTAAGGATGTAGCAAGTGGCAAACCGACGAAGTCCGAGGGGCTAGGGCATCAGGAGTTTATCCTGACCTACAAGTCCTTCGAGCCGATCGGCCCGGCTTGTCTACCGGTCTAGTCCCGCCCATGGACTGGCAATTAAAAGCGTTTGTTGGATCTAAATTAGCCAGCCCTAATTCCCTGCGCCTATTAACACCGCCCGCCTATGCTATAATTATTTAGGGGAATTTTGCGTCCATACACGCGAAGCGGCAGGAGTGGCGAATGCTGCGCGAAAGTCGGGTCAACGGACTACGACAACCGACGAAAGCTTCGCGTCACAAGGCGCGCGCCTCCCTGTATGGTGGCGAGCGGCGGATCATCACCGCCCTCTGTTATGATCTTGTCGGGTCGACCAGGCTTCTTTCCCTGCTGGATATAGAGGATTATCAGGAACTGATCGCAGCGTTTCAGAATGCGGCGAAACAGGCGATAATCTCCCATTCCGGCGTCATGCAACTTGAGGCCGGAGATGGAGGCGTGGCGCTCTTCCCTATCGAGGTCGGTGAGAAGGATGCGGCATCGCTCGCCATTCGCGCAGGCCTCGGGATCGTCGAAGGTTGCGCGCGCGTCGGCCGGGAAGCTGGGCGCGAAGACTTGCACGTTCGCGTCGGGATTGCCACATCCATCGCCCTGATCCAGGAGACGGACGAGGGGAAGGGGCAACCGGTTACGAGTGCGGCACTGGCCATAGCCACCCGTCTGGAAGAGATCGCCGCACCAGACAGCGTTCTTGTTTCTGAGGACACGCGCAACCTGGCCGGCAGGTCGCATGCCTTCGTGTTCGAAGGCGTCAAGACGCTCAAGGGCTTTACCGTGCCGGAGAAGGTTTGGCGTGCACTTGGGCACAAGATTGAGGTCGATAGGTTCTACGCGTTCGGAAGCCTTGGCGGCCCGTTCATTGGTCGCGAAAGCGAGCTGAGCATGATCGCCGCCTGTTGGGAAAGGATTCCCGCCGAGGGGGGCGAAGTACTCCTGATCGAGGGAGACGCGGGCATCGGAAAGTCGCGCCTTCTGCGCGAAATCCGCAAGAAGACTCGCGACCGGCGATCAGGGCTGTTCTTCTTCCAGTGCCTGCCCGGAGGGTATCGCTCGACGCTGCATCCCCTGTTGAACAGCTTTATGGGCGTCATGTCAGGACAGGACGGTCAGGGGGGGCTGACGGCTTCCGCTGTGGCAGCGCTTTTTGAACGTAACGGCATACGCGACGCAGAAACGATCGAAACGTTCGCATACTTGCTGGGTGCGCTGGGACGAAATCAACGGCTTGCCGACAACGGTCCCAAAGCCATCCGGGAAAAAGCTCTGCGCGCAGTGTTTCGCGCACTCGAGGCGTTGTGCGCGAATGGGCCGGTCGTCCTGGCCATCGAAGACATTCATTGGATCGATCCGACCTCCCAGGATCTGCTGGCGGAGGCCGCGCGAGTTGCGCGCCAACTTCCGATTCTCCTGGTCGTGACCTCGCGTCTCGGTTTTGCGGCGGATTGGCTGGATGCAGCCAACCCCACGCGTCTGACGCTGCTCCCCCTTGATCGTGACGAAACACGACTGGCCATAGAAGCAAGGTGGCCGGAGCACAGGCAGGCTATGCTTCCTGAACTCTATGACATCACCGAGAGGATATCCGGCGGCGTACCGCTCTTCATCGAGGAAATCTGCCAATGGGTCTCGCAGAACGTTGCGACGGATACGATGAGCTTATCGGAAAACGTTGGACCCACCCATGTATCCGCATTCGAGGGAATACTCGATGCACGCGTCAAGCACCTGGGCCCGGCCAGAGATGTGGCGCGAGCGGGCGCTATTGCCGGCACCTGGTTTACCCTATCCCTGCTTCGCGCGCTGCTGCCGGGTTTTGGCAAGAAGTCTTTGGCCAAGGCGGCTGATACCCTGTGCGACACGGGGTTCCTGATGAGGATCAGGGCGCCAGGGCATACGACCTATGGTTTCCGGCACGTTTTGATTCAGGAAACGATCTACAACGCGCTGCTGCGAAGGCAGCGGCAGGCATTGCATCGCCGGCTGTTCGGCGCTGTTAGCCAAAACCGCCAAATGGCGCCCTGGATCGACACCGGAACACTGGCCGATCATGCGGAACGGGCCGGGTTCATGGAAAGCGCAATCGATCTGTACATTTCGGCGGGCAAGGAAAGCTCGAGCCGGTCGGCGATGGTGGAGGCGCGCAACTATCTGGAGCACGGTTTGGCACTTTGCGACCAAGTGAGCCAAGGGCATCCGGTCGAACCCCTGCAGCTATCGGCGCTGACGTCGCTCGGTCCGATTCTGACCGGCCTTCTGGGACTGAACGCGCCGCCGGCTCGCAAGCTTTATGAAGATGGGGTGGTCATAGCCCGCCGACAGCCCATGGAAGATCAATCCAAGTGGTTTCCGATCTATTGGGGCTGGTGGCTCACTGGATCGGATTTTCGCGTCATGCGAGATCGCGCACGGCAGGTGCAGGCCATGCTGGCGGAAGCCGAAGACCCGGAAATACAGCTCCAGGTCAACCACTGCATCTGGGCGATCGATTTCAATCTCGGCCATCATCGGGAAACCCAGGATGCGGTCAAGGCGGGCCTTGCCCTTTACGATGAGCAGTCGGCGAAAACCAGCCGAATGTTGTTTGGCGGCCATGACGCCAAGGTTTGCGGTCTCGGGCAACTCGCACTTTCGCTGTGGCTGACGGGACAATCGAAAGCATCAAACGCGGCTCTGACGAAGATGGTCGCTTTCGTTGATCGGATATCCCACGTGCCGAGCAAGGCGCATTCACTTGATACGGAAGCGGTGTCCGCCTTTTACCGGGACGACTATGGGCGTCTCATCGAAATTTCCGAAAGAATGGCGAACTTCGCGAAGACCCATGAGATGCAGTCGCTGTCTGGTCTGTCGCTGCTCTTCGGTGGGTGGGCTCGCGCTCATGGCGAGAGCCTCACGAGCGGGCACACGATGTTTCGCGAGGGGCTGTCGCTCTTGCAAAACCTTGGCGCCGTCGCAGATCTGCCGATTTATCTCTACATGCACGCCACTCTGCTCGGGCTTGCGGACAAATATGTGTCGGCGATCGAGGTCACGAATGACGCGATCGAAAAGGCCAGGGAAACCGGTCATGCCTATTGGCTTGCCGAGCTTTACCGACGACGCGCTGTCCTTCATGCGCGGGGCAACACCACCACGGAACCAATTGTCGCCGACCTGCGCTCGGCGGTGGAAATTGCCGAGAGCCAGGGAGCAACGGCGCTTCTGAGGCGGGCGAGGCATTCAATCCAGGAGCTTGGCGTTGTCGTTGAGCTTTGAAGCGACAGGCCGGAACACGGATCCGTCAAACCCCAGAGGGATGCTCGCAACCTTTCGCGGCCGTATCATTGCCGACCTCGGCAAACCCCTGTCACAGCTCGCAGGTCCCGAAGTGGACGATCGATGCCTGCGTGCAATTCTGCCGCTCTGTCGGCGCGCGCGCATAACCCGCCTCGGTGATCTGACCGGGCTTGACCGGATCGGGCTGCCGGTGGTGCAGACCGTTCGACCCGCCGCCCTGTCTGAAGTCACTTCGCTCGGGCGAGGTCTTGCCACGGCAAGCGCGGCAGTGGGGGCGATCATGGAATCGCTGGAGCGCTTCTACGCTGAAGCCATCCCGCCGGAGCGGGTGTTTCTCGCCACGGCCGATGAGCTCAAGATCGCTGGGGGCCTGTTTGAAAATCTTCTGGTGCCTGGCCGCCGGGGGACCTGGCGGGAAACGACGATACCGTGGATTACCGGCATCGATGTGGCGACAGGCCGGACGCAGCCGGTTCCCCTGGAACTTGTTCACACCTGCTACACGGATCCGCCGCCCGCCCATGATGGCTTGTTCATGCGTACGACCACGGGTCTTGCCTGTCACATGACCGTCGTCGGCGCGTTTCTGCATGGACTGTTCGAATGCATCGAACGCGACGCCGTCGCGCGCGCTTTCGCCACCCACGGCTTCTTTGATCGAATGCGAATTTCGCCGTTCGGGCTGGGTGACAGCGTTGATCACATACTGTCTGTCGCCGGCAAGCACGGCATATCCATTGGCCTTTGGCTCGCCCCTTCGCCGGCAAAAGTTCCAGTCGTCTGGTGCCAGACGATCGAGACGGGTCCGGGCGAGCCCATCCTTGCTCTTCCGACTGAGGGCTATGCGGCGGGGCCGAGCGTCGAGACCGCGGCGTCAAGCGCAATGCTCGAAGCCTTGTCAGCACGCGCAGGGGCGATATCGGGTGCACGCGATGATCAAACCCGGGAGCATTATAGACGAAGCACCGATTCTGTCGTTGCGAGGGCACGTCAGCTCATTCTTGGTGGCGCATTCGGGACGCCAAACCCGGCAATCGAAGCGCCCGCAATCTGCGATCTCAGATCGCTTATCGACGGAGTCACATCTGCCGGGCTGGGGCCCATATTGGCAGTGCCCGTGGGAGCGGACGCTGAAACGGGAGTTCAGTGCATAAGGGCCATCCTTCCCGGAGCCCTTCCTTTTTCGATTTTGCGGTGAGTGTTCACATGGTCGATGCGAGCGAGGAAAGTCCGATCCTGGTGTTTCTTGGTCCGACTCTTCGGTTGGCCGAGGCGGAGTCAGTTCTCGACGCCATCTACCTGCAGCCCGTCGCGCAAGGCGACATTCTGCTCGCCGCCCACGCATTCCGCCCGCGTGCGATGGTCCTGATCGACGGGCAATTCGAAGACAGGCCGGCTGTCCGACACAAGGAAATCCTCTGGGCGATGGCACAGGGGATCGTCGTGATCGGCGCTGCGAGCATGGGCGCACTCAGAGCGGCGGAACTCGACGAATTCGGAATGATCGGCGTGGGCCTGATCTACAGGTGGTATCGGCGCTGGCGGCTCGCTCCCGATGATGCCGTCGCCGTTCATTCGGGGCCGCCGGAGCTTGGCTTCCTTCCCTTGACGGACTCATTGGTAGATCTGCAGCGGACGTTCGCCAGCTTGATGCGCAGGAATTTCATAACGGCTGCCCAGCGCGATTTGCTGACAACAATCACACGAAACATGAACTTTCGAGAGCGGCAGTTGGAAGCGATCCTGCGCGCTGCGGGGTGTCGGGCGGAGAGTCTCAACGAGCTGCGGAATGTGATGGTGAGACAAAAAAGACTGGACGCGCTGCTTGCGCTGCGAAGCGCGCGAACCATCGCGGGGGAACGAAATGCGACGCGTGTAAGCATCTCGTGGGTTGCGACGAACACCTTTGTTCGAGACCTTGAGGCGGGCGGCATTGACTCAAAATTAGTAAACAATTATAAATTGAATCCTTAATTGCCGGATTTTCAATCGAGGGGGGCAATTGTGCGATGCGTCTGCTTCGGGACGATGCCCTCGACTCTGCAAATGCGCGTCTCGGCACGCGTTTCTGGATTTATCCCCAGCCGCCCTTCATTCCCGGATACGAACAGCCCGATCGTGTGTGGCTGTCGATACCGCGTGACGAAATCGGTGAGGGCCCCAGCGACCTTTCCATGTATGTCGCTGATCCGCTCTATGACAAGCGGCCCTACGGTCTAGCGGGTTTGCCGCCATTCGATGGGGCAAGGCGTGCGCCGGTGAGGCCAGGCCCGGATCGCCACTTCGACAACATCGATCCAACCTCACGACCGTTTCTCGCCGTCCACGCCTACGCCTGCGTGCGTTTCGTTCTCGACATCTGGCAGAGTTATCTGGGGCGGCCGATCCATTGGTTCTTCGATCAAACTTTTCCCAGGCTTGAAATCATTCCTTTTGCCGATTGGGACAATGCGCAGGCGGGCTATGGCTATCTGGAACTCGGCTGGTCCGATGTCGACGGCATACTTCGACCCTATGCGTTGAATTTTGACACGATCGCGCACGAAGTCGGGCACCTCATATTGCTATCGGAGACAGACGTGCCAACCGCGATATCGCCCGACGGCGACTTCTTTTCGTTCTCCGAAGCCTTTTCCGACTGTGTTTCGCTGATCTCGTTCCTGCATTTCGATTCCGCGATTGACCGGCTTCTGCGGCGAACGAGAGGCAATCTGCTGCTCGACAACGAACTGAACCGCTTTGCGGAAACCAGCCCCGAGACGCAGATCCGCCTTGCCACCAATTTCCGCCAAATGTCCGCAGTGACACGCGAAGTGCACGACCGCGCGCTGCCGTTCGTCGGCGCCATCTTCGATAGCATCGTTGCGCTTTACCATCGGGATCTGGTTGCAAACGGCTGCGCCGACAGCCGGCTTCTGGATGTCGATATCCGGGAACTGGCGCGGGACGAATTCGATACGTTTCGTCAGGCGACGGCGGACGCGTTCAGCATCAAGCCGCTGTATTTCAAGCTGGCACTGACCGCTGCACGCGACGCGGTGGGCGCGGCGCTTGCTACCGCATTGAGAACGCTTGATCCGAACACACTGCGCCTTGACCAAGCGGCAAACGCCGTCATTGCCGCGGCGGGTGGAGCGGCGGCCGAACTGCTGGAAGAGAATTTTGCGTGGCGTGAAATCATCGGTTCAAGATGAGCCATAGGAGGGAAAGATGAGTGGTTGTTATGTTAATCCTGTTGTTGGAAATGCAAAAGATCTAGAAAGTCTAAAAGATGTAATTGAATATGAGGCTTATCGTCCAGGAGATATTAGACTATATGGGCGGCCGGCGAAATTTTATGATAAACAAAATAAAGATGAAAATATTAATGAAATGATATCTGGGATTGATGGTAAGATCAGAAGT
The DNA here is from genome assembly GCF_001976035.1 of Ensifer sp. 1H6. Lineage (NCBI taxonomy): Bacteria > Pseudomonadati > Pseudomonadota > Alphaproteobacteria > Hyphomicrobiales > Rhizobiaceae > Ensifer > Ensifer sp. 1H6. Next base: position 472,488 of record NZ_MOAI01000001.1, on the reverse strand, counting down.
ATTGGAGACGCTAGCATAATTGATGATATTGGAAGGTTAATTGATTATATATTGAAGAGCTCCGGAGTTGTCGGCAATGGAGTAACAATAGCGGTATTTGATGGAAAGTCTTATAGTTTCCTTCCTGTTAGTTTGGGTGGTAAAGTGGATTATATAAAAAGCATCGGTGTGATTTATGGTTATGCGTATGAGGGGCATTGCTACAAGTTGCCAAAACCGCAGATCATGTGTCTATCTAAAAGACCGTCGAAAATCGCCAAAGGCGATTGCGGCTGCGATTGTGGATTTGACTCGGCATTCGGTTACGCCGTTTGGTCGATCGATAAGCTCGATCGTGCCATATCTCTCGATGTTCGCGCCGGCGATCTCAAGACGCTGGTGCTGGACGAAAACATGCCGGGCAACCGCTCGCCGCTCGCCTATGCGCAGACGATGGCGTTGGCTCCACAACGGCAACGGGACTAATAATTGGCGACAGAGCCCCTACAAGGATGGAGACACCACTTTGTATGTGTGCGGCTCGACGCCGCTGCAAGGCCGATTGGGCGCGACAAATTCAGCGTGATGGAATGCCTCGAGCAAAATTAGTTGCGCCCAATGGCAAGCCGTTGGTTGGCATGGGTGCGGCTGGCATTGGCTGCTCTCACGATGGATCAGTTCGATGCCGGCTCTTGCACCTGGCCGCCACATTGGAGTCCTGGGGCAACGATTTCGGCTCGACCGGATCGTGGGAGCGCAACGCCGGTAAGATGCCGTCAAGATCGAGCGGTCGCAGTGCCCCTTAGAAACAAATCCGCGCACATCCGCGCGCGCGCGGCGATCTCTTCGATGCGGGGCGCCGGTTTCTGACGCAGCATGGCGGCCCGCTGGGGTTCCATGACCATCATCCCGCGAAGCATCCCGCAAGCTGCATGCGGATCTGCAAGCGTAAGGGCGCCGCGATCGGCCTGCTTGCGCAACCAATCTTCCATCAGGTTGTTGGTCTTGACGATCGCCTGCTCATAAAAGGAAGTTGCGATCTCCGGGAAGCGGTCGGACTCGCCGATGACAAGGCGCGTGATGGTGATGGTATCGTCGGAGAGCGTCAGCATGCCATAGGCCGTCAGCATCCGCTCGAGACCCTGCCGCAGGTCCGTCGTCGCCAGCGTGCTCACATCCAGCGCCAGCAGGAAGCGGGCGATACGATCGGAAATCAAGTCCGAAAAGACGTCGGCCTTCGTCGGGAAAAGCCTGTAGAGCGTTTTGGTCGAGACGCCCGCCTCTTGCGCGATCGCCGCAATGCTGGCTGCTGCGTATCCGTTCTCGTGGAACTGCTTGTTTGCGGCCTCGATGATGACATTCCTGGTGTCCTCGTCGCACCGCACCTGGGGTCGGCCTCGCGATCTCTTCTCGATTTTGTGATTTTGGACCATCGTGAGTTTCCAAATTTTCGTTGACTTCGATTTTATAGCGCGTATTTTGGAAAATATCAAATTTCCAATTAACAGAGGCCGTAGCCTTCGCGACCTGTTCCGGAGAATAACAATGCCTGGTAATAAGCTGCATGCCTTGAATAACAACGTCCCCTCCGCCGCTCATGCGGTTGCGGAAGCGGTGCCCGCAACGCTCGATGCCGGCAATCCGCCACGCGTCGCAGAGCTGGCCGGGTCGGCCGCTGAAGCAAGGACGGCCCGCAAACGCTCGGGCCGCTCTCTGCTCATCGGGGCAACTGCGCTCGCGTTGATTGCCGCCGGCGGCTATTTCGGCCATGACTATTGGACGGTTGGCCGCTTCCACGTGTCAACGGATGACGCCTATGTGAAGGCCGACTCCAGCACGATCGCTCCGAAGGTGGCCGGCCATATTATCGAAGTGCTTGTCAGCGACAACCAAACGGTCATCGCTGGTCAACCGCTTGCAAGAATCGACGATCGCGATTTCAGATCCGCGCTCGACCAGGCGAAGGCTGATGTCGCTGCCGCCGAGGCTACGCTTTCTGCCAAGGAAGCCGCCCTCGACATCCAGCAATCGACGATCGCCGCAGCACGCGCGACCGTCGACGTCGACAAGGCCAATGAGACCTTCGCGCAACAGAACGACAAGCGCTATTCGAATCTTGCGACTACAGGATATGGCCCGGTGCGGACCGCTGAGCAGGCAGCCTCGCAGATCGGGGTAGCCAGGGCCTCCGTCGCGCGCGACAGCGCCGTTCTCGACGCCGCGATCAAACAGGTTGATCTTTTGAACGCCGAGGTTGCCCAGGCAAAGGCCGCTCTTGCCCGTGGCCTGGCCCTTCAACGCCAGGCCGAACTCGATCTTTCCTATGCGACCATCCTCGCGCCTGTTGACGGCTCGGTGGGCAACCGCACGCTAAGGGTCGGCCAATATGTTCAGGCCGGCACGCAGTTGATGTCGATCGTGCCAATCACGGCGGTCTATGTGATCGCCAATTACAAGGAAACACAGTTGACCGACGTGCATACCGGCCAAGCTGTCGATCTCGAAGTCGATATGTTCCCCGGCCGCACCTATCATGGCCGTGTCGACAGCATCGCGCCGGCAAGTGGCCAGGAGTTTGCCCTGCTTCCGCCTGATAACGCCACGGGCAACTTCACAAAGGTCGTCCAACGTATCCCGGTCAAGATCATCCTTGATGGCCAAAGCACCGCTGCCGGCGATCTTCGCCCCGGCATGTCGGTGCAGCCGAGTATCGACACCAAAGCTGCCGCTCAGGGCGACCGGGTCTGACGGGAAAGGCGAGGAGATTGCATCCATGTCCTCCGAAATTTCAACAACCACAGTCGCCTCGCAGCCGCGGGCCAGCACCAGGGATTGGATCGCCGTACTCGCCGGCATGATCGGCGCGTTCATGGCCATTCTCAACATCCAGATTACCAATGCCTCATTGCTCGATATCGAGGGCGGCATTGGTACCGGCATCGACAATGGCGCCTGGATCTCCACCTCCTACCTGATCGGCGAAATCGTCGTCATTCCCTTGACGGCCTATTTCAGCAGCGTCTTCTCGTTCCGCCGATACATTCTGGTAAACTCCGTTCTCTTCCCGTTGTTTTCGATTGCCTGTGCCTTTGCTCACGACCTTGGAACGATGATCCTCCTGCGCGGGCTGCAGGGCTTTGCCGGTGGGGTTCTGATTCCCATGGCGTTTACCATGGTACTGACCAAGCTTCCGAAGACGCAGCAGCCGCTCGGCCTGGCGTTCTTTGCTCTATCGGTCACGTTTGCCCCGGCAATCGGCCCGACGATCGGCGGCTATCTGACCGAAAACTACGGTTGGCAGTCTATCTTTTTCATCAACGCCGTACCGAGCGCCCTCATGGTCGTTGCCCTTGCCCTGACGCTCGACAAGCAGCCGATGCAGCTCCACCTGCTGAAGGAAGGTGACTGGGCAGGAATCATTGCGATGACCGTCGGGCTCGCCGCTTTTCAGACCGTGCTTGAGGAAGGCAACAAGGAGGATTGGTTCTCCTCTCCATTCATCGTCAAGCTCAGCATCATCGCCTTCGTTTTCCTTGCCGCTTTCATCTGGATTGAACTCACCGTGAAGAAGCCGCTGGTGAACCTGCGTCTGCTGACACAGCGCAATTTCGGGATCGGCGTTGCCGTCAATATGCTCGTCGGTGTCGCGCTTTTCGGAAGCGTTTATATTCTGCCGCAATATTTGGGCCAGGTGCAGCGATACAACGCCGAGCAGATCGGCAACGTCCTGGCTTGGACGGGTTTGCCGCAGTTGCTGCTCATTCCGCTCGTCCCTGTCCTGATGAAACGGTTCGACGTCCGTTACATCGGTTTCCTCGGCATCTCGATCTTTGCAATCAGCTGCTTCATGAACATTACCCTTTCGGCGGACAGTGCCGGCGATCAGTTCTGGATCCCCAACATCGTGCGTGCGATCGGACAGGCGCTGGTGCTGACGCCGATCACCGCCATCACCACGGCTGGCATTGCTCCGTCCGACGCCGCTGCGGCCTCTGGGCTGTCCAACATGCTGCGCAACCTCGGCGGCGCCATCGGCACGGCATCGCTCGGCACGATCCTTACGAAGCGCGAGCAGTTCCATTCGAACATCATCGGCCAGTCGGTGACCCTTGCCCGGGAGGAGGTCCGCGACCGTCTCTCCCAGACTGCCAGTTACTTCATGGCGCACGGCGTTTCCGACCCGGTTCTTGCCAGTCACAAGGCGATCGCGGCTCTGGGCCAAGTCGTTCGACGCCAGGCGCTCATTCTGGGTTTCAGCGACACCTTCGCTGTCATCGGGGTCGTGCTCGCAATCGCTGCGGTTGCTTTGTTGCTGACCCAAAAGCCGGGCGCTGGAGGCGGCGCCGGTGCTCATTGAGCCCCTCGCAAAAACCATCTTTCTGAAGATAGCGGTCATGTTGCCAGCGCCGAGCCCCAAGGGGCTTCGCGCTGCACAAGGGGGAAGGTACGCAACGGAGGGTTGATCGCGGTATGTTGCTCCAACGCGGAATTACACAGGGGAAATGATGCGTATTGCCACGACGATCGGGCTGTTGCTCGCCATGAGCGCAGCGGCAAAGGCGGAGACGCTCTATTACGGCTCGCGTGCCGGCATGGAGGTGACGGTGGTGAAGAAGTCGAACATCGGGACGACTCACGCCAAAATATTCACGAAACACACGCGGGAGAATGCCACCGCCTTTTGCCAGGAGTACGTGCAGAAGGTAACGCTGAAGTGCATCGCGGACGAACTGAAGGTGGAGCTGCTGACGGAAATCTCGGCCAACTGCAAAACCGGCACGTTCATCACGCTCAATGGACAAGGCTACCAGTTCAAAGGGTCGAACCCGGACTATGATCCGACCGGGATGAGCACCGAATACCTACTGGTCGAGGAAGGCGGCGGGGAGCCGTTGGACGGCTCGAGCGCCTCCGGCTACGATGTAGCCTTGGACCAGTACAAGGCGTTGTGCCCGAACCGGGTGCAGTAATCCGGAAATCCGCCTGGCTGTGTGACAGCCAAAACCGGTGATCGCCGACATGGGCAGAATGAACGGACGATGGCGCTAGACCGCACTCTTCGCGGGGCACGACGCCGGGGCCGAAAGCTCAGCCACTATCGCCACGCTCATTGAGACCTGCAAGCTCGACGCCATCGATCCCTTGGCCTACTTGACCAGCACACTCACCGCCATCGTCAACGGGCCACAAGCAGCGACATCGGCGAACTCCTGAGTGGAATTATCCGATCAAGGTGCGATCGGGATACTGCGTATGCTGCGTCTGGCACCGCGTACTGTATTTCTTCCGCAGATAGCTGGTCAGCGCACGCTCGCGTGGCACTAAAAGCGGACCTCTAGACGTTCGACAGGGTCCTTGGTGAAATCGGAATATCGCATCCACCGAGGGACGACCTTAAACAAGACGGCACCATTCTCGACAAACTCTCTCTCAACTGGAACGCTTTCAAGATGCGCTTTCTGGTATTCCTGCATTTCGGAGGCGGAAACCTTCATGGCGTCGCCCTCATATTGAACCGTGATATTCTTGTCCCAGCCGACGACAAGTGCGACGCTTGTTCTATCTGACAGGTTCTCGAACTTGCGGGTCTGCTCGGAGGTATCGAACACGATTTCGAGGTTGTCACGCACCGAAAAGTCAATGGCCGCAGCTTCGGGCTTGCCGTCTGCATGAGATGTTGCGATCACCGCCAGGGTGTGCTGGCGCAAGAATTCCAAGATGACTTTCTTGCCTTGAGCGTTGTCCATGGCTGAAGTCCCCCGAGATAACGTAGAGGGTATCGAGAGGATGCGAATTCGCGGCATCCTCACGCCTGAAGCCTGACATAGCGCCGGAGGGGGGCAAGGTGCGACATCGGCTCCCTCCTCAACCTGGACAATCTCGATGGCCGTTTCCAAATCCTTTATCGCGAGATCGGATAGGTCTTCTCGGATTTGCGCTCGAAGGCCGCCTGCGTGAAGGTGACAGCGGAGGTCGCCGTATTCACCGGCTCGTGCGCTTCTTCCAAATCGACGCGCTAGAGCCGGCGCAGTGGCCGGAAAGCGGCGCGCAACTCGGCGCTGAAAAGCTCCGGTTCTTCCCACGCTGCGAAGTGTCCACCCTTGTCCACTCGGTTGTAGTAGATCAGGTTGTGGTACGCTCGTGCCGCCCAGTGCTTCGGCGGCCTGTAAACCTCTCCCGGGAATATCGTCACGGCCGCCGGGATCGCAATAGGAGCCAACTTGCTGTTGCCGGCGCTGCTTTCCCAATAGATCCGGCCGCTCGAGGTCGCGGTGTTCGTCAGCCAATAAAGCGTGATGTTGTCAAGGATCTCGTCGCGGCCCAACGCGCGTTCCGGTTCATCGCGTGTGAACACCCAGTCGGCGAGCTTGTCATAGAACCATGCTGCCAGTCCAACCGGCGAGTCGGCAAGGCCATAGCCGACGGTTTGTGGACGCGTTCCCATGATTGCCGCATAGCCAAAGCCCTTGCTGAGGAACTCCCTGGCCTGGTCAAAAACTGCCCGTTCCTCGGCGGTCAAATTCGCCGGTGCAGGATCACCACTTCTCAACGCCCGTGCAACTTCCGGCGGGATGGTGGTCGAGCGCTCAATCCTGTTCACATGAATGCCGAGCAGACCCGCAGGAGCCTGACGGCCCATCGCATCGGAAATGATGGCGCCCCAATCGCCGCCCTGTGACACGTAGTTTCCATATCCGAGGCGCTTCATCAGGGCGTCCCAGGCGCGAGCGACGCGATCCGGGTTCCAGCCGGTACCTTTGGGCTTTTCCGAAAAGCCGAACCCTGGAATGGACGGAAGCACGACATGGAAAGCATCTTCCGCCGTCCCTCCATGCGCCGTGGGATCGGTCAGCGGGCCAATGACTTGCAACAGTTCGAAAACGGAACCGGGCCAGCCGTGGGTCATGATGAGCGGCAATGCGTTCGCATGACGCGAGCGCACATGGATGAAGTGAATGTCGAGGCCGTCGATGTCAGTCAGAAACTGCGGCAAGGCATTAAGCTTCGCCTCTGCCTTGCGCCAATCGTAGTCAGTCTCCCAGTAGCGCACCAGCGCCTGAAGCTTCGCCAGTTGTACGCCCTGGGAGCGGTCATCGACCGTTTCAGGGTCTGGCCAGCGCGTCGCGGCAAGGCGCTTTCGAAGATCGACGAGCTCTGCCGCCGAGACATCCACACGGAAGGGGCGAACTTCGCCAGCCTCCAAAGGCTTCGTGGTGTTCGCTTGGGCGACAGCGCTGGCAGGGCGAGACACCGCAAGGGCTGCCGCCACCGCTCCATTTAAGAGCAGAGCCCGGCGCGACAGCGCAAAAGCGTTGGCGGTTTTCTCAGCGGTCATTTTCACACGTCCTTCTCTCTGCTTTCGAGGATCCATGTCGAAACGCTCACTTGACCGGAACGACAAGCGGGGTTCCTTTCTCGACGATGTAGGTCGCGAGCTCCGATGCCTTGCCGCTGCCGACATTCTTCGCGAGATGAGCCACCCCGGCCGGAATGAACAGGGCCTCGCCGGCATGAAGGGTAACCGGCGCTCTACCCTCGAGCTGGTATTCCAGCGAGCCTTCGAGGACATAGGCCACCTCTTCGCCCGGATGAGAGTGCTTGATGGAGATGGCGCCGGGCCCGAAGTCGACGCGTGCCTGAACGGTTTCGTGCGCGGGTATGCTGAGATCGTGCTGCACAAGGTCGGTGCGCTGAATTCCCGGTTGCTGTGCGTTGGCCGTGGGCAGCGCCAATCCACTTCCAACGATCAGCAGCGCACCCGCCATGACATGAGACATATTCATATGGTCTTCCTTTCCGCATTGTTCGAGCCTTCGTCTTCGAGGCCAGCGGCACCATTTGAGTGCGTTCGTGTATTGACGATGTGTCCGCCCGACGGGCCGTTTGTAACGGCATGTATCGCCGCTCACGTCCCGGGTCCGTATGGCGATAAAGGGCAGTTGTATGAGGATGTATCCGCCCGGCAGTTTGACACAGTTCGATACGCACCGGCTGCATTTGTGAAAAATGCGATACACAAGAAACGCGCAAATCTCCTCTGCGAGCCGAGGATGGTGTCACCACCCTGGCCGCGCGCAACATAAGAGGAAGATCGTAATGAACGCTATCACAGCTCAGTCCGACAAGCCCCGCGGGCTGCCGGGCCACTCGACCGTAGGCACCAATGACCTGGATGCTGCAGCGGCTTTCTATGACAAGCTGCTCGGCGTATTCGGTATCGGCCGCGTTCTGGTGCAGCCCGGAAGGGCTGTCTATTACGGGCACAAGGCGCTCGAATTCGGCGTGATCAGCCCCTTCAACGGCGCGCCGGCAAACGTCGGGAATGGCGGGATGGTCGCCTTCGAAGCACGGTCCCGTGCTCATGTTCAGGAGGCCCACGCGGTTGCTTTGGCGGCTGGCGGCTCTGACGAGGGCGCTCCAGGTCCGAGAGGGGAAAACGCCGACGGCCCGTACTGCGCATATTTTCGCGACCCTGAAGGCAACAAGTTCCTCGTGTACAGAAATGGACCTGACGAGGCTTGATCGTCGGGCATCACCGTTGACCGGGCCACCGGGTTTTCAACGCGATGATCCAGCGGCCGCGGGCCGACTCTTGAACCCAAACAGTGTGACGCCCCGGCGTATCCGACGCCCGGCATCCGCTCAGATGCCGCTCAATTGGGGGCATCTTTTTGTTGCAAGGTCGGACATATCAACAAGACGGCCGGCCCAACGGGGACGCGGTTGCGCGGGTGGGTAACCTGCCCGCGCTCCCACCATGCAACTTCAGTGGTCGAAGTAGGAGTTTGTTCCCACCTGTCTGGATGAACACACAGACCGTCATGGACTGCTGCCACTGGGTTTTGCTTGGGCCGTAGGTCATACCCGATGCGACGCCATCTCGCCTCTGGACGGTTGCACAAGTCGATCACGGAACTGCACGACAAAGAGCACAACAAGCCTTGTGCGCTAAAGGCTCGGTTCTCCGTTTCCGACTCCAATTGCAGGCCCCGCGACGTGATGTTTGCGCCTAGGATGGCCATTATCAATGTTAAAATTAACAGTTACGTACTTTCCCCATTCCCCGCGCGCGTTAGGTAATCGATCTCACAGCGGCAACAGCTGTTGTAAGAAAGCTCACGAAGCTTTCGCGAACTGCAGTCTCTATCGATGGTGGCAGCGCCACCGCGAGCATCTCATCTGAATACAATCGGGAGAAGTGAGAATGCGAATTCAGCGATATTTATCTGGCTTGTCGATCATTGCCATCATTGCGGCCACTGCAATGCCCGTCCATGCACAAAGTCCACAGCCGCAAAAGGACGCGACGGAGGCAACGAAAGCTGCCAATGGCAAACTGCTGCAACAACTTCCTTTCAGCGACACGACTGAATTCGAGGATGCCAAACGCGGCTTAGTCGCTCCCTTGCCGAGCGAACTTATCAAGGGAGAGAGCGGGAACGCGATCTGGAACCCTGAACAGTACGGCTTCATCAAGGAAGGGGCCGAAGCGCCGGCGACCGTCAATCCTAGCCTTTGGCGGCAGTCGCAGCTCATCAACATGAGCGGTCTGTTTGAGGTAACCGACGGAATCTATCAGGTCCGCAACCTCGATCTTTCCAATATGACGATCATTGAAGGCACCGAGGGCATCACCATTGTCGACCCGCTCGTCTCTGCCGAGACGGCAAAAGTTGCCATCGACCTCTACTTCAAGAACCGGGGCACCAAGCCTGTGAAGGCGGTCATCTACACGCACAGCCATGTCGACCACTACGGCGGTGTGCGCGGCGTGGTTTCAGAAGACGACGTCACCTCCGGCAAAGTTAAAATCTACGCTCCGGAAGGCTTCCTGGAAGCCGCTGTGGCGGAGAACGTGATGGCTGGTACGGCCATGAGCCGCCGGGCAAGTTACATGTACGGCAACCTGCTTGCGCCCGACCCGAAAGGCCAGGTCGGTGCTGGACTTGGCACCACGACATCGGCCGGAACGGTGACGCTCATTCCTCCGACCGACATCATCACCAAGACCGGTCAGAAAGAAACAATCGACGGCCTCACCTACGAATTCCTGATGGCCCCTGGCTCCGAAGCGCCTTCGGAAATGCTGTGGTACATCGAGGAGAAAAAGGCGATCTCGGCCGCCGAAGACGCGACCCACACGCTCCACAATACCTACTCGCTTCGTGGCGCCAAAATCCGCGAGCCTCTACCGTGGTCCAAGTATCTGAACGAGGCGCTCGTCATGTGGGGCGACAAGGCGGAGGTGATGTTTGCCCAACACCATTGGCCGACGTGGACCAACGAGAAGGTCGTGAACCTGCTTGAAAAGCAGCGCGATCTCTATCGCTACATCAATGACGAAACACTGCGCATGGTGAACCATGGGATGACTATGCGGGAAATCGCCGAGACGTTCAAACTGCCGCCTAGCCTCGATAATTTCTGGGCAAACCGCGGCTATTACGGCTCGATCTATCACGATGTCGCGGCCACATACGTGCTTTATCTCGGCTGGTTCGACGGCAACCCTTCGACGCTGCACGAACTTCCGCCGGTCGAAGCGAGCAAGAAATACGTCGAGTTCATGGGCGGTTCGGACGCCGTTCTGGACAAGGCGAAGAAGTCGTTCGAGGCGGGGGACTACCGCTGGGTTGCCCAGGTCGCAAACCATGTCGTCTTTGCCGATCCGAACAACCAGCCCGCCAAGGATCTCGTCGCCGATGCGCTGGAACAGCTCGGCTATCAGGCGGAGTCCGGACCCTGGCGCAACTTCTACCTGACGGGTGCGAAAGAGCTGCGCGAGGGTGTTAAAAAACTTCCGACGCCGAATACAGCCAGCCCGGACACCGTGCGTGCGATGTCGCTGGACCTGTTCTTCGACTATCTCGGCGTACGGCTCAATGCTGAAAAGGCCGGCGACGCTCACATCGTCCTCAATTTCGACTTTGGTGCCGACGGCAAGTATCTCGTCGAACTCGAGAACGGTGTCTTGAACAACACGAAAGACAAGCAAGCCGACGAGGCTGACGCAACCATCACCCTGACGCGAGCCGATCTAAACAGCATTGCACTCGGGGAGACCAAACTCGACCAGGCCGTTTCCGACGGCAAGGTCAAGGTCGCCGGCGACAACGCCAAACTCGGCCAGCTCGTTTCAATGCTCGATAGTTTCGACTTCTGGTTCAACATAGTGACGCCGTGACGAAACCTGATCTTCCTGCCGTCTTAGGGCGGCAGGAAGCTTTCCTCCATTTTTCAGGCGCACGATGAGCATGCAGGCATAAAGCGTTCAAGCCAATGCACCTGAAAGCCAAAATTCGCCATTGGTGTAAGACAATCCGCCGAAAAGCTCAGAAACGGATTTAATGCCCCACATTTTTGGAAACCATTGGAACCGCTGGTTTTCCCGAATTCCTCGTTGACCAAGATTCTGCCGATGACTTCCTGGCGGAGGGGCTTCGGCCCTGGCTGCTGGCGATGGCTTGAGGACAAAGCCGAAACACCCCTGACGCTTCGCAGAAGGAAGGCTATGACCACTCCCTATTCCTTCATCTCAACCTTTATGGCATGCCGAACGCCTCGTCTGATCCACCCGACAGCGAAATGATGAACGCGCCCGAAGAAGGGTTGAGTGGACGAAAACAGCCGAGCATGGCAATGGGTGGACACTAGGCTCCGAAATTGCACCAATGGGATGCGACGTCGCGCGGTAGAGAGCTTGATGCTTTTTATGGAAGCTCGATCTCGCCATTTACAACGTGGTTGAGGTCGGTGCCTTCCGCCGTCAGCGTCATGCGAACCTTCAGCGTCTTTTCGCCGGTCTGCCCTTCGCGCACCGTCTCCTCGATCTTGCGCTGCGAGGTGATGCCGACTTCCTTCAAGAACTTGCGGATGGATAAATTGAAGGCGTCTTCGCTCATGGCGGAACTCCTCTGTGTCCGGACGGGATTGTAAGGGAAGGCGAGTTGTCAAGGAAGCAGGATCGTGAGGCGCGCGGTGTGGACGACTCAGGCCAGTTCCATGATGCCGCTATCGGCCGACAGATCGTCGAGCGCAATGACGGCGATGCATCCGTCGAACGTTCCGACAGCCAGCAAGGCGTCTGAAGCATCCATCGCATAGATGACCGTGGCAACTCCGTCGACGGCGGCACGCGCCTTCGCCACGACCGTGCCGGCTGCCGCGTCGAGCACGAGGATCGTGCCGTCGAGCAGCGCCGCAACAACAAGTCCTATTGGCGCAACATGAACCACGGCGCTGGCGGCCGCAGCGGTGGCGTGACGCCAGATCTCACGGCCCGGTCGCTCGATCGCCTTTCGGTAGATGAAGCCATGATGGCCCTGACGCGGATCCGGGTGATAGTACCGGCCGGCCACGACGATACCACGACCGGCGTCGTCCTCGACGTAACAGCCGATGCATTCCATGGCATGACTGGCGTGGCTGCCGTCGGCAGGCAGGAGCGGCCACAAGTCCTCGACGGTGCCGTCCGGTTTGACGCGGCAGAGACGTTTCTTCTTGTGTGAGGTCGGTGGCGTGCCTTGCAGCAGGTAGAGATCTGGTGCGCCATCGATGCCGATATGATGATTGAAACAGTCATAATCGCCGAGGTCGACGAACCGAGCCTGTCCGGTGCCGATATCGATCAGGACATCGGCCTGACCAACGCCCGCCGGATGCCTGTCGCGCCGCCCCAGAACCCGACCGTCGCGGGAGGAGACAAAGGAATAGACGCCCTCGAACGTACCAAATTCCGCAAGCCGGCCATCACGGAGCACCTGCAGTCGCGAGCGCGGTGCTTCGCCAAGCGCTGAGGCAGGCGGTCCGATCTGAACAATCGGCGGCGACGATCGCAGGATGCGCGCGCCATACCCCTCACCGGAGAAGCAGACGACGCTGCCGTTCTCCAGGTCATGAATTTCGAGCAGGCAGTGGTCATGGACGGCGGCGAGCCGGCCGCTGTCCAGCCAAGCGACGTCCCAGATTGCGCCTCGCTGCACCAGTCGATCGGTGCCGAACCAATTGGCCAGCTGCCGTTCCATCGCCGATTGCCGATCTTGATCGGACATCTGCCTATCGATCAGCTGACGCGCGATCCATGTCGCCGGATCGATCTCGACAGCGATACTGCCGACTGCCCCCTCGTAAGCAACGTTCACCGGGTAGAGTCGGTCGAACGGATCTTCCTCGCTTTCTTCGCTGCCCCACTCTTCGTCCCAAGGACTGACCAGCAGATCGAGCCGATCGCCAGCGACATTGAAGCTGCAGCGCTCAATCTCGGGGAGACCCCCGGCCAGCGGCCAAGACCGATCAGATGACCAGTTCCAAGCGACCAGCTCGCCTTCAAAAAACCAGCCACCATCGTAGCTGCCTGCCGCAATCGCGATGACCGGTTCGTGCGGATGAAAGCTGATGTCGTTGATCGGGAGCCGCAGCATATCGAAGGCCGCAAAGGGCCGCCGCTCGCCGCGATGGTAGAGGGCCAGCCGATGGCGCAACCTTTGCCCGGTATAGGCGGCACGCCCTGGCGGATTTGTAAGCAGCGGAAACAAGCTCGCGACGGCCAAGATATGGCTATCCGGGCTAACGAACACACCCGTTATTTTGCCGTTTCCGGGGAGCGTTGGAGAAAAAACAATCAAGCAATCGGCCCTCGTCGCTTTCAAAGCCTTGCCGGATAATTTGATATCTACGCCGCATGATCAACCGGCAAGAAGCTCGCAAACTACTAATGTCCGTAGCGTGACATGGCGGGTGCCGACGGTTTGAATTCTTTCGAGAGCAATCAAGTTTGAGGCCCGCTCATGTTATATTCATTCATGAACGTTGCGCCGGGTCTGGAAGAATGCCCTTGAGGATCGTCTCGGTAATCGTCGTCGCCGCCGTGTCATAATCCTCTGCCTTCAAACGCGCCTTCTTCAGTCCGTCGGCTGCGATGGGCTCGAAATCCGCGTAGAATTGGGTTGATGCCCAAAGCATGATGAACAGGTGGCGCGGATCGACCGGAAGCATCTTTCCTGCCGCAATCCATCCCTCGACGACTGCCACGTGCGCATCCGTGACCTGGCGCATGTGGTCGCGATCCTTCTTCTTCAGAAACCGGGCGCCCTGGATGATCTCGCTGGCAAAGAGCCGGGATTCCGCAGTGTTCTTGCGCGTGTAGTCGAGCTTGGCCTTGATGTAGAGGCGGAAGGCGTCAGCCGGCTCGCGCTCGGGCGAAATGTATTTCAGCGCGTCGTCCCAGCTGGCGATGAGGTGTGTAACGATGGCCTTGTAGATCTCCTCCTTGGAGGAGAAGTAGTAATAGACGTTGGCCTTGGGCAGGCCCGAGGCCTCGGCGATCTCGGCGATGCGTGTGCCGTCGAAGCCCTTACGCGCGAATATCTCGATCCCGGCCTTGATGATGAGGCGCATATTGCGTGCGCGGATACGCTCCTCCGGATCTCGTGCTGCCCTTGCCATGCGATCTCGCCTCCATCTCGCCGCCGCTCCCTACCAGACAATCATGCGTGGCGGCGAGACCGTTTCCGCAATTTCCGAGTTTTCCGGCAAAATGCAAGCGCATCGCCTTTTGTAAAAAAAAGTTGACGATCTGGTCAAAAAAACCTGACGATCTAGTCATTTTTTGCGTTCATGAAAGTTGACACTTTGGTCAGCTTTTGTCTAGTCTCCTGTCAAACGAGTTGGAGGGGCGGTGCGATGATGCCGGCACGACTGAGAGAGGCGATGGCGGAAACGCTGGCCGGCTGGGAGGCCGATCTGCCTGATGTCTGGCAGGATGCGCTCGGACCCATTGGCGATGATTTCGACCGGGTCGACGCAGCTCTGACGTTCGAAGCCTGGGAGCCGATTTTCCCTGCGCGTCGCGGCAAGACCTTTCCCGGGCAGCCGAAGGGTGCGCACGCTCTTGCGGCCTTCGATGGAATTGCGCCCGACGGCGTGCGCTGCGTGATCCTCGGTCAGGATCCCTATCCGGAGCCAGGTTTCGCAACGGGCCGAGCCTTCGAGGCCGGCAATCTTGCCGCGTGGGTCGAGCTGGACAAGATGTTCTCGAAGAGCATCCGCGCCTATATGCAGCTCATCGCGGCCGCGCGGCTCGGTGACGAGAGCCTGAGCGAGGACTTCGGTCGCTGGCCCGATGTGCGGCGCCTGTTGTGCGACCCTGCCGGCGCGTTCGAGGCGCCAGACGCAATCGCCGACCGCTGGGTGGGCGAGGGCGTGCTGCTGCTCAACGCATCCCTGACGCTTTCCCGCTTTCGCGTCGATATCGATCCGCATCAGTCGCGCGGACATCTTCCGTTCTGGCGGCCCTTGATGCTGCGTGTGGTCGAAATGCTTCTGGCTCGGGGCGAGCCGATCGTCTTTCTCGGTTTCGGTGCGGCTGCGGCCGATATCTTCGCCGAAGCCGGCATTCGCGAGGGGCGGACCGGCAATGTCGCCTGCGTCGAGCGCGAGCATCCCGCTTTCGCCGACAAGGTGCTTGGCCGGGAGAATCCCTTCCTTCTCTGCAATCTCTATCTGGAGGCGATGGGCGGCCGTCCCATCGCATGGTGAATCATGGCGTCTACCCCGGAATATGATTTCATCATCGTGGGCGCGGGTTCGGCCGGTTGCGTTCTTGCGAACCGCCTGTCGAAGAACCCGGCCAACCGCGTGCTTTTGATCGAGGCTGGTGGCAAGGACCGCAATCCGCTGTTCAGGCTGCCGATGCTGATGGGCAAGCTCTTCCATTCGGGCATCTACAACTGGCACTATCACACGGAACCGGAGCCCTATCTCAACGGCCGCTCCCTCTATTGGCCGCGCGGCAAGGTTCTCGGCGGGACCTCGACCATCAACGGCATGATCTACGTGCGCGGCAATCGCCACGACTATGATCGCTGGGCGCAGCTCGGTTCACCCGGCTGGTCCTATGAAGACGTGCTGCCGGCTTTCCGGCGCTCTGAGACGCACATCGAGCGCGATGACGCGTTTCACAGCACGGACGGCGAACTCACCGTCTGCCGTGCCCGTGGCCACAATCCGCTGATGGACGTGTTCTGCGAGGCGGGCCTGCAGGCCGGCTATCCAGAGAATGACGACTTCAACGGCGCCACCCAGGAAGGGTTCGGCCGCTACGATTTCACCATTCGCAAGGGCAAGCGCTGGTCCACATCCTGGGCATTTCTGCGCCCGGCGCTCGGACGAAAGAACCTTACCGTGCTGACGGGCGCCGAAACGACGCGTGTCCTCATCGAGGGTGGCCGAGCATGCGGCGTCGGATATTTGAAGGATGGCAGGCCGGGCATCGCGCGTGCCGGGCGCGAAGTCATCCTGTCGGCAGGCGTGGTCAATTCGCCCAAGGCGCTGCTGCTTTCCGGCATCGGGCCGGCAGACGAACTGAGTGCGCTCGGCATCAAGCCGACGCTCGATCTTCCCGGTGTCGGCAAGAACCTCCAGGACCACGTCGACTGCGTCATGAGCTGGGAATGCCGCGAGCCGGTGACGCTGTTCGGCGACCTGCGCGCCGACAAGCTCATTCCCGCCGTCGCACAAGGAATGCTGTTTGGCGAGGGCGTCACGACGACGTTTCCCTACGAGGCGGGTGCCTTCATTCGCTCGAACGACGGCCTCGTCTCGCCCGATATCCAGCTGCATTTCATGCCAGCGCTGGAAAAGACCGCCAACCTGCATTTCCCCAATCCCTTCGCCAAGAAGCGGGCGGTGGAGGCCGATCATGGCTTCACGATCCGGGTCGGGCCCGTCAATCCGGCAAGCCGTGGCGAGATCACGCTGCGGTCGGCGAACCCTACCGACAAGCCGAGGATCCAGGCGAACTACCTCCAGTCCGATTTCGACATCCGCACGATGATCGACGGCATCCGGTTGACGCGCGACATCGTCGGCCAGAAGGCTTTCGACCGCTATCGCGGCAAGGAGCTGGCGCCCGGGCCGGAAGCAAACGACGACGCCGGGCTGACCCGCTGGCTGCGCGCCACGGCCATGACGACGTTCCATCCTGTTGGCACCGCCAAGATGGGCAACGATCCCATGGCGGTGGTGGATGCTCGGCTCAAGGTGCACGGCATCGACGGTCTGCGCGTCGCCGACGCCTCGATCATGCCGATCATCTCGAGCGGCAACACCAACGCGCCCGCCATCATGATCGGCGAGAAATGCGCCGAATTGATCCTGAACACCTAAGGGAGTGATCCGATGATCCTCGAACACCGCACCTACACCTTCAAACCAGGCACGGTCGACAAGTGGATGAAGAAATACGAGGCTGACGGTCTCCCGGTACAAAAACGTCATCTTAACAAATTCGTCGGCCTCTATGTCTCGGAGCTCGGCACGCTTCACACCACCGTTCTGATGTGGGCCTACGACAGCCTTGCAGATCGCGAGGCGCGCCGGTCGGCCATGTATGCCGATCCGGATTGGCAGAAGTTCATCTCCGAAGTCTGGGCGCTCGATGCGATCCAGAAGCAGGAGGTGATGATCATGAACCCTGCATCCTATTCGCCGCCGCTTTGAGACGACCAGGCACGCGTCGGCATTGCCCGCGCGTGTCGGAATGCGCATGACACAAGACAATCAACAAAAGAGGGAACAATCATGACTGACAAGGCTTCACAACACATAATGCACCGTCGCACATTCCTGCAGGCGAGCGCGGGCGCCGCAGCGCTCGGTCTTGCCGCCAGCATCGTGCCCGAATTTGCCAGGGCGTCCGGCGGGCTGGTCGCACTGGTCCACACGCAGGCCGCCGGCGACAACGGCCCGGTCGATCAGATGATCGCCAAGCTCAAGCAGCTGTCGGAAGAGAAGGGTTTTGAATACCGCGCCGTCTACGCGCAGGACCCCGCGACCTACGAGACCATCTACCGCACGCTCGGCGACGCAGGTGCTGCGATCATCATCTCCACCTTCAACGAAGTGGCCGAGCCCTTCAAGGCGCTGGCGCCGTCCTTTCCCGGTACCAAATGGATCCAGCTGTTCGCCGACCCCTTCGAGCCGGCGATCCCGAACGTAGTCACGGTGTCCTACGACTACTATCTCGGCTGCTATCTCTCTGGCGTCTTTGCGGCCAAGATGACGACGACGGGCAAGACCGGTTTCATTGGAGGCGTTTCGATCCCGCCGCTCAACGCCGATTTCAACGCGTTCAAAGCCGGCGTCCACTCGATCAAGCCGGACGCCAGCGTCATCGCCGCTTTTGCCGGCTCGTTCCAGGATCCTGCAAAGGGCCAGGAAATCGCTACCCAGATGTACAATGACGGCATCGACTACATTCAGACGGACGCGGCGGCCACCGACGGCGGCATTATCGCCGCAGCCAACGAAAAGGAAGGCCGCATGGTGAGCTGCCTTGCTCCGGGACAGTACGCACTCGGTCCGAAGTCGCTTATCTCCATCGTCGGCCTCGATTTCGGCGTCTCGCTCTACAACGAGGCAACGAAGGCCGTCGGTCCTGAATGGAAGGGCGGCACGCACGAGCATACGGGCCTTGGCACCGGCGTCATCGACTTCATTCCCTCGCCGGTCTTCGCGGAACAGGGGCCGGCTGAGCTGAATGCCAGGGCGAAGGAAGCGCTTGTCGAGGTCGAAAAGGCGCGTGCCGGTATTCTTGATGGCTCCATCAAGGTTCCATTCAACACCACACTCTGAGCCTCCGGCGCCGGCCGCAGGGTCGGCACCGGAGCCTTGACGAAAAACCGGCATCGGCCTTTGCCTTCGGGGAGGGCCGCCGGACGCTCGCGGATCGTCTTCCTTCCTGTTGACGGTCCGTGAGCCTTCGCTCTCGATGGGAACCTTTTGATGTCCAACCTTCCGAAGCCTGCGCTGGAGTGCCGGGATGTCACCGTGAAATTCGGAGACGTGACTGCACTGTCGGACGTTGCCGTTTCGTTTGTTCCCGGCCAGATCCATGCGGTCGTGGGCCAGAACGGCGCCGGCAAGACAACTTTCGCCCGCGTCGCTGCGGGGCTTGTTCAGCCGACCGCCGGCGCCGTCGACGTGATGGGCCACGAGATCCGCACCGGTCAGGTCCGCGACAGCCGGGCTGCCGGCGTGGAGCTGGTTCACCAGAGCTTCGCCCTGCCGCCATCCTTTACCGTTGCCGAGACCATGGAGTTCGGCGCCACGGGCAAAGGTGGCATCTACACTCGCAAGGGGCTTGCGGAAAAATGGCGGACGCATCTCGCCGGTCTCGACGTCCAAGTTGATTTGAACAGGCGGATCCGCGACCTGCCGATCGAGACCCAGCAGGGCATCGAGATCGCAAGGGCGCTTGTCATGGATGCGCGCGTGCTCATCCTCGATGAGCCGACCGCAGTGCTCTCTCCCTCAGGCATAGACATGCTGTTTGCTCGTGTCCGTCGTCTCAAGGAGCGCGGCGTTACCGTCATCCTCATCCTTCACAAGATCCGCGAGGTGCTCGGCATCGCCGACACGGTAACGGTGTTGCGCGGCGGCCGAAAGGTCGAAGGGCCGCTTCCGATCGCCGAGGTTTCGGCCGAGAGGCTCGCCAACCTGATCGTCGGCGATGCGATTGCCAAGACGCTCGGCCGGCATGAGCGCGACGCGCTGGTCGGAGCGAAATCGCCCGCAGGCGAGGGCGCAGACCATCCGGAACATGCGAAAGGTCCGAGCGTGCTGTCGATGAAGGCCGTCTCGACGCGGCCGGACAGTGAGGGGATCGCACTCGATGGCGTCGATCTGGAAATTCGCCCGGGCGAGATCGTCGGCATCGCCGGCGTGGAGGGCAATGGACAGAAGACACTGGTTCGCGCAATTTCCGCCCTTGCCGATCTTGCCGGCGGATCGATCGTGCTTGCAGGCCATGACGTGACCGGCAAACCGCTCGCCGAGCGTCGCGCGGTTGGTCTCAGGATCATTCCCTTCGAGCGCAATGTCGAAGGTCTCAGCCTCACGAGTTCGCTCTGGCAGAACTGGAGCGCAAGGGAGTTGCTGCAGGGAAGCCTGCTCAAGGTGATCCGCCCCTCGGCGGTGCGCGAAGCCTGCGACCGGTCGCTTAGGGAATGGAGCGTTCACTACCACAATTCAGCGCAGAAAGCGGGGTCCTTGTCGGGCGGCAATGCCCAGAAGGTGATCCTTGCGCGCGAGGTCGATCGCGATGCCAGGCTGATCATCGCGGCTCAGCCGACGCGTGGTCTCGACATCGGTGCCACCGCCTTCGTGTGGCAGGCGCTCCGGCAGGCGCGCGATCGCGGCGCTGCCATCCTCTTGATTTCGTCCGATCTCGACGAGCTGTTCGACATCTCCGACCGTGTGGTGGTGATGCTGTCGGGACGTGTGAACGGCGAATTCCGCGCGCCCTTCGACATCGCGTCGGTGGGCGCAGCCATGACCGATGCGGCTGCGAGGGTAAGCGCATGAAAGACAGTCTCGTCACGGTTGCCCGCAGCCTGATCTTCGTGGCCTTCGCGCTCGTCCTGTGCGCGCTGGTGTTCCAGTTTGCCGGCTACAACGCGGGGGTCATGCTCTGGGCGGTAGGCGACGGCGCCTTCCTGCGTAGCGGCGCGATCGAACAGAGCCTCAGATGGGCGTTGCCACTGTTCATCACGGCCGTGGGCGTCGGGATTTCCTTCCGGGCGGGTTTCTTTAACATCGGCGCCCAGGGCCAGTTCTATGTCGGCGCGATCTGCGCCGCCTTCGCCGCCGAGGCGTTCAAGGGCGGGCCGGCATTCCTCGTCATCCCGGCGCTCATCATCGCCGGCATGCTGGGCGGCGCCCTCTGGGCTCTCTGGCCGGGGCTTTTGAGATTGCGGTCTGGCACGGACGAGGTGATCACCACGCTGATGGGTAACTTCATGGCCGGCCTGCTTCTGGTCTATGTCACTTCGGGACCGCTCAAGGATCCTTCGGGATCCGGCCAGCAGGCATCGAGCCGCCCGCTCGACGCGGCCTACCGCATCTCGGACTCGCTCGGCCTGTCCCCGACCATCGTCGCCATCGCCGCCGCCGTCGGCATTTTGATGTGGCTCCTGGTCAACCGCACGGCCTTCGGGGTTCTTGCGAGCCTTGCCGGCCGCAACGGCACGATGGTGGAGTGGCAGGGCGCGCGGCTGTGGAAACTGGGTCTTTCGAGCTTCATCATCTCGGGCGCACTGGCGGGTCTTGCCGGAACCATCGAGTTCATGGGGCCGAACGGCCGCATCGCATCCGGGTTCCTGCCTGCCCACGGCTTCACGGCGATCCTGATCGCGCTCGTCGCCAATCTCTCCGTGGTCGGCACTGCGGCAGCCGCGGTGTTTTTCGGCGGCCTTGCCTCGGCGGCGCTTTATCTGCCGATCATGGCCGGGCTGCCGGCGGCTGCGATCGACATCATCAATGCGGCGATCGCGCTATTCATCACGGCAAGGTCGAAACTCGTCGACCAAGTGCTGCGTCTCGGAGGACGCCCGTCATGAACGAGATCATTATTGCCATCCTGCGCTCCGGTACGCCGCTGATCTATGTCACCCTCGCCGGCGTCATTGCGCAGCGGGCAGGGGTGTGGAACCTCGGTCTCGAGGGCCTGATGATCATCGGTGCCTGTACCACGATCGTCGGCATCATGCTGACCAATTCCATCGTCGCTGCCATCCTCATCGCCATCCTCATCTGCGTACTCGCCTCCGTCCTCCTCTGGTTCGTCATCGACAGGCTCAAGGCCAATCCGATCATCGCCGGCCTCGGCCTGACGGGTCTTGGCGTCGGTGGCACGGCGCTCGCCGTTCAGTCGATCTTCGGGAGCCAGGCGAGCGTGACCGCACCGTTCGGCATTCCGAAGCTCGGGCCGGCCTTCGGCGCCTATGGCGTGCTGTCGATTGCGGTCGCCGCCATGCCGTTCGTCGTCTTCGGCATGTGGGTGCTGCTGCGTCGCACGCGCTTCGGTCTCCGGCTCGCCGCCTGTGGCGAGCATCCCTTCGCTGCCCGCAGCGTCGGGGCCAATCCCTCGCGCATGCGCCTCGTGGCGCTGGCGATTGGCGGGGCGCTGTGCGCGATCGGTGGGGCCGAACTTGCCGCCGGCAGCCTGCAATTCTTCGCCCAGGGTATGACGGCGGGTCGCGGATTTATGGCTTTCGCCGCGGTCATCTTCGGCGCTTCCCATCCGGTGGGGGCCACCTTCGCCGCGCTCTTCTTCGCTGTCGTCGGCGCGCTCGGTATCCGGGCGCAGCTCATGTTCGGCGACAAGATCCCCCACGATCTCCTGCAGGCGTTGCCCTATCTCGCGACCGTCTTCGGCGTCTGGCTCTCCGGCAAGCTGCGCGGCGGTGCTAAGGCCGCCAGTTCCTTCGCCGAGCTTAGGGATCAATAGGGAGGCACCATGACGTTCGCGCAACGCCATCCGATCCAGGATGTCTGCATCCTGGTCACCGACCTCGAGGCGTCGATCCGCTTCTATACGCAGAAGCTCGGCTTCGAACTCAGGCACCGCGCACCCGGCTTTGCAGATTTCACCGGTGCGGGGCTGACGCTGGCGCTGTGGGAGCGGTCGCATATCGAGAAACATGCCGATGTGCAGGTGCCCGAGGGATCGGCATCGGCGGTGCTCGTGGCGGTACGGCTCGACAGTCCCGCGGATATCGATGTCCTTTATGCGGATCTCGCAAAAGACGGCGTGACCTTCATAAATCCCCCGGCCGACTACCCGTGGAACGCCCGGTGCCTCTATTTCTACGGGCCTGATGGCGAGACCTGGGAGCTTTACGCGTGGCTCGATGGCGGCGCCCCCGGCAAGGTGGCGGCATGACACGCAAGCTGATCATCCTCACCGATCCTGGTCAGGACCAGGCGGCTGCCATCCTGATGATCCTCGGCCAGCGACGGGCCTTCGACGTTCTCGGGCTGGTCGCCACGGCCGGCAACATCAACCTCGATCACACGATCGCCAACTGCCTGAAGCTGATGGAACTGGCCGGCCGGCCGGATATTCCCGTCTTCGCCGGTTGCCCGCATCCGATCATCCGTCCGCTTGTTATGGCCGAGCACGTCCATGGCCCGACCGGTCTTGACGGCCCGGATTTGCCACAGCCGAAGATCGGGCCGCAGGAAAAGCACGGCGTCGATTTCATTATCGACACCGTCCGCGCCAACCCCGGCGAGATCACGATATGCTCGCTGTCGCCGGTGACCAATCTCGCCATGGCCTTGCGCAAGGCGCCCGACATTGCTGGCAAGATCCACGAGGTCGTCGCGATGCTCGGCGCATATTTCGAGGTCGGCAACATCACGCCGACGGCGGAGTTCAACTGCTATGTCGATCCCGAGGCCGCTGACATCGTGCTGAGGGCCGGCATCAGGACCACGCTCCTGCCGCTCGACGTGACGCACAGGATGCGCTCGACACCGGAGCGTTTGAGCGCCATGCGGGCACTTGGAAACCGCTGCGGCGTGGCGACGGCCGAAATGCTGGAATTCTCCGAAGCCTTCGACCTCAGGAAATACGGCTGGGAAGGTGCGCCGCTGCACGGGCCATGCGTGCCGGCCTTCATGCTGGCGCCGCAGATGTTTTCAGGACGGCAGATCAACGTCTCCGTCGAACTCAACGGCACGCTGACATCTGGCATGACGGTCGCCGACTGGTGGCAGATCACCGACCGGCCTAAGAATGTCTTCTATGTCACGGACGGCGACCCAGTCGCCTATTATGATCTTCTCCTGAATTCACTGGAAAACCTGCCATGAGTGAAATCCTGATCCGCAACGCGACGATCGTGGCGATGGATGGCAGCCATGGCGCAGCGCCATTTGCCGGCGACGTCGTGATTGAGGGCGAGACCATCAAGGCCATCGGTGACGGCCTCTCGGCCGGCCCTGGCGCACATATCATTGAGGGACGGGGCAAGCTGGTGATGCCCGGGCTTGTGAATGCCCACACCCATTCCAGCGAGACCTTCCTTCGGGGGCGCTACGAGCGCATGCCGCTCGAAATCTGGCTGCTCTATGCCTATCCGCTGCTGATGAACGACCCGATCGGCGAACGGTTGCTTTATCTGCGCAGCCTGCTCTTGGCCATGGAATCGCTGCGCAACGGCATCACCACCTTCTGCGACGATTTCTTTGATCCGCCCCGGCATGATCTCGATCGCCTTTCAACCGTCTTTCGCGCCTATGACGATGCCGGCATTCGCGCCAATGTCTCGAGCGCCGTGATGAACGTCCACACACTCGATGCGCTGCCCTTTGCCCGCGAGGTGATGCCGCCCGAGTTGCAGGCCCTTCTCGATTTTGGCCCGCCGCTGACGGCGAATGCCTATATCGACTATTGCAGGTCGGCCTTCGCCGGCCTGCACGGCAAATCGGGCCGGCTGCATTTCATGATCGCCCCCTCCGCGCCGCAGCGCTGTTCGCCGGATCTCATGGCGGCGTGCATGGATCTTGCGGTCGAAAAGCACGTTCCGTTCCACACGCATATTCTCGAAACCAAGACCCAAGCCGTGACCGGCCACATGCTGCATGGCAAATCCCTGATCGCCTACATGCACGATCTCGGTCTTTTAAAACGCAACACGACGATCGCGCATTCGGTCTGGGTGAGCGACGAGGACATGCGGCTGATGGGCGAGGCCGGAGTCTCGGTCGCCCACAATGCCGTCTCGAACCTGAAGCTCGGCGCCGGCATCGCTCCGATCCGCCGCTGCTCGATGCCGGGGTGACGATTGGCCTTGGTACGGACGGCGTTTCTTCGAACGACACCTCGCGCATCTTCGATGTCATGCGCGTCGCCGGCCTCGTGCACAGCGCCGCCGGGCCCGACTACGAGAGGTGGGTGGCGGCGGACGAGATTCTCGCCATGGCGACCATCGGCGGTGCGAAGACGGCCTTGCTGGAGCAGGTGACCGGCTCGATCGAGGTTGGCAAGGCGGCCGATCTCCTGATCCTTGATCTCAGCAGCTATCCCTTCATGCCGCTCAACGACGTCGCAAAGCATCTGGTTTACTCGGAAAACGGCTCCTCGATCGAGACCGTGATGGTCGCCGGCCGGATCGTGGTGCAGAATGGGCGTCTGACCACGATCGACGAACAAGCCGTCTTCGATGAGATTGCCGAGCTGGTACCGGCTTACCTCGCCGAACATGCCGACCTCGAGCGCCGCAACAAGATATTCGAGCCGGTCATGGCGGAAATCCATCGCAGGGCGACCCAGGTGGATATCGGGCTCAATCGTTATCAGGGAGACACTGCTGACGTGCGCCTCAAGTCTTGAACCGTTTGCTTTTGCCGGATGATCTCGAGGTGGCATCGCCGTTGACGAGAAGTCGCGTGTCCCGG
Organism: Ensifer sp. 1H6; assembly: GCF_001976035.1. Lineage (NCBI taxonomy): Bacteria > Pseudomonadati > Pseudomonadota > Alphaproteobacteria > Hyphomicrobiales > Rhizobiaceae > Ensifer > Ensifer sp. 1H6. Next base: position 447,264 of record NZ_MOAI01000001.1, on the reverse strand, counting down.
CGGATTTTGTTCTTGATGAAAAACGGTTCTTTCCGCCCGGCACGTTGCGATGATTGCCATCATGGCGTCGGGTCCGTCTTATCGGTTTGACGGACCCCCGGAGTTTGAAGATGGTCGGATGGATTACCGATGTGCCGTCACCACGATCTCGATCTTGGTGTCGCCGCCGAGATCAGCGACGCCGACGGTTGCGCGTACCGGGAAGGTCTCCGGTGCCAGCCATTTCTTCCAGACCGCATCCATCTCCGGCTTGAGGTTCATGTCGGTGATGAAGATCGTTGCCGACAGCAGCTTTGTCTTGTCCGACCCGGCTTGCGCCAGATAGCTCTCGATCTTCGCCAGGATCTCCTCGGTCTGTCCTGACATGTCGAGGCTTTCGTTGTCGCAGGTCGTCCCACCGACGAACACAAGGCCATTGTGCTCGACGACGCGATGCATGATCGGGGTGGGGAGGTGGCGTTTGGTCATGGGGCATTGCCTTTCTCTGTTTGTAAAGTGCTCGGTTCGTCGGGGACGCGGCCGGTTACGGCGATCACCGCATCTCGGGTTTGGGGAAGGGCCGCAAGTTCGCTAAGGCGAAGCGGCTTGACCGGTGCGCGCAGGCGATAAGTGCCGATCTCGCTTGGGCTGACGTCTCGTTCCGCCGCCATCATCTCCGTGACGGTGGAGGCGCAGAGGCGCCCCTGACAGGGCCCCATGCCGCAACGCGTGAACGTCTTGAGCTGGTTTGGGCCCGGTGGGCCAAGGGCGATCGCCTGGCGCAGCACTGCGGCGCTCACCTCTTCACAGCGGCAGACGATGGTGGCTTCATCCTGCGGTGCTCGAAATTGCTGCGCCGGTCGATAAAACACATCGAGAAAGTCTCTGCCGCGAAGATATGTCTGACGCTCCGCTTCCAGCTGCGCGGCCCTTTCGTCTACGCTGCTCGGTGTGGTCAAGCCGAGGTCGGACAGGGCGGCAAGCACTGCTATCCGCCCACTGACCGCGGCATGCTGGGCACCACCGATGAAGGCGCCATCGCCGGCAACGAAAATCCCCGTGGCGGTCGTGCGTCCCTGGTGATCCGTCTGCGGCTGGAAGGCGCGCTGCCGATCGTTCCATTCGATCGCGCAACCGGCAGCGCTTGCAAGGTTGATGTTCGGAATGACCCCCTGGTGCAGGAGCACGCAGTCGGCGGCAATCGTTTGTTGGCGGCCGCCGGCGCGAATGGCCACGCCTTGCGCTTTGTCTGCGCCGCTGATCGACAGCTGCGAGACATTCGAGATAATCCGTATGCGCCTGCGGACCTTGATGAGAAGAGCCAGTCCCTTTGCGACATAAGGTGAGCGCAGGAAGTCCGGCAGATGGCGCAGCGCCGGTAGCCGCTGTCGTTTATCGGTGGTGTCGACGAGAGCGGTTATATCTGCGCCGGCATCAAGCAGTTGCGCCGCGAGCAGATAGAGAAGCGGGCCGCAACCGGCCAGAACGATCCTGCCCTTCGGGATGCCCGCGATGGATTTGAGTGCAATCTGCGCCGCACCCGCGGTCATCACGCCGGGCAGCGTCCAGCCCGACACCGGCATCGGCCGCTCCATGGCGCCGGTTGCAAGGATGACGGCGCGCGCCTCAATCCTGCGGGTCGTCCCGCCGATCGTCAGACCCACCACGGCATTATCGCAGGACACCGCTCCATCGGCCGGCTCAAGGTCCCAGACAGTGGTTGATGGTGCGTAATCCACCGCCGCATCAAGGAAGGCCGCAGTGATCGAGCGGCCCTTCCAGTATTCCTCGCCGAGGAACGGCTGCGTCTCCGGGGTGTTGCGGGTGATCGCGCGATAGATCTGCCCGCCGAGGCCGGGATTTTCGTCAACGACAAGGATGCGAGCCCCGGCGGTCGAGGCTTCCATTGCGGCCGAGAGACCCCCGGGGCCGGCACCGACGACCACGAGGTCATACCGCGCGGCCAACTGCTCGGCATGGGTGACGGTATGTGCGCTCATTTGCACTCTCTTTCCGTCAAAGTGCGTGCACCCTGTTGGCTGGCAACGACCATGCCTTCACGCACTTCAATCAGGCAGCTTTGCCGGTTCTGCACACCGTCGACCGTCAACAGGCACTCGAAGCAGACGCCCATCAGGCAATAGGGCGCGCGCGGGACGCCGCCGACGGCGCTCTTGCGGAAGACGTCGACGCCGGCTGCCAGAAGCGCGAGTGCCAGCGTATCGCCGCGCTCGGCCCAGTGCGTCTCGCCGTCGAAGGTGAAGGATAGTTTGTCGGTGATTTCACGCGTTCTTAGGAGCATCGAACCTCCGCGAATGAAAGGGAGACAGGGCGCTTGAGAGTGTCCCCGCCGCGATTTGCGGGGCCACGGCGAGTGCATGATTGGCTGCAAGCGTCACGCCGGAATGGCAGATGGCGATGAAGGCACCCGGATGGGTCAAAGACTGTTCGTAGATCGGCAAGCCGTCTTGGGTCTTGACGCGAAATCCGGTCCAGCTTCTGACGACATTGGTGTCGGCCAGCGTCGGGAAAACACGGATCGCGCGGCTTGCCAGCACGGCGGTGATGTCCTGATTGGTGGTTAAGGCAGAGCTCGTGCACTCTTCGCTGTCACCGATCATCACGCCACCTTCGTCGGCCTGGCGGATGGTCGTCGATGCAAAGCTGAAAAACGGCGCGCATTTCTCGGTCACCAGAATCTGGCCTTTGCTGCGCTTGAGCGGCGCGCGAAGGCCGACCATCGGTGCGAGGCGCTCATTGTCCACACCAGCGGCAAGGATGATGCGGCGCGCGCGCACGCCACCCCATTCGCCCGTCAGGCGAAAACCTCCCGCTATCGGTTCGATGTGGTCCACGCGCCGATGGGCGCGATAGTCGACGCCACGATGTTTCATGGCCGCATGAAGGGCGCGAAAGAGCCGAAGCGAGTTCACATGGCCATCGGTCGGCGAATGGATCGCACCGACGACATCCCGGCCGATCAGGGGAAGGCGTGCACGAAGGGCTTGCGGATCGAGTATTTCATAGGGGGCGGGTTCTCCGATGGATTGCGCGGCGATGGTTTCGAGCTCAATTCGCCAGTCTCGGAGTTCTTCAGCCGACAGTGCGAAGGAAAAGCCGCCGCGCTGGCTCAAGGCCACGTCGATGCCGGTATCTGCGGCAAGCATTTGCGCGAATTCGGGCCAGAGCTCGGCCGATGTCTTCGACCAATGCGCATAATCCGGCGCGCCCAAACCTTTGCCCTGCACCCAGATCAGCGCAAAATTGGCGCGCGATGCTCTAAGATCCAGGTCTTCCCCGTCCAGCACCATGGTTTGGGTACCGGATCGCGCAAGGCCCCAGGCCAATGCTGCGCCGACGAGGCCGCCGCCCACGACGGCCATCTCGCATTCGTCCAGAAGTGCCATGAAGTATTCTCGATATTGTCAGCGAGTTGGGTGCGGTTAAGGCCGCCGCACCCGGTTCGGGTCCGTCAGAGCCGGGGGGTGATGTCGATCTTGAACCACTTCAGCGACAGCTCCTTCACTGTCCCGTCAGTAAGTGCGCCCTCGATCGCTTCGTCGAATTGCATCTTCAGTGCGGTGTCTTCCTTGCGCAACCCGACGGCGATGAAGCCGAAGATGCCACCGGAAAAGAGCGGGCCGGATATCTTCGCGCCTTGCATGTCCGGCTTTGCCAGCGACTCCGTAAGAACCGTCGCGTTTGCGAGCACGGCATCGACCCGGCCGTTCACCAGGTCGAAGTTGTGCTCTTCCGTCGACTTGTATTCCTTGATGTCGGCCGCATCCTTGAAATAGCTCTCCATGAATGCCGATGCCGTCGTCGACCCCTGTACGCCCACGGCCTTGCCGTCGAGCAGTTTGGCGATTTCGTCGATATGAGCCTTGGCCTCGTCCGCCTGGCTATCCAGCGAGTAGCTCTCGCCCGTGCCCGGCATGTCGGCAAGCGGGCTGTCGGCGGCGACGGCGAACGCGTTGATGCCCGCCGCATAGGGGGTTGAAAAGGCGATCACTTCCTCGCGCTTGGGCGTGATGCTCATGCCGGCCATGATCGCGTCGTATTTCCTCGCCGTCAGCGACGGGATGATGCCGTCCCAGTTCTGGGCGACAATCTCGCACTTCACCTTCATGCGCTCGCAAAGCACCTTGGCGAGATCAATCTCGAAGCCGTCGAGCGTGCCGTTGGGCCCGGAAAAGTTCCACGGTGCATAGGCGCCCTCGGTTGCGATCGTCAGCACCTTGTCCTGGGCCGCGGCGGTTCCGCCAAACGCAACAAGGAGAGTTGTCAGGATCGTATGCACTTTCATCAGTTCACCTCTTATGTGTTTTCTGGTTGATGTTTCTGTCGACGGTAGATCTGCTCAGGCATTGCTGCCGCCTTTCCTGAAGTGCTCTAGGGGGCGGCTCTTTCCTCCCGTGAAATGAACTGCCGGAACCGCTCGGAACGCGGGTTCGAAAAGACCTCAGATGGCGGGCCGTCTTCTTCGATGACGCCCTGATGGATAAAGACCGTGCGGGTCGACACGTCGCGGGCAAACGCCATCTCATGGGTGACGATCAGCATGGTCCGTCCCTCCGCCGCCAGATCGCGCATGACCTTCAGCACTTCGCCGACCAGTTCGGGGTCGAGCGCCGATGTCGGCTCGTCGAACAGCATGACGCTCGGTCGCATCGCCAATGCGCGGGCAATGGCCGCACGCTGCTGCTGGCCGCCGGAGAGATGGACGGGATAGTGATGGCGTTTGTCGGCAATGCCGACACGCTCCAGCAGGGCTTCCGCCTCCGCCAGACATTGCTTGCGGTCCCGCTTTTGCACGTGCACCGGGGCCTCGATCAAGTTTTCAAGAATGGTCAGATGGGACCAGAGATTGAAGGACTGGAACACCATCGCGGCCTTGGCCCGCAAACGGTTGACCTGCTGGCTGTCTTCCGGGCGCGGCGTCACACCTTGGCGTTGATGGATCCGGATGGTTTCACCATGGATCGCGACCGAGCCGGCGTTGGGAACTTCGAGCATGTTGATGCAACGAAGCAGGGTCGACTTTCCGGATCCCGATGAGCCCAGAATGGAGATCACGTCACCCTCGTTGGCAGTGAGCGAGATGCCGTGCAGAACTTCCAGCGGGCCGTAGTTTTTACGGATTCCCGATAGTTCGACTGCCGGTACACTTCCATGGTCAGACATGACATTCCTTCCGTGTTTCGGAGGCGCAACCCATCGCGGACGGGGTCCGTCGCTCCGGCGTCGAGACGTATTCCAGGCCAGCGAACAGCCGTGCGACGATGAAGTTGATGGCGAGATAGATGGCGCCGGCGCAGATGAAGACTTCGACGGGGCGATAGCTTGCGGAGATGAGCTTGGCGGCGATGCCGGTGATTTCCATCAGCGTGATCGTCGAGGCGAGCGCCGTCGACTTCGTCATCAGGATGACCTCATTGCTATAGGCGGGCAGCATCTGCCGCAGGGCGAGCGGAAGCACGATGCGCCGGAACAGCATCGTGTTCGACATCCCGCAGGCGCGCGCCGCCTCCACCTGGCCGGCAGGAACCGAGATCAGGCCGCCCCGGATGATTTCCGCGCTATAGGCAGCGGTGTTGAGCGCAAGACCGATGACGGCGCACCAATAGGCCTCCCGCAAGAACGGCCACGCGAAGCTGTGGCGTAGGGCCTCGAACTGGCTGAGGCCGTAATAGATGATGTAGATCTGCACGAGGAGTGGGGTTCCGCGGAAGATGAAGATGTAGATCTGCGCCGGTCCATCGAGCCACCATCTCCCGGATACCCGCATCAGTGCGAGGCCGAAGGCAAGGATGCCGCCGGCGATGATGGACGTTGCTGCGAGCTGAAGCGCCAGTGGGATGCCTGTCAGAAGCGCCAGGAAAGTGTCCGCGAGGAAAGGAAGGTCGAGCGCCATCACACAGCTTTCCTCACACCGCGCATTGCACGCTGTTCCGCGATACGGAACCCGCGGCCGGAGACAAAGGTGATCGTCAGATAGAGCGCTGCCGCCGTCAAGTAGAAGCTGAACGGCTGGCGGGTGGATCCGGCGCCGATCTGGGCCTGGCGCATCAGTTCCACCAGCCCGATCACCGAAATCAGCGCGGATTCCTTCAGCACCAGCTGCCAGACATTGCCGATACCGGGTATCGCGAAACGGGCGGCCTGTGGCAGGACGATGCGACGAAAAAGCAGGAATGGCGGCATGCCATGGGCCCGGCCTGCCTCGATCTCGCCCTTGGAAAGGGCCAGAACCGCTCCTCGCAGCACTTGCGTCTGGTAGGCGCCGGAAACGACGCCGATCGCAAGTGTTCCGGTCAGAAAGGCCGGTGCGCCCACGAAACCCTGGGTGCCGACCATCGCCGCTACCGTTGAGATGACCGAGCTCGAACCGAAATAGAAGAGGTAGATGACGAGCAGGTCGGGAATGCCGCGAAGCACGGTCGTATAGGACGCTGCGGCGAAACGCAGCGCGGCGAACCGCGAGAACGTCGCCGCCGCGCCGAGGCATCCCAGGATGCCGCCGGCAAGAAACCCGCTGATTGCGACCGAGACCGTCATGCCGGTCGCCGTCAGCATATCGTATCCCCACCCTTCGGGGCTAAAGCCCATGAGTTGCAAGTAACCCACCAATTCAGCCTTTCGGTTCCCTGCGCATGTTTGCATGCGTCATCGTTTCGGCGCCCGATGGAGCGCCGGTTCTTAAGGTTTTCGATTGTGATGAGAAGGTGCCGCCGCTAGCCGGACCCCGTCTAAAGTCCTCAGCCAGCCAATGGAGTGCCCTCGCTTGACAACGAAATTTGCATGGGGGATCCATGACGTCAAATTCGAAAATTCGGCATGAGAATAAGCAAATGTTATGGAGGCCGATGTGAATCTCAGACAGGTCGAGGCTTTCAGGGCTGTCATGCTGACCGGCCAGATGACAACGGCGGCAGAACTCATGTCGATCACTCAACCGGCGGTCAGCCGGTTGATCCGCGATCTGGAATACACAACGAAGCTTCGGCTCTTTGATCGCCGCGGCAATCAGATCAATCCCACTCAGGAAGCCGTCACGCTGTGGAAGGAAGTCGAACGGGCCTTCGTCGGGCTGAACCGGATCGCGGCCGTCGCCGAAGAAATAGCAAGGCAGTCGGCTGGGACCCTGCGCATTGCGGCGATGCCGGCGCTTGGCAATGGTTTCCTGCCGCGGTTCCTCGCGCGCTTCCTGCGTGACAAGCCGAGCCTTCACGCCTCGCTAAGCGGCCTTCCATCGTCGATGGTCATCGAAGCGGTTGCTGCGGGCCAGGCCGACATAGGCTATGCCGATGGCCCGCTCGATCGACCCGGCTTTACCATCGAGACCCGCCCCTTGCCCGGGGTCGTCGCCATTCCCGATGGTCATGCACTGTGTGCAAGGCAAGTGATCTGTCCGGACGATCTCAAGGGACAGCGAATGATCAGCCTTGAGCCCGGTACGATTTTCGCCATGCGTGTGGAAGTGGCGCTTGCCGGAATTCCCAAGCTGTCGACGCTGGAAACGAAGCTGTCCCACACCGCCCTTGCGCTGGTGGCCGAGGGTGCCGGCATCGCGATCATCGATCCGACGTCGGCCAGCGAATTCGTCGGAAGAGGCGTGACCGTTCGCCCCTTTTCGATCTTTATCGATGCCGGCTTTCTGGCCATTCGTGCTTCAGGGCAGAGCAGATCGGGCATCGTCGATCGATTCGAAAAGGAGTTTTGGGATTATCACGATCAGCAAGTAAGCCCGCTGCTTATCCGTCAGGGATGAGGCCCTGTGTAAGTTGGCGCCCGAGCTGTTTATGCTTCGCGGACCAGAAGACGACGTTTCAGGGCTTCAAGCTATCCGCTTCACGCATTCAGCCATTCGCACTGATAGGCCAGGACAGGCTTTGCAAATCCCTTCAGGTGATGGCGCATGCCATGGGTGAAGACGGCCGCGTTGTCATATTCTCGGAATATGTTTTCAGATATCAGGATCTGGTCGCTTCGCGCCGCCGCACAAAGCCGCGCTGCCAGCTGGACTGTGGTGCCGAAAAGGTCATTGCTGTCTTCGACAGGTTCGCCACAATCCAGCCCGATGCGAATGTGAATAGGCTCGCCATTGCCGGCGTTATAGCGCCGAAACTCCCGTTGGATCTCCCTCGCACAATCGACTGCAAATGCCGTCGAGGGGAACGCAGCCATGATTCCGTCTCCGGTGTGCTTGACCTCGCGGCCGTCCGTTTGGCTCAGGCAACCACGAACGAGGGCGTCATGAGCTCGCACGAGTTCAGTTGCCATGCGATCGCCGAGCCGCGATGTCATTTCGGTTGATCCAACGATGTCGGTAAAAAGGATCGCCCGGTGACCGGCATCCATTTCCTTCGAGGGTAGCCCCGCAGCTTCCGGATCCTGTATTCGGCCCAGAAATGCCTCGACAGCCGATAGCGCTACCTCCACCACTTCGCCGGCCACGAACCCGTGAGCCTCACGGTGAACGCACTGCGCGGTTTCGGCGTCCGGTGCGTCTATGAGACAGAACGTCGTTCCTCGCCGGTGGTCGAACCAGTAGGTCAGGAACTTGACCCCATACTGATCCTGTATGCTGAGATCTTTGAGGTGTGCTTCAGCGACATCTGCAGCGGAAACGCCCGCAAGATCGTGCCGGTCCATGAAGATAGGCATTCGCTCGCTCCCGAAGGGACCGTTGCCGTCACCAATCAGTTTACGACAGCCACGGACAATCGTCTATCTCGGACAACGCGGGCTGTCCTGCCGCCAGCCGCAGTATCAAGACCATCTCCGCCGATGGTTTCGAGGCCGTCGCCGCCACGGTTCAACGCCACGTCGACGGTAGACGCACGCAGCACGATAGCACGTCAATCGTGTTGTAGGTGAAATCTATGCCGTTGGCGAATTGCCGGGGCAATGGCATTACGCCTCGTAGTTCGGTATCCTCATTCCCGCTATGGAGCGCCACCTAACCGTTATCCTCGCTGCCGATGTTGTCGGCTACAGCCGCCTCATGGAGGTTGATGAGGAACGGACTCACGCCGCGTTCTGCATCTGCCAGACTGTTATCGCTGAGCTAGTCTCCAAACATCGCGGTCGGATATTCGCCGGAGCAGGCGACAGCGTGCTGGCGGAATTCGCCAGTGCGGTCGAGGCAGTGCGGGCTGCGGTCGATATTCAGAACGATCTGGCTGAGCGCTCTCTTGATCTTCCCGAGAACAACAAGATGAGATTTCGCATCGGCATCAATCTCGGTGACGTCCTGTCCGATGGCGGCAATCTCTTCGGAGACGGTGTCAACATCGCCGTGCGTCTGGAGGGAGTGGCAGAACCAGGCGGAGTCTGCCTGTCCAGCAGTGTCTATGAACATGTCGAACGAAAGCTGCCTCTGCCATACGTGGATATTGGACCTCAAAGGCTAAAGAACATAGCCAGGCCCATACATGCTTTTCGCGTGTCCATACCACGGACATCCGAGAACTTGCTCTCGATTACCGCGATCCACACCTTCGCGACCAATTGGCTGGCACCGCGCCTCGGGGCGTTCCAGACCGCCCATCGCGATCTTGAATTGAGACTGGAAGTTATGAGCCGCGTGGTCGATTTTGCGCGCGAGCCGTTCGATGTCGGTATTCGCGCGGGTAACGGTCGCTGGCCAGGTCTGATATCCCATGAGCTAATGGCCGAGGAGTTCGCTCCATTCTGCAGCCCAGATTTCTTGGCAGGGGCTGGCAACATATCGGCACCTTCTGATCTCCTTACGCTGCCGTTGCTAAGAGATGATGACTGGTGGCGAGCTTGGTTCAAGGCGGCAGGATTTGCGGATTCCGAGCCAAAAATCTCCTCGGCGGTCTTTTTCAACACCCAGATAGTGGTCAGCCAGGCCGCGCTCGCCGGACAAGGTGTTGCACTGCTTACGCCAGCCTTCTTCGCGCCGGACATCAAGGCCGGACGTTTGGTGCAGCTTTTCAATGTCATCGCCCGCAACGGAACCAGCCTTTGGCTTGTCTATCCGGAGGAACGGGAGAATTCCCGCAAGATTCGCGCGTTCAAGGAATGGCTCCTGGATGAAATCCAGCGAGCCCGGTGACTGGAGCTTTAACGCTCGATGCTGTGCCAAACCACCCGCGTTCATCCTGCGTTCATGGCAGGTGCCGGAAAATGATCCGGTAAAGAACGATCGGATGATGTCATGAAAAGAATAGGTGCGGTGTTCGTCGCAGTTGCCACGGCCCTAACGACGGTACCGGCACAGGCTCTGCCTGTATCTCCTGTGTCAGTAGCGCAGCCGAACTCCCAAGCTGTGGAACTGATCCACCACAAGCCAGGTCACTACGGTGGCCCGCCGCATTCGCGCGGGTACAACGGGTACCGTTACAATTCGGGGCCTCGATACGGCTACTATAACGGCTATAACGGCTACCGTTACCGGCGGGACGGGTATCGTCGGCACAGTGACGGCTGGTGGTATCCTCTTGCTGCATTTGGAGCAGGCGTCGTTATCGGTGGTGCGATCGCGTCGCCGCCCCGCCGAGCCTATTCGAACGCGCCCTCAGCCCATGTCGAATGGTGTTATGACCGCTATCGTTCATACAGCGCCTACGACAATACCTTCCAGCCGTATTATGGGCCGCGCCAGGAGTGCGTGTCGCCATACTATTGATCAGCGCTGCCGTTGGGCGGCGGTCATCGGCTCCAAACCTCAATGACCACCGGCTATGCGGTAGGTGATCGCCTTTCACTATTTGTTCCTACTGCAAGCAGGTTAATCTCGGGGTAGGTGGACACTCTTCGTCCTGTGGATGTTCGCGGCTCGTTCGCGCGCTCTAGTTGTCGCTTGAAAGTGGCCCACCTATTTCTGATCCAACACTATTGGTAATGGCGACCTTTGCCTTCCGCCGGAGAGGTGGATGAATCCGACAACAATTCGAGGCAATGCCTCACTCATATCGAGAAGGCGAAAGCCGATGCGGATGAGCGCTGAGCCGTCGCCCAACACAAGCGCTTTACGACGAAAAGACTGGGCTTCCCGCGTAGTGCACCAGCTCGGCATACTCCCCGGCTAGCGACAGCGCGTTTCCGGCTAATCGGGGCTGTTTGCAAACAGAAAAGCCGACAGGCAAGACGCTCCAATAGGGGGCACATGCATGATAGCGAGGTGCGAAACGGTCATCTGACCGGTCTACGGCGTGGAGCCCGGTAGCTCGCCAGCCTCATAAATTGGAGGTCGCAGGTTCGAATCCTGTCGCCGCAACCAATCTTCAGCGCCAGAAAGCCCCGATCGTAGTCAACAGTCGGGAGACCTGAAAGTGATGCGAGAGATTCTAGAGGGCGGGCAGTTGCGCCAGAAGGCGGGTCCCAGAGCGCTGCGGTATTGGGCTTGGGGGCCTTCGCTCTGGGACCACTCGCGCTCACGGCGGCGGGGCGGGCCGTTGTTCCGTGGGCGCTTTGCCTGCCCGAGTATGCATGGGGAGTGAGATTCGGCAACGCACCTCCGACCTTTGCCGGTCCGTCTCGGACTAAGGTCCTACAGCGCCGCGCGTCTTATTAGACGCGCACAGGTCGCTGTAGCACTTTGAATTACTGCATGTTTTATCCTTAAATCGAATACGATTTAAGGAAACATTCAGTAGCTGCTGCAGCGCATCGAGGCCAGCCAGTGCGACGGCACGGCGCTGGATCTCACCTGAAGACGCGTCGAGCCGAACTGGGCCGATCTTGCTGTCGAGCTCAAGAAGCCAGGTGTCGCCTTGCTCGTCCTCTGGGAGGAGTGTCGTGGCTCGCATCCCGAGGGGGGCACCCCTAAGACCATAAAACGCCAAACAATCATGCAAGGAGGGAAGCCAATGTTTGTACGACTTCCTTTTATCTATCTCATTGATGGTCTGGAGGAAATCGAGATGGGGGCATCCCTGTCCAACGTCTAAACGCGCGCGTGAAATGAGCGGGATCGCTGTAACCTACCCTATAGGCGATCTCGGTCATGCTGTGACCTCCTTCGCGGATGAGCCGGATAGCCTCGCTTCGCCGAGTCTCATCAAGCAGCTCCTCGAACTCGACGCCGCAGTATTTCAGGCGCCTCTGTAGGGTGCGGGCGGACATCCCAACTCTTGCTGCCACCGCTTTCAAGCTAAGCTCCCGTTCATGAAAGAGCTTGTCGCTTAGCAATCGTGCCACCTCCACCGTCGAGGTCAGGGCGGTCGTCGCCTTTGATGGTCCAGTTTCGTGCCTTTTGAGAGGCAGGTCGAGCAACTCGCGATCGATTTCGATCATGTCGTGCTCGCACCCCAATTCGATATTGGGACCCCAGCACTCTTCGAGTGCCTCGGCCCCTCGTGTTTTTGTCGCGGTCAGTCGAACCTTTATTCCGGACGCTTCTCCCGCCAAAAGCGGCACTTTTCGCAAAACCGCGAGACTGCCGAAGATGAACTGCCTGGGATCGAATTCGCAACGGTCCGTGAAACGAAAGACGATTCGCGCGGTTTTGCCCTCCACCAGGAAGCGTACATCCGAACCGCGGTGGATCGAGGACACATTGTCGGACGCGAGCGCGCAAGCGTGGGCCACATCCCTCGCTGCCAGAACGGATTGTCCCCACCCGCCGAACTCACGCAGGTCGGTCGACGAGCCGATATGCGCGCCAGCGAACGGGTCCCCCGCCACCGCCGCCAGCTCATTGCCCAAGCGAAAGCACTGCGCGCGCGCAAGCCAGCCATCGGCATTCTGGAACACGTTTGGCGAAATGCCGAGGCGTTTGCAGAACTCAATCGCCGAGACATCGTGCTTCGCCAGATAGGGCGCGATGGCCAAGAACGTCCTGATCCTGATCGAAGGTGCAGTATTCAACACTCACAACGCTAAATTGGCGTGAAAAGGCAAGACGCAAGAGGCGTCACTATAGCAATATATTATTGATTTGGAATGCTTTCGGTCGGAAGGCGTTTTGGAAGCGAGACCCGAAACGGCCGTTGGTGGACGTGCCAAGTCGGAGGAGCGAGGTCTGAGGATAGCGGATGAGAAAATTGAAAATGAAATGGCCGGGTGCAACCTGGCGCCCATACACGTTGGTCATAGCGGCCACCGCCTGTGCGGCGGCGTGGTCCGCTTCGGCCCAGGACGCGATAGAACCAGAAGCGGCCAAGATTCTCGCTGCGATGAGCGACCATCTCAAATCGATGCCGTCTCTTAGCGTCACCTATGACGCAGACCAGGAAATCGTCGACCTTGAGGGGCAGAAGATCCAGTACAGCGCATCGGGTACCATTGCGCTCGATCGCACCAAGGGTTTCCTGTTGACGCGGCAAGGGCCATTCGCCGATGCGGAGGTAGTGTTCGACGGCAGCACGATCTCGCTCCACAGCAAAGGCATGAACGTCTACGCGCAGCTGCAAAGTCCGGGACCAAGTGTTGAGGAGGCAGCAGACGAACTTCGCGCCGCTACCGGTCTCGATGCACCGGGAGCCGATCTGCTCGCAAGCGACCCCTATACCGTCCTTACAGACGGGGTTACCAAGGGTACTCACGTGGGGTCGGCATTCATTGGTGGGGTCGAGTGCGATCACCTCGCCTTCAGAACAGATATCGTCGACTGGCAGATCTGGGTCAGCAAGGGCAACAAGCCGTTGCCGCTCAAATATGTCATCACGACCAAATGGGTAACCGGAGCGCCGGAATACTCGCTCAGGCTCAGCGACTGGAAGGCAGGCGCCATCGGCGGCGCTCAGTTTAAATTCACGCTGCCAGCGAACGCCAGGAAACTCGAACAGATACATGCAGACGTCACCGGCGACATATCGCTGGAGGTGGGAGAATGAAGATGCGCAAGATGTACGGAAAGATCCTTTGCGCCACAGTCGTCGGCCTCGCCCTGCTCGTCGGCGACCATCTTGTACCGATGCCGTTCGGCTCGTTCGTATCGGAGGCCCAGGCGGTCGTTGGGCATCCCGCGACCCCGGGCAGCGTTGCCGGTGTTGCGCGTCGCACCACCCGCCGCGTAATCCGCCGCTCCACTGTCTACGTCGCCGCGCTGCCCACCGGCTGTGTCAGGACCAGTGTCAACGGCGTTGTGATCTGGCGCTGCGGCGGGGTCTATTACCAGCCCTATGGTGGGCGCTACGTCGTCGTCTACATCGACTGATGCCAGAGCTTGTTTGCACCAGTTCGATTTAAATCTTCACCCTTTTTCCCACTTCGTGCGTAGCCCGCGATGTTCCGAGCGACAGTAGCGCCGACTGGGCACGGCCAGTTGCCTGCAAAGGGTGGAATTTCCTTCTGCGCCTGCAGGCCGCTCGAGCCGTGGTTCGATAAGTCCTGGAAGCCAGGTGAAGTCGGGCTGGCCGAGTGAATACAGAATATTTTCGATGGACTGATCGCAACAAAGGTGTTTTCCGGTTGGTTCCGCCTGCCAAGCTGATCCGACTGATTCTGTCGGATCAGCATCAGTTCGGGGTTATTTACCGCCGTATTTGAGAACGGTCAGCGCGGTGGCTGCGACGGGGTTACATGTTCATCATTCGCTTCCTGTTACTGAGCCTGCTCATCTGCCTGTCGGTTGTTTCCCTGTCGCACGCGCAGGCGCAGGCGCCGGCAACGAGCACAGCAGAACCGCCAAAGGTGGCCGAGCTGCTGCGTCTTCTCGAAGACGCGGACGTGAAGACATGGCTGGCGCAAAGGCAAGCAGCAGTTCCCGAAAAAGGGGCGGCCGAGGTAGCGCGGGTCATCGACGACTTAGAGGCCCGCTCGCGTACCCGCCTCAACGTCCTTTTGTCTGCCGTGCCACGTGTAGGCAGCGAACTCTACCGCGCAGCCTCGTCGGTCCGGCAAGAGGCGCACGATAGTGGATTTGCCCCCGGGATCCTGATGATTGGCATCATCGCGGGCATTGGCTTTGGCACGGAATGGTTCCTTCGTCGTTCAGTGCCAGCCGTGACCTTGCCCAATCAACTCTTGTCGCAGATGCAGACGGAGTTTGCGCCACTCTTGATTTTCACGGCGACGGTTGCCTTCGTCTTTCTCATCTTTCCTTGGCCGCCACTCATGCGTGTGGTCGTGCTTTATTCGCTCGTCGCGACGGTCGCCTACCGAAGCGTGCTGGCGCTTTGCCGGCTGGCGATGACCGTTTCCGTGCCGATGGCTAAGGCATACCCCCGTGTCCGGCTGTTCGTCGCGGTGTTAACAGCGGCGATGGCATTCTCGGCCATATGCGAGCGGCTCGCCGTTGCCGAGGACGTCTGTTCCTTGATTACCATTGGATTTTCGGGCCTGCTTCTTCTGATCGCGATCGAAGCTATCGGCCGCAACCGCTCCAGCGATGATGCACAGCTTTTGGGCCAACGCGTGCCTCGGACAACCGGCATTGCCGGCGCCGTAACGCTCTGGCTGCTCTGGTGCGGTGGTTTCCTGGCGCTATTTTGGCTCGGCATTATGTTTGTCGTTGTGCCCCGTGTCCTGTCAATCGCTGACAAGTTGACCCACGCGTTTGCGGCTTCACGCTGGAATGACGGTGATGCGGCAGATCCGAAGACAGTGCTGCTTGTACGAGGCGCGCGAGCGATCATCATCATCATCGCAGTGGATTGGATCGCATTCGTTTGGCGTCACAATTTCCAGCCCATTACCGGTCAGCTGGCGCTCGCCAAGACAATCATAACCGGCGCCTTCAACAGCGTCGTCATCTTGCTGGTCATCGACCTCGTTTGGCAGTTGGGGAATGCTTACATTGCCCGTCAGCTCGGCCGCGTTGGCGATGGAAGAGCACTCACACCGAATGAGATCGCCCGCCAAGGCCGGCTTCGCACCTTGCTGCCTGTATTCCGCAACGCGTTGGCCGCGGGGCTTCTTAGTGTGGCCGCGCTTACGGTTCTCTCGCAGATGGGGGTTCAGATAGGCCCGCTCATCGCCGGTGCGGGCGTGGTCGGCGTGGCCATCGGGTTCGGCTCACAGACGCTCGTCAAGGACATCGTCAGCGGTGTTTTTTATCTTTTAGACGATGCGTTCCGCGTCGGGGAGTATATTGAGGCGGGAAGTTACACAGGCACAGTCGAGTCCTTCAGTTTGCGATCGGTCCGGCTGCGGCACCATCGCGGACCGATATTCACGGTGCCCTTCGGTTCGCTTGGCGCCATCAAGAACTTGAGCCGTGACTGGTCGGTTGATAAGTTCCGCATCCGTGTCCCCTTCAAAACCGATCTTGACAAGGTCCGCAAGCTCATCAAGGCAATCGGCGGGGAATTGCAGGCCGATCCGGAGCTCGGCTCGTCATTCATCGAGCCACTCAAGCTCAAGGGCGTCGAGCAAATTGGCGAGTACGGCATCGAACTCGGCGTTGGCTTCACCTGTAAGCCTGGCGATCAAACCGCGATCCGCCGCAAGGCATATACGATGCTCATGCAGGTGTTTGGCGACAACGGGATCGATTTCGCTCAGCCTGTCGTCCAGGTGAGCGGAGATGACAAAGGTTCAGCTGCTGCGGCTCACGCCACGCGGCAACTTCAAGGCACCACTGCTCCACCGGGACCGAATGGGCCAGCTTCTTAAGAGCGTTTCCGGTTTAAACGGAGCGCCGGGAAACGCTCTATCTCTTTGTTTTTGCGCATTTACCGACGGAAAACCGCTTCGCGCTTTTCCTGGAAATGCACTAAGAGGAATTATGGACACACCGCCGATCGTCAACGACCTTGCCTCTGTCATACAAACATCCCTTGCGCCGGTGTTTTTGTTGGCTGGTACCGCAGGCTTTGTCAGTATCTACACCACTCGCCTCGGGAGAGTATCGGACCGGCTGAACGAGGTCGCGGAAAGGGGTAAGCAGGGCAAATTGTTTCGCATG
Organism: Ensifer sp. 1H6; assembly: GCF_001976035.1. Classification (NCBI taxonomy): domain Bacteria; kingdom Pseudomonadati; phylum Pseudomonadota; class Alphaproteobacteria; order Hyphomicrobiales; family Rhizobiaceae; genus Ensifer; species Ensifer sp. 1H6. The sequence goes on along the minus strand of NZ_MOAI01000001.1, from coordinate 430,463 downwards.
CAGCTCGCGTATCTGCGGCGAAGGGCACTTGCTCTGGAAGTTGCGGTCGTGCTTGGGGTAATGGCCGGCATTTGCACGGGCGGCGCAATCCTAAATCTACTTGCTGGTGCACTTGCCATCGGACTGCGCCAAGAAAATCTCTTCTGGTTTTTTGGTGGTGCCATAGTCTCGCTCATCGGATCGCTTGTCGCATTCTTGTCTGAATTGCTGATCGCCGGACGGAACTTGTTGCGGCAAATACGAATGGACCAATTTCCCATGGAGCAAGACTGACCAGGTACTTCTCATCTTGGTCGCCGTTCGCGCTGCTGAACGGCAAACGGCCGTACCTTCAACGCGAGATATTCGAGCGAAACTCCCGTGGTCCATTGCCGGTTGCCTTTCGGAAGGCCCGGGCGAAATTGGCTGGAGACGAATACCCCAACTCCGCCGACACGCGCGTGATCGAGCCGTTCGTGTGCCACAGCAGTTCAATGGCTCGTTGAACCCTTGCGGCGCCCGCCAGCCCGCGAAAATCGGTGCCGGCCCTGTTCAGCTCCCGTTGCAGGGTCCGGACGCTGGTGTCCAACGATTGAGCAGCACCATCGATCGACACGCTGCCGGTGAGAACTTGGACCCGGACCTGCTCCATGATGACTTCGAGCAGATCCCGTGGAGCGCCGCCTCGCCGGTCTCGCGCCACATCCTCGATGGTGACCATTGGCCAGGAAGCGGGCCTCGGAGCAGCGGAAAGATGATGGCGATCCGTGACGATGCTCGTCGCGGGTGCGTTGAAAAGAACCGGACACTGGAAGACGTCTTCAATAAGGCCTGTCTGGCGCGGTCTGTCGGTGTCAAGCTCGACGCGCAGCGGTCGCCAGTCAGGGGGCAGATAAGCCTTAAAGAGGCTGAGCAGGACACCCGCGGCGGCACAGACAATACTGGCATATCCTGAGTGGCCGGCCAAAGCGAACACATAGCTGTACCGTACCTCGTCGCCAACCACTGCGACTGACATCCTATCGACCGTACTATGATAACGAAGGCCAGCAATGCTGCGCTCGATGGCCTGCCCCAGGGTGTCGGCGCCAAACACATAGTGTCCGAAGCTGCCATAGTTGGCGACGTTCATCATCGGCGTGATCAGAATTCCGAAGTTGGCCTCACCGGCGACGCGTGCAGCCGCTTCGACGAAGCCGATTACCGCTGCGTGCGGGATGAAGCAGTTCTCTCCCTCGGTCAGTTCGAGATCGAAGCCGATGGCACGATTGGCCTGCAGCAGCGCCTTTTGCCCCATTTCACGCCGTATGAAGGCCGGCATGCCAGACAGGATGCGGTTGGAAATGACCGGGATTTCAGCCATGTATGCAACACTCCAGAAATAAGACAACCGTGGCGCAAAATGAGTGGTTTCGTATTGCGAATACTGTTTAGTGCCGTAAAACATGTGGGTCGCACAAGTAGTGACCCACATGTCTTGCGACCTTTAGGAGGGGTACGACTATGACAACCAGAAGGAACCTACTGCTGGCAGCCACAGCTGTCGCGGCGACGACAGTGCCGTTCATGCCGCGACTGGCGCAGGCAACCGACGAAGTCGCCGACTTCCTGTTCGTTCAAACCGCAAGTGCTATGAAATTCGACAAGGCGTCGAGCAAGCTGACGCTCGAAGGTGTTGGCGGCGCCACGTTGTTTTTCTCTGACCGCCCCGAGCGCATTGCCGGGAACATGGAGACGGCCGCTTTCGTGCCGTTCTGGAGCAAGGGCAAGGACAGCTTCCTTTCCGATCCGCCGAATGCCGACCTGTCGATCCTCGAAGGGGACAAGCTCAAGCAGGTCGTCGTCGTCCTGGAGAATCCGGAGCTGAACGACAATAACTTGACCTATACGGTCAAGGTTGTTGGCGGCGAAATGCCGGAGAAGGGCTCCGAGGTCTCTGTGTTCATCGACATCATCGGCATGCCGTTGACGCCGCTCTCCTATGCGGGCGTGGCCAGGCGCGGCTACCGGCGGGCATTTCTGTACTAGCACCTGCCGGTTGTGCGTCGGTGCGATCCCGACTGCAGCCCGCTTCAGCTCTCGCGAATACCTCACCAACAGCCAATGCAACCGGACGATTGCGTCCAAGGTTCCTGAGCTGCTCCACAGCCCGCGCCGTTTCGATAACTCATCGATAATCAAGGAGTACGGTAAATGTTGACGAAGAGAGATCTACTTCGATCCACCGCGGTGATTGCCGCTAGCGCCGCGATTGCGAGGCCAAGCCTCCTGATGGCGCAAAGCTACCCGGGCATTATCGAGGCAAAAGACATCGCCGAGGAAGGCTTCATCTACGGCCTGCCGCTGGTGATGATTTATGCGGTTATGCAAGAGTTCGCCGTTGACAAAAACTCGGGGCAATTCAAGGCGCCGTTCAACGAAATCAACAACATGCACCATGTCGCCAGCCCGGCTGACACGGCAGTCATTACGCCGAACAGCGACACGCCTTACTCGTTCATCTGGCTGGATTTGCGCGCTGAGCCGATGGTCATCTCGGTGCCGGTGATCGAAAAGGACCGCTACTACTCGGTCCAATTGATCGATTGCAACACCTACAATTACGGCTACATCGGCACGCGCGCCACGGGGACCGAGCCGGGCGATTATCTGGTCGTTGGCCCAGACTGGAAGGGTGAAACGCCCTCGGGGATCAAGAAGGTCTTCCAATCGACGACGCCGTTCACGCTCGCGCTTATCCGCACGCAGCTCTTCAACCCCGACGACATGCCGAACGTCGAGAAGATTCAGGCCGGCTACAAGGCCCAGCCGCTATCTGGTTTTCTTAAAACTCCGGCCCCGCCAGCCGCGGCCACGATCGAGTTCCTTCCTGCCACCACCGCCGGGATCAAGGACAACTTCTTCCAATATCTCGACGCAGCCCTGCAGTTCGTCCCTGAGACGACAAGGGACAAGGAGATTCGCGCGAAACTTGCGAGGATTGGCATCGGTCCCGGCAAGACCTTCGACTTCAAGGAACTATCGCTCGAACATAAAGCCGAAATCCTGGTGGCCATGAAGCAGGGAAATGACAAAGTCGACAAATGGCTGGCCAGCGGAAATAAGGACATCAACGGCTGGAACGTTGGCTCGTTCTTTGGCGACGAGGCCTTTTACAATGGCGATTGGGTGATGCGGGCAGGCGCCGCCAAGGGCGGTCTCTTGGGCAATGATGCCGTCGAAGCCATGTACCCCTATACCCGAACGGACGCGGCCGGTGCGCCGCTCGACGGCAGCAAGCACAACTACACGCTGACCTTCCCGGCCGGCCAGTTGCCACCAGTAAATGCGTTCTGGTCCGTTACCATGTACGACGGCAAGAGCCAGCTCCTGGTCAAGAATCCGATCAATCGCTACCTGATCAACTCTCCGATGTTGCCGGAGATGAAAAAGGACGCGGACGGCTCGCTGACGCTGTACCTCCAAAAGGACAGCCCCGGTGCGGACAAGGAATCCAATTGGCTTCCGGCGCCGGATGACAAAATCTACCTCGTGATGCGCCTGTACTGGCCGAAGACGGAAGCGCCTTCGATCTTGCCGGCGGGCGAAGGGACGTGGCAGCCGCCCGGCATCACTGTGGCCGAATAGTTCTCCCCCCATTGTGCTGATGCTCGGCTGGCGCCTCTGCTTCTTGTGGTCATCTGACCGAGGACAGTAGGCGGCAGCCGGCATTTGCATAGGCGGTGCGTTCTCGCTGGGCGTTTGCCATTGGGCTGCGCCAAGTATCTCTTCTACAGCGCCGCGTGTCTTATTAGACGCCCGCGCGTCGTGTCGAACGAGACCGACCTTCACGAAAACAGCAACGGGTTAAACAGCGATCTCCGTCTGGGTCTGAATCGCGGACGCAAATCGAGTTTGGCCGCATCGGCGGCCGCTATTAGGGGCTAGCATGAAATTATACCTACTTCGCGCTCTGGCGGCGATCGGAACATGTCTCGTTAGTAATGTAGCGATGGCTGCGGACATCTATTCGCCGATGACGCCGGAGGTTCAGCAGACGACCACGGAGAGTGGCTGGACCTTTTCTTTTGCGCCTTATTTCTGGGCAGCTGGTTTGTCGGGGGAGCTCGGGCAATTCGGCTTGCCTGCAGTGGAAGTCGACGCCAGTTTCAGCGACATCTTCGATCACCTCGATTTCGGCGCCATGGCGATGGGCGAGGCCCGTAATGGACCTTACAGCATCTTCGGCGATGTCATGTATACCAAGATTTCGGGGCAGGCCGGTACGCCAAGAGGCATCCTTGCCACAGACGCCGAGCTCAAATCCGAGACTTTCGCGGGGATGCTCGGTGCGGGGTATGCGGTTTTTGAGGACAGCGCCGCGCGGCTCGAAATCGTCGGCGGTCTGCGCGTCTGGTCCGTCGAAAGCGAGCTTTCCTTCAGCGGCGGCATTCTCGATGGGCGTTCCAAAAGCGATGGTGCAACGTGGGTGGACGGTTTAGCCGGTCTTCGCGGCACCTATTCGCTCACTCCCGAAATCTATCTGACAGGGTGGGGGTTCATTGGGGCAGGTGGTGCCGATCTCGACTGGGACGTCGCTGCGACGATAGGCTACCGGTTTAGCGACACGATTTCGGCAGTTGCCGGCTACCGCGCTTTGGGCGTCGACTACAGCGATGATGGGTTCGTGTTCGACACCGTTCAGCAGGGGCCCATCCTCGGCTTGGTCGTACGGTTTTAGGATGCTCATGTGCCGTTCGCGACGTACAGCGGACGTCTATAGACAACGAGCGGACCGATCGTGGTCCGCTGACTGTGCCGTTACGCGAGCTGCACCACTGCCGTCTTGAGGCAAAGCAGCACAGAAAACCTTCGAATCCAGGGGCCGAGGTCACACTATGAAGCCGCACTACAGAACTATTTGTTTGACTGTCTCTTTCATGGCTACCGTCGGGTCAGCTGTTGCTCAAGAGTCCGGCGCTGAGCTCGCCAAGAAGCTCAGCAATCCGATTGCTTCGCTCATCAGCGTGCCCTTTCAGTTCAACTATGATCGCGGTTACGGCCCGGAGAATGGCAATCGCGAAGTCCTCAACATCCAACCAGTCATCCCAATCTCGCTGAACGAAGACTGGAACATCATCTCGCGCACAATCTTGCCGGTGATCTCGCAAAATGACATAGCCGGGCAATCCGGCCACCAGTTCGGTCTCGGCGATATCACTCAGAGCCTTTTCGTTTCCCCCAAGCAACCTGGCCCAGGCGGGATCATCTGGGGCGCTGGGCCGGTCTTCCTGATCCCAACAGCGACCGATGAGCTACTTGGGAGTGGAAAATGGGGAGCTGGTCCTACGGCTGTCGCCTTGAAACAGGAAGGACCTTGGACATACGGGATACTGGCCAACCACATCTGGTCTTTCGCCGGCCAGAGTGACCGGGAGGATGTCAGTTCGACGTATCTGCAGCCTTTCGTTTCCTATACTACGCCCGATGCATGGACTTATTCGCTGAATACTGAAAGCACGTACGACTGGATCCAGGACGAGTGGTCGGTTCCGGTCAATTTTCAGGTGTCAAAGCTGGTGAAATTCGGTGAGCAGCCCGTGAGCTTCACAGCGGGTGCGCGGTACTGGGCACAGGCACCTGAAAATGGGCCGCAAGGATGGGGTTTCAGAGCGGCAGTAACGTTCTTGTTCCCAAAGTGACGATGAACGGCCGTTTTGGCTATGAACCTGTCCGGCGCCGGGAATACCAAAGCGATGTTCACTCAATGCAGTCGTCCATCTACAAGCTGGACGCGCCGGTCCATACGCGCAGCCATGTCTAGATCGTGCGTCACGGCGACCACCGTCTTGCCCTGCTTGCGCACCAGCGTCTCCAGGATGGTGAAGACTTGTTCGGAACTGTTGCTGTCGAGGCTGCCGGTCGGCTCGTCGGCGAGGATCAGTGGTGGATCGTTGGCGAGTGCCCTTGCCACCGCCACGCGCTGACGCTGGCCGCCCGAAAGCTGATCGGGACGCTTGTCGAGATGATCGGAAAGGCCCAGTGCCTCGAGCAGACCGCTTGCTCTTTGGCGCATCTCATCTCGGGCGAGGCGGCCAAGCTTGCGCATCGGGATCTCGACATTCTCGCGCGCAGTGAACTCCGGCAGCAGGAAGTGAAACTGGAAGACGAAGCCGATATTCTCAAGGCGCGTGGCGGCCCGCTCCTGTTCATCCATGAGATCGGTGTCCCGGCCGCGGATCATGAGCGTGCCGCTGGTCGGCCGATCGAGCAGGCCAAGCAGATAGAGAAGCGACGACTTGCCAGAGCCGGACGGGCCGGTGACCGCGACGAATTCCCGTTCGGCGATCGTCACTGACACCTCCTTGACCAGCGTGACCGGCACCGTTTCCTGGAGGATGCGCGTGAGATCCTTGGCCTCGATGAGTGAACTCATGTCGCCCCCCTGATGATGTCGACCGGATTTGCGCGGGCCGCGCGCCTTGCGGGCAGGTAGCCGGCTACGGCTGCCGAGCCGAGTGCGAAGGCGGCGGCGATGAGATAGTGAAGCATGCTCCAGGCGATCGGCAGCCGGGTCATTTCTTGCCCGGTTGCGGATATCTCGAAGCGCACCAGGGAAAGCGCATAAACCATCGCAAAGCCGAGCGCCCAGCCGAGCAGCGTGCCGGCCGTGGCGATGGCCACACCTTCGAGCACGAAGAGAATGCGCATGTCGGACTCGGTGAAACCCAACGACTTCATGATGGCGATGTCTCGCGCCTTCTCGTGCGTGATCGTAGAGATGATGTTGAAGATGCCGAAGCCTGCGACCAACATGATCGCGGCGACGACGGTGTACATGATGACATTGCGAACGACGAGCGCTTCCAGGATCGACTCGTTCGCCTCCTGCCAGGCAATCGCCTTGTAGCCAAGCTCCGCTTCGACGCGGCGCGCCACCGCGGGCGCGGCGTTCGGGTCGTCGAGTTTGATATTGATCTGGTTGATCGCATTCGGCCGCGCGGAGAGGATTTGTGCGTTCTTCTGCAGCACGTAGGCTTCTCCTTCGTCACGCGCGGTGGTGCCCGTATGGAACAGCCCGACGATTTTGAAGCGGCGGCTAAGCCCTTCCGACGAGACCGCGGTAATCGTATCGCCGAGGCCAGCGCCCAGCCGTGAGGCCATGGTATCGCCGATGACCACGTTGTTGCCGCCGGCGGCGAGGGTCGCGAAGCTTCCCGCCTTGAAATCCTCGATGATCGGTGAGACGCGGGGCTCGGCTTGCGGGTCGATACCGAGGACTGCGGCGCCGACCTCCTGGCCGGAATAGCGAATGACCCCTTGCGCATTCAGCGTCGCTGCAATGCGCCCCGGGATCCAGGCGTTGAGCCAGGCAAGGGCTGCGGTTGGGTTGATGATGCCGCGGCGGTCGTCTCGCGGCCTGAGCCCGAAAATGGCGGCGGCATCGAACTGGTCCTCTGCCGGTTGCCGCCGGGCCGTGCGCTGCTCGTCGGTCACCTGCACATGCGGCATGGTGTCGACGAGCTGACGGACGAAATCATCCTGGCCGCCCTGCATCAGGGCCGCCATGGCAATGGAAAAGCCGACGCCAACGGCAACTCCCAGCATCGCGACGACCGTCTGCCGTCCCCGGCCGGAAATGTGGGTCAGCGCGATGTCGATGATGAGGCGCATGGCGAACTCATTTCTCCGGCTCGGCCGCGGCCTTGACGCGAGCACCGTCGGCAAGGTCGGTCGGGAACGGCGAGACGATACGGGCGTCGTCTTCGAGACCCGACAGGATCTCGACGCCTTCGGCGCCACGTATGCCCGTCTTCAGGGCTTGTATCTTGATACGCCCGCCGTCGAGCACGGCGACCTTTGTCCCTTCCAGAGCTACGGTTGGAATGATCAAGGCGCCATGCGATACCCGCACGATGACGTTGACGTCCGTCGACATGCCGATGCGCAGCGGCGTGTCGTCGGGCAGGCGGAAGCGGACACGATAGGTCTTTGTCACCGGGTCGCCTTTTGGCGTGATGCTGTCGACAGTCGCCTCGAGCTTGCGATCGGGAAAAGCATCCGATCTCAATAGCGCCCGCTGCCCGACGTCGACGCGCGAAATGTCCTCTTCGTTGACGTCGGCCGTGATGATCAGCGGTTTCGGTTCCCCGACCCAAAAGAGCACCGTGCCGAGTCCGGCGACTTCGCCGATCTCGCCATCCTGCCGCAGCACCTGGCCGTCGCTCGGTGCTCGCAACACGTAGGTCGCAAGCCGCGCCTGCCGACCCGCCACCAAGGCTTCGAGCTGGCCCAGTTCGCTGCGCGCTTGGTCGACCTCCTGTTCGCTGATCGTGCGCTTTCCGGCCAGCGTGAGCTTACGCCGATATTCTTCCTGCGCCAGCGTCAGACGCGCCTGGAGTTCGCTGAGCGCTGCGCGCGCCTCCGTGTCGTCGAGGCGGGCGAGCACCTGTCCCTTGGCGACGCGTTCGCCTTCACAGTCGCATTGTTCGACGATCCGCTCGGCCACGGTCGGCGTGACCTTCGCCCAGGTGCGCGGCTCCACGACACCGTCCGCGTATACGATCTCTGCCGCATCGCCACGCTTGGGGGCAACAACGGATACGGGAACTGCACGAAACAAATACCAGGTGGCCACCGCGCCGATGCCGGCGATGGTGGCAGCTGCGATGGCATAACGAGCTAGCCGCAAGAAACGCTCCTTGAAACCTTCCAATCGATGCAGTAAAAATAGACCGACGGTCGGTTTGTTTCAAGGGTGAACACCACCTTGCCTATCGTGGGCATCGTGGAACACATTGCAAACCGTGCTAAGGCGCAGTTCTCGGAGCACTTATGGCTAGAATAAAGAAATCGCCCGAGGTCCGATCGAAGGAGCTGATCGATTGCGCCGAACGGCTGTTCTTTCAGCATGGATACGAGAATACGACGGTCAACGACGTCATCCGTGAGGCCGATGTCTCGAAGGGTGCTTTCTATCACTACTTCGTTTCGAAGGAGGCGCTCCTCGAGGCGGTTGCGACCCGACTGGCGAAGAGGAATCTCGAGGAACTGCAGCCCCTCGCCGAAGACCCTTCGCTTGATGCCGTTGGACAGTTGAATGCGCTTTTCGCCGGCTCGCGGCGACTAAAGCTTGAAATGGCGCCGCAGCTGAAGAATACCTTCAACGCTCTGTTCAAGCCGGAAAACGTCGTGCTGTATCACCGCATCGACGAGGCTCTCCAGGCAGCCAGCCTGCCAATTATCACGGAGATACTGCGGCGCGGTCATGCGCAGGGAGCGCTGGACGCACCTGATCCGGAAACTGCCGCGATGATGCTTCTGCAATTGCGATTGAGCGTCGCCAAGATGATGCACAAGGCGTTGCAACTTTCGGAGGCCGGTGATCTCGACGGGGCAGCGGCGATGCTGGACAGCTGGATGCGAACCTATGGCACCGCGATCGAGCGTTTTTTGAAGCTTCCGGAAGGGGCGATCGAGGTAACGGAACCCGGCTTTGCGCGCACCTTCCTGCAAGCCTGATCCGTTGGCCCGGCGGTATGCCGGCAAGATTGACGGCGGCCGAAAAGATTTCTTGAATTGTTTGTCGAATTCCGGATCAGCCGTTCGTCTATGCAGCGAAGGCGCGTGTAACTGGCCCGATCAAACGGTGACCAACCGGAAGGAACGACGATCATGAACTTGATTACCATGACGAATGTCTCCCTCGATGGAGTCATGCAAGGGCTCGGCTCGGCCGACGAGGACCGTCGCGGCGGCTTCGAGCGCGGCGGATGGATTGCGCCGCTCTTCGACGAAGAGGCGGGGGCCGCATTGGGCCAGATCTACGCGCGCGCCGACGCGTTTCTGTTCGGCCGGTGGACGTACGAGGTCTTTGCCGGCTCCTGGGGGGCGGTCAAAGAGATCCCGCGTGACAACCCCGTCGCACTCGCCTTGAACACGCGGCCCAAATACGTGGCATCGAATACGCTCAGGGTCCCGAAATGGACGAATACCACTGTCCTTTCGGGCGACGTCGCGACCGCGATCCGCGACCTGAAGGCCAAGCCGGGCGGCGAGTTGCAAGTGCATGGCGGCACCACGTTCATCCGCTGGCTGCTCGACAACGACCTGGTCGATGAGATCAACCTTTTCACCTACCCGCTGATCCTCGGCCAGGGTATGCGGCTCTTTCCCGAGACCGGCCCGGACAGGGCACTCGAACTGGTCGCATCGCGGTCCACCGCCGGCGGGGTGATCATCCAAGCCTACCGTCCCACCGGGCGTCCGCAGTATCGAACGGCCACGATGGACTCGACGGAAGCAAGGAAGTAGACATCTTCACCTTGCTGGGGTGCTGTCACGACGTCGTAGTCGAGGGTCGGCAGTTAGATGAGATCGACGCTCAGCGCCTCGATCATGTAGAACTCTTCGCCAAGGTCCGAGAGATCGCCGGTCCGGTTTCTCGCCGAGATGCCAATGCTGAACGCACCATGTTCAAGGATCGTTCCCAGTAGTGTCTGATCGGCAGTCTTGCCAGTCTTTCGATCTTCGAGCCGTCGCGGCGGTGGGCAGGCCGACGACATGACCAATCACGTCCCTGCGGCGATCTCCCTGCAGATCTCCTCGAGTTTCAGCTGGGCCATGACTAGACGCTCGTGCGCGATATCCTGTGTCTTGCAAACGGGCACGCGAGCCTCAACCATCGTGCCGATCAACTCCATTGGATGAGCGCCGAGCGCCTCGCACATGAGAATAAGCATCGGCACGGAGATATTGCTCCTGCCATTCTCATATTTCTGGACTTGGTGGAGCGTGACGCCAAGCGCGGCGGCAAGCCTATCCCGCGAGAACCGGTGATCAAGCCGCACGGCCCGTAGGCGTTCGCCAAGTTCTTCCGCAAGCGCAGCTGTTGTGTTGACGCGTGTTGGCATGACACTGCACCTCCAGCGACTAATGTCTGGATTGAGCGTGCTGTTGCGCACAATTCTCTGCAATTCGTCCGTTTGCGGTACAATCCTCAAACGATCGGCTGCTGTGTGCGACTTGCGGTGAGTTGCTCTAACTGGGCATTCGTCAATAGTGGTAGGGCGGAATGAGACCCGACGCTTCCAGTGCGTACAATCGGTGAGCGTAGTGCCTTTCCGGATCGGGTGAATCCGTCGGAGAGTAGCGCCTCAGAAACGTTTCGAAATACAGCTAGTAATTGAGGCAATCGGGTATCAGATCAGGCAAGGCTTTGTGATATCACCATCAGTGGCGTGGAGCGGGCAGCTCGTCCCGATCAAGTTTCTGTGTCGCAATCAGCACTTCGAGGCGATTGCGGACATTTAACTTTTGCATGAGCGCAGTCATATGATTCTTAACGGTTTTTTCGCCAATCTTCAATTCCACGGCGATCTGGCGGTTGGTGCATCCCCGCGTCAGCATTGCGATGATTTGGCCTTCCCTGAGGCTGAACTTGACGGGTGGCCCGGCTGCGGCACGGAGCGAAGCCATTCTGTGGTGTTCAATCAACTTGCAGGCGAGATCCCGGCTTATGAAAATCTCACCTCGCTGAACGGCCTTAACCGCATCGATGAGCTCCTGTGGACTGGTCCCCTTGACGACGTAGCCGCTGGCGCCGGCCTTGAGCGCATTGATTGCGATGTCAGATTTCGACATGGCGCTGAACGCCAGGAACCTCGTCCTGCAACCGCGTTTCATCAGGTCCAGGATAGTATTGAAGATGTTGCCAGGCATCATAATGTCGACGATGAAAACTTCCGGCGCTGTTTGTAGCCCGATCTCAAGTACTTCTTCGGCGGAAGACCCAGTCGCGACGACTACAAACTCCTCTTTGGATCTAAATAGATCTACAAGACCCGCGAGCATCAATGGATGATCATCGGCCAGAGCCAGTGCAATTGATCTCATATTTGATCTCCCACCCTCTGGCGGGAGATATACGCCTGCGCCCATTTCCTGTCCATGAGCTTATGTAGGTAAGTCTAAATCTGTAGTGCCTCAACGGTCTGGAACCGCCTGTCGGGCAAAGCCATCGCCTGAACCGTTTGACCTCCAGAGCAGCGGTGATGCTGCGCCCTGTGATTAAGACCTTGGTCCCGGGGTTAGGCGACCAACGTCATGCGCGCTTTAGGCACCAAAGTCTGAAAAATGACTGGACTTAGGCAACTGGCCAAGAGGCATCGGACCAGTTGATTATTAGCAAATTAGATAAAGCGAATGTTTCTGTCGGCGATGTGCGGGCAACAACCCGCGCAGCAGGACGATCGACGTCATCAATAATATTTCACCGGTCACGCCAAGCCGCATTTGCCGGCTTCAAGGGGAGAGTAGAAATGGTTGCCTATATTCGTTCTGACCTCGATTTCATCTTGAAGCAGATCAAAATCGCAGAGGATCACGCGCTCTTCGAGCAGTCGGGTGGTACTCAGGGCAAGTCGCTGTTCGGCCCGAACGGTTCGGTTCCAAGCTACAATGTTTCTTGGGGCCTGCGAACGGTTGACGGCACCTATAACAACCCGCTTCACCCGGAATGGGGTGCGGCCGACAATGAATTCCCAGAGCCTTTGGGCACCGATTTCCGCACGATCATGGTCGACCCCGACGGTCCCGGTCCGGCACCGATGGTCCCCGTCACCTACCAGCCAGGCATCGACAATGACGGCCCCGGAACAGCCGGCCCCGGTGACGTGTTCGACCCCTATGTGCGTACCATTTCCAACCTGCTCGTCGACCAGACCCTTGGCAATCCGTCGGCCATTTTGACCGGCCTGCAAAGGGCTGGCATCGTTCCCCCGGACCAGCAGATGGCCGTCACAGCAGCGATTTCGGCGGCCTATGCACCGCTGATCCCGCAGTTCAGAGCTGTCGCGACCGAAGAGCGCGAATATGCGGAAGCGGCGGCGGCGGCATCGGCCAGTCCCGGCAACGCAGCCTTGCAACAGGCGGCAGCCGATGCGCTTGCGGAACTGGACGCGGCACGCGCAGCACTTGATGCTGTCGACGATGCTCTGATGACACTTCTCACAGACAACGGCATCGAACTTGAAGGCGCGAACGTCAAAATCACCAACCTGGCGCCGGACGAAGGCTTGTCTGCCTCATTCAATTCCTGGTTCACGCTCTTTGGCCAGTTCTTCGATCACGGGCTCGATCTTGTCGCCAAGGGCGGCAACGGCACCGTGTTCATACCGCTGATGCCCGACGACCCGCTTTATGTGCCAGGTGGCACGACCAACTTCATGGTGCTGACCCGCGCGACTTTGGCCGGGCCGGGCGCCGATGGTGTGATGGGGACCGCAGACGATACGGACCGTCCGGTCAACAACACGACCTCATTCGTCGACCAGAACCAGACCTATACCTCGCATCCCTCCCATCAGGTATTCCTGCGCCAATATGTGCTCAATGCGGACGGCGTTCCGGTTGCAACCGGACGGCTGATTGAAGGCGTCAATGGCGGGATGGCCACCTGGGCCGACGTCAAGGCCCAGGCAAGAACGATCCTCGGCATCGAATTGACCGACTTTCATGTCGGCAACCTGCCGCTGCTGGCGACCGACGCCTATGGCAACTTCATCCCCAACCCGACAACGGGCTTCCCGCAGGTTGTCATGGCCGGGCCACCGCAGTCACTGCAATCGGGCACGCCAACCGCTCCACTCAGCCTGTTTAATCTCGTCGCAGACGGTCCCGACGCCGATACGCTTCCCGATGTACAGCATCTGGCCGTGCGGACCGGTCACGCTTTCCTGGCCGACATCGCCCACAATGCGGTCCCCACGGGTCTTGCCGACGGCGATCTAGAAATCGGGCTCGGCAATCCGGACCAAACGCCGACCGATGGTCAGTATGACAACGAGTTGCTTGACGCCCACTTTATCGCCGGTGACGGCCGTGCAAACGAGAATATCGGCCTGACGGCCGTCCACCACGTCTTCCACTCCGAACACAATCGCCTGGTGCAGCACACCAAGGACGTGGTGTTGGCCGACGCCGCTGCCATGCTCACAAACGGTGCTTCGCAAGCGGAGGCCGTTGCATTTCTGAACGAATGGCTGGCTGTCGACGTCACGGAAGTACCGGCAAGCGCAACCGGGCTCATCTGGGACGGCGAACGCCTATTCCAGGCTGCCAAGTTCGGCACCGAAATGCAGTATCAGCATCTTGTTTTTGAAGAATTTGCACGCAAGATCCAGCCCAATATCAACGTGTTCCTGGTGCCGGACGGTTTCGACGTCACCATCGACCCGTCGATCGTGGCGGAGTTCGCTCACGTGGTCTATCGCTTCGGTCACTCGATGCTGACTGAGTCCATCGACCGCTTCGACGAAAGCTTCAATGCCGACCATATCGGCTTGATCGAGGGCTTTCTCAATCCGATCCAGTTCAAGAACAACGGTACGGCCGGCGTGGTTGATGCCGATGTCGCCGCCGGCGCCATTATCCGTGGCATGACCCGGCAGGTGGGCAACGAGATCGACGAGTTCGTCACCAGCGCACTTCGCAACAATCTCTTGGGGCTGCCGCTCGATCTGGCGACCATCAACCTGGCTCGCGGTCGTGACACGGGTGTGCCGACCTTGAATGAAGCGCGCGCTCAGTTCTATGCGGCGACCAACCAGGATGCCCTGCTCAAGCCCTATGAGAGCTGGGTCGACTTCGCTAGCCATCTCAAACACGAAGCCTCGATCATCAACTTCATCGCCGCCTACGGCACGCATCCGCTGATCACCGGCCAGACGACGATCGAAGGCAAGCGCGACGCCGCGATGACCCTGATCTTCAACCAGTCCTTCGGCGGACTGGCGGTACAGGCGAACGCCGAGGACTTTCTCAATGCCACCGGCGCCTTTGCCGGGGGATCGCTTGGTGGTCTCAACGATGTCGATCTATGGATCGGCGGCCTTGCCGAACAGATCATGCCCTTCGGCGGCATGCTCGGCTCGACCTTCAACTTCGTCTTCGAAACCCAGATGGAAAAACTGCAGAGCGGCGACCGCTTCTATTACCTGCAGCGTCTCGACGGCCTGCACCTCTTTGGCGAGATGGAGAACAACTCCTTCGCAGCCATGATCATGCGCAATACCGACGCGACGCATCTTCCTTCCGACGTTTTCTCGACACCCGGCCTCATTCTCGAGATCGATCGGACCAAGCAGTATAATCCCGGTCTCGGCGAGACGGCCGGTGCAGACGGCATCATGGATGACAATCCCGGGACCGGCGTCGACGAAAGTGCCGACAATCTGGGCAATGACCCTCTCGGCGGTGGTATTCTCACACCACTCGTCCAACGCAACAACCCGGCGACACCGGGCGCGGATACCAACTATCTCAAATATACCGGCGGCGACCACGTGGTCCTTGGCGGCACCGAGCAGAACGATATCCTGATCGCCGGGATCGGTGACGACACACTTTATGGCGACGGCGGCAACGACCGGCTGGAAGGTGGGTTCGGCAACGATATCATCAATGCCGGCGCAGGCGACGATATCATCGTCGACTCCGGCGGTGACGACAACATCAAGGCGGGTGCCGGCAATGACGTCGTCCATGCAGGACCCGGCCTCGACCTGGTCATGGGCAATGACGGCCAGGACTTCATCTTCCTCGGCACCGACATGGGATCGGAGGTCTTCGCCGGAACCGGCAACGACTTCATCTACGGCAACAAGAACGCCGAACGCATCCTCGGCAACGAGGGCAACGACTGGATCGAAACCGGTACATTTGACGGTGCGCCTGGCGATAACTTCGATGAAGTCTTTGCCCATGACGGCGTTGACGGACATGACGTGTTCCTCGGCGATGGCGGCTTTGACGAGTTCATCGGCGAAGGTGGCGACGACATCATGGTCGGCAGCGCCGGCCGCGGAAAAATGGTGGGCATGTCCGGCTTCGACTGGGCGACCTACAAGGACAACGCCCGTGGGGTAAATGCCGACCTGTCGATCCCGATCGTGTTCGACGAAGCTCCGGTGCTGCCGGAGAACGCTGCACTCGACGAATACGAATCCATGGAAGGTCTCTCCGGGACGAGGTTCAACGACGTGTTGGCCGGAACCGAAGACGTGGCGGCCGATAGGGCGCCTCTGACCCAAGGCGGGACCACAGGGTATCTCGGCAGCGTGCTCGACGCTGAAGGCATTGCGCTTGTCAATGGCCTGCAGGCGCTGCTTGGCGCCGGCGTCACCTCCTTCGACGGCGGAGACATCATCCTCGGCGGCGACGGCAGCGACCGTATCATCGGCAACGCCGGTGACGACATCATCGACGGCGACAAGTGGCTGGACGTGCAGATCGGCGTCTATGCCGCCAACGATCCTGAGCATACAGGCACGCCTGTACTGCACAACAGCATGACGACGCTCGCCGCCGCCATGTTCAACGGCACCATCAATCCGGGTCAGCTGGCAATCGTGCGGACAATCCGCGACAGCAACGACCAGGTGGATAGCGACGGGATTGCCGACATCGACACGGCCGTGTTCTCGGGTGCCCGTGCCGAATATGACATTACGTTCAACACAAACGGCACGGTTACAGTCGCCCATGTTGGCGGGTTGGCGACCGACGGCACCGACACGATCCGAAACGTCGAGCTTCTGGATTTCACCGACCAGGATATCTCGCTGCAGGCGCCGACGCTGGATCTGCACGGCCCCTCGACCACCACGACGACAGCGACGGTCGCGCAGGCCTATCGCGATACGTTCACCGCAGCCGCCTACACGAATAACAACGGCGCTTCGAACTGGGGAGGCCCATGGGTTGAAGGCAACGATACCGGCGGCGCCACAGGGGGTGATATCAGTGTCAGTCTCGCCGCTGGCAGACTGCAATTCATCGAAGGCATCGATGGCAATGAGACCCTTGCGCGTGCTGTCAATCTGACAGGCATTACCAGGGCGACCCTAAGCTTCAACTACGTCGCAGACGAACTGGATGGCGGCGAGAATGTCGTGGTCGAAGTTCGTAACACAACCAACGGCGCATGGACGGAGCTTGGCACCGTCGGCGGCAATCAAACGAACGTCTTTACGGCCCCAATCCCCCAAGGCTTGATCGGCACGAATACTCAAATCCGCTTCAGAGCCGCAGGGACTTTCGACGGCGGTGAAAACCTCTACATCGACAACGTCAACATCCAGACCGAGGTCGATACGATCACGCCCGTGGCTGGCGCGCCTGGCAACAACTACCAGACGAGCTATACCGAAAATGCCCCTGCCGTTGCCATTGCGCTTGGCCCTGTCATTACCGACGATGGCACGACCCTGGCTTCTGCCCGGGTGGTTCTGACCAATGCCAGCGCCGGTGATGCCTTGACGGTGCAGGGCGGCCTGCCGGGAGGAATTTCCGCGGC
This sequence comes from Ensifer sp. 1H6, assembly GCF_001976035.1. Classification (NCBI taxonomy): domain Bacteria; kingdom Pseudomonadati; phylum Pseudomonadota; class Alphaproteobacteria; order Hyphomicrobiales; family Rhizobiaceae; genus Ensifer; species Ensifer sp. 1H6. Next base: position 413,149 of record NZ_MOAI01000001.1, on the reverse strand, counting down.
GGTGGACACTTCGGTTGCGGGGCAGATTACCCTGACCCTCACCGGCCCCTCGTCGATTGCCAACTTCCGCACTGCAATCCAGCAGGTGCGTTACGCCAACACCTCGGAGAACCCGAGCACGGCCGCCCGTAGCATCCAGGTCACCGTCAATGACGGGCTTTTGACCAGCGCGGTCGCCACCACGACCGTCACCGTGAATGCCATCAACGATGCACCGTCCGTCAATACCGACACGGTCATCACCAACGTCGCGCAAGGGGTGAACTTCACGATCTCGCATGCAGCCCTTCTTGCCAACGATACCGACCCGGAAGGCAGCGCCCTTACGATCACCGCCGTCAGCAGCCCGGATGGCGTCACTACTCCGGTGATCGGGGCGGGCATCCTCACCCTGAATGACACAGGCGGAGCAGGCGGCTCGTTCGTCTACACCGCTACCGATGGCGGCCTGACGGATACGGCCCAGGTCAACATCAACCGCGTGACCGGAAACATCACCGGCGGCGGTGCTGCCGAAATCATCATCGGCAATACCGCGGGAACGACGATCACCGGCGGCGGCGGCAATGACAACATAGATGCCGGCGACGGTGGAGACACGATCAACGGCGGCACCGGCAATGACATGATCGACGCCGGTACCGGCAACGACACCATCAACATGAGTTCCACCGAAGGGTTTGATCGTGTTGATGGCGACGCCGGCACCGACACCTTCCAGCTCACTGGCAATGGTGAGGCAGAAACGTTCCGTATCTATGCAAAGGCAGCTGCCATTGCCGCAGGGGTTCCTGTCACCGGTGCGGATGCCGAGATCATCATCACCCGTACAGTCGGGCTGAACACCACTGTTATCGCCGAACTGGACAACATCGAAGAAATCACGGTCAACGCTTTCAATACGACCGCGAACAACGGCAACAACCCGAACCAGCCTGACGGCGGCGGCCCCATCGTTGGTGACACGATCCAGGTGTTCGGCGATTTCAATGCGCCGTTCACAAGCCTCAACTTCAGCACGATCACCATCGACGGCAATACCGGCGACGACACGGTCGACATAACCGGGCTCAGCTCCGAGCATCGGATCGTCTTCCGGTCTAATGGCGGTAACGACACGCTTGTCGGCCAACTGCGTCCGCAGGACGTGATCGAGCTCGGGGGCACGCTGACGGACTTCGTGACCACCGAGGCCAACGGCAACGTCACGGTCAGCAACGGCACGAACTCCGTCACGTTCAAGAAATACGACGGCGGCGGACCGCAGATCACCGGGACGGACGACGATACCGCTGAAACGCCGAACACTCCTGCTCCGTCCGCAGGATCGCCGATCGCCGGCACAGCCAGTGCAGACGTCCTGCTTGGTACGGCAAATGCCGAAACGATCGTTGCCCTTGGTGGCAATGACACCGTCATCGGTGGTGAGGGTGCAGACGTCATCAGAGGTGATGAGGGCAACGACTTCATCACGTCCGGTGGCGGCAACGACCTGGTCTTCGGCGGCGACGGCAACGACGACATTCTCGGCGGTGAGGGCAACGACATGCTCTACGGCGATGCCGGATCGGACCGTATCTTTGCCGATGCCGGCAATGACATGATCCAGACCGGTGCCGGCAGCGACTTCGTATCCGGGGGATCCGGCGACGATATCATTGTCGCCGCCAAGGATGATGGTGACGACATCTACTACGGCGATGCCGGCAACGACACTTTGGACATGTCGGCCATAACCGCCAGTCTGACCGTCGATATCGGCTCCGGGTTCATGAACCAGGGGAGCGTGTCCAGCAGTCAGACCGGGCAGGATACCCTGTGGGGGATCGAAAATGTCGTGACCGGCTCGGGCAATGACACGATTGTCGCCAATGCCTTCGTCAACGTCATCGAAGGCGGAGCCGGCAACGATACCTTCCGGTTCCAGTCCGAAGCCAATGCCGATGGCGATACGATCACCAGCTTCCAGGCCGGTGACAAGATCGACCTCAGCGGTACCGATGCCAACAACGGGGTCGCGGGAAATCAATCCTTCACCCTGGTCTCGGGATCGAGCCTAAGTGGCCCGGCACAACTCGCCGTGACCCATGAAACCAGGGCCGATGGCGATTACACCGTCGTCTCGGGTAGCGTCGACAATGACGGAGCCGCAGAGTTCCGCCTGAACATCAAGGGGAACCACAACCTCACCGGTTCTGACTTCAACTTGTAACCAGCGTTTTCCGGCGCGCCGACCAAGGGCGCGCCGGCTTACTCCATCAAACGCGGATTGGTGAGTATCATGCGCACGAAGACCCCACTGACTGGCACGAAACGTAAGAACGCTGAGAAGCTTACGCAGAGATTTAAAGGAATATTCCTCTTCCTTTTCATCACCTCCGGAATAATCAACATTCTGGCGCTGACCGGCTCCTTCTACATGCTGCAGATCTACGACCGGGCTTTGACCAGCGGCAGCATCCCGACCCTGCTCGGGCTCTCGATCCTGGCGATCGGGCTCTATTTGTTCCAGGGGCTCTTCGACATCATCCGCTCACAGATACTGGTGCGCGTCGGCGCAAGGCTGGATGCAAAGATCGCCCCGCTGGCGCATGAAGTTGCGATCGACATGCCCCGTTTCGGCTTCTCCACGGCAGAGGCCCTCGAGCGCGGCCGCGACGTCGATACGGTCAGGGGATTTCTCGGCAGCCAGGGGCCGATCGCCTTTTTCGACCTTCCCTGGATGCCGCTCTACCTGATCTTCGTCTACATGCTGCATCCCTATCTCGGCGCCCTGACATTTGGCGGCGCTTTTGTCCTCACGATTCTCGCGATCCTGACCGAGGTGATGACGCGCAGATGGGCCGCCGCCACCCACAAGGCCGGTATTGAGCGAAATGCCATTGCCGATTCAAACACCCGCAATGCCGAGGTGTTGAAGGCCATGGGCTTTGCGCCGCGTGCGGTCAGCCGGTTCAATGTTGCCAACAAGGAGCATCTGGCGCTTCAAACCCGGACAAACGACATCAGCGGCACCTTTGGGGCGATCTCCCGGGTGCTTCGGATGGTGTTGCAGTCTGCGGTTCTGGGCCTGGGGGCGTGGCTGACGATCCAGGGGGAAATGTCTGCCGGCGCCATCATCGCTGCATCCGTTGCCTCGGCGCGCGCCCTTGCCCCGGTCGATCTTGCCGTCGGCAACTGGAAGAGTTTCGTCACGGCACGAACCGCCTTCGGTCGCCTCAAGGAAACGGTGGTCGCATTGACGAGTACCGTTGCACCGATGGACCTTCCTGCGCCCGCCAAGACCTTGAAGGTCGAAAAGCTCACGGTCGCAGCGCCCGGTTCCGGCCGTGTTCTTCTGAGCGACGTCAGTTTCGACATCGAAGCCGGCCAGGTGTTGGGCATTATCGGTCCAAGCGGCGGCGGCAAGACAACGCTGGCGCGCGCGCTGACCGGGATCTGGCCGCCCCTTCGCGGTGGCGTTCGGTTGGATGATGCGGAACTGACGCAATGGTCAGACAGCTGTCTCGGGCAGCACATCGGTTATCTCCCGCAGGACGTGGCGCTCCTGGACGCCACGGTTGAGGAGAACATTTCCCGGCTTGACCCTGACGTCGACCCAAGGGCAATCGTGGACGCGGCACAAACCACGGGTATTCACGAGATGATCGTGCGGTTGCCGGATGGTTATCGCACGGCACTCGGGCCCCAGGGCGCATCCCTGTCCGCGGGTCAGAGGCAGCGGATCGCGCTTGCACGGGCGTTGTACCGCAATCCGTTCATCGTCGTCATGGACGAGCCCAACTCCAATCTCGACGGAGAGGGCGAGTCCGCACTGACGCAGGCCATACAAGCCGTTCGCGCCCGCAATGGCATTGCCATTGTCATTGCCCATCGTCCGAGCGCGCTTACCGCCTGCGACCTGATCGCCGTGGTTCAAGGCGGCAAGCTGGTCGCGTTTGGGCCCAAGAACGAAATCCTGAAACCAGCCGCGATCGGGGACGCCGTTGGCCGACCCGCACTGCCCGCGCGCATGACGTCAAAGGTGTCGGAATGATCGAGGCGAAGGGAACAAAAACGGTCAAAGAGGAAGACCCGCACCAGCGCTACAGCCTGAAGAACGAGGAAGCGCCGTCAAGAGCGCCGGCTGTTATCGCGATGTTGTTGACGGGCTTTGCGCTTTATCTGAAGAGCGCCTTCAGCACGGCGTCGGAGCCGGCGGAGGAGCCTCCGCAAGCCAGGGAGCCGCAGGAGGATATCGCGCCCTTGCAGTTGGTGGCGGAGAACAAGCCGGAAGAAGTCAAGGAAGAGGAAGCGCCGGCCAAAAAGAAGGCTGGCGGCGCCATGCGAAACTACAATAGCCAGAACGAAGAAATGGATGCCGTCGACATTCGTTCGCCCTCATTCCGGCCGGATGATTTCTCGACCTCGATGTCTGAACGGTGGGAGCTGGAAAGCCCGTCGCCTGTCTTGAGGGCGTCGAACGACAATGTCGCGCCAGGCCCCTCTACTGCCGGCCCTCCCGTCAAAACTTTCCCGACGAAGGACGAGGAAGACGACAAGTCGGGTGGTGGTGATGACGATGACGATGATGACGACAACGAAGATAATGACCCCGTTAACCGCGCACCACGCGTGAACGGCTCAGTCACACTGAAAGATGTTTCCGGTTGTGCTGCGGTCGTCATCGGCCTTTCGGATCTATTGCGCGGTGCATCCGATCCGGACGGCAATGTGCTTTCCGTCAGGGATATCACGGTGACATCCGGCACCATTACGAGGACCGCAGAAGGTTGGCTTTACGATTGGACAGAGCTTGGTCCGGTAACGATTACCTACCAGATCACAGATGGCCAGCTTTCGATTACCCAGACTGCGTCTTTTTCCGTGGTCAACGCCCCGCCGATCGTCGGGACTGTGGGTGACGATCTGTTGCTCGGCACCAATTGCGGCGATGCCATCGACGGCAGGGCGGGTGATGACAGCATTGATGCCCGAGGTGGTGCCGACACGGTGAATGGTGGCGAAGGCAACGACAACATCGTCGCGGGCGGGGGCAACGACATCATTTTCGCAGGGATCGGAAACGATGTCGTCTTCGGCGGCACCGGCGACGATCAGATCCACGGCGGCAGCGGCAACGACCGTCTGTTTGGCGAGGAGGGGCGCGATATTCTGTCTGGGGATGAGGGAGACGACGCCCTGCATGGAGGCGCTGACGACGACCTGGCCTTCGGCGGCGACGGAAACGATTTGGTTGCCGGTGATGAAGGCAACGACGCCATCGACGGCGGCAGCGGTGACGATCGCCTGTCCGGCGGTAGCGGAAACGATACCCTGCTCGGGCAAGCGGGCAAGGACCATCTCTTCGGGGACGAAGGCGCGGACGTTCTGGTCGGGGGCGGCGACGAGGATATCGTCATGGGAGGTGCTGGTAACGACACGATTGCGGGCGAGGGGGATCTCGTATCGGACCAATATGACGGCGGCGACGGCTCCGACACACTCGACTATTCCAGCGTGTCACAATCGATCACCATCGACCTCAGCGAAGGCAAAGCCTCAGGTGAAGAGATTGGAGACGATACCATCTCGAATTTTGAGGTGGTCATGACCGGTCAGGGGGATGACAGCGTGACCCCCAGCCTTGAGGCCGAGACAATCGCCACCGGAGCCGGCGACGATACGGTTAAAGATGCAGGAGGGGATCTTCTCCCCGATCTTTACGATGGCGGAGATGGCACCGACACGCTCGATTATTCCAGCTTGTCACGGTCGATCGAGATCGACCTCAGCGAAGGCCAAGCCTCGGGCGCAGACGTCGGCGAGGACACCGTCGCGAATTTCGAGGTGGTCCTGACCGGTCAAGGCGATGACAGCGTCATCGGCAGCGATCACGCCGAGACGATCGTCACCGGAGCCGGCGACGACACGATTGAGGATGGGGCTGGTGCAGATATCGTTTCGGCTGGGGCGGGCAACGATACCGTCGTGGCTGCGGCCGACAATGCCGACGACAATTATAACGGCCAATCGGGTCTGGACACTCTCGATTATTCTGCAGCAGCGCATGGGGTTGTCATCGACCTTGCGACCGGCGTTGCGACCGGTGTCGATATCGGCACCGACATTGTCACAAGCTTTGAACAGATCGTGGGCAGCGCCCAGGCGGATGTCTTCCACGTCGGTCAAACGGCCCTAACCCTTGAGGGAGGCAGCGGCGATGACGTCTTCCGTTTCAATATGCCGGCCGGCTCATCGACCAGCGATGCCATCCATCACATCCTCGATTTCATGGTGGGGGACCGCATCGAGATGTCGAGGTATCAGATCTTCGAGGAGATCGTCGATAATCTCGAGGATCATTTCGAGGCCATCTATGGGGAGGATGTAGATGAAGATGCTCTCCCGATCAGGATGCGGCATGAGGGGACAGAGGAACACGGCATTACGCGGATCGAATTCGATACCGACAATGACCAGGAATATGAGGTGGCTGTCACTTTGAGCGGTCATCACATGTTGGTGGTCGTCGAGACCGCTCAAATATAATCTGGGGAGGGAAACAAAATGCTCAAATCACAACGAAATCCTCCAGCCATCGGCGACGATGAGGCAGACGCCGCGTTCCCGGTAACCTTCCGGGTTATCGTCGGCGCCTTGCTTGGCGTTCTGCTTTTTGCCGGCGCCGGCGGATGGGCTGCCACGGCCCAGCTTACGGGCGCGATCGTTGCGGCGGGAATGGTCAAGGTCGATCAGAACCTGAAGGCAATCCAGCATCGTGACGGCGGCATCGTCAGCGAGATCCTGGTCAAGGAAGGCGACGCCGTCAGAAAAGGCGACATCATGCTGCGGCTTGACGACGTGCAAACCCGAGCGGAACTGTCCATCGTCAAGAACCAGCTCGTCGAACTGGCGGCGCGAAAAACGAGGCTTGTCGCCGAACGGGACAACGCGGCGGAATTGCAGTTTGGAGCAGAACTCAGTGAGGCAATGAGTGTGGTTCCGACGGTCTTCATGGGCGAGGCGCGGCTTTTCTACGGGAACCGCCAGAACCGGGAAAGCCAGAAGCAACAGCTCCAATTGGGAATTTCCCAACTGGAAGAGGAGGTCAATGGCTTGAAGGTTCAGCTCTCGGCAAAGCAGGACGAACTGGCGCTGATCAAAACCGAGCACAAGAAGATCAAGCGCCTCACCGACAAGAACCTGCTCGAGACCTCCCGCAAGTACATCATCGATCGCGAAATGGCGAAGATCACCGGCGAGTACGGCGAGATACAAGCCAACATCGCGCGGTCCAAGGCCAGAACCAGCGAAATCGAGCTTCAGATCATTGCCATCGACGAGGCGGCTCGAACCGAAGCACAGCGTGATCTAACGACCGTCGAACAGAAGATCTCGGAGTTGAGTGAACGAAAGGTGGCTGTCGAAGATCGGTTGCAACGCACTGATATACGCGCCCCTTTGTCGGGAACCGTGAACGAGCTTTTCGTCCACACGATTGGTGGGGTGATCACGCCGGCGGAAAAGCTGGTCACGCTTGTCCCGACCGACGCTGCACTTAAGATACAGGCCCGGCTTTCTCCCACCGATATCGATCAGGTGTTTTCCGGTCAGGTGGCCAAGCTTCGCTTTTCGGCTTTCAATCAGCGCACTACTCCCGAACTCTCCGGACACGTCACCTATGTGTCGGCCGCAACGAGCAACGACCCAAGTTCGGGCGAGACATACTACTTGGCGGATATCGGGGTTGCCCAAGTGGAGTTGGCCAAGCTCGGTGACAATAAACTCTTGCCCGGCATGCCGGTGGAGGTCTTCGTTTCAACGGAGCAAAGAACAGCACTGTCGTTCCTATCGAAGCCGCTTACCGACCAATTCAGCCGGGCCTTTCGAGAACAGTGAACAATTTCCGATCTTTCGTACCGAGGCGTGACGTGCCTCGTGCGCGAACGGGTCATCCCAGGGCTGTTTCCGCGACATCCTTGGGATGACCGTCTGTCGCCGGACGGGACGCTTAAGAAACTCCAAAGTGGCCACCACAAGCAGGCAGGGCGAAGCCGTCAGTGCCACTGGTAAAGCTGCTCTGCATCTTGATCGTCATCCAGACCTGCTGTCTGACGTTCGGGCAGTGTGCAAAGTCCGGCTGACAGGGTAGCGGCTTGCTGAAGATCGAAACTCCGCAGCTTCCCCCCACCCGCCGACATCGGTCAACCGCGAGAGGAACCAAACGCGCCCGAAAATGGTTTTGTCTCGCGAGGATGCGAGCCGTTCCAGCACGTGACAGCACGGTGAACACGGGCGCGTTATCCTTGTGTTGCCATGAGCAACGAATTGGCAGGCGAGCCTGCACGCACCTGATCTACACTCAAGGAAGTCGGTGCGGATGGCGGACGAGTACCGGGGACAGCGATGGCCAGCGACAAGCTTTCGACCTACAAACAGAAGCGCGATTTCAAGGTCACCAAGGAACCAAGCGGAGCGGGCAAGCTCAGCCCTTCCAATCGACGTCGCTTCGTCATTCAGAAACATGACGCCACCCAGCTGCACTACGATCTTCGTTTGGAGCTCGACGGTGTCTTCAAATCCTGGGCCGTGACCAAGGGGCCATCGCTCGATCCCCAAGACAAGCGCCTTGCGGTGGAGGTCGAGGATCACCCGCTCGACTATGGCGATTTCGAAGGCACCATTCCGAAAGGCCAGTATGGCGGGGGCACTGTCATGCTGTGGGATCGCGGTTATTGGGAGCCGGAAGGAAATCGGACGCCGGAAGAGGCGCTGGCCAAAGGTGATTTCAAGTTCACACTTGAGGGCAAACGGCTCCACGGCAGCTTCGTGCTCGTGCGTATGCGTCATGATCGCGATGGTGGAAAACGAACGAATTGGCTCCTGATCAAACATCGTGACGATTTTTCGATCGATGAGAACGGAGCGGCTGTCCTTGAGGAAAACGACACCTCAGTCGCCTCCGGACGCTCGATGGACGCGATCGCGTCGGGCAAAGGCAGAAAGCCAAAGCCCTTCATGGTGGAGGGCGGCGCTATTGGGGCCGACGCGGTGTGGGACAGCAACCACGGTCTTGCCGCCGAGGAACGCCAGGCGGGAGCGGGGAGCCGAAAAAAGTCTGTGTCCGCCAGACGCCCGAAATCCAGAATGCCTGATTTCATCCCACCGCAGTTATGCGAAACACTGGACCGCCCTCCGAACGGCGGTGGCTGGATCCATGAGATCAAATTTGATGGCTACCGCATTCAGATGCGGGTCGAGAATGGCAAGGTGACTTTGAAAACCCGCAAAGGTCTCGACTGGGCAGCGAAATTTGCCGCCATCGCCAAGTCGGCAGCAGCTCTGCCTGATGCCATCATCGATGGTGAGATCTGTGCTCTTGACGAAAAAGGAGCACCTGATTTTGCCGCCCTTCAGGCAGCACTTTCCGAAGGCGAGACTGATGCCTTGGTCTACTTTGCATTCGATCTCCTGTTTACCGGCGATGAGGACCTGCGAGAGCTTGCGCTGACAGAGCGGAAAGAACGGCTCGCAGCGATGCTGGAGGATGCGGGCGACGATCCGCATCTGCGCTTCGCCGAGCATTTTGAAACCGACGGTGACGCCGTGCTGCGATCGGCCCGCCGTCTTTCGCTTGAGGGCATCGTTTCCAAGAAAGCGGATGCACCGTACCAGTCCGGCCGCTCCGACACGTGGGCGAAATCCAAATGCCGCGCAGGTCATGAAGTCGTCATCGGCGCCTATGCAACGACCAACGGCAAATTCCGATCTCTCCTTGTTGGCGTCAATCGTGGCGAGCATTTCGTCTATGTCGGCCGGGTAGGGACAGGCTATGGCGCAAAGACCGTCGAAATGCTGTTGCCGAAGCTGCAAAAGCTCGAGGCCTCCCGGTCACCCTTTACGGGGATCGGGGCGCCAAAGAAGGATCGGAATATCGTTTGGCTCAAGCCGGATCTCGTTGCCGAGATCGAGTTCGCCGGCTGGACGACTGATGGCCAGGTGCGGCAGGCGGCATTCAAGGGCTTGAGGGAAGACAAACCGGCGGGCGAGGTGAAAGCGGAAAAACCGGCGTCACCTTCAAAGGCTGCCGTGTCCGATCCATCGACAGTAAAGCCAGTACCAAATCGTATCCGCAAGGGCGGGAAGGCCGAGGTCATGGGCGTGCTGATTTCCAGCCCGGAAAAACCTCTATGGCCGGATGGTGGCGATGGGAAGCCGGTGACCAAGGTTGAGCTTGCCCAATATTATGAGGCGGTCGGGTCCTGGCTGATCGATCATATCAAAGGTCGGCCCTGTTCGATCATTCGCACTCCCGACGGCATTGGCGGCGAGCAATTCTTCCAGCGACATGCCATGCCCGGAACATCGAACCTGCTCGAGCTGGTCACCGTATTCGGGGACAAGAAGCCTTACCTGCAGATCGACCGCGTCGAGGGGCTTGCGGCGATCGCCCAGATCGGTGGTGTCGAACTGCATCCCTGGAATTGCGAGCCCGGGAAACCGGAGGTGCCCGGCCGCCTGGTGTTCGATCTGGACCCGGGCCCCGAAGTCGAGTTTTCCACCGTCATTGACGCGGCTCGGGAAATTCGGGACCGGTTGGCAGAACTCGGGCTGGTAAGCTTCTGCAAGACGACGGGTGGCAAGGGACTGCACGTCGTAACGCCGCTTGCCGTGTCGCGACGGAAGAAATTGAGTTGGGAAGAGGCGAAGGGTTTTGCCCATGATGTCTGTCAGCGGATGGCCCGTGACAATCCGGATCTTTACCTGATCAGGATGGCGAAGAACCAGCGCGAGGGCCGCATCTTCCTCGACTACTTGCGCAACGACAGGATGTCGACCGCCGTTGCTCCTCTGTCGCCGCGGGCGCGCCCTGGGGCCACGGTGTCGATGCCGCTCAACTGGACGCAGGTCAAAAAGGGTCTCGATCCCACACGCTTCACCATCCGGACCGTGCCGCAGCTTCTGAGAGCGGGGACCGCTTGGCAGGATTATTGTGAAAGCCAGCGCTCGCTGGAGCAGGCAATCAAGCGCCTGAGCAAAACGAACAGGGCTGCGGCGTAGTCATCCGCCGAAAATGCGGATGCTTTTCACCTCGACATGGATCGTGGGCGATGGCTGTAGCGGACCGGACGCCTCGGCAATGGTGCGCGGCTCATTTGCGGGGTCGGGTTTCGGCGGCCACAGATTTGCGCAGCGCATCCATGATGTTGATGACATTGCTCGGTTCCGACGCTGGCGATTTCGCTTTGCCCTTCTGGGGTTTTTTCGACTGTTTCTTCCTCGTGTTGATGATGTCGAGCAGCCGATCCTGGACCGGGTCGACGACCATCTTCGGGTTCCAGTCCTGGGTCTTCTTTTCGATCAATTGCTGGACGAGCGGCATCATGTCGGAATCCGCTTTCTCGTTGCCGATATCCTCAAAATAGGCTTTCTCGTCCCTGACCTCGTCCCCGTAGCGCAAAGTCCACAGGATGATGCCTTTACCACGCGGCTCCAGTAAGACGGCGCGTTCGCGACGCGAGATGACCAGTCGCGAAATGCCAACCACCCGCTTGGCCTCCATCGCTTCACGAATGACGGAAAAGGCTTCCTGACCGACAGGGTCGTTCGGGGAGAGATAGTACGGGGTATCGAACCAGATCCATTCGACGCTGTCGCGGGGTGCGAAGGTGGATATGTCGATGGTTTTGGTGCTGTCCAGCGCGACATTTTCGAGCTCGTCGTCCTCGAGCATGACGTACTCGTCTTCGGCGCGTTGATAGCCCTTGACCTGGTCGTCCTCCTTGACTTCGTGCCGGGTGACCGCATCCACGTAGTGGCTGATAACGCGGTTCTGTGTCGCGCGGTTGAGCGTATGAAAACGGACCTTTTCTTCGTCGGACGTTGCCGGCATCATTTGCACCGGGCAGGTCACCAGCGACAGCTTGAGATAACCTTTCCAGTAGGGTCGAACGGCCATGAAAGCGTCCTCCGACTAGCTGGCGCGCCGTTTTTGCGCGGTAGCGGGCTTGGATTTGGCAGCTGCAGATTTTGCAGCTGGCTTGCGAGCGGCGCCCTTGTTGACATTCGCTGCGGTGCGCTTTGCTTTTGTTTTCTTCGCACCCATGCCCGCACTTTCGCGCAGTGCCTGCAGCAGATCTCCAGGCTTCGACGCAGCGGGCGCCTTCCTTTTGGGAAGCGAGCGTCCTTCGATTTTGGCTTTGACCAGTTCGGCCACGGCAGCCTCATATCGATCGTCGAAGCTGCTGGCGTCGAAGCTACCCTTCTTGGTTTCGATGATATGTCCGGCAAGATCCAGCATCTCGCCTTCGATCTTGAGGTCGGGGAGATCCTCGAAAGCCTTGTCGGCCGAACGGACCTCGTAATCAAAGTTGAGCGTGGAGGCAATCAGCCCCTTGCCATGCACTCGGATAAGGACGGTGCGCACCCGTCGGAACAGCACCGTTCGCGCAATCGCGGCGACCTTTTCCTGTTTCATCCCGTCGCGCAGCAGCACGAAGGCATCGGTGCCCAGCTTGTCGGGAGCGAGATAATAGGGCTTGTCGAAGTAGATTGTGTCGATCTGGGAGCAGGGGATGAAGGCCTCTATCTTCAGGGTCTTGTCGCTGTCGGGAACGGCTTCGGCCATTTCCTCGGGTTCCAGGACGACGTACTGGCCATTCTCCATCTCATAGCCTTTGACCTGGTCGTCACGCTCAACCGTATCTCCCGTCTCGCCATCGACGAATTCGCGTTTGACTCGGTTTCCCGTCTTGCGATTGAGAGTGTTGAAGGCGATGCGGTCAGAAGTTGATGCCGCCGTATAGAGCGCCACGGGACAGGTCACCTCGCCGAACTTGATGTAGCCTTTCCAATTCGCTCTTGGGGCAACCATGATACAAGTTCTCCTGACGCGGCAAAGGAACTCAACCGTTCAGCCGGCGTTTCGTTCCCGACCGTTCCCAATCGAATGCATCTTTTGCGCCGCAGCCGCGTTTGTGGAGGGGAAAATCACAAGGGAGGTCTGCCATGAGAATGCGCGAGCCAATCGATACCGGCAGCGGTGAACGCCGTCGGCGGCGCGAGGAGGATCGCGAGTCCAAGATGGGCAACGAAGCTTCGTCGTCGCTGCCCATCGCATGCCGGCGGCGCAGATCATTCTGGTGAAACTCGCCACCTACAATGTCAACGGCATCAACGGTCGCCTCGACGTGCTGCTGCGGTGGCTCGAGGAGAGGCAGCCGGATGTCGTGTGCCTGCAGGAACTGAAAGCGCCCGACAGCAGGTTTCCTCATCGGGAAATCGAGAAAGCCGGCTATGGCGCGATCTGGCACGGACAGAAATCATGGAATGGGGTGGCCATCCTGGCTCGAGGACGGACCCCAATGGAGACGCGCCGCGGTTTGCCGGGCGATCCTGATGACAGTCACAGCCGCTACATCGAGGCGGCAATCGAGGGGATAATCGTCGGATGCCTTTATCTGCCGAATGGCAATCCCGCCCCTGGACCCAGGTTTGACTACAAGCTGCGTTGGTTTGACCGGCTGCAGCACTATGCGGCGCAACTGATAGAACTGGAGATCCCGGTTGTCTTGGCTGGCGACTTCAACGTCATGCCAACCGATCTGGATGTTTACAAGCCGGAGCGGTGGCGAGACGATGCGCTCTTCAGACCGGAGGTGAAAGCGGCCTACGCCGCACTTCTTGTTCAGGGCTGGACGGATGCGGTGAGGCATCTCCATCCGAATGAGCGGATCTATACATTCTGGAAGTATTTCCGAAACGCATTTGCCCGAGACGCCGGGCTTCGCATTGATCATTTCCTGTTAAGCCCGGCGCTTGCTGGCGATCTCAAGCGGGCCAAAGTGGACAAGTCGGTGCGAGGTTGGGATCACACGAGTGACCACGCGCCAGTTTGGATCGAGCTGCTTTAGCGCGTTTCCGATTTAGACGGGCCGAACAAACGCTTTATCTCTTTGTTTTTACGCATTTCCTGAAGGAAAACCGCTTCACACTTTTCTTGGAAATGTTCTTAGTGCCCGCAACAATCTGCTCTCCCGTAGACATCCGATCACAACAAGCCCTCGGTCCTGCAGCGAATGAAAGCGGGCGAAAATGTGGGAATTTCAAGACTTCGCCACATTTCTCCCATGCGAGAAAGTTACTGGAGGTTGTTTTGTGATTCGTATGCACTGCCTGCAATTTTGAAAAATCGAGGATTGATATGGTAAAAGTGACCAGAATTGCCACGACTGTCTGTGCTCTTGGTGCCCTCCTGGCAACAACTGGATTGGCTCAAACGGCCTTCGCCCAAACTCAGGCTGAAACCACTTCTGTCGCACCCTTGGCCACAGGCTTGACCGATGGCGGGGCCGCTGAAGCGCAGGTCGTCGAAGCTGTCCGCGCCGGGGATGTTTTAACAATCAAACTCCGCTTCAAGCCGCTCGCGACGAACCAGCTGGAACGAATATATGATTCGATTAGCCAGGACGCATATGAAAACAGCTTCTACGTTCTTGCTGGCAATAAGAAATACCTGCTGCTCACGGACAGCAGTGATAAGCCGCTGACAAATCCAAACCTCGTTATCAAAGCTAACAAGGATTCTCCGATCGCGGGTTCCTGGCATGGTAGGTTCCCTGCTCCGCCAAAGGACGTCACCGAGGTGTCACTGACGATCCCGGGCGTCGAGACACTCGACGCGATCAAACTTACCGACCGATAGCCATGGCTGGTGCAGCGAAATGTTCCCTCGCGATGGTCGTGATCATGATAGCGGCCAGCGGCTCTTATGCGCAGGTGTCACCTTACCATCGCGAAATACGTGATCTTAAGGCCACGGTTCTTGATTTGAAGGGGCTACCCTCCGATCTGAACAGCGCCGTGTTTGATCTGTCTGCGAAAGCCGATGGGCTTACCGCTCAGCACGGTGGTCTTTCCGTACGACAAGACGCGACGACCGTCAGGGTGTCCATGACGGGCGATGTGCTGTTCGATTTCGACAGGGCCGACATCCAATCGGCCGCCGAACCGACGCTCATGGACATCGCGCGTCTCATCACATCCGTCCCCGCCGGCACGATCATCATCGAGGGTCATACCGATTCCAAAGGGTCGGCTCAGTACAATAAGGAACTGTCCCTTCAGCGAGCTAGTGCCGTCATGCAATGGCTTGTGAAACATGGAGCAGATAAAGCGCGGCTATCGGTCGAAGGGCTAGGTGACAGCCGTCCGATCGAACCCAATACGAAAAACGGAGCGGACAATCCCCAAGGGCGCGCTCTCAACCGGCGCGTCGAGTTCGTTTTTCCAAAGCGATAGAAAAATGGGTCCTGCGGGCCGATGAATTGACGCACGCCGGCTACTTAGGGCCGACGTGCGACCGCTATGGCGTTTGCTGTTGGCCCGACCGGCCGACGCTATCCGTACGGTGACGTATGCGCCTGACGGAGCCCGAGGTCGCCCTTGTGGAGTGTTTGGCCCACAAGTAACCAGTGCACCATCAGGCGGTGTCTTCAACGACGAACAGATCGACGGACCGCCGAGGCATTACGACGCAAAGCCGCCGGCGGCAAACACAGCAAGCGCGCATCCATCCGGCATTCGGATAATCAACCGTTGTCTGTGAATTGCCGACACAACGGGAGGTATGGCGGTTCTTGACATGTATTCAGATACGGCTTTTAAGTTTGCTGGCGGCTTTGCAAAGCAGCAGAGTTGTGCGGAAACCCTACTGCATGGTTCCTTAAATCCAATCCGATTCAAGGATCAAAACATGCGGCATCAGCTCTTAGAGGTCCCAATGCGCCGAGTCCCTTCTCACGAAAATCACGTTGGAATTTCTGAGAAGTTGAGGATTCATGCGCACCTTAAATCTGGGCGTCCTGGCCCATGTGGATGCAGGCAAAACTAGCCTTACCGAACGACTCCTTTTTGACGCCAGTGTCATCGACAAGCTAGGCAGCGTCGACGCAGGCAATACACAGACAGATAGCCTCGCTCTGGAGCGGCAGCGTGGCATCACCATCCGAGCTGCCGTCGTTTCATTCACGATCGGCGACACGGTGGTGAACCTCATTGATACGCCCGGTCACCCCGACTTCATCGCCGAGATCGAGCGCGTGCTTGGGTTGCTGGACGCTGCAGTCGTCGTTGTTTCCGCAGTCGAAGGCGTGCAAGCGCAGACGCGAGTGCTCGTGCGGGCGTTGCAGCGTGTTGGGGTTCCCTTCCTATTCTTCATCAACAAGGTCGATCGTCTCGGTGCGCGCTACGACGAAGTGCTGCAAGCCATTGCCGGCCAACTACCGGTTCGACCCATCGCCATGTCGGCCGTCATTGATGCCGGTAGTAAACTCGCTCAGGTAAAGGCGTTCGATCCGGGAAGCGAGCCGCTTTTCACCGCGCTGTGCGAGTCCCTGGCGGAAAACGATGACGAGCTGCTGCGCGATTATCTGCAAGCGCCGGATCGTCTTACCGACGAAAGACTTGACCGCTCGCTGCGGGATCAGGTTTCTCGCGGTCTGTTGCAGCCGGCATTTGCTGGCGCGGCGGTAACCGGCGTTGGCCTGCCAGCTCTGACATCGGCAATTGCGACCCTACTGCCCAGCCGCGACCTCGATCCTGATGCTGCTGTCACCGGCAGGATCTTCAAGATCGAGCGTGGATGGGGCGGTGAGAAGCTCTCCTATCTCTATCTCTCATCTGGCACGGTCTGCGTGCGGGAAATTCTCGACCTGCCTCAGGGGTCGGCAAGGGTGACCGGAATCCAACTTTTCGACGCCGGCAAAATTCACAGCGCAACCAGCTTCAGGGCAGGCCAGATTGCTCGGGTCAGCGGCCTTGGCAGCGCCCGCATCGGCGACGTGGTAGGCACCACCCGCCTCGCAGACGTCCCGCACCATTTTGCGCCTCCAACGTTGGAATCCCGGGCTCAAGCGCAGCGTCCCTCCGAGCGTGCGGCGCTCTGGCTGGCGCTAAACCAGTTGGCCGAACAGGACCCGCTGATTGACCTGCGCAAGAACGACGACACGAACGACATCTTCGTGTCTCTCTATGGCGAGGTGCAGAAGGAGGTGATCCAATCGACCCTGTTGACGGATTTCGGTCTCGAAGTTGCGTTTGAGGATAGTACAGTCATCTGCGCCGAGAGGCTCGCCGGAACCGGCACGGGCCTTCAGATCATCTTCAAGGAGCCGAATCCATTCCTGGCGACCGTTGGCTTGCGCGTCGAACCGCGACCGGAAGGGGCGGGCAACAGCTTCGCGCTGGAAGTGGACGTTGGCCAGATGCCGGCAAGCTTCTACCGGGCAGTCGAGGAAACCGTATTCGAGACGCTTAGGCAGGGCATCTTCGGCTGGCAAGTCATCGATTGCCACGTTGCCATGACCGCTGCGCGGCACAGTTCCCCGTCGAGCACCGCTGCAAACTTTCGGCAGTTGACGCCGTGGGTCCTCGCAACTGCGTTATCAACGGCAAAAACCGTTGTCTGTGAGCCGATCGACCAATTTTACCTTGAGGCTCCCTCGGAAACTTTGGGTGGCTTGCTGACTCTGATTGCCAAGTCGGGTGCTGTCACCAAGAAATCGATTGTCGCCGATGGCGTAGCGCAGCTGGAAGGGCATGTCGCCTCCGAGAGGGTTCAAGGCATTCAGCAGCAATTGCCGGGACTGACAAGCGGCATGGGGACCATGGAAACCTCCTTCCACCACTATGCCCCGGCAGCCGACCCGCAGCGTTCGCGCAAGCGTTCCGGTGTCGATCCATTCAACGGCCGCGAATATCTACTCCGATTGTCCCGACCTGCAGACCGTGCGAAAACTCGGGATGAAATTTGAGCCGCAGAATGTCGTATCCCTTGCCTCGGGCTGAAGGTCGATCTTCAGCCCGACGGACAAGTAGCCCCGGCATCCACCCAGGCTTGAATGATCTTGCCGAATTCTTCCTGTGTGCCGGGCACCGGTTCGCGGCCATCGCCGGGGTGCCACCCCCATCCAACCAGCTCGTCATGCGCCATGTGTTCCACCATTTCAGCCATGGTCTTGTCGCCGTTGCGAGCTGGGTCCTTCAGTTGCTCACAGATCTGGGCAAGGGTCTTGCCCTCCCAGGCCATTTCGATCGGGGCGAGATGCCAGGCGGGATTGCCTGGAATGCTCTTCAGTGTGTCCGCCTGGCCGATGACCGGCGTGTTTTTTTCGCTGTGGCAGGTGTTGCACTGCATGCCCACGAGACCCATGCCGCCATCGCCGCGGAACACCGGCGGTTGATGCGGATGCATCGACATTCCTTGCAATGGGCGTTCCGTCGCCGGGTGACAGTTGACGCATCGCGGATGCTGGATGACCTTTCCGGCTTCTTCGAAGAGGGCGACCGAGCGCGCCTGCTTGTCGGAAATCGACTGGAACGACTCTGCAGAGCGTAGTGCGTTGGCGTTCTGGGCCACGGACGTCGGGGCGAGCATCACGCCCGCCCCGACGATAAGACACTGCACTGCTATGCCTGCAAACAGGAGCTTGATTGTCATCTGACGATATCCCTCACGATGAGATGACACTGACGATGGGAAGCTGCCGCACGGGGGTGCCGGTCAGCTTTCGCCACGCATTGGCGACCGCCGGCCCTATGGGCGGCACGCCGGGCTCGCCGACGCCAGTCGGTTTTTCCGCAGATTTGATGATCTCCACTGCCACATCGGGCATTTCATTGATGCGGATCGAGCGGTAGTCGTGGAAATTCGACTGCACGATCCGTCCGCCTTGGCCGAGAGTAATGGCGTCGAACAGAACGGCACCGAGCCCATAGCCGATGCCGCCCTCCATCTGTGCCTTGATGATGTTGGGATTGACCGCGACGCCGCAATCGACCGCACACCAGACTTTATGGACACGCGGGGCGCCATCGGAGCCGACCGAAACTTCCGCGACCTGACCGACGAACGAGCCGAAGCTTTCGACGACGGCGACACCACGGGCGCGCCGTCAGGAGGTGTTGATCCCCAGTCCGCCATTTCCGATGCCTTGCGCAGGACGCCGGCGTGACGCGACCCCTTGTCAAGCAGCGCAAGCCGTCCTTCGACCGGGTCCCGACCGACGCGGGCCAGCAGTTCGTCGACAAAGGTTTCGACCGCAAAGCCGGTATGGGTGTGGCCGACCGAGCGCCACCACAAAGGCGGGATCGGAAGCACGATGTTGTGTGACGTGACCTTGAGATTGGGGATCTGATAGGGAAGGTTGGATGCGCCCTCCACCGATGTCTGATCCAGGTCCGCTTTGGCCATGATCGACTGTCCGACAATGATCTGTTCCCAGGCGGTGATATGGCCCTCGGCATCGATCGCCCCACGCATCTTGTGGGCATACATCGGCCGATAGAAGCCGCCCTGGATGTCGTCCTCCCGCGTCCACATGTGCTTGAGCGGTCGGTCGCCGCCAATTGCAGCATAGGTTGTTGCCGCCTCCTGCATATAGGGCGAGCCGAATTGCGCCTTACGGCCGAAGCTGCCGCCGGCGAGCT
Source organism: Ensifer sp. 1H6 (assembly GCF_001976035.1). Classification (NCBI taxonomy): domain Bacteria; kingdom Pseudomonadati; phylum Pseudomonadota; class Alphaproteobacteria; order Hyphomicrobiales; family Rhizobiaceae; genus Ensifer; species Ensifer sp. 1H6. Next base: position 393,679 of record NZ_MOAI01000001.1, on the reverse strand, counting down.
GGGTATTCACGCGGACTTTCTTTTCGTCGAGGCCGAGAATCTTGGCCGCCACCTGCTGGTCGAAGCCCGGGAACTGCGCACCGTTGTAAATGTCGACGAGCCGTCGGCGGCCTTGATGAAAACCGCGTCGAGCGGCTCCATCGGGGCGTGTGCGAGAAACGGGAAAACAATCTCCGCCTCGATCGTCTGGAGACCTTCTTTTCGGAAGGCCTCGTCGACATTCCCGGTATTCGCCGCCTCGAGGCCCGGCTCGTCAAAGTGTCTGATGTATTCGGCAGCGAGCTCCTGTGATGAGCGGGTTTCTGCCTTTGCAAGATGCCATTCGACCTTGAGTGCATCGCGGCCCTTCAGCGCCGCGAACGTGTTGTCCGCGTAGACCGCGACGCCTTGAGGGATCTGTTTGACATCGACCACACCCATGACCTTACGCGCCTCGCCGTCATCGAAGGTTTTCACGGTGGCGCCGAAATGCTTCGGGTGGGCGACCACGGCAACCAGCAGATTGTCCGGCGTGATATCGAGCGTGAAAATCGCCGTTCCGTTGATCTTGCCCTGGGTGTCGAGCTTCGGCAGCTCGGTTCCGATCAACACGAAGTCCTTCGGATCCTTGAGTTTGACATCTGCAGGCGGAGTTTGCCGTGCGGCACTGTCCGCCAGCGCGCCGAAGCCGCTCTCCTTGCCGGAAGACGCATGCTTTACTCGGCCCTTCTCGACGGTGATTTCGGCGACCGGTACCTTCCATTCTTCGGCAGCCGCAGCAACCAGCATGGCCCTTGCGGTAGCGCCGGCCTTGCGCATCTGCTCGTAGGCGTTGGCAATCGAACTCGACCCGCCGGTGCCCTGCAGGCCGAAAGCGAGATTGGCGTAGATCTTGTTGTCAGTCGGCGAGTGGACGGCGCGCATCTGGCTCCAGTCCGCATCGAGTTCTTCGGCAACCAGAGTGGCAAGGCCGGTGAAAGGCCCCTGGCCGAACTCGATGTGCTTGGAAAGCACGGTGACGGTGTCATCCGTACCGATCTTGACGAAGGCGTTGAGCGGCCGGAGTTCGCCGCTCCCGCCGGCCGGCACCCCGGTCTGTGCCGCCGAGAGGAATTTCGGCGCGATCGCCACGCCAATGATCAGGCCGGTGCCGGCGAGGAAGCCACGACGGCTGGTCTTGATGTCATGGATCGACATTGCTCAGCCCTCCATCGAATTGGCCGCGTTGTGGATCGCTGCTCGAATGCGATGATAGGTGGCGCACCGACAGAGATTGCCGGTCATGGCGCCATCGATCTCGTCGTCCGTCGGCTTGGGCACCATCTGCAGCAGCGCCACCGCCGACATGATCTGGCCGGATTGACAGTAGCCGCATTGCGGCACATCCAGCCCCGCCCATGCCGTCTGGACAGCCTCGGCTTCCTTGCCGGCAATGCCTTCGATCGTTACCACGTCGGAACCATCGATCATGGCAATCGGTGTGATGCAGGACCGTCGCGGCATGCCGTCCAGATGCACCGTACAGGCGCCGCATTGGGCGATCCCGCATCCGTATTTTGTGCCGGTCAGCTTTTCGAAATCTCGGATCACCCAAAGGAGAGGCGTATCGGGGTCGCCGTCGAACGTCCGATTTTTACCATTGAGCGTGAAAGTCACCATGTCCATGCATCCTTCTCATGGAGCCGCTGGGGCAGGCTCATAACCAAAGACTTATGGCACCAGTCGAGGATGGAAAGAGACTGGGCAAAATAGGCGATTAAGCCAGTCAACCGGACAGGTATCGGTTGATCAAATCAATTGCCTGTGACGTGACGACCAGCGGGTTGCGCGATCCACCGGGTCCCTTCCGATGGTTGCTGTAGGGGATCCTGCCATGAGCCATGGCGAAGATCCGATCATGAGGTATAATTGGGCCATGCCGACCTTGCCGTTAATCGCGAGTTTGAAAGAGTACCGCGCCGAGTGGCTTCGCTATGATCTGACGTCGGGTCTAGCGATTGCAGCGGTCGGGTTGCCGAGCGCCATCGCCTATCCGGCCATCGCCGGGTTGCCGCCGGAGGTGGGCCTTTATTCCAGCATATTGCCGCTTCTGGGCTACGCTCTCCTCGGATCTTCGCGACAACTCATCGTCGGCCCAGACGCCGGAACGGTTACGGTGCTGGCCGCCGTGCTATTGTCGCTCAATCTTCCGACCGCAGAAGATCGGCTCGTCGCGACCGCAGCAATCGCCGTCATCGTCGGTGGTCTGTGCTTTGCCGCCAATGCTTTACGGCTAGGCTTCATCGCAAACTTTCTATCGCGGCCGATCCTCACGGGCTTCATGACCGGTATCTCCCTATCGATCCTGATAGGCCAGATCGGGCGCCTGACGGGCGTGAAGATCGAAAGCGAAGGCGTGCTTCGACCGATCATGGAACTGTTGGACAAGGCCGACCAGATTCATTGGCCGTCGCTCACCCTCGGCGTTGGCCTTTTCATCCTCCTGCGTTTGCTCAACGCCTGGCGACCCGGCATTCCTGGACCTCTGGTGGCCGTGGCGATTGCAACGGCCATGTCGGCCGCCTTCAATTTTTCCGCCGCGGGCATTCGTGTGGTCGGCGAGATCCCGTCGCGCCTGCCGACGCCGATGCTACCTATGACCACCGGGGTCTCGCTCGGCGATCTCTTCTTGGGCGCTGTCGCCGTGTTGATCGTCAGTTTCGGCGCGGGCATCGTGACGGCTCGCAGTTTCGGTGCGAAGAACAAATATCCGGTCGACGCCAACCGAGAACTGCTGGGCTTCGGCGCAGCAAACATCGCCTCCGGGTTGTTCGGGGGCTTTGCCGTCACGGCATCGGATTCGCGCACAGCCATAAATGATTCCATGGGCGGCAAGACACAACTGGCCGGTATTTTCTCGGCTATCGCCCTGGCGTTGACGGTGCTGTTTCTCACCGGCGCTCTGTCCTTGCTGCCGACCCCCGCGCTCGGCGCCATCCTGGCGTCTGCAGCCATCGGCCTTATCGATCTGCGCGCTCTACGAGAATTGTGGCGCATCAGCCCGATCGAATTCGTCTTCGCGCTCATCAGCATCGCCGGCGTGTTGACCCTTGGGGTGCTGCATGGCGTGATTTTCGCTATCGGAGCGACGTTGCTCTACATCCTGATGAAGGGGCTGAAGCCGCGCGATGCGCTTCTTGGCCGCATTCCCGGACGCGAAGGCTTCTACAAGCTGCATCGCTACAAGGACGTAAGACCGATCCCTGGCGTTGCCATCTATCTTCTGCAAGGCAGTCTGTTGTTTTTCAATGCCGACCATGTGCGCGGCCGCGTGGAAGAGATCGTCAAGAACCTGCCTGCCGATACGCGATGGTTCATTTTTGATGCTGGCGCGGCAGCGCAGATCGACAGCACCGCAGCGGCGATGCTCGATGATCTGCGGGATTTCGTCGAGGGGCGCGGCTTGAAGTTCGGCATTGTCGAGCTCCATAGCGAACCTCGAGAAACCTTGCTGCGCTCGGGCGTCATCGACAAGATCGGCAACGGCATGATCTTCGACGACCTGGAGGACGCGATCGCCGCTTTCGAAGAAGCTGGCAACGCCAAGACCGCAGCCTAGAAGGCTACGGCTCCTCGCCATTCAACGACATCGTTAATACCCCGGATTGACGCCGCCTGACCGGATCGCGGCGAAGCTTGGATCGGGGTAAGAACCCTGCCATTGAGCGTAGGTGGTATTGCCTCCTCCACTCGTTGCGCAGCCCGAGATCGCTAAAAGCGCCAGCATCGCGATAACCAGGGAGATATTAGGCAAAGTCGTCCTCCTCCACACTGAGGTTTCGAACAACCTCCACACTGAGGTTTCGAGCAATACGTTAAGACTTATTTGTATGATGCGCAAATCAACATTTTCAGGGTGCATTCGTACCGTATTTGCAAATCTACACAACAGTTTTCAGGGAAGTTAACTGCGCTACGCAAATAATAGGCCGAATTTCATCCGAGAAGCCGCGAAATGTATTGCGGCGTTGCTCGAACGCCAAGAAGAAGGCGATCAATCGGGTGAGGTCGATTGTTGTGTCGCTCGCCCGGCAAGGCTCGCCATCACAAAACGACCCCGGAGCAAAAACAATCCGGGGCGACCCGCCGCCCTGGCAGATGGCGTGGCGGTGTCTTTGCGGTCCTTACTTCGGACGGACCAGCGAACGCTAGGCGGCAATCAAAAGCCAGTGAGTGGAAAAAACTGAACGCAATGAATTGAAAATGGACTATTCTGATCTCTGTGCTAGTTTATTCTACCGCAAGGCTCACATACCTGTCCTTTATCTTTGGCAGACCACTGTTCTGGTAATGACGGCGAAGGACGCCGACATAAATCGCAGCTATATAAATGGCACACGAGCTCATTGGCGCGTGTCTACTCTAGTGTTGAAACGCTCTATCAAGTTCGGATTCTGGGGTGCGCACAACATTGCTCGCCACAGCATCCGTTATGGGGACGACAGCTTCAAGTGCTCGATCGGGACCCGGTTCAGAAACGGGTGCGTTGATCCTGCGCCCGCAAGTGTTTTGAGCAAGAGGCCTTCCAGTCTCTTTTGGAGGAAGAAATGGCGATTGAGCGGGTGTTTACGTTTTTCCGCGCGACGGTGATCGTTTTGTCGATGCTTGTGCCCTCTGGGGTTGTGCTGGCCCAGCAGACCGCCACAGCGCCTTCCACGCCCGCGGAGGCGGCTCCAGAACCGCTAAGCGACGATGAGCTCGAGATCCTCGTTGCCCGGATCGCGCTTTATCCCGACGAGTTGGTCGCGCTCATCTCCGCTGCATCGCTCTATCCTTTGCAGGTGGTCGAGGCCGAACGTTTTCTTCAGGAGAGTTCAAAAAATCGCGATCTGAAGCCGAAGGAAAGCTGGGACGGCAGCATCGTTTCGCTGCTCAACTATCCCGAGATCGTCAAGATGATGAGCACCGACCTCGAGTGGACGCAAAGCTTCGGCGAGGCGATCGCCAACCAACAGAAAGATGTTCTCATAGCGATACAGCAGCTGCGTGACGAAGCCGTTGCCAAGGATATAATCAAGACCGACGACAAGATTAAAGTCGTCGAGGAGGGTGACAACGTCGTCATCCAGTCGGCAAATCCCGAAACGATCTATGTGCCGCAGTATGCGCCGGAAATGCTCTACCAGCCCGATTATGCGCCGGTACCGATCGGCTATTATGACGATCCCTATCCTGCCTATTGGTACCCGGGCGCCGCCTTTTTCGCCGGAGCAGTCACCGGCGCGGCCTTCGCGGCCATCGTCGACTGGGATGACTGGGGCGTCTGGGGTGGCAATTGGGGCGGCGACATCGATGTCGATTGCAACAACTGTTTCAACAACATCGACTTCGACGGCAAGATGAAATGGAACGACGTCGACTGGAAGAATGTCGATCGCAGCAAGATCAACTTCGACCGCAATCAGTTGCAGAAGTTCGATCGCACCAACATCAAGAACAACATCAAGGCCAACGGCAACAACAACATTCGTAACCGCGCCGCCGAGATCAATCGCGACCGGCCGCAGGCGCGACCGGGCGGTGCAGGTGGCGGTCAGCTCAACGACGTGCGCAAGAGCACGCTCGATGGGCTGAAGGCGCAGCAGCGACCGGCGGCACGCCCAGGCGGCGGTCAGGCGGTAGCGAAGGCCAGGCCAGGCGGCTCGAAGCCCAGCGTGAACAGGCCCAAAGGCAACAAGCCCTCGCAGGTAAACCGACCCGCCGGCAAGAAGAAGATGGCCGCAAAGGCACAGAACCGGCCCAAGAAGCCGTCCGGCCTCGGCAACGTCAACTCGGGTCGTCGCGAGGTCGCTTCTTCGAAGCGTGGCGGACAGAGTATGGGTGGCGGTCATCGCGGCGGCGGGCGGCCTCAGATGAGAAGTGGCGGTGGAAGGCCATCGGGTGGCGGGGGCCGTGGCGGTGGCGGCCGTGGCGGCGGCAGGCGTTAACGGTGCAACAGGAGCACGATCATGAGCAAGCTTTCTCAGACTCTTCTTCTGGCATCGGCCATTTCCTTCTCCGTTGCTGCATTTCCGCTCGCTGTCGACGGGGCCCGTGCCCAGGCGGTACCAGACGCCGGCGACATCGAGAACTATGCCGCGGCGGAGGATCCGCCGCTCTTCGACGACCCGGCCAAGGCGGTGGAAATGTTCAAGTCGGCGCTCGCCGCCAACGACCTCGATGGTCTTGCAAAGCTTCTGGGCCTTGACGCCGCAAAGCTGAAAACGGGCGAAGGGACGATGGAAACCTTCGCGCTTATTCGCGAAGGTGTGGCACGCAATGTCGTGGTGCGCGACCTCGGCGAAAGCAAGATTCTCGAAATCGGTGATCGGCTCTGGCCGCTGCCGTTTCCGATCACAAAGGGTCGGGACGGCAAGTGGGCTTTCGACACCTATGTCGGGCTTGAGGAGATCGTGAACCGCCGCGTCGGGGAGAACGAACTTGAGGCGATAGAGACGGTGCGCGCCTATGTCGAAGCACAGAAGGATTATGCCTCGCAGGACCGCGACGCCGACGGCGTGCTCGAATATGCCCAGAAGCTGATCAGCAGCCCAGGCCAGACCGATGGATTGTACTGGCCGGCCGAGCAGGGCGATGGTGAGAGCCCGGTCGGCGACGAGATCAGCGAAGCAGCTCTGGAGAAGGCGAAGGCTGGAGAGGGTTATTTCGGCTATCGCTTCCGCATTCTGACGTCACAAGGCGATAATATTGCCGGCGGGAAATACGACTTCATCATCAATGACAATATGATCGGAGGCTTCGGGTTGATCGCCTGGCCGGTGAAATATGCTGAAACCGGTGTGAAGACTTTCGTCGTCAACCAACAGGGCATTGTCTATGAAGCGGATTTGGGTACGAGCACCGAAGCGATCGTGCCGTTTATCGACCGCTTCAATCCGGATGACAAGTGGAGTGTCGTCCTGGATTAGTTACCAGAAACGCGAGGATATTGTCTCGGTCTGTCGCATAGGCGGCCGTTTGATCGAAATCAACGTTGCTAACGGATGGTGGCCCTATAAGGTTACACCAGTGACACGATCGAGCGGTATGCTGCAATTTCTTCTAACTGCACGAAAACCTCGCCCTAGCGCGTGAGCCTCGCTGGGCATCGGTCACGACAGCAGGCAGTCGTTATTGGCAGCATCAAGAACTAGTCCCTTGAACCGTCTAACGGAGTGGGCGCGATGTCCAAGCTTTCCAGTCTTCCGGCCTCACCCATGTCTGGCAATGCATTGACGGAGTACTCCGTGGATGCATGGCAACGGTGGGTCCTGTTCCTTGATGTAATGCGCAGGCGCGGCGAGCAATATGAGGAACAGGCTGCACGCAGCGCGCCCCATGTGCTGGACTATGAAGCCGAGCTCATCCTGGACGGCAGGACCCTGAAAGAGCCGGTCAACTACGCTCTCGTGCGCATCATACCTCCCGCCGACTGCACGATAGATCCTCTCAAGCGTCCATTCATCGTTGTGGATCCACGGGCAGGGCATGGGCCAGGCATCGGTGGCTTCAAGGCCGACAGCGAAATCGGCGTGGCCATGAAGGCCGGTCATACCTGCTATTTTGTCGGTTTCCTGCCGGAACCAGTGCCCGGACAGACGATCGAGAAAGTCCTGTACGCGGAAGCGCAGTTCCTGGAGACGGTCATTTCCCGCCACCCGGAAGCGGATGGCAAGCCCTGCGTCATCGGCAACTGTCAGGCGGGATGGGCAGTGATGATGCTGGCCGCGCTCAGGCCAGAGCTTTTCGGGCCGATCATCATCGCCGGCTCACCGCTTGCCTATTGGGCAGGTGTCCACGGGCAAAACCCGATGCGTTACTCGGGAGGACTTCTTGGTGGGAGTTGGCTGACAGCATTGGTCAGCGATCTTGGCGCGGGAAAATTCGACGGCGCCTGGCTTGTCCAGAATTTCGAGAACCAGAACCCAGCCAACACCCTGTGGACCAAGCAGTATAATCTCTACGCGAAGGTGGACACGGAAGCCGAACGCTATCTCGGTTTTGAGCGTTGGTGGGGTGGACACGTCACTCTGACGGCGGATGAGATGCAGTTCATCGTCGATGACCTGTTCGTCGGCAACAAGCTTGCAGCAGGGGAAATCCGGACATCTGATGGCATGGCCATCGACCTTCGCACGATCCGTTCGCCGATTGTGGTCTTCTGCTCCAAGGGGGACAACATAACACCGCCTCAGCAGGCCCTCGACTGGATTCTCGACATTTACGACAGCGTCGATGAAATTCGCGCGCTCGGCCAGACGATTGTCTATGTCGTCCACGAAAGCGTCGGCCATCTGGGGATTTTTGTCTCCGCCGGGGTTGCTCGTAAGGAGCATGATGAATTCGCGTCAAACATCGATCTGATCGATGTGCTGCCACCTGGCCTTTATGAGGCGGTTCTCGAGCCGAAAGCAGATGCGCTCGATCATCCGGAACTGGTCACCGGGGAGTGGATTATGCGTTGCGAGGCACGGACCCTCGACGATATTCGTGCTCTCGGCGGTAACGATCTTGACGATGAGAAGCGATTTGCGGCGGCGGCTCAGCTTTCGGAGATCAATCTTGCACTTTACCGTGCGTTTGCCCAACCTTGGGTGCGCGCTGCCGTGACCCCTTCATCGGCAGAGACAATGCGACGACTTCACCCCCTCCGCCTGGGTTACGAGATTTTCGGCCCCTCCAATCCTTTTCTCGACTGGGTTCCCCAGGCAGCAGAGCGCGTTCGCGCCGACCGTCGCCCCACCTGGACGGACAATCCCTTCAGCGCCCTCCAAGAGCAGGTTTCCGGCCAAATCGTCGAAGGGCTGGAGACCTGGCGTAAAATGACGGAACGGCTGGCCGAGCAAACCTTCGGTGCGATCTATGGCTCGTCTGCGCTTCAGGCCGCCCTTGGCGTCGATCCAAAGTCAAATTTGCCACCACGCAAGGCGCCGAAGAGCAAGCTGATCAACGCGCTTTTCGAAGCTCGCACTGCGGCGCTGAAGGAGAGAATATCCGTTGGCGGTCCTCTGGAGGCTCTCGTTCGATCGCTGCTGTTCGTGGGGATGGCCCGTGGCGGGGCCGACGAACGCGGTTTTCAGGCCATTCGCGTGCTTCGGCGTGGCCATCGAGATGCTCGGCAGCTGAACCTTTCGCAGTTCAAGGCACTGGTCCGGGATCAATACTACATCCTGCTTGTCGATGAGGCGGCAGCGCTCGCAGCCATTCCAGCGATGCTGCCGAACGAGCTTGAACAGCGTCAGGCCGGCTTGCAGAGCCTGCGTGGCGTGCTCGAGGCCTCCGGCGCGTTGACGGAAGCTGCGGCGGAGCGCTTTGCCCACGTGACCGAGCTTTTCAGCCTGGATAAGGGGCGCGTGGGCGTCAAGCCGACGCCGATGGCTGTTAGACCTGCCGCGCGCAACCGCGGCGCCGTGCGATCAAGATTGTAGGAGATTATCAGTGGCTATTTCTAGCGCGACAACTCTGGAGCCATCAAAATACGACCGCCTGATTGCTGCTGCTCAAGAGGTCCCTCCTGCGATCACCGTCGTAGCGCATCCCTGCGACGAGACCTCGCTACGTGGTGCGTTGGAAGCAGCCCAGCACCGGCTGATTATTCCGATCCTGATCGGACCGGAGGCAAAGCTTCGCAAAGTTGCAGCCGAGGCTGAACTTGATCTGAAGGCGTACGAGATCATCGACGCGCCACACAGCCACGCCGCAGCAGCGAAAGCCGTGGCACTCATTCGGGAGGGGAAAGGCGATCTGCTCATGAAGGGCAGCCTGCACACCGACGAATTGATGCGGGAGGTAACTGCTTCTGCCACCGGACTTAGGACGGAACGCCGCATCAGCCATGTGTTCGTGATGGACGTTCCTAGTCACGCGGACACGCTGTTCATCACCGACGCAGCGATCAACATTTTTCCCGACCTCGATGTCAAGCGCGACATCGTGCAGAACGCGATCGACCTCTGGGTCACTATTGGCCTTGGCGAACCCCGCGTCGCGATCGTGTCAGCAGTCGAGACAGTGACGACCAAGATCCCTTCGACCATTGATGCAGCGGCATTGTGCAAGATGGCCGATCGCGGTCAGATCACCGGCGGCCTGCTCGACGGCCCGCTTGCGTTCGACAACGCGATCAGCCCGGAGGCCGCCCGCATCAAAGGGCTCAACTCGCCCGTGGCCGGGAGGGCGCAAATCATCGTCGTGCCAGATCTTGAAGCAGGCAACATGCTTGCCAAGAACCTGACGTTCCTGGCCCATGCGGACGCCGCGGGGATCGTGCTTGGTGCGCGCGTTCCCATTATTCTTACCTCGCGGGCAGACACAGTGCGCAGTCGCCTGGCATCATGCGCAGTTGCGACCCTTTATGCGACGGCCCGCCGTCGGTCTACACAAGTGGCGGCTTGAAGCGTGGACGCGATCCTTGTCGTCAACGCCGGCTCATCCAGCCTCAAGTTCCAGATTTTCGAGATCGTGGGCAAAGAGTTGGAACGGCGCATCCGTGGTCAGATCGACGGGATCGGGGCGCGGCCCCGCTTGCGTGCGGCGACCGCTTCGGGCGAGGTGCTCGTCGATCGCAGTTACGAGCAGGCCGCGATGGGCGATCTGCCCGCTGCCATCGCTGAAGCTGGTGACTGGTTGCGATCGCTCGATGGCTTCGTTCTGCGGGCTATTGGCCATCGCGTCGTCCATGGCGGACCCAACTATGCGCAACCGATCCTGCTCGATCACGACATCCTCGATAAGCTCGCCACGTTCCAAGAACTTGCACCTTTGCATCAGCCGAACAATCTCGCGCCGATCCGGCTTGCCATGGAGATTAATCCGCTGGTTCCGCAGGTCGCCTGTTTCGACACGGCTTTCCACCGCGGCCATGCTCCTCATACGGACTGCTACGCCTTGCCGATGGCTTTCTACGAGGAAGGTGTACGAAGATATGGCTTCCACGGGTTGTCCTACGAGTACATCGCAGACCGGATCGGCAACCTAGCGCCCGATGTCGGCCAGGGAAGGGTCGTGGTTGCTCATCTCGGCAGCGGCGCTTCCATGTGCGCAATGAAGGCAGGGCGCAGCGTCGAGACGACGATGGGCTTCACAGCACTTGATGGTGTGCCGATGGGCACCAGGCCAGGGCAGATGGATCCGGGCGTCGTGCTCTACTTGATCGATCAGAAAGGAATGACAACGGGAGAGGTTACAGATCTTCTTTACCGTGCGTCTGGTCTCAAAGGTCTTTCAGGCATCTCCGGCGATATGCGTGATCTTTTGGCTAGCGATGATCCGCGCGCCGCGTTCGCGATCGATCATTTCGTCCATCGTTGCGCGCTCAGCGTGGGCATGCTTGCCGCCGCCCTCGAAGGTCTCGACGCGTTCGTCTTCACGGGCGGGGTTGGTGAGAATTCGGCGCCAATTCGCGCGCGTATCAGTGAGCGCCTTTCTTGGCTCGGGGTTGAGCTTGATGACGCAGCAAACAACGCGGGTAAAACCCGTATATCGACGCAGGCGAGCCGCGTAGCGCTCTATGTCTTGCCGACGGACGAGGAGCTGATGATCGCGCGCCACGTTCATGCGCTTATCACCAGGCCCTGAAATCAGATCTCACTGGAGCAGCAAGCCATGTCCAGCCCGGTCGTAAAAGCGGAACTTCTCAAAGGGAAAAAGGGGCTGATAGTCGGTATCGCGAACGATCGTTCCATTGCATGGGGTTGCGCGCGGGCCTTTCGCGCCTTTGGTGCCGATCTGGCCGTCACCTATCTGAACGATAAGGCCAAGCCCCATGTGGAGCCTCTCGCGCGTGAGGTCGGGGCGTCGATCTTGATGCCGGTGGATCTGGCTATTCCCGGGCAAATCGAGGCTGTGTTCGACCGAATTGAAAGGACCTGGGGTGAGCTCGATTTCGTCGTCCACTCAATTGCCTTTTCGCCAAAGGACACGCTCGGTGGTCGGGTCGTCGACGTGCCGCGCGATGGTTTTCTGACGACCATGGATATCTCTTGCTGGTCTTTTATCCATATGGCTCGCCTCGCCGAACCGTTGATGAGGAATGGAGGCACACTGTTCACAATGACCTATTACGGCTCGCAGATGGTCGTCGAGAACTACAACATCATGGGTGTGGCCAAGGCAGCACTCGAAAGCGCCGTGCGCTACCTTGCCGCAGAACTCGGGCCGAAGGGAATTCGCGTCCACGCGATTTCGCCGGGAGCGGTGGCGACGCGTGCTGCGTCGGGCATTCCAGAATTCGACGAACTTCTGGAAAAGACCATGCGGAAGTCTCCAGCGAGAGAACTCGTCAGTATTGACGATGTTGGTGTCGCCACGGCCTTTCTTGCCCATGATGCCGCGCGCCTGATGACGGGGCAGGTGCTCTATGTCGATGGCGGCTATCACATCATCGATTAATCGAGCCGAGAATCGCGATGCTGCTCAATCGGGATCGCAACGCATTCAAGCCCTCAATGCTCTGTCGACAGCATTGATCAACAAGGCGGCCGGGAACGGCTTGCGTAGATACGCGATGCAGCCCGCCTTGACCGCCTCCAGGTGAAGCGCCTCATCCTCAACGGCGGTGATGAAGATAACCGAGAGGTCGCTGCCGGAAGCCTTTAGGCGGTGCCATAGTTCGATGCCTGAAACGCCACCCAAGTGAATATCGAGGACGATACAGCCAAACTGACTTGCGCCGGCATGGCTTAAAAAAGCCTCGGCAGATGCAAATGCTTCGGTTGCAAAACCATTTGCGTTCAACAGTCGCACGACGCTACGGCGCACGCTTGCGTCGTTCTCGACAACGGCCACTGTGCGTTGTGGGCTTTCCACTTGAGGCCTTTCTGGAGCCTGGAAGAGGAGCAGCCCCGATCATGACGATCGTAGGAGCAACATTGGAGGCTGGCTATTGACCTTTGGTGAAGCGCCGCGCTCCAAGCTATCGTGGGAGCGCATCCGACGCTGGTTCGAAAAGACCCAATCTCTCGGCGATCGACACGGTCTCGGCCAAGGATCGGGCTTCAAGCTTTTCCATGACGTTGTGGCGGTGCGCCTTGACCGTCCGTTCGGATGTGCCGAGAGCATGAGCGATCTGCTTGTTGAGCTTGCCGCGGACGATGAAGCCGAAAACCTCGAACTCACGTGGTGTCAGGTGCGCAATGCGCGCCCTAAGGGCTTGGATACGATCCTGCTCGACGCGCTGCGTCTCGCACCGGCGCAACGCCCGCTGGACGGCCTCCAGCAGTGCCCCCCTGGGGGCCGGCTTTTCCAAGAAATCCTCGGCGCCCGCTTTCATCGCCCGCACGCTGGCTTTGACGTTGCCACGTCCCGTGAGAAACACGACAGGCAGAAGCGGCGCTCGCTCAGTGACCCTGTCCTGTAGCTCCAGCCCACTCAGCCCAGGTAAATCAAGGTCAAGGAGGACACAGCCAGGTTCGTCAAGCGGAAACTGCGCCAGAAACTGATCGCCTGATTCATAGAGGGACACGCGGTACCCGGATGCCGAAAGCAGCCGCCCGACTGCGGTGCGGAAGGATCGATCATCATCGACGATGTGAACGATTGGTTCCATGGTTCATCCAGTTTGCGCGAGAGGCAGTAAAACTCGGAAAACTGCTCCGCCTTCTGGGCGGTTGGCGGCCCAGATCGTGCCGCCGTAGGTTTCGACTATTGCGCGCACGATGGAAAGGCCAAGCCCCGTTCCGGAGGGCTTTGTAGTATAGAACGGCTCGAAAATGCTGGCGAGCTGTTCGTTTGGTATTCCACGACCGGTGTCCGAAATCGAGAGCTCGACCTTGGAATCCTTCGTCAGTGTTGTCTCAAGCATAAGCCTCCGCTCGGTCGCGACCACGTCGAGCATTGCATCCATTGCATTGGTTGCCAGATTGAGAATGATCTGCTGGACGTGGACCCGGTCGGCTCGGACCGGCAGTTCCCGCCGGGCCCAATTGGAACTCACGACGACGCCCCTCTGCTCGGCTTCGCCGCGGAGAATCCTGATCGCACTTGTGATGACCTCATTGAGGTCGAACTCCTGCCAGTCGATCTCTCCTCGCTTCTTAAGTAGGCCTCGCATCCGCGAAATGACGTCATGGGCACGCTGATCGTCGTCTTGAATGTCTATGAGGATCTGCTTGATCAGCTCGAGATCGGGCCTCTCGGACATCAGAATTGCCTCCGCCGCCTCGGCGTTGCTGCGGATTGCTCCCAGCGGCTGGTTAAGCTCATGCGCGATTGACGCTGAAAGCGCGCCGGCTGTTGCTGATTGATTGAGGTGAACCACTTCGAGCAGACGGAGGCGCGATTCGACCTCCGCCGCCTGGCGGCGGCGGCGCTCGACGAGAAGCCCGGCAATGACTGTGCCCTGTAGAGCAACAATGGCAAGGGCGACGACGGTCGCGAACCAGTATTGTTCCCAGAAAGTGGGCTCTTTGAACATCTGGACCGTGCCTGCAGGAAGATCCTTTTCCGACAACCCCCAGCGTCGGAGCTGCCTCACGTCTGCGACATATGTTTGGGGCGACCGGAGACTGGAAATTGGCTTGCCAGCGATGGCATCGAGCGCGAGGTCGGCCGCCGTCATCCCCAGTGATCCAAACGTGACCACGTTGCCTCCAACAATGCCATAGTCGATGTAGGTCGGGTACGGACCGTAGATCGGCGCACTGGCAGTCTTCGATATTTGTTTGATGGCTTCGCGCGGAACGAAATTGCGTCCGGTAACGTCCTTGAAAATCGTCAGCGCCAGTACAATGCTGTCGGGAGGTAGCTCGGCGGCTCGCCTGGTGAACTCTTCGATCGTCAGGTCTTCCAAGTATGTCGTTTCAAACGTTCTTGAGAAAACCGCAAGGTCGGCTCGCGCGGTAGCAAGCCATGAACGGTCGAATTCGGATGATCCTCCAACTATGAAGAGATGCCGCGCATCAGGCTGGAGACCGCGGGCCATCTCAGCGGTCTTTACGATGTCAAATTCGCTGAAAGCTCCGATCACGTCGCTGGGCAAGTCCATTGCTTCGGCAGAGGAACTGCTGAAGCCCGCGACGATTATCCTTGCATCGCCCGAGATTTCCTTGCGGTTGGCAGAGATGAACCGAGCCGACTCCTCGCCGAGCGCAATCACCACGTCAGGGCGGCGATCGCCATACTTGGCCGTAAGATATTCAGCCATACGGCGCATGTGCTTCGGCTCAGGAAATCGCGAAAGGTCGAGAAATTCGGAGAAAAGATCGATCCGGCCTTTGGTTGCGTCGAGAAGCCGCGACCTGACAGCCTCCCCGGCTGCGGTGGTCGCCGCGATCCGCTCGTCATAAGGATAGAGCACCAGCACACGCGGCACACTGTCAACAACTGCCTGACCGGCCGTCGCCGCTGACGCAGTCGCCAGGAATGCACACAGGCCCGGAACCACACCCCTGATCAGCCAGTGCGATTGCCTGGTCCGGTTACCCAGAACGCCCATGACTTTCCCCCGACAGATAGGCGCAATCTACCAAGGCGAACTTGCTAATACAACCAGAGCTTTAGAATTCAAGCGCAAGCTAACGAAGTGCGGTTTTGCCCGATGGTACAATATCCCCGCCGCAAGACGTCCGATAGTTTCACCGTCGTGGGTGGCCTCGCGCTGGCCACAGGCATCCAGACGAGAGGCCCTCGATCGAGGGCGTTCAGGCTACAGCATTGCTTCAATTTGCTTCGTTTCGATTCAGCAAGGACAGGCGGCGGATCCCCTTAAACGCATCAGAACTCGTGCGTTTGGTGAACCCGATCCGCCCAAGCCTTCGGAGGAGTAGTCAATATGAATTTTCGCTTCATGTGCTCTGTCGGAGCCTTGGCGGCTTCGACATTTCTCGTTGGGACCGCATCCCAAGTGCAAGCCCAGTCGCCGTCAAAACCCAACATTCTCTTTATCGTTTCCGACGACACGGGCTATGGCGATCTGGGCCCCTATGGCGGCGGCCAAGGACGCGGCATGCCGACGCCGAACATCGACAAGCTGGCCGATGAAGGCATGACCTTCTTCTCCTTCTATGCCCAGCCGAGCTGCACGCCAGGCCGGGCTGCAATGCAGACCGGGCGCATTCCGAACCGGAGCGGCATGACGACCGTGGCTTTCCAGGGGCAGGGTGGTGGTCTGCCGGCAGCGGAGTGGACGCTGGCGTCAGTGCTGAAGCGCGGCGGCTATCATACGTACTTCACCGGAAAGTGGCATCTCGGCGAGGCGGACTATGCGCTTCCGATCGCCCAGGGCTATGACGAGATGAAATATGTCGGCCTTTACCATCTCAACGCCTATACCTATGCGGATCCGACCTGGTTCCCGGACATGGACCCGGCACTGCGGGCTATGTTCCAGAAGGTGACGAAAGGCGCGCTTTCGGGCAAGGCCGGCGGCGAGGCGAAGGAAGACTTCAAGATCAACGGCCAGTATGTCGATACTCCGGTGATCGACGGCAAGGAAGGCGTTGTCGGCATTCCGTTCTTCGACGGCTATGTCGAGAAAGCGGCAATCGAATTCCTCGATGAGGCTGCAAAGAAGCCGGATGAGCCGTTTTTCATCAATGTCAACTTCATGAAGGTGCATCAGCCGAACATGCCGGCACCGGAGTTTGAGCACAAATCGATGTCCAAGTCGAAATACGCCGACTCGGTCGTGGAACTCGACACGCGTATCGGCCGGATCATGGACAAGCTGCGCGAAACCGGAATGGACCGGAACACGCTGGTGTTCTACACGACCGACAATGGCGCTTGGCAAGACGTCTATCCGGACGCGGGGTACACTCCGTTTCGCGGCACCAAGGGCACATTGCGCGAGGGTGGAAATCGTGTTCCCGCAATCGCCGTTTGGCCGGGCAAGATCAAGCCCGATACCAGGAACCACGAACTCATCGGCGGTCTCGATCTCATGGCGACGTTCGCTTCGGTCGGCGGCGTCCCACTGCCTGAAAATGATCGTGAAGACAAGCCAATCATTTTCGACAGCTACGATATGACACCGGTCCTGACGGGTAGCGGCCCATCGCCACGCAAATCCTGGTTCTACTTCACGGAGAACGAACTTTCACCCGGCGCAATCCGCGTAAACAACTACAAGTTCGCGTTCAATCTTCGCGGCGACGATGGAGCCCAGACCGGCGGACTGGCCGTTGACTCAAACCTTGGATGGAAGGGCGCGGAGAAATACGTGGCCACCGTACCTCAGGTGTTTGACCTTTGGCAGGACCCTCAGGAACGCTACGATATCTTCATGAACAACTTCACTGAGCGGACTTGGATGGGCGTTGTCATGGGGGAAGAACTGAAGAAGATCATGGCGACATACGTGAAATATCCTCCACGCAAGCTGCAGAGCATGGGATATACGGGCCCGATTACGCTTTCAAACTATGAGCGTTTCCAATGGGTGCGGGACTCCTTGGCGAAGGAAGGTGTTAGTATTCCGATGCCAACCGGCAACTGACCCTGGCGCGGCGGCTCCGTTCGTTCGGGGGCCGCCGTTTCTTTAACGGTCTGAGATTGCACACAGTTAGTCGACGGAGGCTCTGATGATTGCAACATGTATTTTCTTTAAATTCACCCGCACCGTGCTGCTCGGCATGGCAGCCTGCCTGTTTGTCACGACATCCGTGCTCGCCCAGACAGATCCATTGCCCTCGTGGAACAACACCGGGGCCAAGGCGGCCATCGTTGCCTTTGTGGACAGGGTAACCGCGGAAAATACGCCTGGTTATGTGCCCGAGGTCGAACGCATCGCGGTCTTTGACAATGACGGCACACTGTGGACCGAGCAGCCGATGTACGTGCAACTCGCCTTCGCACTTGATCGTGTCAAGACGGAAGCTGCCACCCACCCGGAATGGAAGGACACGCAGCCGTTCAAGGCCGTGCTCGACAACGACATGAAAGCCCTTGCCGCAACGGGAGAAAAGGGACTTGTGGAGTTGGTCCTGGCGACCCATAGCGGGATGACAACGGAGGAATTCCAGAAGATCGCCTCCGACTGGATCGCCACGGCGCGCCAACCGAGGTTCAATAAACCCTATACCGAGCTGGTCTATCAGCCAATGCTCGAACTGCTCGCCTATCTGCGTGAAAACGGCTTCAAGACGTTCATCGTCTCCGGTGGAGGCGTGGAGTTCATTCGCCCCTGGGCCGAGCAGGTCTACGGGGTCCCACCTGAGCAAGTCATCGGGTCGACCATCAAAACGCAGTTCGAGATGCGTGAGGGCGTGTCGACCTTGTTTCGCCTGCCACAGATCGACTTTATCGATGACAAGGCCGGCAAGCCTGTTGCGATCAACCAGTTTATTGGCCGCCGGCCGATCGCCGCCTTCGGAAATTCTGACGGCGACCTCGAAATGCTCCAATGGACCACGTTGGGCGGCACGACCACTCGCTTCGGCCTGATCGTCCATCATACCGATGCGGAGCGCGAATACGCATATGACCGCGACAGCCCGTTCGGCCGCCTCGACAAGGCACTGGATGCCGCGGCCGACAACAATTGGACGGTGGTCGACATGAAGGCAGACTGGAAGCAGATCTTTCCCGCGAAATGAAGCCGAGCGTTTCGCACGCGGCATCGCCGATATTTCCAATGGGGAGGAGAAATCACAATGAGGATCAATCGCATCGCGGGTTTGATAGGCTGTGTCGTCTCCCCCTTCCTCCCTTCTACTAGCCGGAAGCCTATTCCAGTAAACAGAAGAGCAATTGGTCCCGAGAAACGTGCCAAGCATCGCTGACCAAGGCTACCTCGGTTCGTTCCTTTGCCGATGCTTCGGCTGCGCCGCTCCGTGCGTCCTGATCATTTTTGGAGTAGTGGGAGGCGTGAGATTGAAGATTGCATTCTGTCTAGCGGCTGTTTCTCGGACGGCACTGCTGACTTGCGGATTATCGGTGTTCGCCGCCGCCGCTACGGCGGAAATGGCTGTGCCGCCTGCCGCGGACCCGCAGATCGAAATTCACGATAGCTTCGTAGATGAGAAGGCGTGTGCTTCCTGCCACGCTGGTCAAGCCGCCGCATTCGCGAAATCCCACCATGCAAAGGCGATGGCTCTTGCCAACGAGAAGACGGTGCTCGCCGATTTCAACAATACCCAGTTCGAATGGAACAGCGTCAAGGCAGTTTTTTCCCGCCGGGATGGCCGCTTCTTCGTTAGCACCGAAGGGCCTGACGGCAAACCGGCGGACTTCGAGGTGAGGTATACGTTTGCCTACGAGCCTCTGCAGCAGTACCTGGTCGATCTTGGGGGTGGCAAGCTGCAGGCTCTCGACATCGCCTGGGACACGCAAAAGCAAAAATGGTTCTGGCTCGGCGAAGGCTCCTCGGCGAAACCTGGCTCGACGTTTCACTGGACAGGCCCGTTCTATCGATGGAACCGCACCTGCATCGACTGTCATTCCACCGATCCCCAGACCAACTTCCAGCCGCAGACGGACGAGTATCAATCATCCTATGTCGCGACCAGCATCGGCTGCCAGTCCTGCCACGGCGGCGGTGCAAAACATGTCGAATGGGCGAGAGCCAAGGTCGGGAATGCTCAAACGGCAGCAATTGCGGGCCTCGGCCTGTCGAAGGTCGATGCGAACACTTGCTTCGCCTGCCACGCGCGGCGCGCCCGGCTTGTCGATGGCTATCAGCCGGGAGGCACCTTTCTCGACAATTTTTCCCCGGCGTTGCTGCGTAGCGATCTCTACTTTCCGGACGGACAGATTCTGGATGAGGTCTTCGAATACGGATCGTTCCAGCAGAGCAAGATGGCAAGAGCAGGTGTGACGTGTTTCGACTGCCACCGTCCGCATGAGGGCAGCGTCAAGGCCGTTGGAAACGCGCTATGCACCCAATGCCACACCCAGAATGCGCCAAAGCGCTTTGCCAGCACCGATCCGGGCGGCGCTTTCGACACTCCAGCCCATACGCATCATCCGGAAGGCTCCGCTGGCGCGCTCTGCGCCAACTGCCATATGCCCGAGCGGACATACATGAAGGTCGATCGTCGGCGTGACCATTCTTTCGTGATTCCGCGCCCAGACCTTTCCGACATGTACGGAACGCCGAACGCCTGTACGTCGTGCCACGACGGGAGGTCGAACAAGTGGGCATCGGAGACCCTGGATACTTGGTTTGGTGCAGGCTGGCGCAAGCGGCCGACGATCGCACATGCGTTCGCCGCCGCGGCGAAAAACGACGCTGCCTCGATCGAGGCCTTGCGGGCATTCGTCGGGGACGAAAAACAAGCTGGAATAGTCAAAGGAAGCGCCATTGCCGAGATGAGCAGGCTCGCTGGAGCTGACGTCGCCGCAGACGTGACGGCGGCGGCGGAGAGCCCCGATCCGCTGGTGCGTCTGGGGGCAGCCGAGGCCGCTGCCAACCTGCCGCGGGAGTATCGGCTTGATGCCATCGGCGGACTTGTCAGCGACGACGTACGCGCCGTGCGGGTGGCTACTGCCAGGGCACTAGGAAGCACGCAGTCGCTGGACTTCCTCGGTGATCGACGTCGTGATTTCGACCGTGCGGTGGCCGATTTGAAAGCGTATGTTCAAGCGAACGCGCACGTTGCCGAGACACAAAGCAGCTATGGAACGTTTCTGCTTGAACAAGGACGTCCAGAGGAAGCGGAGAAAGCGCTCCGTCAGGCGATCCATCTCGATCCAACCCTTGCCGGCGCGCGCATCAACCTCGCCGAACTCTACCGCGCAACAGGGGAGGGCGAGAAATCCGAACAAACCTACGCTGAAGCCGTGGCAACCGATCCGGATCGAGCCGACCTTCGCTACGGGCATGGCTTGTCGCTTGTGCGTCAGAAGGCAATGGAGGAGGCGATAGAAGAACTGAACGCGGCCGTGCGCCTGGATCCCGTCAATCCCAGATACAGGACGACAGCGGCGATTGCCCTGGATTCAGTCGGGCGAACGGAGCAGGCGTTTGCGCTCTTCGATGCTGCTGCCTTAAGCGGAGCAACTGACGCCAGTCTGCTCGGCACGGCAATTCAGATCGGTCTCAAACTCCGCCGTTATGCCGAGACGCTCCAATTTGCAGAGGCCTTGGCCCGTCTGCAGCCGGACAATTTACAGATTGCAGAACTCATCAGGCAATTAAAGGATGCAGTTGAGCATGGTAGATAAGCTCTGAGCTTTGCATTCGTGGCGGTCGGATCGTGCGCTAGCCTTCTTGCGACGTGACGGGATGCCGGCCAGGCTTGGTTGACGACGGTTGTCACCGAGCATTGGCCGCGGATTGCCAGCTTGCTCTCTAAACCTGCCCGGCGGTGTGGGCTAGCGGCAGCTTGATGGCATGCGGTCCGATGTTCAGGCCAATCTGCAGGCTGTCGGCGATGCGCCTCGCGCGGTCGAGAAAGAAGGCTGCGGCCTCGCCCTTGCAATGTTTGCCGACAGTCCCTTCGAAGATTTCCAGCCAGTGATTGAAATGCTCGGGAAC
This sequence comes from Ensifer sp. 1H6, assembly GCF_001976035.1. NCBI lineage: Bacteria > Pseudomonadati > Pseudomonadota > Alphaproteobacteria > Hyphomicrobiales > Rhizobiaceae > Ensifer > Ensifer sp. 1H6. The sequence continues at coordinate 372,267 of NZ_MOAI01000001.1, read as the reverse complement.
AAGATCGAGACCCTGGTGGGCGACATGGGGCTTCCCGCCATAGCGTCCCGTTTTCAGGGCTATCGACGACCAGAAGTCGACCAGCGTTGAAAGGTGCAGATCCCAATGTTCGCCAATGCGGGCGTTGAAGATCGGCCCGAGCATGGGATCGTGGCGGATGCGGCCGTAGAAGTCGTGAACGACCGCCCTTATCAGTTCTTCGGACATGCTGGCTGGAAGCAGTGTCGCACACATGGTCTTCACCGATGCTTTGTGGTTCACCATTCCCTACAGCGCCGCGCGTCTTATTAGGCGCGCAAAGGTCGTTGTAGCACTTTGAATGGCTGCATGTTTTATCCTTAAATCGAATAGGATTTAAGGAAACATGCAGTAGGCCACGAGGTCGGCGCTGTAAATCCGCGGCCATGCGGCATGGTGTCGTCCTGACATAGGCCGTTCGGGTGGTCGAACGATGATCGCTTGCGTCAGCGCAAAGAGGCTCCACCGCTTTGCGCCTACCAAGGACGTGGACGAGCTCGCGTGGAGAAACCGTCTTCACGGACTAGGCGGAGATGCAGGACATGATCGAGTTTGGGATGAGGGATGAGACATTGTGCGATTGCACGATCGAGGTCGCCGAGTGGTTCGCCTGCATGCCGGGGTATAATGCTGAGGCCGGGCAGTTACTCGATCTTCTGGCGCACCGCCTCGAGAGAATACGCGACCGCTCGGAACGGGCGAGAACCATGCCGGACGCGCGCCTGTCGACCTCGACGACACTCGTTTGAGGGTGGCCATTGAGATCATCGCTAGATGCTGTTTGCATACCAGAACGTCTCGACACGCCGTCAATGTCGGGCCCCGGCTTGAGATATTTGCGAATGGCGCTCTATCCTTCATGACGAAAACCTGGTCCTCAGAGAGATCCGTTCAATGCTGACATTGACCAATAGGCGGGTTATCCGCGTCGAACGCGACCCCGAGGGCGATTTTTCCGTGCCGGCGCCAACGATGTCATCGGCACTCCGCCTGCCCCCGGCGGAGTTGAAAAACCGCCTGAGCCGAGGCGAGGTCAAGAGCCAGGTCGAGGTCGGTCAGGGCGAGCACGTTGGAACGTTCAGGCTAACGCTGCGATGTGGCGGTCGCTGCTGGACTGCGACGGTGTCTGCGGACGGAACGGTCATCGACGAAGTCTTTTCGTTTGATCGCGAGCGCTTGGCGAACTGGCGCCGGCGTCACCTGGACGCAAGCCAGCGTCGCTGACAGGCGCCAGGTTTGTCTTGGCATCGGGTGCGTCGGCCTCGTTACGCGCCGAGACCAAAGCGCCTCCGAGTGCCTGCCTGGCTCAAAAGATCCGCGCCAAGATCGGGCCGGGTATCGATCAGGGCCTTTATCTCTTGCGGCTCCATGAGGCTGAAGGCTGTCGACAGCGCATCCGCTGTGACCGCGTCATCGGCGACAACGCTCACGCGCCGATAAGACTGCATCGTCAAGCCGGTGCGGGGATCGAGAATATGCGACAGCCGTCCCGCCTCATCAAAACTGAAGCCTGCAATGCCAGACGTCGCGACCGCCCTGTCGACGAGCGGTAAAACGATGTCTGAGGCAGCGTCCACGTCGCTTGCCGCCAGCCCAACCTGCCATGGGCTGCCATCTGCGCGGGCCCCGATCGTCCGGCTTTCCCCCATATGGACCAGGCTGCTCGCCACGCCGTTTTGACGAAGCAGATCGACGATGCGATCGGTAATGTAGCCCTGTGCTATGCCGTTCAGAGTCAGAGCCATGTCAGGCATTGCAAACGCGATCCGGTCGCCATTGAACCGGACACGGGTGAGGTCGACGTAAGCCAGTGCCTGTCGGATTGCGCGTGCCGACGGACCGCGCTGATCGGAGGACGGTTTGGCGAAATGATCGGCATAGAGCGTCCAGAGCGGTTGAACCGTCGGATCGAATGTGCCGCCGGTCATTTTGTGAAAGGACGCGCAGATTTCAAGAAGATGTACCAGTTCCGCCGGCGGGGCGACGAGCGCGCCCATCCTGTTCAAGACCGAAAGGGCTGAATCACTGCGGTAGAGGCTGAATATCGCCTCCAGACGGTCAATTTCGACCACGACTCTGTCCAGCAGTCGGCGTGCCACTGCTTCGTCTTCATGATTAAGGATCAGTGTTGCCGATGCCCCAAGCGCCTGGCCACTCCACGTGACCGGACGCAGGGCCGCTCTGGCTGCGCCGGGTAATGGCAGCAGAGGCAGGCCTATGGTCGCCCCGATGATAGCGATTGCACGCCGCCGCCCGATAATCCTAGTCATGACTAGCCTCCGCCGGTTCGGAAAATGATGTCAACGCAGGCGATGCCCCATCTGCTCCCAGCACATAGTCTTGCGGTATGTTGCCAAAGCCGACGATTTGGCCGCCATGCCTTTCGGTGAAGCTGAGCGCATCTTGCCTTGAGGAGAAGGGAACGGCCTCGGCTGCCCCCATGCCGCCACGCAATCTGCTGCCGACGACATAAAAGGCGCTTTTGGCGTCGATCCAGTTGTCCGCTCCGGGCTTCTCCCAGGTCGGCGCCTTGCCCATGTCAGAGACGTAGATAGCGGCGATCTCCTTTGGTTCTTCTGGCAGCAAGGTGAAGGCGACTGTGTCGCGGGCCGACGAAAACCAGATCGGTTCGGGTATCTGCTTGAGGATGACCTGACCCTTCGGGCCGGGATGTTCGAGCACGTTCATGCCGCAATAGCGCCCCATGGCGTCGTCGGTCAGTGAATATGGAAGAGGCGGGCTGTCTGCTTCTTCGGCGGCACATCCAACCAGCACGAAGGCACTCATCGCCACGGCGACGAGGTTGCGCGTTTTCATAGCTCTCTCCTTGAGAATATCGCAGTGGCTACCGCAAGCGGCGCAAATGTCCATGACACCAGCGCCAGGATGAGCCCGGTCTTGCCGAGTGCCGATTGCTCGGCCACGCCACCCATCCCCGACAGCGACGCTGCGTCGCCCGAGCCCAGATTGAGCAGTCGATAGGCGTCGGTCGGATTGAGCAGCAGCAAGGTATCGAGCAGGCCCGCCGGCAGTGCCTGGCCTTGCCCTGCCACAAGCGCCCCGAGCAGGGCCATGTCATAGATCAGAACGAAAAACAGCCACACCGCGATTGCGATGCCGCCAGCAGTGCTGCGTTCGCTGGCAACGGTGCTTGCGAGGTAGCCGATCGCGATGAAGACCGCGCCCAACAGGACGGACGAGCCGATCATGGAGGCGAAAGCAAGCCAGCTTGAGCGCGCTATGTTGCCATCGACGACTGCAAGTGCAACGGCGGCAGCGCCATAGCCGCAAAGCGTTGCAAACAGCAGGATGGTCAGGTGACCTGTAAACTTCCCAATGAGAATCTGCCTGCGGCCGATGGGATAACTGAGCAACAACAACATCGTGCCACGCTCGGTTTCGCCGACGATCGCATCGTGCGAGAGCAGGAGCGCGATGAGCGGAACAAGAAAAATGGTCAGGCTCGAGAGGCTGACGACGACAATATCAAGCCGGCTGGCACCGACATTGCCTGTCGGCACACTACCGAGGAACGACAAGGTGAGCGCCAGAGCCGCCAGCAGAAGGGTCGTCGCCACGACCCAGCGGTTGCGCATGCCCTCCTGGATCTCCTTGCGCGCAATGATCATGATGTTGTTCATCGGCTATCCTTTTGACCCTGAAGGAAGTGTGCGTAGAGTTCGTCGAGGGTCGGCTCCAGGACGACGAGGTTTGCAATCCCCAATGCGGCGGCGCTCAAACGGTGCAGGACGGCGAGCTTGTCCTCCTGCCTGACCTCTATTTCGAGATCGCCGTCGTGGTGTTTGACGACCTGGCCCGCGATTTCCTCCTCAAGCGACTTTCCAGCCTTGGTGGTCACGCGAATGCGGGTTGGCAGCCTTGCAAGCTTGCGAAGATCATTGAGGGTGCCGTCTGCGATCTTGTTGCCACCGTTGACGATGATGACGCGATCGGCACGTCCCTCGAGTTCCGTCAGCGCGTGCGACGAAAGCAGGATCGTCGTTCCCTTGGCGCGCAAGGCCTCGATGAGTTCGTAAAAATTGTGCCTCAGCGCCGGGTCAAGCCCGCTCGTGGGTTCGTCGAGAAGCAGGACATGTGGGTCGCCAAGCAGAGCCTGGGCCAAGCCGAGACGCTGGCGCATCCCCTTCGAATAGGTTCGCACCGGCCGGTCAACTGCCGCCCTGGAAAGGCCGACGCGATCGAAAAGTTCGGTCGCAGTGGTCGTGTCAGCGCGCTTCAGGCGGGCATAAAAGGCAAGCGTTTCCCGACCGGTCAGGGCGAGGTGAAAGGACACGCTCTCAGGCAGATAGCCAAGTCTTGCGCGAACGCCGAAATCGCCTGAGGCCGGGTCTTCGCCAAGGACGCTGACCCGGCCCGTCGTCGGTCGGATAAGGCCGAGCATCAGTTTGATCAAGGTCGTCTTGCCGGCGCCGTTATGGCCGACAAGGGCGATCGTTTCACCGGCACCCAGCTCAAACGAGACGTCTCGAAGAGCCTCCGTCTTGCCATAGTTCTTGCCTGCATTGGTGACGCTCACCGTAGGTGTCATGGTTGCTGGTCCTCGTCGTCCGGGCGCATCATCAGGGGATGGCTGTCGATTACGCCGCCCGGCAACAGCGCCGGAAAGCGCGACTGGGCAAAGCGAATGACTTGAACGGCCGGGCTTGTGATCAGAACCTTGGCCTGCGGTGCGGTCCAAAGTACCCGGTCGATCAAGTCGTTCGGCCGGTAGGGATTGTCGCCGACCCCGTCACCATTGAGATCGAAGGCCGGATTGTCGCTCCAGTAATTGCCGCGGCCATTTTCGGACCAGTCGAGATACCGGGCGCCGACATATTTGACCTGGTTTCGATTGTTGATGAAGGCATTGTCGGACAGTGCATTGCCCTCCGAGCCCGCCGTGAAGTGAATGCCGATCGAGCAGCCCTCAAAGACATTGCCGCGGAAGCGGTTCTTGTTGGCGTTGTAGATGAAGACGCATTTTTCCGGCCCCAATCGGACGGCCGTCCCCTCGGCAAACGTGTCTTGCGCGGCCGGCAGCCCGTGTTCGGGTTTTTCCTTGGCTCCACCGTTCACCATCCAACGGTCGGAATTCTGAAGCCGCCCGCGTACGACGTTTCCGGTGATCTTGGAGCTGTTGGCGTAGTTGAGGAGCAGGCCGTGATCGCGATCGCCGTCCGAGACATTTCCGATGATCTTCAGGCGGCTTGAAAACATGATGGCGTAGCCGACAGAATTGCCGGTGGAGATGTTGCCGCTGATCTCGCTGTCGTTGGTGTACATGTAGTGGATGGCAAAGCGCAGGTTCTCAAACCTGTTCCCGTTGAACACGTTGCGTTTGCTGGCGTTGGTCGCGATCCCATCGCGTCCGAAGCTGATAGTGTTGTCGATGACACGTGCCCCGGGAGCGTTCCAGACCGTGACGCCGTTGCCGGTTTCGCTGAAGCGCCTGTCCTTCGTCCCGACAATGCGATTGCCGCGCGCCAGGGATCGGGCGGCGCCATGCAGGTAGATGCCATAGAGATTGCCGATGATCTCGTTGTCTTCAACGGATGCACCTTTTGCCGTCGCGGCAACGAAAACACCGGAGTCCATGGTTTCAAGGTTGCTGCCCGAACCCTCGATCCGAAGCCCGCGCAGGATCGTGTCAGCGGCGTTGATGGTGACGACGCTGCCCTTGCCACTACCGAGAATGGTCGCGCCAGGCTCGCCGATCAGCGAGATCGCGCTGTCGATCGTAACTGGCCCCAGAAAGCGCGCCGGTGGCAATATGAGCGTGTCGCCGGGCGTTGCGGCTTCGATGACATCTTGCAGCCTGGCATCAGCGTCGACACGGATCGTCGCAGCGCAAGCGGTGCCGATGGCGGCGCAGAGCGCCGCCATCGAAACACCGAGCATGAGAGTGCGCGCGTGCATCAGGCCTTCTTCGGCTCGACGAGCATGCGGCCCTTCATTTCCATGTGCATCGCATGGCAGAACCAGGAGCAGTAATACCACCACACGCCGGGCTTATCGGCGCGGAATGTGACGGAGGCTGTCGCCTGGGGCGCCACTTCCATGTTGATGCCATAGTTGATGATCGAGAAGCCGTGCGTCAGATCCTCCACCTCATCGATGTTGGTGATGTAGACGGTCACTTCGTCGCCCTGCTTGACCGTGAAGCTTTCGAGGCCAAAGGCCGGTGCGGCCGAAGTCATGTAGACACGCACTTCGTCGCCATCCCGAATGACTTCGGAATCAATCAAAAGATCGATACCGTCCTTCTTTGCCTGAGCCACGGCATCGGCAAAGAAGACATCGTCCCGGCTCCAGACGCTCACCGGATTGATCTTGGAATTGTGGACGATCGTCGCGTCATGCGGCTCGGCGAAGGTCGGATTATCGTGCACCAGAACCATCTGGTCGCCCGAAATGTCGATCAGCTGATCGTTTTCCGGCTTCAACGGACCGACGTTCAAATAGCGGTCCTTGGAGAACTTGTTCAGCGAGATCAGCCATTTGCCATCGGCGTCTTTTGTCTGTCCCATGGACGTGTGGTTGTGTCCGGGCTGGTAGTGGACATCAAGCTTCTGGCGGATCGGGTCTACCTTTTCGCCGGCAAAGGCTCGTTTGGCGTCGTCGATGTTCCACTTGCAGATCTGGCTGTCGATGAACAGCGTGGTATAGGCATTGCCCTTGCCGTCATAGGCCGTGTGCAGCGGCCCGAGACCAAGCTCCGGCTCGGCAACAACGGTGTCCCTCGGCTTGATCTTGTCGGCGAAAAGGTCGTCGAATTTGCGCACATCCATGACCGTAACAGTGGGCGAGAGCTTGCCGTTGGCGACGATGTGAATACCGTCAGGCGCAGTGTTCATTCCATGCGGTCCGTTCGATACGGGGATGTAGCGCGTATAGGGTGAGCCGTGGCGACCATCGAGGACGGGGACGCCGCCCATCTCCTTGAATTCGCCCTTTGCGACGGCCTCCTCGATCCGCTTGAGGTCAAAGACAACCACCCAATCCTGGTCCTTGGCCATCATCTCCGCAAGATTGACGCCCTCTTCGGAATTGTAGCAGGTGGCGAAGGCATATTTGCCCTGGTAGTCGGCATCGACATTGTCGAGGTTGCCGTCGATCATGACCTGCCAGGCGACCTTCATGGTCTCGCCGTCCACGGCGGTGAATATGGCGTGATACTGCTTGTGATCGTCGAGAACCGAGCCGTCGTTCGGCACTGGTACACGGTCCTCACCGTTGCAGAAGACATAGCCCGTCTTGGGATATTTCTGTACGCGCAGACCGTGAACCGTATGCTGGTTCGGCAATTGGATGATCTTGTCGCAGCGCATCACGTCGAGGCGAATGCGGCAGACGCGGGTATTTGCCTTGTCGTTGGCAAACAGGTAGCGCCCGTCATAGGTTCCCTCCGTGAATGAGGGGTGCGGATGATGCAGGTCGCCATTGAGATAGATGCCGCCCTTGTCTTCCAGATATGCTTTCGTTTCGGGCAAAAGTCCTTCGGTGAGCACCTTGCGGCTTTCATTGGTCTGGCCCCAGCCGGTGGCGCTGTCGCGATTGAAGACCGGGATACGCATCAGCTCGCGCATGGATGGCAATCCGAGAATGCGCAGTTCGCCGCTGTGTCCGCCGGAGAAGAAGACATAGTATTCATCGAGCTCGCCTGGCTTTACCTCGAAGGGCAAGCCGCCTGTGCCTTGAGCGAATGCCGGTGATGCGGTTGTGCCGGACAGGGCAAGCGCCCCACCAACACCTGCCGCCCCGGCGACGGCCGCCGCGGCTGTCGTGCCGAGAAGCTGACGTCGATTGAGGCGCACTGCTTTGTCTTCTGTTGCCATTTCGATTTCTCCTTGTGTGGATTTCAGATGGGTGTGGCTGGCGGCGGCTCGTCGCGCACGATCGGTTTTCCCTTGTGCGTAACCGCCGTCCTGCTTGGCGCTTCGCCTCGCGATGTGGGGGTCGAAAGGGCCTGAAACTTTTCTCTCTTGAGCCGGACCTGGATCATGTGCGGACAGCGCGTATCGTCCTGGTAGAGTTCCTGGCAGTGCATGCAGTAGATGCACTCGTTGACATTGATCTGCCCTTCAGGGTGGATCGACTGAACCGGACATTCCTTGGCACAGCGCTGGCAGGGCGAGCCGCATTCGGGCCAACGCTTTAGCCATTCGAACATGCGGATGCGTCCTGGAATGGCGAGGGCTGCCCCCAGCGGGCAAAGGTAACGGCAGTAGAAGCGCTCGATAAAAAGACCGGCCGCCAACAGCGTCAGTGCAAAGACGACGAAGGGCCATTCACGGGCGAACTTAAGGACGATCGCGGTCTTGAAGGGCTCGACTTCGGCAAAGACTTCGGCGAGCGCCAGTGAATAGAAGGACAGACCGAAAAGGCCGAGAAAAACGATGTACTTGATCGGCCAGAGACGCTCGTGAAGGCCCCAAGGAACCTTGATCTGCGGTACCTTGAGCCACTTCGCGATGTCGTTGGTCAGTTCCTGAAGGGCGCCGAAGGGGCACAGCCAGCCGCAAAACGGACCACGCCCCCAAAATAGAAGTCCTGCCGCCACGGCGGCCCACAGCAAAAAGATGAGGGGTGCCGACAGGAAGAACTCCCAGCGGAAACCGGTGATCAAGGCGTTTGTGAACGTCAGGACATTGACCACTGAAAGCTGCGCATTGGCGTACCAGCCGAGCCAGACAAGTGCATAGACAAGGAAACCGCGGCGGATCCAGGCAAACAGAATGGGGCGTCGGACGAGCCAGTCCTGGAAGAAGAAGATCGCAGTCAGAAACACAAGTGCCGTTGCGGTGAGGGCGACCGAGACACGGTTCATCTGCCAGATGCTGACCCACAGTGGTTGGCCGTCTGCTTCCTCGCCAACAATTGGCGCTGTGCCGTCAGAAGGGCTGACCTCGAGCGGGTGCGTGTCGGCAACCAGATACTTCTGTGGCAGGGCATAGCCGAGGTTGAAAGGCAATGTCGCCTTGTCTCGCCCACCGGCGCTTCGCTGCACCAGAAGTTGTACCTCCCATGGTGCCGTGACATCGAAGGCGAAGTCGGGCGACACGACAAAAAGGGCGATCTCGCGAAGATGAGGCGCACCTTGCGCTGCAAGCGATGTCAGGCGCGTGTGGTCGCGGTCGCGAAACCGCATGCCCTGGCCGTCCTGGAGCAATTCAATCCGATCGAAGATGCCGCCGCGCACATAGCCCGAACCCTTGAAGGAGTAGGCTCCATCGCCCGCGACGAGCAATGCGCTCTGACCGGGTTTAAGGCGTTTGACAAGGCGACCGTAGCCTTCCTCACCGAGCAGGCTTTTGCCGATGGCCGGAACGCTCACGGGCGCTGTGTAAAGGTCGATGAAGCGGTCGTTGGGCGTTACCGTTTCCGGCCGTTCTGCCGCTGTCGTTTGATTGGCCTGGCGAAATGCATCCGACACTTCGCCGACCGTCATTCTAAGGCTGCGGATCGAGCCGTCGCCGAGCAGGCTCTGCCAGTCGGCCGTCTCGTTCATTGCCGGATCGAGCTTGCGGACGGGAGGCGCAGGCTCTTGGGCGACGCTCGCCTTGGTACCAAGGCGATTGCTGCGGATCAGGCGAACGGCCGAACGAACAACACTGTCGCCCATGACCAGAACGGTGACGGTCGCGCCGCTGACGATATCGACCTGTGGCGGTCGCTCCTGTCCCCTCGCAACGCGACCGAGGTCGCGGCCGATGATGGCGTTCAAGGCGGCGACGACCTTGCGTTCCGGAATGCCGATCAGGACGATCGGTTCCTTGTGATCGACAAGTTTGATCCCCTTGACGATGCCGTTTGGATCGATGCCGACGGCGATGTGAATGGGCTTGCCGGAGTAGCCTATAGCGCTGGTGAAATCCGAGTTGAGATAGGCATAGCCGAGCAGTTCGGTACCCCGAAACACCGGCGCGATCGGTGGTTCGCCGACAGTGGCGCCGAAGCGATCTGCACCCGCAAAGAGCTCGGCGGGCACTATCTTTGAAAGATAGTCATCGAGCCCGCCGGCGGCATAGGAGCCGTGTGCTCCAAGCAAAACAAGGAGCGTCGCGAGCATCATGCAGAGCAAGCGGAGACGGTGGCGGTTTTTGTTGTTGTTGCGCATTTCTTGTCGTTCCGTCCCGACAGACTGGCTGCTCGGTTTGGCGGGCATCCTTGTTTCCGGCGAATTGACCGGCAACCTACGCAAAGTCCGATCACCTTCTTTGCGCTGCAACAAACGGAGGTGCGTTTGTTCCTGTAAAACAGTCGCATAGCGCAAGCGAAGGAGCCGTCATGCCGACACTCAGGATCGATCCGCCGTTGGTCGCAACGCTTGGGGAACTTCTTGAACTTGCCGTCAGGCTTGAGCGCGAAGCCATCGACGGCTACGTCATGCTCGCAAAACGCATGCGCCGCGAAAATCGAGCCGATCTAGCGGATCTGTTCGAAGGGCTTGCAGCTGATGAGCGCGGACATCTCGATATGGTTTCCGCTTGGATTGAAGAGGCGAACCCACCTGTAGGTCCGGCACGGATTTTCGCCGCGACAGACAATGCAGGTATGTTTGACGATGGGGATGCGCTTATCGTGGCCCCGGAACTGCTCAACGCCTACAGGGCTTTTTCAGTCGCCGTGCGCAACGAGGAGCAGGCGTTCATGCTTTGGAGCTATGTGGCGGCGGATGCGGCTTCCACCGAAATCAGACAGGCAGCAGAACGCATGGCGCTGGAGGAACTCGGCCATGTCCGCATCCTGCGCAAAGCCAGGCGAACAGCGTTTCACGACCTGCGGAGCCATCGATTAATCGTTGCTGACGACCTGGCGGCGGTTGAAACGCAGCTTGCCGATTGGCTGGAAATGAACGCAGGCGATGCAAGGGCAGAGGGCACCGCGTCATGGTCGTCCCTTTCAACTGATGCCCGGCAAAGAGCCCGCCAGATGATCGATGTTCCCTTCGCCGCCCCCTTGGGTTTAGCGCCACTGCCTGAGGGGGGCACGATTTCGGCGATGGTGCTCTGCGAGTTCCTGCTTGAGCGTTATCTCGACCTGTCCGAGCGTGAGGGCGACGATGGTCTGCGGCAACGCGCGCAGACCTTTGCAGCAGCCACGATCGATTGTTTGCAGGCCCTCCGTGGCAGAGCGAAGAAGAATGCGGCAACGCTTGCGACCTCGCCACAATGAACTTGCGTTTCGACAAAGAACGATCGGCCGAACTACCGCAACGTCTCTCCTGACATAACCTTCCGGGCATTGAGGAGAGCACATTGACGGAATTGAACTTGAACTTGGACGCCACCGTCGGGACGATTGCATGCGAACTTCCGGGTGCAGCCGAACTCTTCAGACAGCATGGAATCGGTTTTTGCTGCGATGGCGATGTCTCGCTTGGTGATGCGGCGGCCGATGCCGGAGTTGTGGCGAGCGACCTGCTTGACCGCCTTCGGGCACTCGAGCAAGCCGCAAGGCGCGATGCGCCGGACGGCACCAACGAGCTTATCGCTCATATTCTGGAGCGATATCACCAGACACACCGAAACGACCTCGAATGGCTGATCCCGCTTGCGCAGAAAGTGGAACACGTTCACGCCGCCCATAGCAGCGCGCCGATGGGCCTTGCGAAGGCGCTTGTCGACCTTCAAGACCAACTGATCCCCCACATGGCCCGCGAGGAACTCGCCCTCTTTCCGATGATGCGCCACGAGCCGGACCCCGATATCGAGCACTTGATAGGCAGAATGCGAGACGATCATGCGTGCGAAGGCCAAAGCCTAGCCACCATCGAGCATCTCACCCACGGGTTTGCACTTCCAGACGGCGCCTGCCGATCCTGGACGGCTCTTTACGTCGGTCTTCAAAAGTTTTCCGAGGACTTGGTCACGCATATGCATCTGGAAAACAAGGTTTTGTTTCCGCGCTTTTCCAGCGTTGAGGACGTAGCGTCTCCGTCATGACATCTTCCATCGGTGGACAGATGGTCGCGACCGATATCGGCGTGGCGCTGTTATCGTTGCGAATTCGTTGTCGCTCTGCCTCGCTCTACCGGGCGGGGCGGCAGTTCTGGTTGAGGTGTCGGGTGGACCGGTCCTAACGAACCGGAGACTTTGGTTTCCTCTGGCTCCCGTTGCATTAAATTCCAGGCAACTGGCAGGGCTCGGTGTATTGTTTCACAAGCTCGCCAAGTGCAATTCTCCGCGGTCGGGATGACTGTATCAAACGCGCAAAATGGATCTGCTGGAAACGGCAGCATGAGCGATCTTTGAAGCAGGGGTTGCCGGCATTGAGCGGCGTAAATTGCGAAAACAGCTGGTGATCGCAATACCTTTGGGTCGCTCGACCGATTACGTCTCGGTTTTCTTCCGCTTTCTTTGAGATATCTCTTCTACCGGCTACCGGACCGAACTCTCTCACAACTGCAACTGAACTCGGATCATTTGAGCCTCGTCTCAAATGGCCAACGTTCGTTGCGAACTTGCCGCCGGGGGCCAGTATTCTCGCCGCTGGCCGTACGGCATCGGGCGAACCTGTCCGTCATTTTTAATAATCTGTCATACAGATTTGACAAAGCTGTGATGATCTGTCTAAGTATGTGTCATACAGAATGGTGCGGGGAGCCGGCCACTTTCGCATACCGGAGGAACAATGATCATCACCGACGTCGATGTGCGAGTCTTCCGCACGACCACGCGCCGCCATTCGGACAGTGCTGGCCACGCGCATCCAGGCCGGCCGCATCAGGTGGAGCAGGCAATTCTGACCATTCGCACGGAAGACGGCCATGAAGGGCACTCCTTCACCGCGCCGGAAATTGTTCGTCCGCACCTGATCGATAAGTTCGTGAAGAAGGTTCTTATCGGCAAGGACCATCGTGATCGAGAAAAGCTGTGGCAGGACCTCGCCCACTGGCAGCGGGGCTCAGCCGCGCAGCTCACCGATCGCACGCTTGCGGCTGTCGATTGTGCGCTGTGGGATCTTGCAGGCAGGACGCTCAACCAACCTGTATACAAGTTGATCGGCGCTTACCGCGACAAGGTACTGGCCTATGGCTCCATCATGTGCGGCGATGAACTGGACGGCGGCCTGGCGACGCCGGACGATTACGGCCGTTTTGGCGAAACGCTGGTCAAGCGCGGCTACAAGGGCATCAAACTACACACCTGGATGCCGCCGGTCAGTTGGGCGCCGGATGTTAAGATGGATATCAAGGCCTGTGCTGCCGTGCGCGAAGCGGTGGGTCCGGATATCCGTCTGATGATCGACGCCTTCCACTGGTATTCCCGTACGGATGCGCTCGAACTTGGGCGGGGCTTGGAAAAGCTCGGCTTCGACTGGATCGAGGAGCCGATGGACGAGCAGTCGCTGTCTTCCTACAAGTGGCTTGCCGACAATCTCGACATTCCTGTGGTCGGGCCGGAAAGTGCCGCGGGCAAGCATTGGCATCGCGCCGAGTGGATCAAGGCCGGTGCCTGCGACATACTTCGCACCGGCGTCAACGACGTCGGCGGCATAACCCCTGCGCTCAAGACCATGCATCTCGCTGAAGCTTTCGGCATGGAATGCGAGGTGCACGGCAACACTGCGATGAACCTGCATGTGGTCGCCGCCACCAAAAACTGCCGCTGGTACGAACGCGGCCTGCTGCACCCGTTCCTCGAATATGATGATGGCCACGATTATCTGAAGTCACTTTCCGACCCGATGGATGGGGACGGCTACGTCCACGTGCCTGATCGCCCCGGGCTCGGCGAGGATATCGATTTCGACTTCATCGACAACAACCGCGCGCGATGACAGTGAGGTGATTGGGCAATGAAGACAGTTCTCGCCTTTGGCGACAGCCTGACCTGGGGGGCGGACCCTGCAACTGGGCTGCGTCATCCGCCCGAGGGCCGCTGGCCCGAGGTTCTCGACCGGGAACTTGGTGACGCGGCGGCGATCATATCGGAAGGGCTCGGTGGCCGCACCACCTGCTATGACGATCATGCCGGGCCCGCGTGTCGCAATGGCGCCAAGGCGTTGGAAGTGGCGCTTGCCAGCCATATGCCGCTCGATCTCGTGATCATCATGCTTGGGACCAATGATATCAAGCCGGTGCACGGAGGTCGTGCGGAGGGTGCAGTTTCCGGCATGCGCCGCCTGGCGCAGATCGTGGACACATTTCCGTACAAGCCGAGTGGCGCGAAACCGAAGCTTCTGATCGTTGCGCCACCACCCTGTTCGCCCGGTCCAGATGGACACCCGGCGGCTGGCAGAAGCGTAGCAGAATCCGAGCGGCTTGCCCCGCTTTACCACAAACTCGCCTGCGAACTCGGGCACGCGTTCTTCGATGCCGGCGCGGTTGCCCGTGGATCACAGGTCGATGGTGTGCATCTGGAAGCCGCGGCGACCGCAGCCGTTGGCCGGGCGCTCGCCGCGCCCGTCGGCGCAATTCTTGGCTGATCCGTCCCAACACCTGCGGAGGAGCAGGCAGGCGGATCATGAAACTGGTAGGCCGAAATCCGCATGGACGGCCGCAAAAGGAGGAAGCATGAGACACTTTTTTGCAACGGCCGCCCTCGGCGTGCTGCTCACCACAGCCTCGCCGATTGGCGTGTTCGCCGAGACACCGGCCGACCAATTGGTCGTCGCCACGACCATGAGCAACATCCTGACGCTGGATCCCGCTGCCATTACCGGCCGCGAGACCGTACAGGTGCTCAACAACATCTATGACACTTTGGTCGTCCTTTCGCCGCAAGACCGTAGCGTTCAGCCTCGCCTCGCCGAACGCTGGGAGATCGCCGAGGATCGCAAGTCGATCCGCTTCCACCTGCGCGGCGATGCAAAATTTGCTTCGGGCAATCCTGTCACGGCCGGCGACGTCGCCTGGAGCCTGAAGCGGCTGCTTGCCCGCAACCTGGCGCAGTCATCTTTCCTCAAGTCGCGTGGCTTCACGCTTGAGAATGCCGACAAGGCGTTGGTCGCTGAAGACGACCACACCTTCGTGATTCATCTGCAGAAGCCCGACGACCCGAACCTGTTGCTGATGATCCTTGCGCAGAATGGCCCTGGCTCCATTCTGGACAGCAAGGTCGCGCTCGAGAACGAGAAGGACGGCGACCTCGGTGCTGGTTGGCTGACGCTGAATTCCGCTGGTTCAGGTCCCTTTACACTGACGCAGTGGAAGTCGAACGAATACATCATCCTCACACGCAACGATGACTATTGGGGTGAAAAGGCCGCGATGAAGCGCGTGTTGATGCGCCACTTGCCGGAATCCCAGTCGCAGCGGCTGCTGTTGGAAAAAGGCGACATAGACGTCGCCTATTCTCTGCAGGCACCGGACCTCAAATCGCTGGAGGCCGACAAGGCGATTGTCATCGAATCGACGCCGGGTTCAGGTTTCTACTACCTCAGCGTTTCGATGAAGGATGAGCGTTTTGCCAACAAGAAGGTCCGCGAGGCGCTGCGCTACCTCATCGACTATGAAGGCCTCGACAAGGCGGTCATGCCCTATTACGGCAAGCTGCATCAGCGTCCGTTGTCGTCCGGCGTGCTCGGCGCCCTTCCGGACGAGGGCTACAAGTTGGACGTGGAAAAGGCAAAGGCGTTGCTCGCCGAAGCCGGCTATCCGAACGGTTTCAGCACCACGCTGCGGGTCCTGTCCGAAGATCCGTTCATGAAGGCGGCGACGGCGATCCAGAACACGCTCGGCCAGGCCGGCATCCAGGCGGAGCTCATCAGCGGTTCGGGTGACCAGATTTACGGCGCAATGCGGGAGAGAAACTTCGAATTGCTGGTCGGCCGCGGCGGCGGCGGTCAGCAGCCGCATCCGGACAACAACCTGCGCTCCATCGCCTACAATCCTGACAATTCCGACGAGGCAAAGCTGACCAACTACCAGAGCTGGCGCACCAGCTTCTACGACGAGAAGCTGAACAAGCTGATCGAGGAAGCACTGGTCGAGCGCGATCCCGCCAAGCAGGCCAAGCTCTATGAAGGCGTGCAGGCCTACATGGATGAGGCGGTGATGTCGATCCAGCCCTTCTCCGAAGTTGTCGACACTGCGGCCTATCGCAGCGACGTCAAGGGTATGATCGTCAGTCCGTGGCTTTCACGTTTCGAGGGCGTGACCAAGGAGCGCTGATACCACCACCCGTCTCATTCTCCAAAACCAAAAGGCGCGTGCTGGCACGCGCCTTTCTCGCGTTTCAATGAGGTTTGGCCCCATAATGGCTCCAGAGGTGTGGCGTTGCTCGACGGACAAGCATCTCCCCCATGCAAGTGGTTTTCCCACGGGCCGGAGTGGCCCGATGGGGCGCCTTTTTACCTGTCGGGAGCCGCCCGACATCCATCGGCAAGCAATGACGCCAGGACACGCTTTTCCATCCGAGGCGATGTTCCAGACTCAGCAGTACTAAAAGGTAACCGATGTTCTGCAACCTTGCGGACGTCACGTCGAGCTTGACCTTTAGGTTGCAGGTGAGCCCCTTCGCCGGCATTGTCCTGTCTCAAGCCAAGGGGGGCTCATGCCAAAGGTCGTTGGAATAGGCGGTGTGTTCTTCAGGGCAGCGGACCCGGCTGGGCTGGCCGAATGGTATTGGTGTTGATGACCTGCACAAGTCCGTGTGGCAGCAAGAGGCAGGAATGACAATTTTTGGGCCCTTCTCTGAGAACACCGACTATTTGGGACGAAGAGAACAACAATGGATGATCAATTTCAGGGTAGATGATCTGGAAGGGCTCATTTCAAACCTCACGGCGAGCGGGATCGCGGTGGAAACGCGAGCCGAGTGGAACTCGGAAGTCGGTCGCTTTGCCCGGATCCACGATCCCGAGGGCAATCCGATCGAGCTCTGGGAACCAACGAAGGAGTGATGGCGAACAACCCGCCATTCCATGCTCGGTGAGTGTCCTGACGTTTGATTTTGACCAGGGCCTGCTGCCGTGACTGCTTGTGGCGCGTGGATGCCACGGAGCTTCACGCGCTGGCATCTCATCCCGTCGGCCTGTATTGCCCACGGCTTGCGCTAAGCCACGGGCCGTTGTGGGTTGTCATGTGAAGAATTGGGCTGCTGCCGATCGGCAGCGCTCTGGGCTTGCTTATGCCGCTTTCGCGTGACCGGGGAGCTGGCACGTCGAGGGCAATTTCAGACGGAGTGCCCGAGCTTCAATTAGTCGAGCTCAGTGCGCGCTTTCGTATTCGAGTGAGGCGCCGATGAGTTCTCGGGCATAGGGGTGGGTCGCTCCGTTTCCGGGGATCGCATCGCGTGGAAGCACCTCGGTGATCTCTCCGTGGAGCATGACAGCAAAACGATCGCACATGTGGTCGACCACCGCGAGATCGTGCGTGACCATGATGTAGGTGAAACCGCGCTCCTCGCGCAGGCGCTGCAGCAGGTTCAGGATTTCCGCCTGGACGGAGACATCGAGCGCCGACGTGGGTTCGTCCAGTAGCAACAAAGAGGGCTCCAGGATGAGCGCGCGGGCAATCGCCACCCGCTGCCGCTGGCCACCGGAGAGCTGGTGTGGAAAGCGGTCGAGGAAGGAAACGGGCAGGCCGACATCGGCAATGGCCTTGCGCATGCGATCCTCGCGATCGCCGAGCTTGTGAATGACGAGTGGCTCGCTGAGCACGGTGCGTACCGACTGGCGCGGATGCAGCGAGCCGTACGGATCCTGAAACACCATCTGCAGCGTGCGGCAGCGCTCGATAAGCGGCATCTCGCGCACAGGCTTGCCGCCGATGAGGATGTCGCCCGTCCAGATATCGGTCAGCATGGAGATGCAGCGCAACACGGTGGATTTGCCCGAGCCGCTTTCTCCGACGAGGCCGAAGCACTCGCCCGGGCTTACCGAGAAACTGACACTCGGCAAGACTTTGGTGGCGGTTGGTCCAGCGCCGAAGGTGATGGACACATCGCGGGTTTCGACGGAAACGGACATCAGGCTTTCTCCTCCAGCCATTCGGGTTGCGGTCGAGCACGGCGAGAGGTGCACGCCCGCCACCGATCCTTGGTTGGGCTGCCAACAGGCCGCGAGTATAGGGGTGTTCGGCCCTGTCGAGGTCGCGGGCGGCGAGTGTTTCAACCACGCGACCGGCATACATGATGAGAACGCGGTCGCAGAAATTGCGCACAAGGTTCAGGTCGTGACTGATCATGATGAGGCCAATGCCGCGGTCGCGCACGAGGCCGTCGAGGATATTCAACACTTGAAGCCGGACGGTAACGTCGAGCGCGGAGGTGGGTTCGTCGGCGATGACGAGATCTGGGTCTGCCAAAAGCATCATCGCGATCATTACACGCTGACCCATGCCGCCGGATATTTCATGCGGGTATTGATCATAGACCCGCTTCGGGTCACGAATCTTGACGGCTTCCAGCATGGTGAGCGCCTTGTCACGGGCCTCTGCCTTCGAGCATCTGAAGTGGCGCAGATAGGTCTCTGCCACCTGGTCGCCAACACGCCGGATCGGGTTGAGCGAGAATTTGGGATCCTGGAGGATCATTGACATCCGCCGGCCACGAACCTTCAGCATCTCTTTTTCGGAGAGCGTCAGGAGGTCGAGGTTCCCAAAGCGCAACGTGTCGGCCGTGATTGTCGCGCCGGGCAGAAGACGCAAAAGAGCGCGTCCAACCGTGGACTTGCCTGAACCGGATTCTCCGACGATCCCCAACCGTTCCCGGCCAAGCGTGAAGGAAACCCCACGCACGGCCTCTGCCGGCGCGCCGCCATAGCGAATGCGGAGATTTTCGACCTCGAGTATGGATTTTTCCACGGGGCTACCTCCGATTTATCTGCTTGGGATCGAGCGCATCGCGCAATCCATCGCCGAGCAGGTTGAATGCGAGGCTGACAGACAGGATCGAGATGCCCGGGAAGGTGACGAGCCACCAACTGTCCAGCATGTACCGGCGGCCGGTTGCGATCATCGCGCCCCATTCGGGCAGCGGCGGCTGGGCGCCGAGGCCGAGGAAACCGAGGCCAGCAGCCGTGAGGATGACGGTCGCCATGTTGAGGGTCAGACGGATGAGGACCGAAGGCAAGCACATGGGCATGATCGACTTGAAGATGATGCGCGCCGGCGATGCCCCCTGAAGTCTTGCGGCAGAAATGTAATCTGCCTTGCGGAAGGTCATTGCCTCGGCGCGGGCAAGCCGAGCGATCGGTGGCCAGGAGGTCAGCGCGATGGCGACAATGGCGTTGTTGAGGCTTGGGCCTAGCGCCGCGACGAAGGCGAGCGAGAGAATGAGGCTCGGAAACGACAGGAAAATGTCGGTGATGCGCATCATCACCGTATCGATCTTGCCACCGAGATAGCCGGCGGTCGTACCGATGATGAGGCCGATGGGGCCGACGACGATCGACACGAGGAAGATGATTGTCAGCGTGATGCGGGCACCCCAGACAAGGCGGCTGAAAATGTCGCGGCCAAGCTCGTCGGTACCGAAGACATGCCCGTTGCCCGGCGGCTGCAGCGTTTTGGCAAGATCCTGCACATAAGGGTCGTGGGTGGCGATCAAAGGTGCAAAGGCAGCTACCAGAATGAGCAGCACCAGGACGGCGAGGCCGAATGTCGAGGTCGGGCTTTTCAAAAGGAACAGCACGATGTTCTTCAATGCGTGCAACGGAGCCGGCAGGCGGAACGTAGGTTCGGTGCGGGTAGACATCAGCGTGTCCTTGGATCGAAGATGCGGTAGAGAACGTCGGACAGTAGATTGAGCCCGATGAAGATGACGCCGACGATCAATACGCAGGTCATGACGGCATTCATGTCGCCGGTGATGAGATTGTTGGTGAGATACTGACCAAAGCCCGGCCAGGCAAAGACGGTCTCGATAAGGACCGCTCCTTCGAGCAGTGAACCGTAGGCGAGCGCGATGATGGTGACGAGCTGCACCCGGATATTGACGAAGGCGTGCTGCCAGATCGTCTGATTGTGCGAAAGCCCCTTCACTCTCGCGGTCGTCACATATTCCTGCCCGAGTTGATCGAGCATGAAACTGCGGGTCATGCGGGTGATGTAGGCGGAGGAGGAATAGCCAAGTAGCGCCGCTGGCAGGATGATGTGGTTCACCGCGGACCAGAAGACGTCCATCTCGCCGGCGATCAGGCTGTCGATCAAGAGAAAGCCGGTACGCTCTTCGACGAGACCGATGTAGAACTGGTCCATCCGCCCGCTGCCGCCGACCAGCCCGAGATGGGCGTAAAAGACGATGAGCGCAATCATACCTGTCCAGAAGATCGGCATCGAATGGCCGAAAAGGCTGAAGACACGCACCACATGATCCGGCCAACGATCCTTGTTGACGGCGGCAAAGACGCCAAGCGGCACACCCAGGCCTGCTCCAATAAGGATTGCGAAAGTGGCCAGTTCGATCGTCGCCGGCATGACATGAAGGATGTCCTGTATGACCGGCTGACCGGTGCGAATAGAGGTACCGAAATTGCCGGTGAAGACATCGCCTAGGTAATATATGAACTGTTCCCAAAGAGGACGGTCCAGGCCGAGCGCGTTGTAGACCTGTTCATAGGTCTCGCGGGTCGCATCTTCTCCGACTATGGCCCGCACCGGATCAGCGGGCATGAGCCGGCCAATGAAAAAAGTCAGGAGAAGCAGGCCGAGAAGCGTGACCGCAATGGTCCCGATCTGCCCGGCCGCTCCGTAGAAGCGTATGCGACGTAAAGACATGAATCCTCCGTTTGTCATCCGCCGGAAGGTGAGGCGGTACAGGCTCCCGTCCTGTATGACAACTTAAGGAAATCTGTCACAGGTTATGGGTACTGTCAAGCTAATCTGCTCACAGGAAGTCGTCTCGGCGGGGTGTGAAGCAGTCAATAAGTTCGCCGGTCTCCAGGCATTGGCACCCATGCTCAGTGTTTGAGGGGATGAC
The DNA here is from genome assembly GCF_001976035.1 of Ensifer sp. 1H6. Taxonomy (NCBI): domain Bacteria; kingdom Pseudomonadati; phylum Pseudomonadota; class Alphaproteobacteria; order Hyphomicrobiales; family Rhizobiaceae; genus Ensifer; species Ensifer sp. 1H6. The sequence goes on along the minus strand of NZ_MOAI01000001.1, from coordinate 351,382 downwards.
GAGACTATCGCCGGCCTTCAATTCATGGGCTTCGCCGTCACGGAAAAAGCGGAAACGGCCACGCGAGACGTAGGTGGATTGAACGTGCGGATGGCTATGTAGTCGGCCGCTAGCGCCGCTTTCGAAGCGGAAAGATACGACCATGATCTCCGGTGAGTGCGAAAGAACTTGCCGGGTAACGCCAGTATCGGTCGAGATCGCGGGATAGGTGGGAAGGGTCATGGATGCCTCGTTGATGATGTACGACATCTCCAACATACATGCATTGCAGGCTGTATGACAAGCTAAGACAGGTTGACCTCTTCGGGGGCCAGTGTGCGCGAGCGCAGCAATACCTTGTAGCGATCCAGGCTGCCGCGAAGATGGGCGCGCATGCGCTCGCGCGCAGTGTCGCTATTGCCTTCGATAATGGCATCCACGATCAGGCCGTGCTCTTCCTGAAGGTGAAGGTTATAGTCCTTCGGGCGCGAGCCGGGAGCGGAGCCTTGCAGTTCGCCTCGAGGAATGATGCCGGACCGGATGAGCTGCAGGAATTCGGGAAAGCGACGGTTCTGCGTAGCCTCCGCGATGGCGAGATGCAGTTCGAAATCGGCGTCACGGGTGGGGCTCCCGGTGGCGAGGCATTCGCCAACGTGGTGATGGGCCTCGAGGATCGCCTCGATCTGTGCAGCAGAACGGCGCGAGGCCGCAAGCCCGGCGGACTCCACCTCAAAGACTGTCCTAAGCTCCAAAAGCTCTATGACCGAGGAAATGCGCTCGGTGGTCAGGTCCTTGAACGGTTGTTTCTTGTCTTCGAGCGTCTGCAGCGCGAAGATGCCGGCGCCCTTGCGCGCTTCCACCAGGCCGTCGGCGCGAAGGATTGCAATTGCTTCGCGCACTACGGTGCGGCTCACGGAATATTCGCGTGTGAGCGCACTTTCGCTCGGAAGCCGGTCGCCGGGCTGGAAGACGCCTTCGGTCAGGTCGCGACGCAGATCGGCGCTGATCTTTGCCGCCAGCGACGTGCCTCTCGCGTGATTGTTTTGGGCTTCCATTGCTGCTTCACCTGCATTGAACCTGTCTGGCATGTTATCGGTTATCTGTCCGAATGCAAGGGCAGGCTGTCTAAACCTGTACCTCAGCGAAGCACTCGTAGCATGGCGCGGTACCGCGCCTGACTGTTCTTCAGGTGAGCGCGCATGGCTGAGCGGGCCTGTGTCTCGTCGCCATTTTGAATGGCGACGAGGATCGCTTCATGTTCGTCCACGAGCCGCTCGATATCGACCAAGGGCAGCGTCGTCTCCTCACCGTTCTCGGTCACCGCCCGGCGCGGAATAAGCGTCGGACCGAGCATCTGCAGGAATTCTGCGAAGCGCGGGTTGTTGGTGGCCTGAGCAATCGCGAGGTGGAAGGCAAAATCGGCCTCTGCGCTCGGTCGGCCTTCCGCGGAACTCGTGCGGAAAGCATCGAAGGCCTCGATGATCTTTTCCTCCTGCCCGGGCGAGCGGCGAAGCGCCGCAAGGGCTGCAGCATCTCCTTCTACGGCGGTGCGAAGTTCGAGCATCTCGATCAGCGAAGATACGCGCGCCAGATCGACATTTTGAAACGGACGGCGGGTGGCAAGCGTTGGAGCGAGAACAAAGACGCCCGCTCCTTGGCGTGGCTCCACCAGTCCGTCAGAACGTAGTGCTGCAATTGCCTCGCGCACGACCGTGCGGCTCACACCGAATTCCTGCGTCAGTTGGGCCTCGGAGGGCAGCCGATCACCCGGCTTGTGATGACCCTTGGACATGCGTGCGCGAAGCGCGTCTGCAACCTTGACCACCAGCGTCGTGGTTGGCAGCGGAGCCGGTTCGTGGGTGGTCACTTTCGTCATGCGTGCCGCCATTCGGTGAATAAGCGGGAATCCGCCGTTGATTGTGGATACGCCATTGCCCCACAACGGCGCAATCCGTGCCTAGATCGATTTGAGGTCGTCCGGCTGCAGCTCCTCAGGCAGGTTCTGGTAGCAGACGGGCCTGAGGAACCTTCGGATGGAAAGGGTTCCAACGGACGTTGCGCCGAAGTTTGTGGATGCCGGATAGGGGCCGCCGTGGACCATGGCATCGCAGACTTCGACCCCGGTCGGGTAACCATTTGCCAGAACACGACCCGCCTTGCGCTCCAGGATCGCCAACAGGCTGCGTGCAACTTGAGTGTCGCCCGCATCAAGATGCAACGTGGCGGTAAGCTGGCCATTGAAGCTCTTTGCTACGGCAATCATCTCCTCGATAGTCTCGACCGTCACAATAAGGCCGAGCGGACCGAACACTTCTTCGGAAAGTAGATGGTTGGAGAGCCAGTCCTCGGCGGAAACGCGGAAGAGGAAGGGTGTGGCGTCGCGCTGGTCGCAGGTGGTGGTCAAGACCTCGCGCACACCGGCGCCGGCAGCGATGCGCATGCTTCCCTCGCGATAGGCTTTGGCCATGCCGTCAGTCAGCATCACCTGCGGACCGACCCCTGAGAGCGCGGAACGGGTCGCTTCGGCGAACGCGTCGGCCTGATCGGAAAGGATAATGGCGATGCCCGGATTGGTGCAGAATTGCCCGGCGCCGATCGTCAGCGAACTCGCCCACCCTTTTGCGATTTCCGCGCCGCGGGCTTTCAGCGCTTCCGGCAGGATGAACATCGGGTTCACCGAGCCCAGTTCGCCGAAGAAGGGAATGGGTTCGGGACGTGAGACGCAGAGATCGAAGAGCGCGCGACCGCCGGCAAGCGAACCGGTAAAGCCGACCGCTTTGACGAGCGGATGCGTGACGAGTGCGGTGCCGACATCGCGACGACCGCCTTGGATCAAAGAGAAGACGCCCGGGTGGAGGCCAAGTCTCCTGATGGCGGCATCGGCGGCTTCCGCCACGATCTCACTTGTGCCGGGATGGGCGGAGTGACCCTTGACGATGACCGGACACCCGGCGGCAAGCGCAGAGGCGGTGTCGCCGCCCATCGTCGAGAAGGCAAGCGGGAAGTTGGAAGCGCCGAACACGGCGACCGGGCCGATTGGGCGCTGCATCAAACGAATATCCGGTCGGGGCAGGGGGGTGCGGTTCGGCAGCGCCTCGTCATGGCGCCTGTCCAGATGTTCGCCCTTGCGGATGTGGGAAGCGAAGAGGCGCAGCTGACCCGTGGTGCGGCCGCGCTCGCCTTCGAGGCGGGCGGCGGGCAAGCCGGTTTCCGAGGCGCCGATCTCAGTGATCTTGGTCCCACGGACCTCGATTTCGTCGGCAATGGTGTCGAGGAGGGCAGCGCGCGTCTCGCGGGACGAATAACCGTAGGACCAGAAGGCTTCCTCGGCGGATTCGGCCGCCGTGTTGACCAGTTCGACGGTGCCGACGGAAAAGTCAAAGGCATCGCCGTGGGCGGGCTCGCTGCGGAATTTGATCTGCGCTGCGCGCCATTCGCCGGCGATCAGGTGTTTGCCATGTGGCTCATAGGTCATTTCTTACTCCTTGAATATCGGATTGTTTACGAAGTCGCCGCCCTGGAAACGTGTCGTCGGGTCGCTCGGGTCGGGCCTCGGGGTGAGGGCCTCAATGTGGGTGCGATGGGCCTCGGCATTGTCTTTGGGCTTCCAGCCCAGCCAGCCAAGATGCGAGTTGTCCCACCAGCCGGCGTCGTTGGCCGAGCTGCCCCAGATGACCGGGCAGCCAAGGGTCGACACGCGGAAAATTGCCTCGATCATCGAAGCGAAATCGTCGTGAGAGAGAAAGGTCGACAGCATTCGATAGTTCGTTGGCTCGAGCGTACAGGAGCCGATGCGTACCAGGGCGGTTTCTTGGCCAAATTTGTCGAAGTACAGGCGAGCGAGGGCCTCGCCGAAGCATTTGGAGACCCCATAGAGTCCGTCCGGGCGGTATGGGGCGTCTGGCCCGAGCCGCTCGGTCTGCGGATAGTAGCCGATCGTGTGGTTGGAACTCGCAAAGACGATGCGGGGCTGACCGTGAGAGCGTGCAGCTTCATAAAGATTGTAAAGGCCGACAATATTGCCGGCAAGGATCTGGTCGAAGGGCCGTTCGACGGAAACGCCGCCAAGGTGGACGATGCCGTCGCAGCCGGCGACCATCTCATGGACTGCTGCTGCGTCAGAAAGATCGCAGGACATGCACTCCTCATCGCGCTCGGGCGGGTCAAGCCGAGCAAGATCCGCAAGGCGAATTGTATCGGCGAGAGGCGCAAGCCGTTTGCGCATGACCCGGCCCAGCTGGCCCGCCGCGCCGGTGATCAAAAGGCGTCTCATTTGGGGTATTCCTTTGCGCATTGCCGCATTGCCAGGCACGGCACCGCAGCCATTTCGACCTGCCAATGGCGTGAACCGGCAGAGCCTCAACCTTCTAGCGGTCTTCGTGCCCGAAAAAGCTGCCATCGTTTCACTCGAAACCACATTCGGTCTCGCGTCATTCCTGCGGGCACCTTGACCTCCGATGACATATCATACAATAACGGTAACACATATTATATGTTGTCGACAACTTGAAGGAGGAATTTATGCTGACTGTTGAAACAAGGCAGGCGGTCAACCCGGAATACGCCAAAACACTCGATACATCCGGACTTCGAAAGCATTTCTTGGCCCAGGATATGTTCAGGGCCGGAGAGATCCGACTGGTCTACACCCACTACGATCGTTTCGTGATCGGTGGAGCGGTGCCGGGTGATGCGCCCCTGACGCTTGACAAGGTGGAGGAAACGAAGACCCCGCTGTTTCTCGATCGCCGTGAAATGGGCATCGTCAACATTGGCGAGACCGGTACTGTTGCCGCCGGCGGGCAGACCTATACCTTGAACCGGGGCGATGTGCTTTATCTCGGTGCCGGATCGGGGGCGGTCGCCTTTGCTGGCAAGGGCCGGTTCTATATCACGTCCTGCCCGGCCCATCGCAGCCTGCCGGCGCGCCTCATCACGGCCGCCGAAAGCAAGGAAGTGAAGATGGGCGCATCGGAAACCTCCAACAAGCGCACCATCAATCAGTTCATCCATCCGCTCGTGATGGAAAGCTGCCAACTGGTGCTCGGCTATACCACGTTGGAGGACGGTTCCGTCTGGAACACCATCCCTTCGCATATCCATGACCGTCGCATGGAGGCCTATCTCTATTTTGGTATGGATGAAAAATCCCGGGTGCTTCACCTGATGGGCGAGCCCCAGGAGACCCGCCACCTGTTCATCTCGAATGAGCAAGGCGCGCTTTCCCCACCCTGGTCCATCCACTCCGGCGCGGGCATCGGCTCCTACACATTCATCTGGGCCATGGCTGGCGACAACGTCGACTACACCGACATGGACTTCATCCAACCGGAGGATCTGAAATGATAAATTCCTTTTCACTTCAAGGGCGTAAAGCTCTTGTCACGGGATCGAATACCGGACTTGGTCAAGCGATTGCGGCAGGACTTGCTGCCGCAGGCGCCGAGGTGATCTGCGCGGCCCGCCGCTCGCCCGACGAAACTCTGGATTTGATCGGCAGGGCCGGCGGCAAGGCGAGTGGCATGCAGCTCGACTTCAAGGATCCCATGGCGGCACGAGACATATTTGTCGGCCGGGACATCGATATCCTCGTCAACAACGCCGGCATCATCCGACGGGCGGATGCGGTGGATTTCACCGAGGAGGACTGGGACGCGGTCGTCGATGTGAACCTGAAGGCATTGTTTTTCACGACCCAGGCGTTCGCAAAGGAGTTGTTGGCCAAGGAGCGGTCTGGAAACGTGGTCAATATCGCTTCGCTTCTTTCCTTCCAGGGCGGTATCCGCGTTCCCTCCTACACGGCCGCAAAACACGGCGTCGCCGGTCTCACCAAATTGCTTGCCAACGAATGGGCGGCGAAGGGCATCAATGTCAACGCAGTTGCCCCCGGCTACATCGAGACCAACAATACCGAGGCGCTACGCGCCGATGCCGCGCGCAACAAGGCAATCCTCGATCGCATCCCTGCCAATCGTTGGGGTCGCCCCGAGGACATCGCAGGGGCGGTGGTCTTCCTCTCCTCGCCAGCGGCGAATTACGTCCACGGTGCGGTCCTCAATGTCGACGGCGGCTGGTTGGCGCGTTAATCGACGGCTCGTGGCAATTTGTCATTTAACTTGTATGATGACTTATTGACATATGTATGATGTCTAGCTATGGCTACGGTCAGTTGAATGCACAGAGGAATACTGAAATGACCCCCGAACAAATCAAGGTTGCTCTTGGCTCCGGCCTTCTTTCCTTCCCGGTCACGCATTTCGATGCGCAAGGCCGCTTTGCGCCAGAAAGCTACAAGGCGCATGTCGAGTGGCTCGCGGGTTACAAGGCCCCGGTGCTTTTCGCAGCCGGTGGCACGGGGGAGTTCTTCTCGTTGCGGCCAGATGAAATCCCAGGCATCGTCGCATCCGCCAAGGAGGCTGCAGGCGAAACCGCCATCGTGTCGGGTTGTGGCTACGGCACCGAAATCGCTGTCGATATCGCCCGATCGGTCGAGAAGGTTGGGGCCGACGGCATCCTGCTACTGCCGCACTATCTTATCGATGCGCCTCAGGAAGGGCTCTATGCCCACATTAAGAAAGTCTGCCAGTCGGTCGGTATCGGCGTCATGGTCTATAACCGTGACAATTCGGTGCTGCAGGCCGATACGCTTGCCCGGCTGTGCGACGAATGCCCGAACCTGATCGGCTTCAAGGACGGCACGGGTGACATCGGGCTTCTGCGCCAGGTTACCGCAAAGATGGGCGATCGCCTGATGTATCTGGGCGGCATGCCCACGGCCGAGCTTTTTGCCGAAGCCTATCTCGGCGCCGGCGTCACCACCTATTCATCCGCCGTGTTCAACTTCGTACCGGGCCTTGCCAACGAGTTCTACGTGGCACTGCGCGCCGGCGACCGCTCTACTTGCGAGCGCATCCTGGTGGATTTCTTCTATCCGTTCATGGCGATCCGCAACCGGGTGAAGGGCTACGCCGTCTCGGCGATCAAGGCCGGCGTGCGGCTACAGGGCTTCGACGCGGGACCGGTGCGCGCGCCGCTGGTGGACCTGACGGATGAGGAACTGGGCATGCTCGACAAGCTCATCGGCGGGCACAAACGCAAGGTCTGATACCGCGACTTCCGGAGGAATGCATGAAGATCACCGCCGTTCGCACGCATCTCTTGGAACACCGGCTCGACACGCCGTTCGAAAGCGCCTCGATGCGCTTTGACCGCCGTGCTCATGTCCTGGTGGAGATAGAATGCGATGATGGAACGATCGGCTGGGGCGAATGTCTCGGTCCGGCAAAACCCAACGCGGCGGTGGTCGCAGCCTTTTCGCCCTGGCTTATCGGTCAGGACCCGCGCTCAACCGAGAAAATCTGGGCCGTGCTCTACAATGCACTGCGCGATCAGGGACAGCGTGGTCTCACCGTCACCGCACTGTCGGGCATCGACATCGCGTTGTGGGACATCAAAGGCAAGCACTACGGCGCCTCGATCTCCATGCTGCTTGGTGGACGCTGGCGGCAAAGCGTGCGCGCCTATGCCACGGGTAGCTTCAAGCGTGACGGCGTCGATCGGGTTGCCGACAACGCCAACGAAATGGCGGAGCGCCGCACACAGGGGTTCCACGCCTGCAAGATTAAAATTGGTTTCGGCGTCGACGAGGATCTGCGCGTCATCCGCGCTGTTCGCGAGGCGATAGGCTCCGAAATGCGCCTGATGATCGACGCCAATCACGGTTACACCGTCACCGAAGCGATCCGGCTCGGCAAAGCAGCAGCGGAGTATGATATCGACTGGTTCGAGGAGCCGGTGGTGCCCGAACAGCTGTCGGCCTACCTGGAGGTTCGCACATGTCAGCCGATCCCCGTTGCGGGTGGCGAGACCTGGCATACAAGGTTCGGCATGTGGCAGGCGCTGGAGGCCCGTGCGGTCGACATTCTCCAGCCCGATCTCTGCGGCTGCGGCGGCTTTTCCGAAGCGCAGAAGATCGCAAGCCTGGCGACACTTCATGGTATCCGCGTCGTGCCACATGTCTGGGGGACAGGCGTGCAGATCGCCGCGGCACTGCAATTCATGGCAACGATGGTGCCCGATCCGGTCCGCGCCAATCCGATCGAGCCGATCCTGGAATTCGACCGAACGGAGAATCCATTCCGGCAGGCGGTGCTTAAGACACCACTGGAGGCGGTCAATGGCGTCGTCACTATTCCAGATGGTCCAGGTCTCGGGATCGAGATCAATCGTGATGCCCTCGTCGAATTCAAGATGCTCCAATCGTGAAACGAACGAGCGCAGTCTTCCAGCACGCGTACCGCGTTTGCAAAGCGGCGCTTTAGACGCAGCGTGGCCGTGAACTAGGCTGACTCCGATGGATCTAAGGGGTCCTGGCCCGCTAGCTTCATAATTTCGATCGTCCGTTTATCGCTTCTCGATCGTGCGGGCGGTTGCAAGGCGTATTTCCTGCTCCGGTTCGTCGAGTTGCATCAAGTCGCCATGCCGGCTCTGATGAACCTTGTTCAGGTGGTCGCGGGGGCTGAGCCCAAGTGTGCGCTTGAACATGCGCGAGAAGTAATAGGGGTCTGCATAGCCGACCTCCGCAGCCGCTGCCGCAACCGAAAGCCCTCCTTCCAGAAAATGCATCGCGCGCTCCATTCGCTTGAGCTCCTGGTATTTGCGTGGCGTGCGGCCGACGCGCTTCTGGAATTCGCGCAGAAAATAATCGTAGTTGTAGGGTGCGGCATCGACCGCCCTCATGGCGATGTCGGTTTCAAGCGGATTGGCCGAGATCATCGTTGCTGCCTTCATCACCGCAAGGTCAATCGCATCCGCGCCCTCCGGCTGGTAGGTCGCGTGGTCGCGCCACCCGAGAAACGCATCCTCGATGAAGGCGATGAGAAGGACCATGAAAAGATGGTGCTGGCCGAGCGATACCGAGGAAGGGGGCGCGCTCTGACGGTAGTGACGGGCAATCGGTTCCAGAAACGGCCAGCGGCTCAGTTGCAGTTTGGGCCTGAGTTGCATCTGCTCGATGAGATTGTGACGACCATAGATGTCGAGCGTAAAGTGCTGCGCCACGCCTATATAGGTTTCGCGCCCTTCATTCCAGCCGATGAAGTGTTGGCCGCCGCTGATCAGCATGGCGTCGCCCCGCTCCATCACGCGTGGTTCGCCGTCGATCAGATAATGACCGCGGCCCTCAAGGCAGATGACGAGATCGTCGACCGGATTGGATTTGTCGATCCGCCAGGTTTGCGAATGCTCCATGCGGATCGCCGCGCGCGTCAGGTTGAGCGTCAACGCCGCGGCGGGAATCGCCGATAGAATACCACCTTCGATTTCGTCCATCTTTTTCCTTCCCTTTGTGAATTCATTCTGATCTGAAAATAGCCCAATGTCACCGAATAAACCGTGTCTTCTGGGGAGGAGATCGGTTCGTGGTATAGAAACGTGGCATTCCGCCCATTCTTCCTGCACCGAATTGGGAGCCAGATTTGTACAAAATTGCATCTATGCAGGCTGCGCTCAAGGGCTGCCCGGGAGGGATGTCATGAAGATGCAGCGCCTTATGGGGCTGGGCTATCTCGCCCCGTATATCATCGGCCTTCTGGTCTTCACGGCGATCCCTTTCATCGGGTCGCTGTACCTGAGCTTCACCAGCTATGACCTTATGAGCGAACCTCGGTGGACAGGGATTGCCAATTACGAACGGCTCTTCACTCGCGATCGCACCTTCACGAAGTCGCTGAACGTCACGCTGCTTTATGTGTTCCTGACGGTACCGTTGAAGCTTGCCTTCGCGCTCTTCATCGCCGCGATCCTAAACTACAAGCTGATGTTCATCGGTCTCTTCCGAACCGCCTTCTACGTTCCCTCCATCCTCGGCGGCTCAATCGCCATTGCCGTTTTGTGGCGCTACATCTTCGCCACGGAGGGGCTTGCCAACATGGCGCTGACGACGGTCGGTTTTTCTCCGGTTGACTGGTTTGGTGATCCGACGAACGCGCTGTTCACCATCACGCTATTGCGATGCTGGCAGTTCGGATCAGCCATGGTGATTTTCCTCGCCGCTCTGCAGTCGATTGACAAGTCGCTTTACGAGGCAGCAGCCATCGACGGCGCGGGCAAGGTGCGCACCTTCTTCTTCATCACGTTGCCACTGCTGACCCCGGTCATTTTCTTCAACCTCATCATGCAGATGGTTCAAGCATTCCAGGAGTTCAACGGACCTTACATCATCACACAGGGTGGTCCGCTGAAGGCGACGTATCTGCTGCCGCTCTACATCTACGACGAGGCCTTCAAGAAGTTCAACATGGGCTATGCCTCGGCCATAGCATGGGTGCTCTTCACCATCGTCACCGCCCTGACCCTCGTTGCCTTCTGGTCATCGAAGAAATGGGTCTTTTACGCAGGCGACAAGAGGAGCTGACCGCAAATGACCGATCTCGCAACCTTCAACGATCTCCAGGCCGCTCGCAGGGCAAGGCTCCGTCTCGTCTCGACGGCGGTCCGCTATGTTCTGCTCTTCGCAGTCGGCTTCGTCATGCTCTATCCGCTCATCTGGCTGGTTGGAGCGAGCTTAAAGACAAATTCCGAAATCTTCGCAGGTGCAGGCTTCCTGCCGGAGAACCCGACTGCCGAAGGTTACATCAAGGGCTGGCAGACATCGACACCCTATACGTTCGGCCGGTTCTTCTGGAATTCCTTCCTGATCATCCTGCCAAAGGTGATCGGGACGGCCATCTCCTGCACGCTGGCGGCCTATGCGTTCGCCCGGTTCGATTTCCCATTCAAGAAGATCCTTTTCGGCTCGGTCATTGCAATCCTGCTGTTGCCCAATGTCGTCACCCGCATTCCTCAATATATCCTGTTCCGTGATCTTGGCTGGCTCGACAGCTTTCTGCCGCTCTGGGTGCCGTCAGCGCTCGCTGGCGACGCCTTCTTCGTTTTCATGTTGGTGCAATTCCTGCGCTCATTGCCAACAGACATGGAGGAGGCGGCACGGGTGGATGGTGCCAATAGCATCCAGACGCTGATCTATATCGTGGTCCCGATGCTCGCCCCGGCACTGATTTCGGTGTGCCTGTTCCAGTTCATGTGGACCATGAACGATTTCCTCGGGCCGCTGATCTATCTGTCCTCGGTGGACAAGTATCCGGTCAGCCTCGCCCTCAAGCTTTCGATCGACACGACCGAAGCTTTCGAATGGAACCGCATCCTCGCGATGTCGGTGCTCACGATCGCCCCTGCTCTGATCGTGTTCTTTGCTGCGCAACGTTACTTCATTGAAGGGATCTCCTCCGGGGGGATCAAGGGCTGAACATGGCTAAGGTTCAACTGAAAAATCTCGAAAAGGTCTATGGCAACGCCTTCAAGGCGGTCCATGGCATCAATCTCGACATCAACGACGGCGAGTTCATGGTTTTCGTCGGCCCGTCGGGCTGCGCCAAATCGACGACGCTGCGCATGGTGGCGGGGCTCGAGGAGATTTCCGGCGGGGAAGTCCTCATTGGGGACCGGCGCGTCAACGATCTGCCGCCGGGCAAGCGCTCAATTGCCATGGTCTTCCAGAACTACGCTCTCTACCCTCATATGAAGGTTCGCGGAAACCTGGCCTTCGGGCTCAAGATCGCCGGCAAGCCGAAGGCGGAGATCGAGGCCGCGATTAAGCAGGTGGCCGAGATCCTCGAAATCGAGCCGCTTCTCGACCGCCTTCCCAAGCAGCTTTCAGGCGGTCAGGCCCAGCGCGTGGCTCTCGGTCGCGCGCTCATCAAGAAGCCGGGCGTCTTCCTGTTCGATGAGCCACTATCCAATCTCGACGCCAAGTTGCGAGCCTCGATGCGCGTCCGCATAACCGACCTGCATCGCCAGCTCAAAGCGGAGGGCTTGTCGTCGACGGTCATCTACGTGACGCATGATCAGACCGAGGCCATGACGATGGGGGATCGCATATGCGTAATGCAGGCGGGTCACATCATGCAGGTGGCCACGCCCAAGGAACTCTACGATCGCCCGGCGAACCTGTTCGTGGCCGGCTTCATCGGCAGTCCGGAAATGAACCTTGTCGACGCCCGGCTCGACGGATCGTCCTTTTCGATCGGCAGCCAGACCTTGCCGCTCGGACCACACCTTGAAGGCCGGCTTTCGGCCCGCCCGACAGAAGCCGTGATCGGCACCCGACCACAGCATCTATCGCTGGCGGCGGACGGGCCGGCGCTCACCGCGAAGCTCACTAATGCTGAGTTCATGGGGCACGAGGTCTATCTCCACGCTGATCTCGAGGGTCGCAAGGTGGTGAGCGTCGTCGGCGCAGCCGAGTTCGAGGCACTGGGAGGGTCGGAGATCATCCGCCTTCGTCCCGATCCGGAACGATTGCACATTTTCGACAAGACTGACGGTCGCAACGTGTCGCTTTGAGGAGGCGGCGTTGGGCCATACACCAAGAAGGAGGAGAACCATGAAGACTGCGAAAACCTTGCTTGCATTGACCGGCGTCGCCTATGGCGCGCTCACGTTCGGTGCCACCGCTGGCGCCGCCGAACTGCGCATGGCGTGGTGGGGCGGTGATAGTCGTCACGTAGCCACTCAAAAGGCGACAGCTGCCTGCGGCCAGAAATACGGCCACACGGTCAAGGGCGAGTTCACCGGCTTCGACGGCTACCTCGAAAAACTGACGACGCAAATGGCCGGCAGGACCGAAGCTGATATCGTTCAGGTCAACTGGCCGTGGCTGCCGCTGTTTTCCAAGAATGGCGAGGGGTTCGCCGACCTTCGCACGCTGAAGGCAATCGACCTGTCCAACTGGACGGAAGGCGATCTCGCGGCCGGTTCGATGAATGGGGTCCTGCAGGGGCTATCCGTCTCGACGACGGGTCGTGTCTTCTTCTTCAACGCGACGACCTTCGAAAAGGCAGGCGTCGAAATTCCGAAGACCTGGGACGAGTTCTTCGCCGCAACCGCGACCATCAAGGACAAGCTCGGCAAGGACCACTACACCTTCAACGCGGTGAAGGAGACTGCCCAATTGCTGGTGACCCTTGCCGTCGTGCAGAAGACTGGCGAGGATCTCGTCGATCAGACGAGCAACCGCGTAGCATGGACGCCAGAGGAACTCGCCGAAGGCATCTCCTTCCTCGGCAAGCTGGTGGAAACCGGCGCGATCCGCTCGCAGAAGGAGGAGGCCGCCGACGGCAACGTCAATCTGTTTGAAAAGCCCTCCTGGGCCGAAGGCAAGGTCGCCGGCTCCTACGAATGGGATTCAACTTACTCCAAGTATGCCGACCCGTTGAAGGATGGTCAGGTTCTCAAGCCTGTACCAATGCTGAAGCTTTCGGATGCGGTTACCGAAGGCGTCTATCGCAAGCCTTCCATGGTGTTTTCGATCTCCAAGAACTCGAAGAACCAGGATGCGGCGGCGCAGATCGTCAACTGCCTCCTGAACGAGCCGGAAGGCATCGATGCTCTAGGCACCTCGCGCGGTCTTCCCGCGTCGAAAGCGGCCGCCGCCAGGTTGGGTGACAAGGGCGAACCCGAGGTTCGCGCCGCCAATGCGATCGTCATGGCCGCCACGGGGCCGATGGTTTCGCCCTTCAATGAACACCCAGAAATTCGTGCCGCTTTCATCGATACGCTTGAGGAGTACGCCTATGGCCAGATCAGCGCAGAAGATGGCGCCAAACAGATCATCGACACGGTGAACGACGTCCTGGCCGAGTTCGACTGACCATTGATACTGCCCGCCGCGGATGCCGCGGCGGGTCCTCCGTCTCTTGGCGGCACGCAACACGAGGCACGACATGACCCGACCTTCCATCATCGCGCGCTCGGCGCGAACGGCGGCGCTATGCCTGCCGCAGCCCGGAGCCCTCTACCGTTTGAAATCGAGGACGGTCTGGCGGCTTTCATCCCCGGATGAGACCGGCGTTCTGCAACACGGAGAAGCCCAAACGGTCGTCACCCTTCTGCACGGGCTTCGTCCGGCTACCCGTTATCTTTTCGAGGTGGAGGGATTTCAGCCGCTGTCGTTTCAGACTGCGCCCTGCGCAGGTGTCGTGGAAGCAACCGATTTCGGACTCGTCGCCGATATTGCGCCTGACGATATTGAAGGCGCGCGCAGCAATGCTGCGGCCCTTTGTGAAGCGGTCGCAGCCGTTCCAACCGGAGGTACGCTCCATCTCGGTCCAGGCCTGTGGACGTCCTTTCCACTTAGGCTCAAAAGTCAAATGACTTTGCACCTTGCCGAAGGGGCGACCCTCCAAGCGCCTTCGGTGCGCGCGGGCTGGCCTGTTCTCCCTTCCCACGATCACAACGGCAGCATGCTTGGAAGTTGGGAAGGTCTGCCGGCGGCCTGCTTTAATGCCCCGGTAAACGCGGTGCAGGCGGATAACCTGGTGATCGAGGGCAGGGGCGTCTTCGACGGATCTGGCGACAGGGGCGATTGGTGGAGTTGGCCGAAAGAGACGCGTGATGGTGCGCGTCGCCCGCGTGGCCTGCATCTTATCAACTGCCGTGATGTGACACTGCTCGGTTTTACGATCCGCAATGCACCGTCCTGGACGATCCATCCGCAAGGCTGCGCTCGGCTGACCGCTGCCGGACTAACCATCGTTGCCCCAGCTGACAGCCCGAACACCGATGGGTTCAACCCTGAGAGCTGTCGTGAGGTCGTGATTGCGGGCGTGCGCTTTTCAGTCGGCGACGATTGCATTGCCGTCAAGGCAGGAAAACGCGGCCCGAACGGCGAGGCTGATCACCTTGCCGAAACGCGCGGCGTCCGTGTCAGTCACTGCCTGATGGAGCGTGGCCACGGCGGCTTGGTAATTGGCTCGGAGATGTCCGGCGGCGTCGATGACGTCTCCGTCGAGGATTGCGAGATGATCGGCACCGATCGCGGCCTGCGGCTGAAGACCCGTCGCGGTCGCGGCGGGTCGATCACCAATATCGCAATGCGCCGCGTACTGCTCGATGGCGTCGAAACCGCGCTGTCGGCCAACGCTCACTATCATTGCGACGCGGATGGCCACGATGACTGGGTGCAGTCCCGTGAGCCGGCGGTCGTCAATTCTGGAACGCCGCTCATCGACGGCGTCACCATAGAAGACGTCGAGATCCGCGGGCTCGCACATGCGGCAGGCGCGTTTCTCGGACTGCCCGAAGCCCCGATCCGCAACGTCCGTATCCGCCGCCTTAAAATCACCTCGAGCAATCCCGCAGCCGTCGCAACGCCACCCATCATGGCCGACCGCGTGCGAGCCATGCGCCATGAGACGATTGTCAGCGAGCGGGCAGAGGTCGATTGCGACGATCCCTCCTTGTTGAGCGCCGCCCCCGTGTCCCTTCCTTTCGATGAGATGCTCTCGTGAACCCGACAGAATATTTCGACGAATTCGCCAAGCGCTACAACCACTACAAGGGCGGTAGCTGGTGCTACGAGGATGGATGCGTCTATCGCGGCCTCAGTCTTCTTTTTGATGCAACAGGCGACACGCGCTGGAAGGCGCATCTTCATCGTCTCGCCGATCAGCAGATCGGGGCCGATGGCGCGCTTGCGGGCTACCACCCCCAGGAATACAACATCGACAATATCCTGGCCGGGCGCGCCCTATTCCCGCTGGCTGAAGGTGCCGACGAAGTGCGCTACCGATTGGCCGCCGATCGACTGGCTAGGCAGTTGGAAACGCACCCACGCATTTCCGCCGGTAACTACTGGCACAAGAAGCGCTATCCGCACCAGGTCTGGTTGGACGGGCTGTATATGGGGCTGCCCTTTCAGATCGAATATGCGACGATGACCGGCCGCAAGGACCTGATCGCCGATGCGTTGCAGCAGTTTTCAACGGCTTTAGCACTCACGGCGACTACACGCGGCCTCTATGTTCATGGCTATGACGACAGCCGCCAGCAGCGCTGGTCTGACCCTGTGACAGGCAAGTCTCCCGCTGTCTGGGCACGGGCCGTGGGCTGGCTGGCAATGGCAGTGGTCGATGCTCTGGCGACACTTCCTGTTGACCAGGCGACCGCCTCGTTGCGCCAGCGCGCCCGCTTGCTGCTAAAGGAGATCATGGCCCGTCAGGCAGCCTCCTCCGGCCTTTGGCATCAGGTGCTCGACGCGCCGGATCTGAAGGGCAACTACCTCGAAAGCTCTGCCTCGGTCATGTTTGCCTATTCGCTTTTGCGCGCCGCTCGTCTTGGTCTAGTCGAGGCGGACACTGCTGCGGGGGCGGCTGCGGCCGGGCAGCGCGCCCTTGACGCGCTGTTGAATACCCGGCTCGTTGCCGATGCCGAAGGGATCACCCGCTTCACGACCATTGTCCATGTCGCCGGTCTTGGAGGTTTCGAGGGCAACTATCGCGATGGTTCACCGAGCTACTATCTCACCGAACCCATCGTTTCGGATGACGCCAAAGGTGTGGGGCCCTTGATGATGGCATATGCGGAAAGCCTGATGGCCGCTTCGTGAAGCCGCTTGATCAGTCGCTTTCACCAGGAACGAGATCCATGGGCCACAGGCATCGCGCGGATCTCTCGCGGTATATCTCGGCGAAGGCCGGCATCGTCGCAAGCAGGGATTCGGCAAGTGCAATGCCAAGGTCCCGTAGCGACAGGCTGAACGATGTCAGTCGTGGCGACAGAAACTGCGAATGCGGGCTTTGACGCCCGATGATCGCCAGGTCGCGCCCGGGTTTTATTCCGGCTTCGACCAGTCCGCGATAAAGCCCGACGGTAATGGCCTCGTTGATGAGGACGATTGCCGTCGGACGTGTCTCAAGCGCACTCAGTTCCCGGGCGATCTGGTAACCCCCGGCCTCGTTGGGTGTCGAGCGAAAGATGTGACGTGCGTCGAGGTTGAGGCCGTGCCGGGCGAGGGTGGCGCGGCATTGTTCTTCGAACACATAGCCAAGGTTCATGTCGTCGTGCGGACGGGTGACGGCGATATGCTTGTGCCCGCGGGCAACCAGCCGGTCGATGGATGCCTCGGCCATGCCTTCGAAATCGAGGTCCAGCCAGGGCTGGCCGACATCGGTCAGACTTCGTCCGAGCGTGATGAAGGGGATCTTGCGCTTTGCCAGCAGTTCGAAGCGGGCATCGTGGCGCCGGGTGGCCGACAGGATGATGCCGTCGGCAAAGCCGCGGGCGACGACGCGTTTCAGATAGTCGTTCGGGTCCTCTTGCGAGGAGCAGAGCAAGGCGACCAGATCGAGCTTGTGACGAGCAAAGACCGTCTGCACACCGTCGAAGACGCTCATGAAGAAGGTGTCGCCCTGGCCGGTGATTTCGGACCCCGTCTGCATCATGAAGCCGATGACGCCGGTCGTGCCCTTCCTCAGCGCACGGCCCGATTGGTTGGCGACATAGCCAAGGGATTCCGCCGCTTCTAGAACCCGCTTGCGCGTCTCTTCGTTGACGTCGGGCTTGCCATTCAGCGCGCGGGAGACTGTGCCGATCGAAATGTCGAGATGTTCGGCAAGTTGGCGAATCCCCTTCATTTTTCCGCGTTCCTCCCCAGACCCGCGACTGGCCATTTTCACACCTCTTGACACAAAAACCCTTTGCCGCATAGTATCGTAAACGTTTACGGAAGCCAACTGAGGAGTTTCGGCTTTCGTTCCTGGAGGAAATCACGTGAGACACAAGGCCGTTTTGTGCGGGTGCGGAGCTATGGCCAAAGGCTGGCTGAAGGCTCTGACGGAGAGCGACTTTCTGAGGGGGAAGGTGGAGGTTGTGGGCCTCGTCGATCTCGATCAGGCGACCGCGCAAGCGCTCGCTGCCGAGTTCAAGCTTCACGACATCATCATCGGTACAGACCTGCCGGCAGTCCTGCGCGAGAGTAGGGCCGATCTGCTGTTTGACGTCGTCGTTCCGGCCGCTCGGCGCGCGGTCGTGGCGGCCGGTCTGGCCCATGGTTGCCACGTGCTCAGCGAAAAACCGATGGCCGCCACGCTCGATGAGGCGCGCGAACTGCGCCGGCTCGCAACTGACGCTTCACGTGTTCACGCGATCGTCCAGAACCGCCGTTTCATCGACGGCGTCCGCCGGATCCGCCGCCTCATCCAATCCGGCAGCCTCGGTGAACTGACGGCGTTGCATTGCGATTTCTTCCTCGGTCCACACTTCGGCGGCTTCCGCGAGCAGATGGACAACGTCCTGCTGCTCGACATGGCCATCCACACCTTCGACGCGGCGCGCTTCATGTCAGGCAAGGATCCTCTTGCCGTCTATTGCCACGAATACAATCCGCAAGGCTCCTGGTACCGCCACGGCGCTGCAGCCAATGCGATCTTTGAATTCTCCGACAATGTCGCCTTCACCTATCGCGGATCCTGGTGCGCGCAGGGCGCCAATACCAGCTGGGAAAGTGCGTGGCGGATCACCGGCTCCAAGGGAACGCTCATCTGGGATGGCGGCGAACGCTTCGAAGCCAATGTCGTCAGCGGTCGCGAAGGTTTCCTGCGGGCGGTCGAGCCGATCACGGTTCCCGAGGCTGAAGACGGTGCCGACACGCACGGCCATGTAAGCGTCATCGAGCGCTTCATCGGCGCGATCGACACGGGAACCGTGCCGGAAACGGACGGTAGCGACAACATCAAGAGCCTTGCCATGGTCTTCGGCGCGATCGACAGCGCCCGTGATGGCAAACGCGTCACCATTGCAGCCTAGGAGCCTATCTTGACGAACCCTGCAAAATCCATCCGCATCGGCACCATGATCTCGGCCACCAAGGGTGGCGCCGACAAACGCATCGACCAGATCGCCGAAATGGGCTTCGAAAGCTTCGAACCCTTCTTCTGGCAGACGACCAATGGTCAGGACCTTGCCGAGCTCGGCAAACGTTGCGTGGAGGCGATCGGCGGCCGCGACATCACCATCTCGACGCTCGGCATGTTCGGAAACCCGCTTGAGACCACCGCGATCGACGAACAGACATTGCAGGGTTGGCGAGACTGCATCGACAATGCCCATCATTTCGGCGCTACTTGCGTTGCCGGCTTCACCGGCCGCATCCGCGGCAAGCCGTTGACCGACACTCTGCCGCGCTACAGGGAAATCTGGTCCGAACTGTCAAAGCGCGCGGCCGACAAGGGTGTGAAGATTGCCTTCGAGAATTGCGCCATGGACGGCAACTGGCAGACCGGTGACTGGAACATCGCCCATAATCCGGATGCCTGGGAACTGATCTTCAACGAGACGCCGGACGACCACATCGGGATCGAGTGGGAGCCCTGCCATCAGATGGTCTATCTGATCGATCCACTGCCGCAGATCCGCAAATGGGCGACAAAGATCTTCCACGTGCACGGCAAGGACGCGACCATCCGCTGGGACGTCATCCGCGAACACGGCATCTTCGGCAAGGAGAAATTCGTCTTCATGCGCACGCCGGGCTTCGGCGACACCAATTGGACCGACGTGATTTCCGAGCTTCGGCTGGCCGGCTGGTCCGGCTCGATCGACATCGAGGGCTGGCACGATCCGGTCTACCGCGACGCATTGGAGATGACCGGCCAGGTCCATGGCCTGAACTATCTCAAGGCTTGCCGGGGCGGCGACTTCGTCGCCGATCCGGTCTGAGGTGTGCATATCGGCCGGCATGGAGGATGCCGGCTGCGGGATGACCAAAGGAGGAGAAAATGGCTATCCGCGGATCCGCAATCCTGGGCGTTCTCGCCCTTGCAGGTGTCTCTTTGTTCGGGCTCTCGGCCAAAGCCGAAGACGTCACGATCAACGTCTGGTCGCTCGATCGCGACATCCAGCCGGCACCGAACCTGATATCGGACTTCAACAAGTTGAACGCCGGCATCAAGGTCGAATATCGCCAGATCCAGTTCGATGATGTCGTCAGCGAGGCGATGCGAGCCTATTCGACCGGCCAGGCGCCGGACATCATCGCCATCGATAATCCCGAGCATGCGCTGTTTTCGTCGCGCGGCGCCTTCCTTGATCTCACCGACATGATCGCCAAGTCGACGGTGGTCAAGACGTCGAACTATTTCCCCGGGCCGCTCGCTTCCACCATGTGGGACGGCAAGAACTACGGCCTGCCGAAGGCAACCAATACGATTGCGCTCTACTACAACAAGGACATGTTCAAGGCGAAAGGCCTTGATCCGGACAAGCCGCCCCAGACCTGGGACGAATTGGTCGATGCGGCGCGCAAGCTGACGGATCCCGCTGCCAACGTCTATGGTCTCGCCTTCTCGGCCAAGGCGAACGAGGAAGGGACATTCCAGTTCCTGCCCTGGGCGCAGATGGCTGGCGGCAGCTACGAGCACATCAACTCGGACGGCGCGGTCAAGGCGCTCGAGGTCTGGAAGACGATCATCACCGAGAAACTGGCCTCGCCGGATACGTTGACTCGCGGCCAATGGGATTCGACCGGCACCTTCAATTCAGGCAACGCCGCCATGGCGATCTCCGGGCCATGGGAGCTCGACCGCATGGTGAGCGAAGCGAAGTTCGATTGGGGCGTGGCACTGCTACCGGTCCCTGAAGTTGGTGCGGAGCGCTCTTCGGCCATGGGCGACTTCAACTGGGCGATTTTCTCCAACACGCAACATCCGGCCGAAGCCTTCAAGGTGCTCGAATATTTCGCCTCCCAGGATAACCGAATGTTCAAGGACTTCGGGCAACTGCCGGCCCGCTCCGACATCGCCATTCCTGAAACCGGCGTGCCGCTCAAGGACGCCGCCCTCAAGGTGTTCAACGAGCAGCTCAAATACGCAAAGCCGCGCGGTCCGCACCCGGAATGGCCGAAGATTTCCAAGGCGATCCAGGATGCGATCCAGGCGGCCCTGACCGGGCAGATGGCGCCGAAGGAAGCGCTCGATCAGGCGGCCGAAAAAATAAAGGCGGTGCTTGGTTAAAGCATATCCAGGAAAAGTGCGAAGCGGTTTTCCGTCGGGGAATGCGTGAAAACAAAGAGCTGGAGCGGTTCTGTGGCGCGTCAAAGCCGGAAACGCTCTAACCTCTTGAATGGGGCGAACGTGCTTCTGGGCGTGCCTTGAAGTGCGTTCGCCACCCCGATCAAGCAATGCTCCATCGTACTTAGGCGCTGGAGCGGAAAGCCAGGAAATTTGTGCCGGCTGTCGGCATCAGTTCGGTCGTTCTAGTTTTGCAGGTCGAGACGCGTGCCGCCGATGTCGGCTGCCATCTCGGCGGCGGAGGAGCCCATGAAACGATTATTGTCCAGCATGATCGACGGTCGCGGTTTCGATATCGGCCTCGTCAGCCTGCCGCTTGCGTTCCTGCTCACTCTGTCCGGGCTGCCGCTGCTCTACAATATCATCATGAGCTTCCAGGAAGTCGACATGTTCAGCCTTGGCAGTTTCTGGCGCCCTTTCGTCGGCCTCAAGAACTACCGGGATTTGTTCGCCCAGCCGGAAACTTGGCCGATCCTTGCCAACACGGCGACCTTCGTCATCGCCTCGATTGCCGGCCAGTTCCTCGTCGGATTTGGCCTGGCATTGTTCTTCTGGACGAACTTTCCGGGCGCCTCGTGGCTGCGCGGCCTCTTTCTGGTCTCCTGGGTGATGCCGGGACTTGTCGTTGGCGCGATCTGGAACTGGATCCTCTCCGGCGACTTCGGCGTGCTCAACTTCATCCTGCGTGAAACCGGTCTCATCAGTGGCAATATCTTCTGGCGCTCGGACCCCGATTTTTCCCTCTGGGCCGTGATCATCGCCAATATCTGGCTCGGCACCTCGTTCAACATGATCCTGATGTCAGTTGGCCTTTCGGCAATTCCGCGCGATCTCTACGAGGCGTCCGAACTCGATGGCGCCAATGTCTGGCAACGCTTCTGGACGATTACGCTGCCGATGATGCGTTCGTCCATCGGCGCGATCATCGCGCTGGGGCTGATTTTCACCCTGCAGCAGTTCGATCTTTTCGCGGCAATCACCTCGGGAGGGCCGAACAATGCCTCGAACGTCACGCAATATTGGGCCTGGGACCTCTCTTTCCGGCAGTACGACTTCGCCAAGGGCGCGACCATTTCGGTGATCATGATCGTCTTCGTAATGATCGCCTCGGTCGTCTACGTGCGCTCGACACGGCATGAGGTGCGCGGATGAATACCGTATCCCGCGACCGGTTGATGCTGGCAATCGCAATCGTTCTGGCCGGCATCTATCTGTTCCCGCTCTACTGGATGTACATCACCACGATCAAATCCGGTTCAGAGATGTTCGCCACCCCGCCGACCTTTTGGCCGACGGATCCTCAATGGCACATTTTCGGCGACGTCTGGCTAAGTCGGAACATGGGCCGCTATATCTGGAATTCGCTGGTTATCGCCTGCGGCGCCGTCGCGGTCATCACCGTGCTCGGTGTCGGCTGTGCCTATGTCCTGGCGCGCTATCGCAACATATGGGTCGATATCGGCCTTTTCCTTGTCCTCATGCTGCAGGTGCTTCCGGCATCGCTGATGGTGACGCCGATTTTCGTCGGCTTTTCTCAGGTCGGGTTGCTCAACTATCCCAGGCTTGCGGTCATCCTGGCGATTGCCGCCAAGAGCATGCCGTTTTTCGTGGTTCTGGTGCGCGCGACCTTCATGAGCGTGCCGCAGGAACTGGAGGAGGCCGCGCTTGTCGACGGCAATTCGCGCGTCGGTGCCTTCTTCAACATCGTCCTGCCGCTCGCGCGCAATGGTATTCTCGTCAGCGCCATCCTGATCTTCATGCAGGCCTTCGGTGAGTTCGTCTATTCGAAATCCATGATCCAGGCTGTCGAACTGCAGCCGGCAAGCGTCGGGCTGAATTCCTTCATGGGGCCGAACACCAACGAATGGAACAACATCATGGCCTATGCGGCGATCTACGTGACCCCGATCCTCGCCATCTTCGTCCTCCTGCAACGCCGCATCGTCTCTGGCCTTACCTCGGGAGCGCTCAAATGACCGCCCAGATCGAACTGACCAACGTCAACAAATACTATGGTGCCTACCACGCGCTGAAGGACATCGAGCTTTCGATCCGCAAGGGCAGCTTTACAGCGCTGGTCGGTCCATCTGGCTGCGGAAAGTCGACGCTGCTGCGGTCCCTCGCAGGGCTCGAGAGCATATCGTCCGGCACCTTGAGGATCGCCGGCGAGGTGATGAACGCCGTGCCGCCGCGCAAGCGCGATGTGGCGATGGTGTTTCAGTCCTACGCGCTCTATCCGCATATGACGGTCGAGGAGAACCTGACCTACAGCCTGCGCATCCGGGGAGTTGCGAAGGCCGAACGCAAGAAGGCCGCAAACGAAGTCGCAGCCGTCACCGGGCTCACCCATCTGCTCGGGCGCTATCCGCGGGAGCTTTCGGGCGGCCAGCGCCAGCGCGTGGCGATGAGCCGGGCAATCATCCGCCATCCCAAGGCGTTTTTGTTCGACGAGCCGCTTTCGAACCTCGATGCAGCACTGCGCGTTCATATGCGCAAGGAAATCCGTGCGCTGCACGATCGGTTGGGCGCCACATCCGTCTACGTCACCCATGACCAGATCGAGGCCATGACGATGGCTGACCACGTCGTCATCATGCGCGATGGCGTCATCGAACAACAGGGGAGCCCGCTTGAACTCTACGATCGGCCGGTCAACAAATTCGTCGCCGGGTTCATCGGATCCCCGGCAATGAATTTCATACCCGCCGTGGGGGGCCAGGATGGACGCTCGGTCATCCTCGACGTCGGTGTCAAACAGGCGATCGTCCTCGATCGGCCTGTGCAACCGGGGCAGGCCCTCACCGTTGGATTGCGTCCAGAGCACATCGAGATTGCCGAGCCCGATAAAGGCGCTCTCTCTGTCCCGGTCGCGCTGCTCGAATCGACAGGGGCGACGTGTTTCCTGACGATGGCAACGACGCCGGAGCTTTCGGTGGTCTTCAATGGTCGATCGAGTGTGACTGCGGGCGACAAGGTCGGCCTGACCTTCGCGCCCGCCAACATTCACCTCTTCGACGCGCAAACCGAACGGCGGTTGCCCTAGCGCCTATGCGGCGAGGGCATGGCTCCGGCCGCTCGGGGGAAACGCTTATGCGTGTGGTGCTGTTTCGGCACCCGCTTCAAAGGAGCCCATACCGGTGCAGGATCTCCTCGATCTGGTCGTCCTGGGTCTTGTTGGGCAGCAGGGCCGGCTCGCGGCTGGCACCAACGGAGCTGTCCTGTAGAAAGAGCGATCGCTTCACCATCGCAGGCGCAAAGCCAAGCGCGTAGAGATCCGTGCGGAAGGCCGAATAAATCGCCTGCTGTCTTTCGGCTTCGGCAATGTCGCCTGAATTGAAGGCGTTCAAAATTCCCGCCAGCACGTGCGGCATGGCATTGCCGAGGCCCGATATGCAGCCGGCCGCACCGTTTTGCAGCGCCCACAGCACCAGATGATCAGGGCCTGAGTAGACTTCGAAACCCTCAACGTCCCTGGCCACTTCGAGATAGGCTTCGAGCGTCTCTTTTGCTCCGCCGGAATCCTTGATGCCGGCGATGTTGCCGTGCCCGGAAAGCCTGCGCGCGGTCTCCGGCTCGATATGGTTCTGGGTGCGGGCCGGAATATCGTAGAGATAGATGGGGGTTTCGACCGCGTCCGCAACGGTCGAGAAGTGACGGATCAGACCATCCTGGGTGCAGGCGATGAAGAACGGGGTTATCACGGCAATACCATCGACGCCGATGCGATCGAATTCGCGTGCGAGTTTCAGCGTTTCGAAGGTTGCGGGCATGCCGGCATTGACGATGACCTTGACGCGGCCGGCGACCTCATCGACGACCTCCTCGGTCAGGCGCACTTTCTCGTCGTAGGTCAGGGCGCTGAAATCACCGTTCGTACCGGCGCACATGATGTTGTTGCCGGCGTCCACCTGTCGGCGGACCTGAGCGCGCGTCGCGTCGTAGTTGATCGTCTCATCGTCGTTGAAGCAGGTAACGAGCGCGACAAAGGCTTGCTTGGACATTGTTATCTCCAGTGATGGGAGCGCTCTCTAGGAGGCGCATTCGAGGCGGGCGGCGCGATTGGCCGCCTGGACGTCGGGATCCGGATCAAGTCCGGCAGCCAGAAGCGCGCGCGTATAGTCTTGGCGTGGGGTCTCGAAGACCTCACGCACGGTGCCGAGTTCGACGACATTGCCCTTCTGCATCACCATGACGTGGTCGGCGAAGTCGCGAACGACCGGAAGATCGTGGGCGATGAAGATGAAGGCAATGCCAATGTCCTTGCGAAGCTTGTCAAGGAGGGCAATGACCTGGGCCTGAACCGAGACATCGAGCGCCGAGACGGCCTCGTCGCAGATGATCAATTGCGGCTCGAGCGCCAGCGCTCGGGCAATGGCGATGCGCTGGCGCTGACCGCCGGAAAACTGATGTGGATATCGCCCCATATGTTCCGGCCCAAGGCCGACCTGAACCAGAAGCTCGGCGACGCGCTCTCGCCATTTCGCCTTCGGCAGGATGTCCGGATGGATCACCCATGCCTCGGAGATCAGCTGGTAGACGGTCATGCGCGGATTGAGCGACTGGGTGGGGTCCTGAAACACCATCTGCAGGTCGCGCCGCAATTTGTAGAGTTCCGCCGGCGACAGCTGGAAAAGGTCACGGCCCTTCCATAGCGCGCTGCCGCTGTCGGGCTCGTCCAGCCTCAGCAGGATGCGGGCGAGCGTGGATTTTCCCGAGCCGCTTTCGCCGACGACGGCCATGGTCTCGCCTGGCATGAGGTCGAAGGAGATGCCTTTCAGAGCTTCGAAGCTGCCATAGTGCTTGCGGACGTCGCGAACCGACAGGACGGGCTCGCCGCGCGCGCCCGGCGAATGCATCTTGCCCTTTCCGGGGGCAGCGGCGATCAGCTTACGGGTGTAGGGATGTTGCGGGTTCTTGTAGACATCGCGAACCGTTCCCGCCTCGACCAGTTCGCCCTTTTCCATCACCACGACGCGGTCGGCAACCTCGGCGACGACGCCAAGGTCATGCGTGATGATCAGGACTGCCATGCCGGTTTCCTGCTGCAACTCCTCCAGAAGCGCCAGCACCTCGGCCTGAACAGTCACGTCGAGCGCCGTCGTCGGCTCGTCGGCGATCAGCAGATCGGGGCGGAGTGCAAGCGCCATGGCGATCATGACGCGCTGGCGCTGACCGCCGGAGAACTCGTGCGGATATTTGTCGAGCGATTTCTCCGGGTCGGGAATGCCGACGCGGGTCAACAGCCGCAGAGCTTCCGCCTGTGCCTCGGTGCTTCCCGTGCCGTGGGTCGTCAGTGCCTCACGGATCTGCCAGCCGACCGAATAAACCGGGTTCAGGTGGCTGAGCGGATCCTGAAAGATCATTGCGATGCGGCGACCGTTCACTTCGCGGCGCTTGTGTGTCGGCATCGTCAAGAGGTCGACGCCGTCAAGCAGGATCTCGCCCGAGCTGATACGGCCGGGCGGCATGTCGATCAGGTTCATGATCGCCGACGACGATACGGACTTGCCTGATCCGCTTTCGCCCAGGATCGCCAGCGTCTCGCCGCGATCGAGGTGATACGAGATGTTGCGGACCGCTTTGACCACACCCATCACGGTGTGAAATTCGACCGAGAGGTTGCGGACTTCCAGCAGATGGTCAGCCATTCTTGCGACCTTTCATTTCCAGGCGCCAGCGCTGGACGGGATCAAGGGCGATGCGCATCCAGTTCGAAAGCAAGTTGAGCGACATGGTCGTCAGGATGATTGCAAGGCCGGGCCAGAAGGACAGCCACCAAGCATTGGTGAGATATTGCCTACCTTGAGAAATCATCAGACCCCAGGTGATTTCGGGCGGCTGAATGCCGATGCCGAGGAAGGAAAGCGCGCTTTCCGCCAGCATCACATAGGCAAAGTCGAGGGTCGCCAGCGTCGTCAGCGTTGGGAGGACCACGGGCAGGATGTGCCGGAAGAGGATGCGCTTGCTGGAGGCGCCCATGACGCGCGCAGCTTGCACGAACATGCGCTCGCGGATCTCCAGCACCTCCGCGCGGGTGGTGCGCAGATAGACCGGAATGCGTGTGATCGCGAGAACCAACATCAGGTTCAGGATCGACGAGCCGAGGACATAGAGCACGATAACCGCGATCAGCAGCGACGGGAACGACATGATGACGTCGGCCAGCCGCATGATGACCTGGTTGACGCGCTCGGAGGAAAAACCAGCGATCAGACCGAGCGTGGTGCCGACGATCGCGGAGATCGCGACGGCGCCTGCGGCAACCATCAGCGTGTTTTGCGTTGCCACAATGATGCGGGCAAACAGCGGACGTCCAAGCGCATCCGCCCCCATCCACCAGACCCAGCCGCGTTCCCATTCGAACGGCGCTGCATTTCGGCCGCGCAGGTTTTGCTTCGTCGCAAGGTCGCCAAGCCAGCTCGGCCCGACGATCGCCAGAATGAGGACTGTGATCAGAAAGATTGCAGCGCACAGGGCGAACTTGTCCGCCCACAGCATGCGCGCCATGCGAACAGCAAAGGTCGGTTCCTGGGTTATCGCCGTATCTGTCGTCTGTAAGGTCATGGCTGAACTCTTCAATGACGGATGCGTGGATCGAGAAGCGTATAGGCAAGGTCGATCAACAGGTTCATGACGAAAATCGCCAGCGCGGTCACGAGAATGGCGGCCAAAACGACGTTGAAGTCACGCTGCAGGATGCTGTCGATCATCAGCTTGCCGACGCCGGGAAAACCAAAGATGGTTTCGACGATGACCGCACCGTTCAGGAGGCTCGCGGCCTGGTCGCCGATGACGGTGATGACGGGAAGCATGGCGTTTCGCAGCGCGTGGATGAAGATGATCGGTCCGGACTTCACGCCCTTGGCGCGTGCCGTCTTCACGTAGGCAGACGAAAGCGCGCTGATCATCGAACCGCGAACGACCTGGACGATGATCCCGAACGGGCGGACGAACAGCACGCCGATGGGCAAAATCCAGTGCAGGAGCGAGCCGGTGCCGGATGTCGGAAGCCAGGCAAGGTTCACCGAGAAGACGACGATCGCGACAATGGCAAGCCAGAAGTCCGGGACGGCCGCGCCGATCAGCGATATCACCGAGGAGAGGCGATCGAAAAAACCGCCGGCGCGGAACGCGGCCAGTGAGCCGACGACGATGGCAGCGCCCGTCACCAGCGACATGGTGATAGTGGCAAGCCAGAGCGTCCACACGAAAGCTTCCAGAACCACATCGAGTGCCGGCCGTGCCTTGCGCAGCGACTCGCCGAAATCGCCGGTTACGATGTCGCCAACGTAGCGGGCAAACTGAACCATGATCGGATCGTTAAGGCCGTGGATCTCGCGAAACTGGTCCTTCATCTCCGCCGAGGCTTCGACGGGAAGGAACAGGGCGGCGGGATCTCCCGTCAGGCGCGAGAGGAAAAAGACCATCACGATCAGCCCGATAAGGGAAATCAGGCTGGCCAGGGCCCGTTTGCGAATGAAGCTCATCTTTGTGCCTCTCGATTGCATAGGGCGGCGGGATCCTCCCGCCGCCTTGATTGCGTCTGTCACTGGCGGATTTCATCATCGCCAGAACGGATCACTTGATGCCGATCTCCGAGAGCTGAAGCATCGAGTTGGTCGCCATGGTGGGCTTGAAGTCCAGGCGTTCGGAAACGCGCGAGAATCCAACCATGTGGAAGAGCAGCACGTCAGCCACCACTTCATCATGCACATAGGCAATGGTTTCAGACCAGAGCTTGGCGCGTTCTTCGCCGACAGCCGCCGAGGCGCGCTTGATCAGATCGTCGACCTTGGGGTCTGAAAAGCCCGACTGCGTGCCCTCGGTCGCGTATTTGAAGAACATCGAGAAGGACGGGTCACCCTTGGAGTTGTCATGCATGGCAGCAACGAGCTGCGGCCCGCGACCTTCCTTGAACGGCTTGGAATAGTAGCCTTCATGTTCGGCCACTTCGACGAACTTGAGATCGATCTTGAAGCCGACTTCCTGCAACTGCGCCTGGATGGCTTCCATGATCTCGGTCACGTTCGGGAAGTTTGCCGAGCGTGCGATGATGGTGATCGGTGTATCGACCTTCACGCCTGCGGCCTTGGCTTCCTCCAGAAGTTTTTTCGCGGCTTCTGGATCGAAGGGGAAGACCTTCACGTCGGGGTTCCAGCCGAGCGTCGGGGGCGGCACGATCGCGGTGGCGAGCAGCGCGCTATCGGGAACCAGAGTACCCAGGAACGCCTGACGGTCGATGGCCATGTTAAGGGCACGACGAACGCGCACATCGTTCAGAGGCTCGATATTGTGATCAATGCGCAGATAGACGGTCTCGCTGTCGAGATAGGAGAAGTCGGTCTTCGGGTTGGTTGCGTCGAGCTGCGAGATCGAGGGCGAGAGATCGGCTTCGCCGGCCTGAACCATTGCGGCTCGGACTGAC
Organism: Ensifer sp. 1H6; assembly: GCF_001976035.1. Taxonomy (NCBI): domain Bacteria; kingdom Pseudomonadati; phylum Pseudomonadota; class Alphaproteobacteria; order Hyphomicrobiales; family Rhizobiaceae; genus Ensifer; species Ensifer sp. 1H6. The sequence goes on along the minus strand of NZ_MOAI01000001.1, from coordinate 322,075 downwards.
GGATCTGCGCGGAACAGGTAGGTTGCTTCCGTGACCTGCGGCTTCTGGCCCCAATAGTCATCGCGCCCGGTCAGGACGATCTGCTGGCCCGGCGTCCAGTTGGTCAGTTTGTAGGGGCCGGTGCCGATCGGCTCGCGGATGAACTCAAGTGGCGTTTCTTCCGGAACGATCGTGACGAGCGACATCAGCAGCGGCAGGATCGGCTGAACCGGATCCGCGCTGAAATCGATCGTGTGATCGTCGACGACATTGGCAGTAACCGTCATCCCGCCGAAGTATCGACGAGACTCACAGGCATTCTTGTCGCTCATGATGCGGTCGAAGCTGTGCTTGACGTCCTTGGCGTCAAAGGTCGTGCCATCAGAGAATTTCACCCCCTGGCGAAGATGGAAACGCCAGCTTCCGTCTTCATTCTGCTCCCACTTTTCGGCAAGGCGCGGCACGACGCCCTTGTCGCCGCGAACGTCGAGCTCGGTCAGGGTCTCGCTGACATTCTGCATGATGACGCGGCCGATGTTCGAGCGGGTTGCCATGCAGGGCTCGAGCAGATCGGCCTCCTCGGCCAGCACGATCTTGATCGGTCCCGATGCGGCAAAAGCAGGCGACATGGCGGAGCCCAACAGGAGCGCCCCCAGGATAAGCGTTTTCTTCATTGCATTTTCCTCCCTAGAAAGTCTCGTTCAGTCCGGCGTCTTGCCAGACCTGAATTTTCCGGAACGCGCGGCGATCAATGCGGCGCAGCATATGAGTGCGCCGCCGCCGATGGTGGTCAGCGCGACGGTTTCGCCGAACAGGGCAAATCCGCCGAAGGCCACAAGCGGCAGGCGTAGAAAGTCAACCGGTGCCACGACAGTCGCCGGCGCCAGCGAAAAGGCATGGGTCATCAGCCCCATGCATGCGGTGCCGACCACGCCCTGAAGCGCAAGCAACCCCATTTCCCTTGGGCCAGGAATGGCGAAAAACGGGATGGCGAGCAGCAGGGCGATCGGCACGGTCAAGAGAAGGTTCCACACGACGAGCGTCGACGTGGCGTCGCCTTTCGACATGGATTTCAAAATTAGCTGGATCGCTGATTGAAGCACGGCGCCCGCAAGCGCCAGCGAGATCGCCAGCGTGAAGCCCGTCGCGGACGGGCCGATCACCAGCATGGCTCCGGCAAAACCAAGGGCGACCGCTGCAATCATCGCCGGGCCCGGACGTTCGCCCAACGTCAACGCTGCACCCAGCACGACAAAAATCGGAGAGGTGAAGGCGATGGCGGTGACGTCGGCGAGCGGTCCCCAACTGAAGGCGGCGAACAGCGCGATCATCGCCAATAGTTTGAAGCCGGCGCGCAGGGCGTGCTGGCGCACCGGATGCGTGGTGCGAAGAACGGATGGGCGAAGCGCAATCCAGGGAAGAAGGATGAGTGCGCCGAAGAACGCCCGGAAAAATCCGATGACGAACGGGTGCACGGCGCCGCTCAGCGCACGCACGATCACGGCATCTGTCGCGGCGAGCGTTGCTGCTCCTGCTGCAAAGACGACGGCCGTCGTAGCCTGGTGGCGACTGCTGGCGCTGTACATGAAGGTCCTCCGTCCCCGGCATCCTTGCGCCGTGTTGTCATGACCATCTATCTTTCGGCAAAGTTTGTCAAATCGTTTTCTTATGTAAAATTATTGATCGCGGCTATTGTTTACAAATAACAAGCAATATCAGATAGTTGCGTATGATAGCATGGTTGATGTGAGAAATTAAATGACATTAAAGAACTTGACAACTTTGGAATTTGGATGATTTTCGAACCTGACAGGAGGGCCTAAATGCATCCCGATGAAATCGCTCGCAACATGAACGGCGTGCTTCGATCCGTGTCCCCGGGGCGCGGCGAAGCCTTGTTGCCTTCGCCAATGATCCAGAACCATGCGGCATTCCTGCACTTGCTCGATGACGGTGCGCTCGTTTGCACCTGGTTCGGCGGCACGCTGGAGGGCAAGTCGGATATCTCGATCTTCGCGTCTGTACTGACGCAAGGCTCGACCGCCTGGGGACCGCCGCAGCGACTGAGTGACGATCCTTCACATTCGGAACAGAACCCGGTGTTGTTTTCCGCGCCGGACGGCACTCTCTGGCTGTTTCATACCTCCCAACCATCAGGAAATCAGGATGAATGCCGGATCCGCATGACTGAGGTGGTGCGCGATCCCGCCGACCCACTGAAGCTCGCAGCGCCAAAGGGGCGCTACCTCGACCTGCCGCGCGGGTGTTTTGTCCGCGCCCCTGTCGTCGTGCGCGACGATGGTGCGTGGCTGCTGCCGATTTTCCGATGCGTGCAACGCCCCGGCCAGAAATGGAACGGCAGCCATGACACGGCCGCAGTGGGTGTCTCCCATGATGCAGGCAGGACGTGGCGGCTCGAAAATATTGAACAGTCCACCGGCTGTGTGCACATGTCGCCGGTCGCACTCGGAGGGGAGCGCTACGCCGCCTTCTTTCGGCGCCGTCAGGCCGACTTTGTCTACCGGAGCGAGAGCGTCGACGGGGGGCGGTCCTGGTCCGTGCCTCATGCCACGGAAGTGCCGAACAACAATTCGTCGCTAGCGGCAATCCGCCTGCGCGACGGCCGCATCGCCATGATCTGCAATCCGGTGAACGCGCTTCTGTCGTCCGACCGACGCGCCTCGCTCTATGACGAATTGGGCGAAGATGATGGCCGGCCCGATGCGGATCCAAGCGGAGGCTGTGTTCCCGTCTGGGGGGTGCCGCGCGCACCCGTTGCACTTTGCCTCTCCAACGACGGGGGGCATTCCTTTGCGCTTCGCCAGTCGATCGAAGATGGCCCGGGAACCTGCCTGTCCAATGACTCGACCGATGGCCGCAACCATGAAATGTCCTATCCCTGGCTGCTTGAAGGTCCCGACGGCGCAATGCATCTCGCCTACACCTATCATCGGCGCGCGATCAAATATGTCCGCCTGGCTCCCGGTTGGGACAGTGCGGCTCGACGGAGTGTTTCATGAGCAATATCATCGGCATAACCATGGGCGATCCCTGTGGGGTCGGCCCCGAGATCTCGGTGCGGGCCCTGGCTGAAATGTCCAGCACAGATCGCGCGCAGACGCGCATCTATGGCAATCTGACGACACTGGAGGCCGCTCGATCTGCGCTCGGCCTGGACATCGACCTCACTCCTCATGTCGTTGATCTGCCGATCGAGGGTGCACCGCTGCCCTGGGGGCAACTGAGCCCGGTCGCCGGCGATGCCGCATTCCGTTTTATCGAGAAAGCGGTGCGCGACGCCGAATCCGGTGCGATCGGCTGCATCGTCACCGCACCGATCAACAAGGAAGCGTTGAACCTCGCAGGCCATCACTATGATGGCCATACCGGCATGCTGCGTAGCCTCACCGGGTCGAAGGCTGCCTACATGCTGCTCGCTTCCGAACGACTGAAAGTTATCCATGTGTCGACGCATGTCTCGCTGCAGGAGGCAATCAGAAGGGCGACGACAGAGCGAGTTCTGGCAACGATCAGGGCCGGGGACGCTCATCTCAAGCGCACCGGCTATGCCGCGCCCAGGATCGCTGTTGCCGGCATCAATCCGCATTGCGGCGAAAATGGCCTGTTCGGCACCGAGGATGACGACCAGATTGCGCCTGCGGTTGCGGCCGCGCGCGCCGAGGGTATCGACGCCTACGGGCCGATTTCGGCGGACACGGTTTTCTATCGTGCCTATTCCGGCGCTTTTGATCTGATCGTCGCGCAATATCACGATCAGGGACACATCCCGATCAAGCTGGTCGCCTTCGATACCGCGGTCAACGTCTCGGTCGATCTGCCGATCGATCGTACCTCGGTCGACCATGGCACGGCCTTCGACATCGCCGGAAAGGGCATCGCCGACCACGGCAATATGAACTCCGCCATCGCCTACGCGCGCAAGCTCGTGGCCGGCAGCGCCAAGCAAGGATGACCAGGCCATGACAATTGCTCAAATCACCCTTCATCAACCACGCCGGCTAATAGTCGGCGCAGGTACGGTCGGAGAGGTCGGTGCCTGGGCTGCCGAAGCCGGCTCCGCACTCGTGATCGCAACGCCGATCACGGCAGGCTTTGCAGATCGATTGCGGCTTTCCGGCCGCGTCACTGTCTTCGATGCGATACCCGGAGAGCCCGACATCGCAACGCTGGACGCAGCGCTCGAGGCCGCAAGGCGGTGCAAGCCGGACCTGATTGTCGGTCTTGGCGGCGGATCGGTGCTCGACGTCGCAAAGCTGGTTGCAGCGCTTTGGGATTCGGATCAAACGCTCGTCGATGTCGCTGGCCCCAATCGCGTCGCCGGCCGCAACACTCGCCTGGTTCAAGTCGCGACGACGGCTGGAACCGGCTCTGAAGCGGGCATTCGCTCGCTGATTACCGATCCCGGCAAAGGTAACAAGATCGCAGTGGAAAGCCCGCACATGATCGCGGACTTTGCCGTTCTCGATCCGGAGTTGACCTATTCCGTACCGCCGGCCGTCACAGCGGCGACGGGTGTCGATGCGATGGCCCATTGTGTCGAGGCCTTCACCAATCGTCGGGCGCATCCGATGATCGATGGGTTTGCGCGAATGGGCTTCCATCTTGTCGGCAAATATCTGGCACGCGCGGTCAAGGACGGGACAGATACCGAGGCCCGCGAAGGGCTGATGCTTGCCTCCTATTACGGCGGCATATGCCTTGGGCCGGTAAACACGGCCGCTGGCCACGCCATCGCCTATCCGCTGGGAACCAGGCTCCGCCTGCCGCACGGGCTGGCCAACGCCATCATCTTCCCACATGTACTTGCCTTCAATCGTTCCGTTGCAGCAGAAAAGACGGATGAGGTCGCACAGGCGCTGGGACTGGGCGAGGCTCTTTCGGCGCCGGAACTTCTGAGCGCTGCTCGCGGATTTTGCAGTGATCTCGGCATCGAGATGTCGCTTTCAGCTCACGGCGCGACGTCGAAAGATCTGCCGCTCTATGCCAGCGAGGCGCATGCCAACCGTCGCCTGATGGACAACAATCCTGTTGATATGAGTGTCGACGAGGTGCTGGAGGTCTACAGGGCGGCTTTCTAACGCATGTCGCGGAAATGTGCGCAGCGGCGAGAACGACATGCGCAACAAACAAGTGCCTAACGCGCAGTAGGCGAACCTGAGAGGCTACTGCGCTTTAGGCGCCTTGGGCCATTGCCCAATTTCAAGCGCCTCGGCCAAAGGTCGGGGCGCTTCGCGTTGCGAGTGTCGCCGATTTACCGGGTCGTCTGAAACAACCGCTCGCGCGAGCCGGTCAAGTGATCGTGCATCAACTGCTTTGCCTGCGTGCCGTCACCGGCAGCGATCGCATCGCAGATTGCTTCGTGCTCGGCGAAAACACGCGTGAGGCCGGTTGTCTCGCGCTTGACTGACGCGCCATGGAATTTCATGCCGACGGCAATATGGTCCTTGAGGGCTTCCATCGCGGTCGAGAAATAGCTGTTCTGGGCAGCGCGCGCGATCGCCAGATGGAATTGGAAGTCCGCGTCCTCGCGATGCGACTGTCGGTTGGTCGCGTCCCGCATCAACTCCAGCGCCTGGCGAATGGCGCCAAGACTGGCGTCATCATGGCGTGCCGCTGCTGCGGCTGCTGCTGCCGGCTCGACCGTCAGCCGGAACTCGTAGCAGTTCAGCAGATCCGCGACATTCTCCAGTTGTCCGAAGCCAAGTGGCTCCTTCATGCCGACGGCACGAACAAAACTGCCAGCGCCCCGGCGAGAATAGATCAGGCCCTGGTCACGGATGCGGCGAAGCGCCTCGCGGATGACCGGTCGGGACACTTCGAATTCGGCGGCGAGGTCGTGCTCCGTCGGCAAGCGTTCATCGGGCTTGTAGGCCCCCGATTTAATGGCGCGATGCATCCGCTCGAAGACGAGGTCGGCCAGGCTCTTGCGTGTCGTTCCGTTCTCCAGTCCCATTGTCATCCCATGTTGCGGAGCATTCTGCCCGCAATCTCCCTCAGCGTCCCCGCGTGACCGAATCCTCCGGATTTCGCGATGATGCAATGTCCGTTGGCGAAGGCCAAGCCCAGACCTGGCATGCACTCACCCATTAGCCGGAAACGTTTAATCCCCATCTTGTCCAGCACGGCTTGTGCAGTGGCACCACCGGAAAGAAGCAACGTCGAGGCGGCCTGTGTCAAAGCTGGAAAGACGCTTTCCGCTAGAAGACGGGAGACTTCCTGGGAGGTAATTGCGACATCTCCGTCAACTGCCTGCACAAGAGTGATCAAGCTGCCATCCGAAGACGTGTCGCTCAGGCGGCCATTTGGTGCCGGCAGATAACGCGACTCGAGCGTGGCACGCAATTCTTCAATCTGCGCTAGCGTGATCGGATCACGCGAGCCGATGACAAAAAGTCCGGGCCCTTCTGGGATCTCGGCAGCTAGCGCCTTTGCGTCGCCGGTCATTTGGCGTGCCAGTGCCTCGGCCAATCCGCGCGCACCGATCAGCAGGTCCACTCCCGATTCCTGGGCCGATTGAAGCGAGCGGCTCATTTCTTCCGCGGTCGCGATATCCGGGATCGTCATGTTCCCCGCGTGCCTGCCAAGTTTTTCGGCAATCGATATCGGCGTATCCACCCCAAAGCCCTGTACATGGCCGGCCCTTACCATCCGTCCGAAATCCGGAATGGCGGGAGCAACCAGCGCTGAGCGAAAAGGGATAATGTCGAGCTCGGCAGCGATGTGGCCCTTGAGGCGCGAGTCGATCTTCTTGAAAAGGCGCGAGCCCGGCGGCAACGCGGCAAGCGCCGCAGCAGTTGCTTGCTGCGCTGATACGACATCCATTTCCCGCGAGCCAATATTGACGGACATGACCTGCGGGTGCTCGCTCAACGCCCCGGGGATGGCTTCGACGGTAAGCGCAATCTCAGTATGCAGGCCCCTGCTGGCGAATGGGGCGGCTGCATCCAGGGCGCCGGTCAGATCATCGGCGACAATGGCCAGCATGAAACAAGCTCCAAGAATTTGTTGTTATCTTAATTCCTTCGTTTTTGATTGAAATGTCAAGGAGTTTTGGCTTGCTAATTACAAATAGTTCCTGATAGACCCGGCAGTTTGAAGGCCGTCGAGGAATGACGCGGTGACACGAAATCTAAAGCAGCGTTCGTCAGGTGATCGCGGTCCAGATGGAACCCAGATCAAGAATGCAGTGGCCGGCAGTGGCGCGTGCCAATCGATCTTTGGCGAGTCTTTGCCCGAACGATAGATGAGCTTGTCAGGACCACCGCGAGAGGGATTGATTATCCAATCCCGACGTCTGGCGCTGTAAACGGCGAGGACTGGAGGGAAGGCCTCTGGAGGGGTGTCTTTGCACCGCCGGCTACGGGGGAAGGGACACTGCTATCCACCTCGGTCTGCAAGTACCAGATGTCAATCGGCAACCGCCGGCCAGCGAGCGCAACCTCATTCTGTACCGTCCACAGTGCAGATGGCGCAGGTTTGCGCAATTGTTTGACCAGCGCCGATGAGACAACAAGCGGTGAGCCCAGAACCTTCGTAAGGGCTTCAAGTCGCTGGGCGACATTGACCGCATCCCCTATGACTGTGAATTCGCTATGACACCCGCTGTCCAGGACGCCACCGACGACGGAGCCATAGTGCAAGCCTATGCCAGCGCTTAGGGCAGGATACCCGCCAACCAAATTCTGGTGCTTCCAGTCATTCAACGCATCGACCAGGTCGAGAGCGCAAGCGAGCGCACGGTCTGCGTCATCCTTCATTGCTGTAGGTTGGCCGAACACGGCCATCACGCCGTCTCCGATGAACTTGTCGACGGTTCCGCCGTGGTCGAAAATGATCCCCGAAACGAGATGACGGTATTGAGCCAGCACCGCTGCCAATTGGCGAGCGGGTGCTGTCTCGGCAAAACTGGTGAAGTCACGCAGGTCGACAAACATGATCACGGCATTGCGCCGTTCGAGTTCGAGAGCCGAACTTCCTTCCTGAAGGTCGGCGACAACGAGTGGCGAGAAGAACCGCGACAGATTGAGGCGTCGCCTGTCTGCCAACAGAGCCTCCTTCCGCGTCTTATCGTGATCCTTGGCGAGGAGATAAATTGCAAAGGCGGTGAAGCCATAACTCACCGTCAGACCAAGATCCTGATTGAAAAAGTACGCAACGAACGAGACAGCGTCAGCCGTGTGATGCCTGGCGGCGGTAACCGCGAGCATGCCGATCCAGGCAACAAGGACGATGCCTGAAAAGACAAGAACCAGCCGACGGTCAAGCTTGAGGCCAACATGATTGAGGAGAATGAAAGCGACGACGAGGCTGCTCGTCGTAACATTGTGGTTCTCTGTGACCGGGCCGCCAAGGATATGGGCATAGAGGATCAACGCGACCAGCAGTGCGTCAAGAACGACAAATAGCGTTTTCAGCCAGGATCGTCCGGGCAGGAAGCGGGCGCTCATCACAGATGCGATGCTGATAACCAGATAGCAAATAATGACGGCGAAATGGGTCCCTTCAGCCTCTGCACCCCCGCCCAGCAAGAGATTAGCGAGAAGTATGGCGAAGGCGACGAACCGCAGAAGGATTGAACGGGTTTCCCGCTCGAAGTCCCAGTCAGCGCTGAGTGAAGATCTCATGTTTTCCTCTGGACATGCGGGCAGGCTTCGGGACCTCTCACGGTCAGCCGAGCTCGCATGCTCTCGGTACCATGAAGGGTAACGCGACCCTTATGGGGCCTCCAACGATGGTAAGGTCAAGAGCTTGTGGGATCGCGCCAGGGGCTTTGCATCTGTCGTGCGCATGCATTGCATTGCGGGTTGGGAGACTTGCCGTGGTTTCAATCGCGGACAGAGGATCCAGTACGGTCAGCAGCCCAAGCGACGAAGGCCGCTTTGAGATGCTCGGCCGCGGGCGAAAGGCTGTGCTGGCGCCGCTGCAATAGCGAGACATCTCGCATCACCTCCGGTTCGATCAGGTCGATGGTCGTGACGTGTACGGCGGATGCGAGTTGGCTGGAATTCTCCGGCAGGACGGCGACGCCCATGCCGGCGGCGATCATGCTGATGGCGGTCGTTGAGAAGCGCACTTCGTACTTCGGCCGGAAATTCGGAGCGACGCGGATGAGGTTATGCTCAACGATGCTGCGCAATGGATTGGCGGCGGCCAGCGTGATAAGCGATTCGTCTTTCATCTCCTCCCACCGCACGGACTTCCGTTTGGCGAAACGGTGGTCCTCCCGGCACACAAGCATCAGCTTGTCGCGCAAAAGCGGGGTGGCCGTGATCTCCGGATCCTCTTCAGACAGTGTGCCAACGGCGATGTCGACCTCGTTGCGCTTGAGCGCCGGGCTGATCGCCTCCTCGGGCATGTCGCGGATGCTGACGGAAATCTCCGGATACATGCGCAGGAACCGGGCGATGATCGGCGGCACGATGGTTGCGGCGAGCACGATGGCCGCAGCGACGGTGACCTGGCCGCGCTTCAGCGAGGCATTGTCGCGCACGTCGCCGACGGCGAGCTCCAGGTCCTTCAATATCTTGCGGGCCTGCGGCAGGAATTCCTGCCCGACGAGCGTCAGCGACACCATGCGCGTGTGGCGGTCGAACAGGCGCACACCGATTTCCGACTCCAGGTCCCGGATGAGGATGCTGACCGCCGACTGGGTGAGGTGAAGGTTCCTTGCGGCGATGTTGAACTGGCCGAGTTCGGCCACCGCGATGAAGGCCCTGAGTTGCCGCAGGGTTATATTCATGGACGCGACGCCCTCCTTCGAACATGCCGGTTGTGCGGTTTACATCAAACGATGGCGCGGCCTCTCCTGTCTAGCCCGCAGGTGTCGGTTGCTCAAGGCGATCCGCAGCTTTCCCTGCCATCAGCAGTCCCAGCTCCTCGAGGCGAGAACGGTCCGGCGGCAGTTCCCCAAGGATTTCGCCGTGGCACATCACGAGGATCCGATCGCAGATCGCGAAGAGTTCTTCGAGTTCCGTCGAGATCAGCAGGATCGCTCTGCCGCTGTCGCGCTGCTTCAGCATCTCCTCCATGACGAATTCCATCGCGCCGATGTCGATGCCACGGGCGAGCTGGTTGACGAGAATAAAATCGGGATTGCGCGCCAGTTCACGCGCGACCACCAGCTTCTGCTGGTTGCCGCCGGAAAGGTCGCCGATCCGCTGGTTCTCATCGCGGGACTTGATGCGGAAGCGCTTGATGAGATCGCGGGTATGCGTGCCGATCGTGCGCCGATTGAGCATGCCGCGGGCGGCAAAGGGCGGTTGGTCGTATCGCTGGAGGATGGTGTTCTCGCTGAGCGAGAGCGAAAGCACGATGCCATGCTTGTGCCGATCTTCCGGGATGTGGGAAAACCCACAAGCATTGATGCGGGCGGGGTCCAGGCCGGTAATGTCCTTGCCGTTGAGTACGACGCGGCCCGAATCCACCGGCAACAGGCCCGCAAGCGCCAGTGACAATTCGCTCTGGCCGTTACCGGAAACGCCGGCGATGCCGACGATCTCGCCGGCGTGCACATCAAGGCTGATGCCGCGCACGGCCGGAAGCCCGGTTTCGCTACGACAGCTGAGGTTTTCGACCGACAGCACGAGCCGACCGGCGGCGGCAGCGTCGCGGACCAGCTCCATGCCAACGTCGCGCCCCACCATCATGCGGGCAAGGCCTCGCGCATCCGTGTCGTCGACGCCGACGGTATTGACTACGCGCCCGTCGCGCATGACGCTGATACGGTCGCTGACCCGCATCACCTCGTCGAGCTTGTGCGAGATGAAGACGACAGTCTTCCCGTCGGCGGCCAGGTCACGCATCAGGCCAAGCAGGCGGTCGGTCTCCTGCGGCGTCAGCACAGCGGTGGGCTCGTCGAGGATGAGGAGATCGATGCCGTTGAACAGAGCCTTCAGGATTTCGACGCGCTGCTGCTCGCCGACGGAGAGATCTTCGATGAGGGCGTCAGGGCGGACGTCGAGCGCATAGCGATCGCTGAGCTCGCGGATTTTCGCATGGATCTTGTCCATGTCGTTGATGATCCGGAACGCTGATCCCTGGCCGAGGATATAGTTTTCCGCGACGGTGAGGTTCGGCACGAGCATGAAGTGCTGGTGTACCATGCCGATGCGCTGGCGGATCGCCTCGCGCGGGCTGTTGAAGCGAACGGGCGCGCCTTTGTAGACGATCTCGCCCGCGTCGGGTCGCACCATGCCGCAGATCATACTCATCAGCACGCTCTTGCCGGCGCCGTTTTCACCGAGCAGCGCGTGGATCTCACCCTCCTCGATTTGCAGCGACACGCCGTCGCTGGCGATGATGGGGCCGAATCGCTTGTGGATATTATCGATGCGCAGGAATGGTTTGGGGGACATGTCCGTTACCTCATCTCGTAGGGCTGGCCGAGCTTGCTCGGCGCGGCGCCCTTGCCGCGAACCACGACCAGCGTGATGATCGTCATGATGTAGGGAAGGGCTTGCAGGACCTGGTAAGGCACCACGATTGACGCCTGTGCCTGGAGCATCAGTTGCAGGGCATAGAAGAGGCCAAACAGCAGCGAGACGAAGAAGGCCCCCATTGGCGACCACCTCGCAAAGACCACGACGGCAAGCGCGATGAAGCCGCGCCCGGAGGTGATGCCCTCGACGAACTGGTTGGAATGACCGAGCGTCAGGAATGCGCCGCCGAGACCTGCAAGACCTGTGCCGACCATCACTGCGGCGTACCGGTAGGTCGCGACGTTGCGGCCGGCGACGTCGACGGCCTTGGGGTGTTCACCCACAGCACGCAGTGTCAGTCCGAAGGAGGTTCGATTGAGCACGAGGGTGGCGAGGATTGCGACAAGGATCGTGCTGTAGACGATGAAGTTCTGCCGGAAGAAGGCTTCTCCCAGGAAGGGCAGATCGCTGAGCCAGGGGATATGGACCGGCTGGGCGATCTCGATGCCCTTGCCGGTCGAGACATAATAGGTGCGGAACAGGAAGGCGGTGAGGCCCATGCCAAGCAGGTTGAGTGCCGCGCCTACCACGATCTGGTCTGCCTTGATGGTAATTGTGAAGAAGGCGAAAACCAGCCCGAACAGCATGCCGCCGCCGACGCCGGCAAGAAGGCCGAGCGGGATGCTGCCGGTGGCGAAGGCGGCCGCGAAACCGCAGAACGCGCCGACCAGCATCGTGCCTTCCAACCCGATGTTGAGCACCCCCGCCCGTTCGGAAAAGACCTCACCGATCGAGGCGAAGATGAGGGGCGTCGCGAGCCTCCAGGCCGCGCCCATCAGCGCCGCGAGGAAGGTGAAAAACATCATGTCGTCCATGGTTGCGGACCTCTCTTGATCATCTTCATCCCTTGCGGGGAGCGGTTTGGCTAACGCAGGCTCGTCAGCACACCGCGGAACTTGGCGAAGGCCACGACTGACAGGATGACGATGCCCTGAATGACGAGGACGAGAACCTGCGGGACCTGCGATGTAATCTGGAGGACCTCAGAGCCGGACCGTAGCATCGCGAAGAGCCCGCCCGACAGGATCGCGGCCAGGGGATTGTTGTTGGCGAGCAACGCCACGGCGATGCCTTCGAAGCCGTAGCCCGGTGAGATGTTCTGATAGAGCCGGTGGGTGACACCCGCGACCTCGAAGGCGCCGGCAAGCCCGGCCATCGCGCCGCTGATACAGATGGCGATCATCACGTTGCGGCGCACGTCCATGCCTGCATAACGCGCCGCATCCGGGTTGAGGCCGACGACGCGCAAGGCAAAACCGCGGCTGCTGCGTTGCAGGAAAATATAGAGTGCGACCGCCAGCACGATGGCGACGAGGATACCGATATGGAGGCGCATGTCCGAGACGATGCGCGGCGTCCAGGCCTCGCGCACCAGCCGGGCCGATTGCGGATAGGCGGCGCTTGCGTCCCTCATCGGCCCGGTGACGAGATAGCTCGTCAGGATGAGGGCGATGTAGTTGAGCATGATCGTGGTGACGATCTCGCTCGCCTGGAAGCGTACCTTGAGATAGCCGGCGATGCCGGCCCAGGCGGCGCCTGCCAACGCGCCCGCCAGCATGACGAGCGGGGCATGGATCCAGACAGAGAGGCCATCGATGCTGGTGCCGACGAAGGTGGCGGCGATCGCACCGACATAAAGCTGCCCCTCAGCGCCGATGTTCCAGATGCTGCACCGGAAGGCGACACAAAGCCCTGCGCCGATCAGGATGAGCGGCGTCGCCTTCAGCAGGATTTCGCCGATCGAGCGCGCATCCTGGAAGGAGCCCATGATCATCACCGTAACCACGTCGGTCCCAGTGAAGCCGTTCAGCCACAAAAGCGCCGCGCCGAACGAAAGGGCGACAAGGACCGCGGCGATCGGGGTCGCAGCGCTGATACCCGCCTGCGAGAGCGTCCGGTAGAGAGCGTGGGCTGCTTGAGGATACACGTGATCACGCGCTCCCTGGTTTACCTGTTCCATGGATCGGTCCCGATAATTGTGTGGCATTGAATGGTTCGCTGCGACCAGGCATGGCCGGTCGCAGCGAAAGGCCCGTCACTGAGTGTCTGTCTTGATCTCACCGGCGGCGATCTTGTCGCTGATCGCTTTCACTTCAGCGCGGATGTCTTCCGGCACCGAGACCGGGCCGTCATCGCGGAAGGTGAAGGAGATGACCTTCGGGTCCTTCAGCCCGAAGACGACGTTTTGCGTGGGCGGGCTGCCTTCGTGAATTGAGCGCACAACTTCCACCACGCCCTGCGCATAATCGGCGACGTAGAGGCCGAGAATGTTGTTGGGCGCAACCTCGGTAAAGTCGCTGAAGATCGAGAAAGAGCGCACGTCCGGCCCGGATTCCGAAATCGCCTGGTAGCCGCCGACGGTGGCCCCCGAGGCGTTCGGCACGACGAAATCGGCACCCTGCGAGATCATGCTAAGCGCGGCCTCCTTGGCGGCCGTCGTATCGGTGAAGTTGCCGATATAGGCCTCGCTGATCGGGAAGTCCGGGTTCACACTCTTGGCGCCGTTTTTAAAGCCGGCGAAGGCCTGCTGGATCGGTGGGATCTCCATGCCGCCGACGAGGCCCGCTTTTTGGCCCATCTTCGCGGCGATGACGCCCATCAGGTAGAAGGGCTGGCTCGTATCGGTGTTGAGGCCGATGACATTGCCTTCATGGATACTGCTCGACGAGATCAGGAAATAGGTGTCCGGATAATCGAGTGCGACTTCGAGTGCTGCGTCCTGGAATTCAAATCCGTGGCCCAGGATTACCTTGTAGCCCTGGCTCGCGTAGTCGCGAAAGGCCTTTTCGAAGGATGCCGGATTCTGTTGCAACTCGACATAGCTGATCTTGGCGCCGAGCTGGTCTTCAACGCCCTTCAGCGCATTGTAGCCGATCCGGTTCCATCCCTCTTCCGAAACGCTACCGGGCACGAGAAGGCCCATCTTGAAGTCTTCGGCATGCGCAATGTCCGGCCGGATCATTCCGGCGAGGGCCAATCCGAAAATGGACGCAAGCAGCGAGCGACGTGAAAATGCAGTTTTCTTCATTTCATTCCTCCCATTAGATTGTCGTTTCAATCCCCCCGGAGTCGCCGATCGGTTATGCGTCCTCCTTCAAGCGGCTGTTTTCGACGCGCATGAGCGCGGTCGTCGTTTCTGAGACGAGGCGTCCCCTTGAGAAGACAAAGGCCTGATCCGGCCCGCCGGCAATCAGCGTGTCGGTGTCGAGGCAATCTGTGACCACGAAGTCGGCCCGGGCGCCTGCGCGCAGCCCATAGTCCTTGCCTAGCCCCATCAGACGGGCTGGCGCCGTGGTGATCATGCGGTGGGCCGCGGCAAGCTCGTCGCCGCGCAGGTGCCCCGCAAGCAGCGTCCAGCGGGCGATTTCGAGCATGTCGCCCGAGCCGGTCGGCACGAACGGATCCTGGATATTGTCCGAGGCCGTGGCGATTGTGATGCCGGCGCGATGCAGTTCGGCGACCCGGGTCAGCCCGCGCGGCGGCAGCATCTCGTAATCACGCCCCTGCAGGTAGAGGTTTGCGGCCGGAAGGGTAACGACACCGACGTCGAGGGCAAGGATGCGCTCGACGATGCTTTCGAATTTCCGGCGAGGCAGGGCGCTCAAGACCGAGACATGGCTGAACACGGTGCGTCCCTGCATGCCGAAGCGCTCCACCCGGTCGAGGGCGGCATCAATGAGGTGGACACTGGCGTTGAGGTGCTCGTCGAGATGCAGATCAACCGGCTTGCCCGCCTTGACGGCGGCCGAAAACAGGATGTCGAGATAACGTGGCGGGTCCTCGGAAACGGCCGGCGTTCCGCCGACGGCATCGGCGAGCGCCACCGCGCCGTCGATGTTTTGGCCCAGCCAGTCGAAGTCCTGGCCCGGGTGCGGCGTCATGAACGCAACGAGCTGGAGGGTGATGCGGTCTTTCGCGCCATCGCGGATGCCCGCCAGCGTCTCGATGCCGTGGAAACCGGCATCCTTGTCGACGTTGATATGGCTGCGAATGGCCGTCGTGCCGCGGGACAGGCATCGCTCAACCGTGCGCGTTGCCCGCTTGTGAATGTCGTCGGGACCAGCGGTGCGAGCATACTTGGCAAAAGCCTCGCGGGCGCCCTGGAGCGTTCCTGATGGATTGGGCGTGAACCGCAGCACGCCGGTCTTGTCGAGATGCTGGTGCGCATCGACGAAGCCCGGCGAAACCAGCATGCCGCTGATGTCGACGCAGGCGCTGCAAGAGATCGTGTTGAGAAAGGGTTCGACGACAACGAACCGCCCGTCGGCGCCCACGATGATGTCGCTGATCGATTGCGTGCCATCGTCATGGATGATGGTGCCGCCAGTGAGCGCAAAGGACTGACCGGCGGCCAGGTTTGCGAGCGACGCAATTGAATTGTCCCGTGCCATTCGTCCCCACCTTTTTGTTGTGAGGCGAAACTAAACACGCACCGTTAATTTAAACAAATTCATTATTTCAATGTTTTAATGAATAATTCGTAACAATCGGGGGCGCCTTGCCCGTTCGCTTCGCGGTCGGGGTCGCACGCCCACCTATCCAGGCCAAGACGTGCGACGTCCGATGTTCAATGTCGATATTGCGGTTCTTCCGCGTTCAGCTGTCGACGGATGGCGGCGAGATGCGCACGCGCGGAGGCGGCATCTCCCTCCCGTATCTGCCGATAAGCGGCTTCAGCGATTGCCGGATCGACGGGGCAGACCGTGCGGCCCGTGGACATCGCAAGGACCTGCACTTGCGCCGCCCGTTCGAGGTAGTAAAGGTCATCCCAGGCCTCGGCGATGGTCGGTGCGAGCACCAGCACGCCGTGATGTTTCATGAACAGGATGTCCGCATCGCCCAATGTTCCGGCAATGCGAGCGCCTTCGCGGTGATCGAGCGCAAGGCCGTTGTAATTTTCGTCGACGGCGGTGCGGCCATAAAACTTCAATGCCGTCTGCCCCGCCCAGATCAGCGGCGGACCGTCCGTCATCGACAGAGCCGTCGCATAGGGCATGTGCGTGTGGAAGACGACCTTGGCGCGCGGCAGGCGCCGGTGGATCTCGGCGTGGATGTAGAAGGCGGTAGCCTCCGGCTCGCCTTCACCCTCGACGACGGTGCCATTTAGATCGCAGATCAAGAGTTTCGAGGCGGTCAGCTCGCGGAAGGCGTAGCCATAGGGGTTGACGATGAAGAGATCGTCGTGCCCCGGCACAACTGCGGAAAAGTGGTTACAGATGCCTTCCTCAAAGCCATTGCGCGCCGCCATGCGGAAACAGGCGGCGAGCTCTTCCCTGGCGGTTCGGATGGTGTCTGTGGAAAGGTCGGGGGGGGGTCGGTCGGCCGGAGGCCTCAGAATGGTCGGCGCGGTCTTTCAGGGAGTGGGCCATGGGTGCTCCTGATCGGGTGTGGCTGGGAGCGGCGGCTGGCCGAGGTGCGATGGTGCGTCGGAAGCCGCGCGCAGAAAAAGACTACAAAGTCCTCTGCGCCCTGCCTGCCCACGCAATGCGCAGTCCAGCAGCGATACCAGATAGCGCTGAATATTTTGTCCGGTCAACCACGGTATTTGTGCAGCGCCGGATGATGAATTGCTGGACTGCAATGGATTTGCTTCAAGCATGTCGCGCAACAGCGTGCAGCGGTTTTGCGATAACGACATGCGCAAAAACAAGAGCTTAAAGCGCGGAAAGCGAATCTGAAAGATCGCGACGCGCTTTAGTGCACGGCCTTCAGAAGGAAGTCGCGGAAGCGTCGGGCGGCAGGCGAGAGCGAGCGGGCCTGTTTCTGGATGAGGCTGACCTCGCGCCGGATGAGTGGTTCGGTCGGCGTGCGCACGATCAGCCCCATCGATGTCGCCAGCCGCACGACCGCCGAGGTCATGATCGCGACGCCGAGGCCGGCTTCGACCATGCCGATAATGGTCAACGGCAGCGCCACCTCCTGCATCGTCTTGTCGAGCGGCAGCACAATGCCGTTACGGGCCAACTCGCTTTCCAGACGGTCACGAATGGGGTTGCCGCGCTGCGGGCCGATCAGCTTGCGCTCAGCAAGATCGGTCCAGCGAAGCTCAGGGCGTTTCACCAGAGCATCTTCACAATGCAGTACCACCAAGAATTCGTCAGTCGTCAGCCGGGTGCCGACCAGGTCGGTGTCTTCCTCCGGCACCGTGCCGACGCCGAGGTCGGCAGTTCCGTTGGCGACATAGTCCAGCACCGCCTTTTCGGCAACGTCATGCAGGGCGACGGTGATTTCGGGGTAGAGCTTGCTGAAGGCATTGATCAGCGGGGGCAGCAGCAGCGCGGCCTGCACGGTGCCTGCCGCAATCGAGACCTTGCCGCGTCGAAGCGCGTTGAGCTCCCGTGAGCTTTCCACCATGCCCTCGATGTCCGCCACGGCGCGCGACGCGACCGGCAGAATGTCGATGCCGGCCTGGGTGAGGCGCAGGAGACGGGTATGTCGGTCGAAGAGGCGGAGATTGAGATTGGTTTCAAGTTGCCGCACCAATGTGCTGACCGCCGACTGTGATGAGCCGAGCTTGTCGGCGGCCAGCGTGAACTGCCCGAGATTGGCCACCGTGACGAAGGCCCGAAGCTGTTTCAGCGTAATGTCCATGCTGTCTCATTCATTCAGTTACTAGATGAATAAATATAATTATGCCGATTGTTTGCTGATTTGGCCAGCCGCATGATCCTCCTCGTACGGCGTGCGGTGACATAATCACGAGGCCACGAAGCCCCACCGCGCCGGAAGCTATTCGCTGGGAGGAAAGCGAATGTCCAATCCTGCAACGACGGATCCCGTCGAAAAGATGTATCCGATCCCGAGCCTTTTTGCTCTGGGCCTGCAACACGTTCTCGTCATGTATGCCGGCGCAGTTGCCGTGCCGCTCATCATCGGCAGCGCCTTGCATCTGCCGAAGGAACAGATCGCCATGCTGGTCAGCGCAGACCTGTTCTGTTGCGGTCTGGTGACCATCATCCAGGCGGTCGGCATCGGCAATGTCGGCATTCGCCTGCCGATCATGATGGGCATCGCTTTTACCGCGGTTCCCTCGATCATCGCGACGGGCACCAACCCGGAGCTTGGGATGCCCGGCGTCATCGGCGCCGTGATTGGATCCGGCGTCTTCACGCTTCTGGCAGCACCCTATTTCGGTCGATGGGTGCGGTTCTTCCCGCCGATCGTCACCGGAACGGTCATGCTGATCATCGGGCTGTCGCTGATGCGCGTCGGCGTGAACTGGGCGGCCGGCGGGCAGCCGATGATCAAGGGGCCGGACGGAATGATCCCCAACCCGGCCTACGGTGCGCCTTTCGCGCTAGCCGTCGCAACGATCGTGCTCGTCGCGATCCTGCTCATGACGCGGTATCTCAAGGGCTTCCTGTCCAATCTCGCCGTGCTGCTCGGCATCGGCGTCGGTTTCGCCATCGCGATTGCCGCCGGCAAGGTCAGCTTCAGCGGTGTGGGGGATGCCGATTGGGTCCGGATCATTCATCCGCTCGCATTCGGCTGGCCAATATTCGAGTTCTGGTCGATCTTCTCGCTCTGTGCGGTCATGACGGTGATGATGGTCGAATCGACCGGGCAGATCCTTGCGGTCGGCGACATGACGGGCCGCAAGATTTCCCAGGCGGATCTGGCGCGCGGCCTGAGGACAGATGGTGTCGGCAACATCATCGGCGGCATCCTCAACACCTTCACCTATACGACCTACGCGCAGAATGTCGGCTTGTTGCAGATCACCGGCGTCATGAGCCGCTGGGTGGTGGCGACGGGCGGCGTCATCCTGATCCTGCTCGGCTCGCTGCCCAAGGTCGCCTTCATCAGCGCATCCATCCCGAGTTATGTGGTGGGCGGTGCGGCTATCGTGATGTTCGGCATGGTTTCGGCCACCGGCGTCAAGATCCTGAGCAAGGTGGATTTCACCAACAACCGGCGCAATCTCTATATCGTGGCGGTCAGCGTCGGTCTCGCCATGGTGCCCGTGGTCGCCGACAAGATCTTCGACCAGCTGCCGCAGGCGCTCGAAAAGTTCCTGCATAGCGGTGTTCTCGTCGGCACCTTTGCCGCGGCACTTCTCAACATCCTCTTCAACGGCATTCCCGCCAAGGAGCCGGAGGAGCCTGAACTTAAGAACGCTGCGCCCGACGCGATTTGAAGAGCACCCGACACATGTCCGGCGGCATCGCGTCGCCGGAACCCCGCCGGAACCCCGAACGAAGGGAAATCCCATGAGACGCTTTGAATACCATCGGGCGGAAACGCTGGAGCATGCCGCTCGTCTACTCACCGAGCTCGGCGACGACAGCTTTTTGTTCGCCGGCGGTACGGACCTTCTGGTTGAGATCAGGGAGAGGCTGCGGCGCGTGCGCAATGTCGTCGATATCAAGCAAATCCCCGGCCTTTCCGAAATCACCTATGACGAAACGCGGGGCCTGACCTTCGGCGCGCTGGTGACGGTCGGTCGCCTCGAGCGTCTGCCGTTGGTGGGCGCGCGCTATCCGAACCTTAGGGCCGCGTTCGCTTCGCTGGGCTCCATCCAGGTGCGCAACCGCGCCACTGTTGTCGGCAATATCTGTCGCGCCTCACCCTCGGCAGATACGATTCCGCCGCTAATCGCCGACGGGGCCTTCGTGCACATCTACAGCCGCACGAACATGCGTGTGATCCCGCTTTCGGAATTTTTCACAGGCCCTGGCAAGAGCGTGCTCGCCAAGGGCGAGATCGTCACCGGCATTACCGTGCCGCCGGCGCTCGAAAACAGCGGCAAGGCCTATCTGAAACACGGCCGCCGAAAAGCGATGGAGCTCTCCACGGTCGGCGTCGCCGTCAGCCTGACCATGGAGGATGGCGTGTGCAACGACATCCGCATCGCGCTTGGTGCCGTGGGTGCAACGGTACTGCGTGCGCGACAGGCCGAAAGCGTGCTGCGCGGCACGGCGCTCGACGCTGCAACAGTCAAGAGTGCCGCCGCGAAGGCGATGGAGGAGTGCACGCCGATCAGCAATGTGCGCGCCAGCGCCGATTACCGCCGCGACATGGTCGGCGTGCTGACCGGCCGCGCCATCAAACAGGCATTGGAGGCTTTCGCATGAAACGGATCGTCGAACTCACCATCAACGGCGAGCCGCGCGACATGGCGGTTGATCCCTGCCGCTCGCTCCTGGACGCGCTTCGCGACGACGTCGGTCTCACCGGCACCAAGAAGGGCTGCGACGTCGGCGACTGTGGCGCCTGCACCGTGCTCGTAGACGGCGAGCCGGTCAACGCCTGCTTGATGCTTGCCGTCGAAGCGGAGGGCCGCGCGATCGAGACGGTCGAGGGGCTTCAGCCGGGCGTCGATACGCTGCATCCCCTGCAGGATGCCTTCATGCGGCACGGAGCCTCGCAATGCGGCTTCTGCACACCGGGCATCCTGATGATGGCCAAGAAGCTGCTCGACGACAATCCGCGGCCCACCGACGAAGACATACGCTTCGGGCTCAGCGGCAATATCTGCCGCTGCACCGGCTACACCAAGATTTTCGACGCGATCAAATCCGCCGCGCGCGAGATGGAGGCAGCAAGATCATGAACATGACGACCCCAATCGAAAAGCGCGACTTCAAGATCGTCGGCAAGAGTGTTCGCCGCGACGACGTGCTCGAAAAAGTGACGGGCGAGGCGCAGTATACCGGCGACGTCAAACTGCCCGGCATGCTGCACGGCAAGATCAAGCGTGCGGCAATCGCCCATGCTCGCATCAAGAGCATCGATATCAGCAAGGCGCTCGCCTATCCCGGCGTCAAGGCCGTGTTGACGCATGAGACCGTGCCGCGGGTTCTGCATTACGGCTCGCCACACCCGCGTTCGGCCTCCTGCACCAAGGACCAGTATATCCTCGACGACCGTGTGCGGTTCTGGGGCGAGGGCGTCGCCGCCGTCGCCGCGATCAGCGAGGAGATCGCCGACGAGGCGCTGGACCTGATCGAAGTCGAATACGAGCCGTTGCCGGCGGTGTTCGAGCCAGAGGAGGCCGCACAGCCTGGCGCACCACTGATCCACGAGGTCGGGCCTGGCGGTAACCTGGTGCTCGATCCGGTGCGCGTCAGCCGCGGCGATGTGGAAGCCGGTTTTGCCGAGGCGGATTTCGTGCTCGAAGGCGTCTTTTCCGGCGGGCGACCACATCCGGCCTACATGGAGCCCAATGTCTGCATTGCCGACTGGGACGGTTCGAACAAGCTCACCTTCTGGACCTCGACGCAGACCTCGTTCATGGTGCGCGGCATTCTTGCCGAAGTCCTCGGCCTGCCGCTCACCAAGGTGCGCGTCATCGTCGACCATATGGGCGGCGGCTTCGGCGCCAAGCAGGACCTCTTCCAGCACGAATTCCTCTGCGCGCTGCTCGCCAAGGAAACGCGCAGGCCGGTGAAGATGGAATTTACCCGGCACGAGACCTTCGTTGCCGGCCGCGCCCGCCATCCCTGCAAGATCTGGCTGAAACAGGGTTTCCGTAACGACGGCACCATCGTCGCGCGCGACATGAAGCTCGTCTACGACTCCGGCGCCTACGGCTCGCACGGGCCGGGAGTGACAATCGTCGGCACCACTGCTGCCACCTCGCTCTATCGCTGCGAGAATGTGCGGCTGGAGGGACGTTGCGTCTACACCAACACGCCGATCAACGGCGCCTTCCGCGGCTATGGCGTTGTGCAGAGCTATTATGCGCTCGACATCCAGATGGACGAGGCGGCCGAGCGTCTGGGCCTGGACCCGGCCGAGCTGAAGCTGAGAAACGCGGTGCGTGCGGGCGACATTGCGCCCTCCGGCCACCCGATCATCGGCCACGGGCTGGAAATGTGCATCAAGCACGGCGTCGACGTGGTCGACTGGAAAGCATTGCGCAATCGCGACCGCACGCCGGACCCGAAGCGCCCGCACATCCGCAAGGGCTGGGGCATCGGTTGCGAGATGCACGGGTCGTCTGCATACCCGGGCATCAAGGAACAGGGCAATGCCACCGTGAAGGTCAACGAGGACGGGACCGTGACCCTCCTGACCGGCGCTGCAGGCCTTGGCACCGGTGCCCATACCGCGCTGGCACAGATTGTCGCGGAGGAACTTGGCGTGCGCTTCGAGGATGTCGGCATCATCCACGGCGATACCGACGTGGTGCCGTGGGATATCGGCGCGTTTGCCAGTCACACGACCTATCTCGTCGGCACAGCTGCGAAGATGGCCGCCAGCAAGGTCCGCGCTGCTGTTCTGGAGCGGGCGGCAATGAAGCTGCAGGTTTTGCCCGCCGACGTCGATCTCAGTGAAGGAAAGGTCTTCCTGATCACGGATCCCACCAGCGTTATGACAGTGGCCGAGGCGATGGGTCCCTCGCGCGGCATTCCTGCAGCCAATATCGTTGCAAACGGTACCTATGAGCCGACCAAATCCTACTCCTTCGCCGCGCATTTCACCGAAGTGGACGTGGATACCGATACTGGCATCGTCGAGGTCAAACGTGTCGTGCCGGTGCATGACGTCGGTCGCGTCATCCACCCCATCGCCGCGCAAGGTCAGATCGAGGGCGGCATCCAGCAGGGTATCGGCCATACGCTCACGGAGGACTACGTGATCGACAAGACGACCGGCCGGTCCCTTAACGCCGGCCTCGTCGACTACAAGATGCCGCTGTCGATGGACATGCCGGAGATCGAGACGATCATCCTCGAGGCGGCCCCTGATCCGGGCGGCCCGTGGGGGGCAAAGGGCGTCGGCGAGGACCCGATCATCGCGATCGGTCCGGCCATCGCCAACGCCATCCATGACGCCATCGGCGTTCGCTTCCGCCACTATCCGATCACTCCGGAAGACATTCTGAAAGCCTTGAGGGAGAAGGGCGCATGAACATCCATATCGAAGCTGCGAACCAGCAGAAGCTCCCGATCACGATCCTGACAGGGTTCCTGGGATCGGGAAAGACGACGCTGCTCAACTACATCCTCACCGAACGGCACGGCCACCGCATCGCGGTGATCGAGAACGAATTCGGCGAGGTGGACGTCGACAGCGACCTGGTGCTTGCCTCGGACGAGGAAATTTTCCAGATGCAGAACGGCTGCATCTGCTGCTTCGTCGACGTGCGCAACGACCTGATCGACGTGATGAAGAAGCTCCTCAGCCACAAGGACAAGTTCGACCACATCATCGTCGAAACCTCCGGACTTGCCGATCCGACGCCTGTGGTCACCGCCTTCTTCGTTGACCGCACCGTCGCCGACGAGGTGGAGCTGGATGCGGTGGTGACGCTGGTGGATGCTAAACATATCGACCAGCACCTCTACGATCCGGTGCTGGACGGCAGCGACAACCAGGCGGTCAACCAGATTGTCGCGGCCGATCGGATCATCGTCAACAAGATCGACCTTGCCGGCGAAGAGGCGCTTGGTTCGCTGGAGAGCTCGCTGCGCAAGCTCAACCAGACGGCGCCGATCCTGCGGTCGAGCTACGGCGTCGTCGAACTCTCCAACATCCTCGGCATCAACGGCTTCCGGCCGTCCTATGTGCGCGACCGTGCGGAAATCCTCGACATCGACCTGGACGAAGACCACGACGCGCATCACCACATCCACGCGGACTGCCACGATCCAGCCTGCGACCACCCCGACCATGACCACCACCACCACCACCATGATCATGGCCATGCGCACGAGCCCGTTCGCCGCCCGCACCAGCACGACGCGACGGTGAAATCCCATTCCTTCGTCTATCCGGACCCCTTCGACCGCGAAAAGCTTGCGACCTTTCTGAAGGGCTATCTCGGTGCGCACGGCGACGACATCTTCCGCACCAAGGGCATCGTTTCGGTCGCCGATGATGATCGCTTCTTCGTCCTCCAGGCGGTGCACAAGCTGGTCGATTTCCGCCCGGACCACGCATGGGGCGAGGACAAGCGGAAGTCGAAATTCGTCTTCATCGGCCGCAATCTCGACCGTGACGGCATAGACAGAAACTTGCGTGCATGCCTGGCGATCTAGCGGCACTTCTCCCGCCGCGAACACCGCTTGCGCAAGTCCCTCTGTCTGAACCGCCCGCGCGCCCTCCAGCGCGCGGGCGGTCGCTGCCGTTGGCGGAAAAAAAGCATTTAAAAACAATACGTTAGATTGATTTTTTTATTGACATAAAGCCCGTCACGTGGTTTCCTCGACAGCGAGTAGAAGCACCGACAATTGCTCACCGTCTGTTGGAAGATGAGGCCGCGATGTCGATGCTCACGAAGAATGGAATACCCGTTGGTTGCAGCCGCGCTGCTGCATCCGCACCAGCTTTCCTTCCCCGTCATCGGCATTTCCTGAGATCGCGGATCCACGCCCGCTTCGGCCGGCCTGGTTCACTGCGCGGCCCCGCATCGACCGGACCCTCTACGACAGGAGAACGCAATGATAATTGATCTAAGCTGCTACCCCACCGATTTGGTGGATCTGGCTTGGCGCCATGACGGGGCGCCGTTCACCGGTGAGCGGCTGCTGCAGATGATGGACGGCCCCTATTACGTCAACGGCAAGCCGCGCCGTATCGACAAGGCCTTCATCCAGCCGCCGCAGGGCAACACCATTTATACCCACGAGGTCATGGACCTGGAAGGCAAGGCCGCCATCCGCCAGTACATGGCCTATACGGAAAAGATGGTGACGGAGCATCCCGACCGTTTCCTCGGCTGCTTCGTCTACAACCCGCGCTACGGCACGGCAAATGGTGCCGAAGAGATCGAACGCTACGCCAAGGAGTTCGATTTCAAGATGGTGCAGCTCCAGGCGAACATGCACGCCTACCGCCCGGACCGCGCGCTCGATTGGCTGCGCCCGGCCATGAAGAAATGCGCCGATCTCGGCCTGATGGTGAAGGTGCATACCGGGGACGGTCCGTATTCAATCCCGACGGAGTTCTACCCGATCATCCGTGAGTTCCCGGAAGTGAACTTCATCCTGGCGCATTTTGGCGTCCAGACCGGCGGCGTCTATGTGTTCGAGCCGATGCAGATGGCGCTCGACACGCCGAGCGTCTACGTGGAATCCGGCTGGTGCCTTCAGTCGCGTATCGTCGAATTCGCCAAGGTCCTGCCCAAGCACAAGATCCTCTTCGGTTCCGATACGCCGCCGAACGAGCCGGGCATGTGGATCAACCTTCTGGAAGTGCTGTGCCACGAGCCGCCGCAGGGCCTCAACCTCGATGAGGATACGCTCGAAGATTATCTCGGCAACAACGTCGCCCGGATGATCGGGCTGGAAGCGACGAAACCACCGGCCACCGTCGAGGAAGCCGAGGCGTATCTGCGCCAGCACGGCGTAGCACTTGCCGCGTAAATTTGAACGGAGTGAACAATGATCATCGATACCCATCTTCACCCGACCAACCTCGTCGACGAGGCGTGGCGTCATACCGGCGAGCCCTTCACTGGCGAGCGCATGCTCAAGCTGATGGACGGCCCCTATATGATCAACGGCAAGCCGCGCCGGATCGACATGGGCTTCATCCAGCCGCCGCCGGGCAATACCGGCTACCGCGACGGCAACCGCAAGGGCCGCGACGGCATTCGCGACTACATGGCCTATTGCGCCGAGCTTTGCCAGAAATACCCGGACCGCTTCATCGGCAACTTCAACTACAACCCGCGCTGGGGGCCTGAAAACGGCGCAGCGGAGCTGGAATTCCATGTCAAGGAATACGGCTTCAAGATGCTTAAGCTGCACGCCAACATGCACGGCTATCGCCCCGACCGCGCGCTCGATTGGCTGCGTCCAGCAATGAAGAAGTGCGCCGAACTCGGCGTGGTTGTGCTGATCCACACCGGCGACGGGCCCTACACGATCCCCACGATGTTCTACCCGATCATTCGCGAATTCCCGATGGTCAACTTCATCATCGGCCATTTCGGAATTCAGACGGGCGGCAACTATTCGTTCGAGTCGTTCTGGATGGCCATGGACACGCCCAATGTCTATTGCGAATCCGGCTGGTGCTTCCAGTCGCGCATCGTCGAGTTTGCCCAGCAACTGCCGAAGAACAAGATTGTCTTCGGGACGGACAGCCCACCGAACGATCCGGGCATGTGGCTGCGCGAACTCGAGGTGCTTTGCAAGGACCCGCCGCACGGCATCAACCTCTCCGAGGACGATCTGGAAGGCTATCTCGGCAACAATATCGCAAAGCTCGTAGGCATCGACCCATCGCCGCCGCCACGCGACCTGAGGGACGCCCAGGCGCGCCTGAAGGACAGTTATGCCGGTGTCGATCGTGCCACCGGCCGGCATCTGGAATTCGCCTGATTTGACGACAGCGGCGCCCTTTGGGGGCGCCGCCACCCATCCGCAGCATCGAGGCCGAGACATGACCAAGTATCACAAGCAAGACGTTCGCCGTTTCCTGGCCGACTACCGGGAAGACCATGGCCAGGACGTCATCACCATCGACCGGCCCGTCTCGGACGATCAGGACGTGACCGCGCTGATCTGGACCCTTGCCAACAAGGGCCAGCATCCGATGCTGCACCTCACGAATGTCAGCGGCATCGGAGCTGAGGTGCTCTCGAACATCTTCGCCTCGCGTGACCGCATCGCCCGTCTTCTGGGCTCTACCGCCGACGCCCTGCATGAAGCCTATCAGGCGCGCGCCAACCGGCCGTTCACGCCGGAGCTTCTGGAAAGTGGCCCGGTCACTGACGAGATCATTTCAGGCGATGCCGTCGATCTCCACGCGCTGCCCATGCTCAAGCACTTCGACACGGACCGCGCGAAATACATCACCAGCGGTATCATCATCGGCGAGCATCCCAAGACCGGTGCCGGCAATCTTAGCTACCACCGCGCGATGATCCATTCGAAGAATTCGCTCGCGACCTCGCTGCATTCACGTGGCCATCTCTGGCGGTTGATGAACATGGCGAAGGAGAGGGGCGAGCCCATGCCGGTCGCCATGGTGATCGGCGGCCATCCGCTGTTCATGCTCGCCGCCTCTGCCCGTCTTGCCTTTGGCGAGGATGAGCGCGATGTGGCGGGCGGCCTGATGGGCGAACCCCTGCAGGTGGTCCGCACGCCGAAATATGGTATCCGCGTTCCCGCCCATGCCGAAATCGTGCTGGAGGGTGTGCTGGATCCTGAAGCCCATGTGGAAGAGGGGCCGTTCGGCGAATTCACCGGCTATTCCTCCGACCGCTCGACGAACAATCTCTTCACCGTCGAAACCATTATGCGTCGGCGTGATGCCATCCTCGTCAGCGTTGCGGGCGGCAATTCCGCCGAACACCTCAATCTCGGCCGTGTGCCGCGTGAGGCGGAAGTGGTGGAAAAGCTGAGGGCTCGCTTCCCTTCGATCACGGCAGTGCATTACCCGTCCTCTGGCACTCATTTCCACGCCTATATCGCGATGAACCAGATGCGCGAGGGTGAGGCCCGACAGGTGATGCTCGGCCTCCTCGGCTGGGACCAGTATCTCAAGACCGTCGTCGTCGTGGATGCAGATGTAGACATCACCCGCGACAGCGAAGTGCTCTGGGCGCTTGCCACCCATTTCCAACCGCACAAGGACGTCGTCATCATCGAGGGCCTGCCGGGCAATGCGCTCGATCCCTCGGCAAGCGGCATCGGCACGACCTCGCGCATGGGCCTCGATGCCACGCGCGGGCCGAATTTCCACGGCGTGCGCGCCCGCATCAGCGACGAGGCATCCGCCCGTGCTGCAGCGCTCCTCGAAAGTGTGGGGTAGGCGATGACGACGCGGCCCAGACGTATGATCGTCGGTATTTCGGGTGCTTCCGGCGTGGTCTACGGCAAGCGCATCCTCGAAGTGCTGCGCGACCTCGACATCGAAACGCACCTGATCATGTCGCGTGCGGCCTGCATCACGCTTGCGGCCGAGGCGGATTTTTCGAAGCAGGATCTCGAGGCGCTCGCCACGACCACCCATTCCAACAAGGATATCGGAGCCGTCTGTTCCTCCGGCTCCTACAAGACGCTCGGCATGATCGTCGCGCCCTGTTCGGTAAAGACGCTGGCAGAGATCGCGACCGGCACGACCGACAACCTGCTCTCGCGCGCCGCCGACGTGGTGCTGAAGGAGCGCCGCCGCCTCGTGCTGATGCTGCGCGAGACGCCGCTCCATCTCGGCCACATCCGTAACATGGCGCAGGTCACGGAGATGGGCGGTATCATCTATCCGCCGGTGCCGGCCTTCTACGCCAAGCCCCAAAGTCTCGGCGAGATGGTCGACCATACGGTTGGCCGCGTGCTCGACCTCTTCGACCTCGACCCTGGCATCGTACGGCGCTGGCAGGGAACGCAGGCAGGGGACGAATAGCATGACCGCCCGCATTGCTCCCGACCTGGAACCGATCGCGCAAGTTCCCCGCGCCGCTTTCCTGTCGGACGATGCGATCGACATCCTGCGCTTTGCCGCAAAGTCTCTTGAAGACGGCTACGTTGCCGCCCTGGTTACGCTCGTTCAAATCCACGGCGGTGCGGCCCGCGCTATCGGCGCGCAAATGGCGGTGCGGCAAGACGGCCTCTATTGCGGGTTTGTTTCCGGCGGCTGCACCGAGGCGGCGGTTGCGGCTGAGGCCGTGATCGCCCTGCAAAATGGCACGGACCGAAATCTCCGGTTCGGCGAAGGTTCGCCCTTCCTCGACATCGTGCTGCCCTGCGGCGGTGGCATCACGCTCGCGATCCACGTCATCCGCGATGCAGCCGTTCTGCTCCGGACACTTGCGGCCTTACAGCAGCGCACGCCCGTTCGCCTGCGCTACCATCCCCGCCAACGGACGCTCGTCTTCGAGCCGGGCGAGGGGGCGACCGGTTGGGAAGGGGATTGCTTCGTGCGCGCCTACCGCCCACGGCAGAGGCTTCTCGTCGCCGGTACGCCGATGGAAGCCGGCGCCGTGGCACGCGTCGCAGCCGCGTCCGGCTACGAGATCATTGCCGCCGAGTGGGGCCGGATGCCTCCGCAGGATCAATTGGACGGGGATACCGCGGTCGCGCTCCTGTTCCACGATATCGACCGGGAATTGGCATTGCTCGAGCGTGCCTTGGCATCGCCGGTCTTCTACATCGGAGCACTCGGAAGCCGGCGCACCCATGCCAAGCGCTGCACGGTCCTACGGCAGCGCGGTTACGGTGAGGCCGACCTTGCCCGCATCAGGGCTCCAATCGGAATCTTCGACAAGGCAAGGGACGCGAATTCGCTTGCCCTTTCGGTCGTTGCAGATGTCGCGAAATCACGCGTTGCGTCCGAGTAGTCAGGGAAATGTCCGGTGCCCCTCCAGGATTGCAATGTACAAACCTACACCGGTGACGCCCCCGACGAAGCTCGCGGCACCAGCGTTGGTGGCGACACAACGCCTGGTTCGTGGTCGTGGTGGCCCAGACGGGCCAGGAGCAGATCGACCGCCGCCGCCGCCACCTGATCGAGATGAAGATTAACCGCCGTGAGGGGCGGGGTGGCCAACTTGGCACGCATGCCGTCATAACGGGTCGCAAGGCGGAGGTCCTGGGGAACCTTGCGTCCGACGGAGCGTGCCGCGTCCAGAACGCCGGTCGCAAAGGCGTCGACCGGCACGCATAGGGCAGAAATGGTGGGGTCCGCCCGCAGGAGAGCTTCGGCGGCCACGGCCGCTGCCTGTTCGCCCCCCCGTTCGTCAACGCGAACGGCAAGGGGTGAGAGCCCGGCTTTCGCCATGCGCTCCGCATAGATTGTTTCCATCTCGATATAGGAATTGCGTCTTTGCACGCCGGTTATCAGCCCGACGCGACCGCCGCCTGCGAGCAGGTGATCGAGCATTAGGTGGGCCGTTGCCCCACTCTGCAGATCCACGAAGGGAAGGTCGTCCCGACCGGGCGCGCGTCCGATGGACACGACATCGACGCCCCGATCGAAGAAGAAATCCAGCACCGGATCATTGAGTTCCGGCTCGACGACGATGGCGCCATCCACTTCAAGCGCGTCCAGGCTGTCGCTCGGACCAAGTGGAGGCACGAGGCACAGCGCGATGCCGCGCGAAAAGGCTGCGACGGCGGCGGCCGCGGCGATCTCCATCAGGAAACCCAGGCGCGAGGGACCAGCAGCAACCGCGAATGGCATCGATGAGACGAGCGCGATCGATCCGGCCCTTCCGGTTCGCAAGCGTTGCGCACGGTGGTTGGGCCTGTAGCCAATTGCGTGTGCGAGTGCCTCGATGCGCTTGCGTGTTTCCGGCTCAACATAGCGGCGCCCGCTAAACGCGTGCGACACGGTGGTGACAGACACGCCCGCCGCCTTGGCTAGGTCGGCGATAGTAGGTTTTCCCATGATGCCTCCAGTTTGCCCGTCTTAGCATGTCGCCGGCACTCTGCAAAACGATTTGCATTCGACGAATTCCATGGTACGAGTCGCGTCATGCAAAACGATTTGCATGACGGCTTGAGGAGGCCGGGAGGAGGAAATGATGCAAAATGAAATGAATGGAGTGGTCGATCCGGCCGATGAAAGGCTGCCATTGCGCAGCCTGGTCTTGTTTGGCGTTCAGCACGTCCTGTTGATGGCGGCGTCTCCTATCACCGCCGTTTTTCTGGTGAGCAAGGCTCTTGGCTTTTCCGAGGCCGTGACGGTCTCGCTCATCAGCGCAACCTTTTTTGTCTGCGGCCTCGGTTCGATGCTCCAGAGCTTTGGTCCGAAGGGTTTTGGCGCGCGCTTGCCCTTTGTCATGGTACCGGGCGGCGCGCCGATCGCCATCTTCCTGGTGATTGCGCAGCAGACCGATGTCCAGACGGCGGTGGGCGCTGTCATTGTGACGGCCATCTTCTATTTTCTCGCGCTGCCCGTCTTTCGCCGGCTTCTGCGCTACTTTCCGCCAATCGTCGTTGGAACGATGCTGCTCTTGGTCTCCGTCAACCTCGTGCGCATCTATGGCGTGACGATCACCGGCAAGCCCGGAACTGAAGGCTTCGCGGCGCCGATCGAGGTTGGTCTGGCCCTGATCACCATCATTCTGACGGTCGTCGCTGCGCGCGTCTTTCGCGGTACGCTCCAGCGGCTTGCCGTCATGCTCGGTCTGGTAGGCGGTTCACTCGTCGCTCTCACCCTCGGCCATATGGATTTGTCCGGCGTCCTCGTCGGCCCGGTCGTCGCCGTTCCGCAGCTGTTTCCCTTCGGCATGCCGAAGTTCGATCTTATCGCGGCCGTGCCTCTCATCGTCTTCTCGATCATTTCGATGGCGGAGGCTACCGGTCAGACCATCGCCACCGCCGAGATCGTCGGGCGGAGGGGAGATGTGCATGCGATCGTTCCGGCAACCATTCGCGGCGATGCGTTGATGTCTCTCGTCGGCGGCCTGTTCGGCACGTCCTTGATCATCACCAGCGGCGAGAATGTCGGCATCGTGCGCGCCACCAATGTCAAGTCGCGCTACGTAACCGCCATGGCGGGCGCAATTCTCGTCCTGATCGCTCTCGTCGCGCCGGTCGGACGCATGGCCACGGCGTTGCCTGGTGCTGTCGTCGGCGGCACGGCGGTCATCGTCTTCTCGATTATCGGCGTCATCGGGATCGACCTTTTGCGTCGTGTCGATCTGCGCGAACATGGTCCGATGTTCACCCTGGCCTCAGCCCTGTCGATCGGCCTTCTGCCGATTCTGGTGCCTGGCGTCTACAGCCAGTTTCCGCAATGGACGCAGATGGTCCTCGGCAACGGGCTTGCCGCCGGCACCATCACGGCCGTCGTCGTCAACGCCTTCTTTTCCCACTATGGCGCCGGCACTGCGGCATCGGCGCCATCACTGCAATCCACTGCCCAGGGAGCAAACGAGTGACCGCAATCCGCCAAAAACTGTCGACAACCGATGACCTGCTTCTGCGTCCAGGTTACATCCTGCTGCCGGAAGGGCCACGGGCCGGTATGGCCGTCGTCATACGCGCCGGCAAATTTCACAGGGTCGACACGGCGCAGGCGATAACCAGGGACTATCCGGAGCTCGCGCCGACCGACCTGCCGGGTCATCTGCTGATGCCCGGCTTCGTCGACACCCATACGCACCTGACCCAGTCACTCGGCAAAGCCCTGGTATTCGGGGAGCCGTCCGAGATCTTTCGGCGGATCTGGGTGCCGCTGGAAGGCAGTCTGGACGAGCGAATGGTCTATCTCTCTGCCAAGCTCGCCGCACTGGAGTGTCTGCGCGGTGGCTTCACCACCGCCGTCGATGCCGGCACCCGTTCGCAGGGCCATATCGGCGCGCTCGTACGCGCCGCGCGCGAAGTCGGGCTTCGCAGCGTCGTCGGCTTTATCTGCAATGATCTTGGCGGCGCCGCGCACATCCCTGAACCAGACGTCATCCTGCAACAGGCCGAGGAGCACCTGTCGACCTTTGGCAGTGATCCGCTGATCCATCCCTCTCTGGCGATATCCATTCCGGAAGCCGCCAGCGATGCGGTGTTGAAGGCGGTTTCCGACATGGCGCCGCGGCCGGGGTCGTGTTCCAGACCCATGTCAACGAACATCTCGTTGCCGTGGAACGTTCGCTGGTGGCGAGGGGCCGCCGGCCAATCGAACACCTGGACCACCTGGGGGCCCTCGGCCCCCAGGTTCTGCTGGCGCATTCAACGCTCGTCACACCGCATGAACTCAACCTCTTGCGGAAAACCGACACCGCCGTCGCCTACAATCCAGTGGCAAGTCTGTGGAAGGGCAATGCGGTGGCGCCAGCGCTGCATATGGCAGCCCTCGGCATCCGCTTCGGGCTGGGCACCGACGGTACCCGCGCCGACGGGTTTCGGCTCATGGATGCGGCCGAAGGCTTGCAGCGCGCGGGCATTGGCCTTGCTACGGGAGATTCGTCCTGCGGGGGCGGCTCACTCTGGCTGGATCGTGCGACATCCGGTGCTGCGAACGTGGCGGGCCTATCGGCGGTAACCGGTTCGATTGCCGAAGGCCTTGCCGCCGACTTCCTGCTCGTCGATCTCGACCGGCCGGAGTTTACCCCCTCGCACGATCTCATGTGGGAGCTTGTCCGTTACGGCAATCGCGACCAGATCGATGCCGTCTTCACCGGCGGGCGCCTCAGGCTTTGGCAAGGCTGGCCCATCGACTGGGATGCGCGGGCATTGTTGGCGGAGATAAGGGGGGAGGCGGCTGCTGTTATCGCGGCGGCGCCGATCCAGAGAATTCACCCGCTCTCCGAAACGCATCGCGGTCTTGGGCACTATCAATGAGCATTAGCCTTATCGCCATTCTGGCCATCGTGACGTTCGTCTCCGCGTTCATCCAAGGCGCACTCGGGATCGGCTTTGCCCTGATTGTCGCGCCGGTCGTCGGGATGTTGAAGCCTGAACTGCTTCCAGTGACACTGCTCCTGTTGATGCTGCCGCTCAATCTGCATGTCGCGCTACGCGAGCGCGCGCACGTCGACTGGTCGGGCGCGACCTGGATCACCGTTGGCCGGTTTGCTGGAACGTTCGCCGGTCTCTGGTTGCTGGCCGCGCTTTCACTCGACCAGCTGGACCTTGCGGTCGGTATTTTCACGGTGATTGCCGCCGCCGCCGCTCTTGTTGCCCCACCGTTTACGCCGAACAAACCGAGCGCCCTCGGTGTCGGCCTGTTCACGGGCGTCACCGAAACCGCCACTGGCATCGGTGGCCCACCTCTCGCCTTGCTCTACCAACATGCCAAGGCACCGGTCTTGCGCGCAACGGTCGCCTTTTGCTTTCTCGTCGGGGAGGTGATGTCGCTGGTCGTGCTGGCTATCTCCGGACGACTGGGTTTTGAGCAGCTGCTGGCGGCGCTCTATCTGACACCCGCGGTACTGCTTGGAAGCGCTGTCTCCAGGTTGGCGCATCATTGTATCGGCGGACGTGGTCTTCGAGTTGCCGTTTTGAGTTTTGCCATCGTCAGCGGAGTGTTCCTCATTGTGCGCTGAGGCAAGGAGCACATGCGCATGGGGGCCGGAAGGCGCTCGCTGGGTCTTGCAGAATGCTCTTCATTGGCTACAGGCCGCCCGGGAAAGGTTAGGGTATTGGCTGTTTCGGCGGAGAGTTCCGTACTTTTCGGTGGCTTTGTGCGGATTGAATACAAGATTATAGGAGAAATGCATTCAATTTGGTTGGAGTTGCACGCCAGGCTACGTTGCAAGGAAGATGCTTGGCGTGGTGCCGGTCATCCTCCTCGTCTTCGTGCTCTTGCGGCTCAGTCTGGGTGATCCGGCGATCCTGACGTGTCGGAGCGCAGCGCTCAGGGATACGAGGTCGTCACCCGTCTCACCCTGTTTCGTCTAGTGCGCTTCCGATTTAGACGGAACCGCACAAACGCTATAACCCTTTGTTTTTACGCATTTCCTGGCGGAAAACCGCTTCGCACTTTTCCTGGAAATGCTCTAGGCAAGGCCCTCCGCCGCTGCGTAGGCGGACAGCACCTCCTTGATGTTTCTGTCGCCATCCGTGGGAAGGAGTGCGCGTGTCGTAACCGACTCGAGGTGATGCCCCATAAGGGTGGTCGCCTCGTCGGTCTTGCCAGCAATCAAGTTGTCCAGAAGGTCCCGGTGTTCCGATACGGCGCATTCCGAAGAATGCGGTCGGCCATAGAGCGCGAGGATCAGGGAACTTCGGGCGACCAGTTCGTTCACGTAACGAATTAGGCTCGTGTTGTTCGTCATCTGCGCAAGGAGGGTATGGAACTCGCCCGCCAGCCGGATCGACGGAGCCCGCTCCTTCTTAGCGGCTTCCTCGAGCGAAATATGCGTGGAAAGCACGTCGATTTGCTCGCTGGTCAATTTGCCCGAAAGTGTTTCCACCACGAGCCGTTCCAGCGCCATCCGAGTAAGGAACAGATTGCGCCCTTCTTCGAGCGTCGGCCGTGAAACCATCGCCCCCTTGTTCGGGCGTAACTCGACCAATCCCTCCTGGCTAAGGCGAACCAGCGCCTCGCGGACCAGGGTTCGGCTGACACCAAGCCGTTCGCCGATAGAATCTTCCGGCAGTTTTGATCCTGGCGAAAGCGCCTGGTCGAGGATTGCGCGTTTCAGGACACGATGAACGGCCTGAGCGCGGCCACCGCCTACATCGCTCTCTTTCTTTGCCATTCTGATTTCTCCAAATCCTGGTGATTGTCACCTCGAATTGCATACAAAATGGCGGCATGTCCAGTGCCTTGGTATCTCGAGAGGCAAGCTGTTTCGACACCCGTCCTGTGCGAGGTCCGAGGCATCAACGTCGACCGAACGTGACGAGGCCAAAGTGCCACCGCCGATTCAGAGCAAATCATTTTCGCTCAGATCGGTGATTGCATCGCTTGCGCATAGCGTGATGGGTTGAAGCGCATGTAAAGGAAGAACACGCTGGCGACGCAGAGAAGATGCATCACCCAGCCAGGGGCGAAGCTGCCGCTGACGTCGTGCAGGAATGCGGTGGCGAAGGGGCCGAGGGACGCGATCAGGAAACCGCCACCCTGCATCAACGCCACCAGCACGCCCGCCTCCTCCGGCCGCGGCAGGTGATCGAGGGCGGTGACGATCGCCAACGAGAAGCTGCTGCCGAGGCCGGCGCCGCACAAGGCTGCCCAGACGGCGGGCGCTGCCTGCGGCATGAAAGCGAAACCGGCAAAGCCGACTGCCTGCATCGCCAGCGTCATGCGGAGGAACGCTCGCCGGTCGATGCTGCGGCGGGCAAGAACCGGCAGGGCGAGGGCCGCCGCTGCCTGACAGATTGCCATCAATGCCACGAGATTGCCGCTGTCGCCGCTGCTCCAGCCAAGAGATTGGTAATAGGAGGCCAGCCAGGCGACGGCGGAGGAGTAACCGGCGTTGACCAACCCGAAGGCGACGATAAGCGTCCATGTACGCGGCCGGCGGAGCAATCTGCCGGTGAGCGCTTTGTCTGGACGGTCGCTGCGCGAGTCCGACAGGATGAAACATGCGGCGCAGAGAGCGACAAGTGCGGGCGCCGCGAGCCAGGCCAGCGCTGGGCGCCAGCCATAACCGTGATTGACGAGAAGTGGCGTCAGCCGCGCGCCTAAGGCCCCACCACCCATCAGGAACGCGGAATAGAGTCCAGTGACAACCGGGATGCTTTGGGGAAACTCCGCCTTGATGATGCCGGGAAGGGCCGCCTGGATGAAGGCGCGCCGGCGCCACAAAGGGCGGCGGTTGTCACCAACGCTGCGCCGCCGGGCGCGACCAGCCGCAGCAGGGAGCCGGCGGCTAGCACAAGCAGGGCGATGAGAATACCGCGGCGCGTGCCGATCCTGGCCTGCAGCGAGGGCGACACGAAGGCGCCGACGCCCATCAGCATCATCGGCAGCAGCGTCAGCAAGGCCAGACTGCCATATCCCATTCCGGTTTCGGCGACGATCTCGGACAGCACGGGCCCCGGTGCGGTGAGAAACGGCCGCAAATTGACAGCAACCAGCAAGACGAGAATGAGCAGCATCCATTGCCGGCCCGTCGCGGGCTGGGTTGATTTCGACATGATCGGGTATTTCCTTTACGTCTTCTTTTTATTTGCTGTGGCCCGAAAAGGCATGCGCGCGGCGGTGCATCAATTCGTTTGCGACGTGCAACGGCTCTGGCACAGCGGCAAAGCCGCGCCGTGCCGGGCACGGGCTTATTCCATCAAATCCGTATCTCGGCTGTGACACAGAAGATGCGCGGCGTTTCGCAGCGTATCGCCCAAACCTGACGGGTCGATCATGGGATCGGCTTCAAGCTGGCGGCATCGAGAACTGCGTGCCGGCAAGATTCTCATCCGTCTTGCCATCCACGGCCAGACTGAGGCGAGTTCGCGCCCAGGATGCGCTCAAGTGACGGGGCAAGACGAAGAAGCTCGCGGGTATATTCGTGTTTCGGCGCGGTGAAGAGGGTTTCGGTATCGGCAAGCTCGACGATCTGCCCTGACTTCATGACGGCCACGCGGTCGCACATCTGACGGATCACCGCGAGGTCGTGGCTGATGAACAGCATGGAGAGGCCGGCGAGATCGCGCAGATCCTTCAGGAGGTTGAGGAGCTGCGCCTGTACCGAGACGTCGAGCGCGGAGGTCGGCTCGTCGCAGATGAGCAGCGAAGGGCGCGGCCCGAGCGCGCGCGCAATGGCGATCCGCTGGCGCTGACCGCCGGAGAAAGCATGCGAGAAGCGCGACCCGGCGTCGGCGGGAAGGCCGACAGCTTCGAGCAACGTCCTGGCGTCCTGCCGGGCTTCCTGCGCATTGGAAGCGAGCTTGTAGAACAGGATGGGCTCGGCAATCGCGGAGTTGATGCGCAGGCGCGGGTTGAGTGCCGAATAGGGGTCCTGGAACACCATCTGCAGGGACTGGCGCACCGATTTTTCACGTCGGGCGCCGAGCGCCGTTCCCTGAAAATCGATGGTGCCCGAACTCTGGGTGACGAGGCCGGCTATGGAGTTGGCGACGGTGGTCTTGCCGCAGCCGGATTCGCCGACGAGGCCGAAAATCTCGCCGCGCCGGACGTCGAATGAGACGCCCTTGACCGCCTTGAAGACCGACGCCTTGCGGCCTGGGATCAACGAACGGCTGCCATACTCCACCGCAAGGTCGCG
The DNA here is from genome assembly GCF_001976035.1 of Ensifer sp. 1H6. Classification (NCBI taxonomy): domain Bacteria; kingdom Pseudomonadati; phylum Pseudomonadota; class Alphaproteobacteria; order Hyphomicrobiales; family Rhizobiaceae; genus Ensifer; species Ensifer sp. 1H6. Next base: position 284,089 of record NZ_MOAI01000001.1, on the reverse strand, counting down.
CACGGAGAGTACCACGTCGTCGCGGCTGCCCGCTTCGGTCTTTGCACTCTTGCGGCGCACGGTGGCGCGGGCGTCGAGCGACACCTGCGTTTCCTCACTTGGGACCGGTAGACGCTCAAGGCGTGTTTCGATGGGCGGCACGGCGGCGATCAGCGTGCGGGCATAGGGCGCCTTCGGCGCGGTCAGCACCTCGCGCGTCGGCCCGCTTTCCACCACCGCGCCGTTCTGCATGATGGTGACGCGGTCGGCGATCTCGGCGACGACACCCATATTATGCGTGACGAGCAGAATGCCGACGCCGCGCTCGTCCGCAAGATCGCGGATGAGCTTGAGGATCTGGGCCTGCACCGAGACGTCGAGCGCCGTCGTCGGCTCGTCGGCGACGATAAGCTGCGGATTGCAGGCGAGCGCGGTGGCGATGACCACGCGCTGGCGCTGTCCGCCGGAAAGCTGGTGCGGATAGCTGCTGAGCCGGCGTTCGGGCTCCGGAATGCCGACGGCCTTCATCAGTTCCAGTGCGCGGGCCTTCGCCTCCTTGGACGAAAGCTTCAGATGGGTGAGCATGCCTTCGCAGAGCTGGCTTTCCACCGTGAAGAGCGGGTTGAGGCTCGTCATCGGATCCTGGAAGATCGCGCCGACATCGCGCCCGGGCACAATGCCTTCGGTGCGGCCGGTGCGTAGGTCGATCTGCTTGCCGGCGATGACGATGGAGCCGGATGCGATTCTGCCGGGGGCCTGCAGGAGACCCATCAGCGCATTGCCGACAGTGGTCTTGCCGGCGCCGGATTCACCGACGAGGGCGTGGATTTCTCCGGGGCGGATCATGAGATCGGTGTTCTTGACGGCCTTAAGCGTGTTGCCGTTGGCCAGCGGATACTCGACGCAGAGATTGCGGATGTCGAGGACGGGGAGCGTGGATTCGGTCATCTCAGCGAACCATCAGTTTCGGGTTGAAGTGGTCGCGCAAATAGTCGCCGATCACGTTGACGGCCAGCACAAGGACGACCAGTACAGTCGCCGGCATCACCGCAATCCACCAGAGGCCGGAGAACAGGAACTGATTGCCGATGCGGATCAACGTGCCGAGCGAGGGATAGGTCGGCGGCATGCCGGCGCCGAGGAAGGAGAGCGTCGCCTCCGTCAGGATCGCGCCCGCAAGGTTGATGGTGGCGATGACCATCACCGAACTCATGATGTTTGGTAGAATGTGGCGGCCCATGATGCGGCCGGACGGCAGGCCGATGACCTTGGCGGCGCGCACGTAGTCGCGCGCGACTTCCACCATGGTCGAGGCGCGCACGGTGCGGGCATATTGCACCCATTCGTTGACGGCAATGGAGAAGATCAACACCAGCGGCGCCCAGGCAAGCATCGTTTCGGCGCTGAGCTGCGCGCGGGCGATGCCGCTGATGAGCAGCGCGACGAGGATGGTGGGGAAACTGACAAAGACATCGGCAACGCGCATGACGATGCCATCGATCAAGCCGCCGAAGAAGCCGGCGACGAGACCGAGCACGACGCCGACCACGGCCGCGAAGACCACCGCGCCGACGCCGATGACGACGGAGATCCTGAGCCCGAACAGGATGACCGAGACGAGGTCGCGGCCCTGGTTGTCGGTGCCGAGCAGGAAGCGGGGATCACCGCCCTCCATGAACGCCGGGGGGATTTCCATGTCGATCAGCGAATAGGATGAGACGTCGCGAGGATCCATCGGCGCGATCAGCGGGGCGAAGATGACGAGGGTCAGCATGATGAAGAGCACCAGGCCGGCGATCATCACGGAAACCGGCGGAAGCCGGCGCATCAGGGATTGCGTAGCCATTATCGTGTCCTCAGGCGCGGATCGATGAAGGTGTAGAGAATGTCGACGATCATGTTGATCATGACGAACAGGAAGCCGACGAACAGAAGGTAGGCAGCCAACACCGGCACGTCGGGATAGCCGACGGCATTCGTGAAGAGCAGGCCCATGCCCGGCCACTGGAACACTGTCTCGGTGACGATGGCGAAGGCGATGAGCTGGCCGATCTGCAGGCCCGTAACGGTGACGACCGGCATCAGCGCGTTGCGTAGAGCGAGCCGCCCATAGATATAGGTGCGCGGCAGGCCACGGGCGAAGGCGAAGCGGATATAGTCCGACGACAGCACGTCGATCATCTCCGAGCGCACCAGCGCATGATCAGCGTGAGCTGGAACAGCGCCAGCGTGATCGACGGCAGGATCAGCGATTTCAGCCCCGAAAGGGTGAGGAAGCCGGTCTTCCAAAAACCGATATCGACGAGGTCTCCGCGTCCGGAGGACGGCAACCAGCGCAGGTTCACTGCGAAAACCAGGATCAGCAGCAGGCCGGTGACGAAGGTGGGCATCGAAATACCGACAAGTGTCGCAGACTGGGTCAGCCGGGAGAGAAAGGAACGCGGTTTTAGCGCGCAGAGCACTCCGAGCGGAATGCCGAGCGACAGGGCCAGTACGGTGGCGACGACAACCAGTTCCAGCGTGGCAGGAAGACGGCTGAGCAACAGGCTGGTCACAGGCTGCTGGTAGCGGTAGCTCGTGCCGAGATCGCCGGTCAGCACGTGGCCGACGAAATCGACGAACTGCACCACGACCGGCCTGTCGAGGCCGAGCGCGACACGGACCGCGTCCTTTTCCGCCTGGGTTGCGCCTTCGCGCACCATCGAGGCGACAGGATCGCCGACGAAGCGGAACATGACGAAGGCAATGGCAGTCACTGCGACCATCACGAGGATGGCCTGAAGCAACCTGACTGAAAAGAGTCTGATCATCGGATAGTCCTTGAGGGAGCGACCTTGCCCGAAGGGGCGAAAACCGGGCTGTTGCGCTCCCGCGTCCCCCGCGCCGCCAGCGACGCGGAAGGGTTGACCCGGTTTGAGCGCAGTCCCGGCAGGCTTCGCTTGCCGGGACTGCGCCTTGGGAGAATCCCGACTACTTCTTCATCTGTGCGAACCACGGACGCACGTACTCGTCCGGGAACTGCGGCATGTCGAGCTTGCTGCTCATCGCCCAGGCGACCGGCTGCTGGTGCAGCGGCAGGTAGAATACCTGATCATGGGTGATGCGGAAGGCTTGCTTCAGCATCTCGATGCGTTTGGTTTCGTCGAGTTCAACGGCTGCGGCATAGGCCAGCTTGTCGATCTCGGGATTGGAGAGCCCATCGGCGTTGCTGCCGCCGAAGGTGCCGTCATTGGTCGCCAGCAGCGCTTGCAACGGGCTGAAGCCGTCCATCGGCGGCAGCGAAGCCCAGCCGAGAAGATAGACGTCGAACTCACCCTTGTCCGTACGCGGGAAATAGGTCGTCTTGCTCTCGACACTCACATTGGCCTGGACGCCGATCTGCGCCCACATGGAGGCGACCGCAAGGCAGATCTGCTCGTCGGCGATGTAGCGGTCATTGGGGCAGGCGAGCCCCGTTTTGAAACCATCCGGATATCCGGCCTCAGCGAGCAGCGCCTTGGCCTTGTCGACATCATAGGGGAGCGGCACGTCGATGGTTTCGTCGTAGCCGGTCACCGCCGGTGCGACGAGCATCCCGGCCGTACGCGACTTGCCGCGCATCAGGCGCTTCTGGATCGTGTTGGTATCGATCGCGTGCCAAAGGGCCTGGCGCACCCGCACATCGAGCAGCGGATTGGGCTTGCCGGGGGTCGCATGAAGTTCCGGCCGGTAGCTGAAAATGAAGAATATGGTGCGCAGCGACGGGTTCTCGACGACCTTCAGCCCATCGGTGGCGGCGATGCGGTCGACGTCCTGCAACGGAACGGGCGCAATCATGTCGACTTCACCCGATAGCAGCGCCGCGACGCGGGTCGCGTCGGAGGCGATCGGACGGAACTCGACCTCGTCCAGATTGTGCTGCGGCTTGTCCCACCAGTCCTTGTTCACTTCGAAGACCGAGCGCGAATCCGGTTCGTAGGTCTTCAGCTTGAAGGCGCCCGTGCCGTTGGCATGGTTGCTGGCATAGGTGACGACTCCGGTCGAAGCATTGCCCGGCTTCAGCGCGTCATGCTCCTCCATCCAGGGCTTGCTCATGATGTAGATGGCGGCAAGGTCGTTGAGGAGCAGCGGATAGGGTCCGCGTAGGATGAGGTCGACGGTGTACTCATCGACCTTCTCGACGCCGACGACGGTTGAAAGGTTCTCGCGGTTGCGCGCGCCGGGGTCGATCTGGCGCTGGATGGTCGCCACGACGTCGTCGGCGTTGAAGGGCTGGCCCTCATGGAATTTCACGCCCTGGCGCAGCTTGAAGCGCCAGCGGGTCGGCTCGATGACCTCCCAGGAGGTGGCGAGCGCCGGCTCGAGCTTCAGGTCCTTGTTACGGCGCACCAGAGGGTCGAAAACCATATGGTGCACGCTCTGGGTAAAGCTGTCGACCTGTGCGTTGGGGTCGTAGGAAATGACATCGCCGGATGAAGCCCAGCGCAGTGTCTCGGCGAGGGCGGGGGCGGAAAGCGGCGCCACAAGGGCGAGACCCGCCAAGAGGGTCTTCAAAGAGGTTTTCACTGGTTTCTCCCATTTAACGTATACATATTATCTGTGTTATTGGATACGAATACTCCCAGTAATAGTGTACATCTGATGCAAACAATATCAAGATGGCAAAAGTGGTTTTGGCGACGCTTCTCAAAAAAAGAACGCCAGGCCCGACAGCCGGAAAGGGAACTTCCGATGACGAGTGCACTGCTGATTGAAAACGCCACGATCGTTACCATGGACGCGGACCGTCGCGTTCTTGAGCGCGGCCATGTTCTGGTCGAGAACGGGCGCATCGCCGGCATCGGCGAGGGAAGCTTTGCCGGAGAATGGCAGGCCGAGCGCATCGAGGCTGCCGGCATGGTTGCGATGCCTGGGCTGATCGACACACACGCTCATGCCGGACATATGCTGACCAAAGGGTTGGGCAGTGCAGCCGAGGACTGGATGGACGTGACCGGCCGCATTTACGCGACTGCGACCGACCTTGAGTTCTGGGCAGCGGAAGCGGCGCTGTCGGCGGCAGAGAGGATCAAGTGCGGCACGACGACTGCGGCGCTGCTATTCGGCGGCGGCCCGGATATCATGCGCACCGAGGCACCGGAGGCGGCGGAGGCGCATCTCGCTTCGATTGCCGCCATGGGAGTGCGTGAGGTTCTGGCCGTGGGGCCGAACCGATCCGGGCAAAATCACGTGTATCGCCAGTATACGCCGACGTCCCACAACGACATCGTCGTCTCCCCAGACCGGCAGATAGACGTGGCCACCGAGTTGGTCGATGCCTGGGCTGGACGCGACGACCGGCTGCAGGTCGTGTTTTCGCTACCGGTTTTCGATGAGCAGGAACTGCGCGGGGAAACGGTATACAGGATTGCATGCAAGGTCCGCGACCGCGCGCGTGAGAGGCGAAGCCTTCTGGTGCAGGACGGTCATCGCGACGGATCCATCGCCGCCAACGATGCGCGACTTGGTCTCTTTGACGAGCGGTCGCTCCTTGCCCATTGCATAGACCTGACCGAGGCCGACCGGGCGGTCCTGAAGCGGACCGGTGCCAAGGTTGCGCACAATCCGAGTGCGCTGATGTCGGTCTATGGCCGCTGCCCGGCACCGGAGCTGATGGAGGACGGCATAGTGGTTTCGCTCGGCACCGATGCCGCGGCGCCCGATCGGTCCTTCGACATGTTCCGCAACATGTTCCAGGCCCATCGCTACCACGCGCGACATTTCTCAGATGATACCGTGCTGCCGCCGCTGCGGCTGCTGGAGATGGCGACGATCGGCGGCGCGCGCGCCCTGCTGATGGAGGATGAACTCGGTTCACTCGAAGTTGGCAAGCGCGCCGATATCGTCCTTGTGAATATGCGTCAGCCCCATCTCTGGCCACCGCACGAGCCGGTGCAGCGCCTTGCTCGCTTCGCCAATGGGGCGGACGTGGACACCACCATCGTCGGCGGGCGTGTTCTGATGCGCGGGCGACGCCTCGTCGGCCAGGACGAAGACGCGATCCTCGACCGTGCCCTGCGCGCTTTTCGGCTGGCGATGGCGCGGGCCGGACTTAGTGATCGCACGTAAGGCGCTTGGACAATCGAGGATCTACAATGACTGCAGACCTTCTTATCCGTAATGCCCGCCCCTTCGGTGGGCCTGTTGAGGACCTTCTCATCAGAGACGGTCGGTTTGTTGCGGCAGATTGTGCCCGTCCGGTGGCCGAGATCGACGCAACCGGACATGTCGCCTTGCCAGGGCTTGTCGAGGCACATACGCATCTCGACAAGACACTTGTCGGCATGGACTGGTTCGAGAACCGGATCGGTCCGACCCGCAACGACCGAATCCTGGCCGACCGCAATGCCAAGCGCGAACTTGGCATCAACGCCCGTCGGCAATCGGCCCGTCAGATCCTTCAGACGCTCGCCCATGGCGTTTTGAGCATTCGCAGCCACGTTGATGTCGACACCGAGATCGGCATCGCCAATGTCGAAGGCGTGCTGGAAACACGCGAGGCAATGCGCGATCTGGTCGATGTACAGATTGTGGCTTTCCCGCAAAGCGGCATGCTGCCGCGCGAGGGGACGCTCGAGTTGATGGATGCGGCCTTGAAAGCCGGCGCCGATATCGTCGGCGGCATCGACCCCGCCACGATCGAGCGCGATCCGGTGCGTCACCTCGATGCAATCTTCGCGCTCGCGGATCGTCACGGAAAACCTGTCGACATTCATCTGCATGAACCGGGCGACCTCGGTGCCTATTGTCTTGAACTCATCGTCGAACGGACCCGCGCCTTGTCGCTGCAGGGGCAGGTGATGGTGAGCCACGCCTATTGCCTCGGGACGCTCGACGCCTCACGGCAAAACGCGTTAATCGGCCAGCTCGCTGCAGAACGCATCGCGGTGATGACCGTCGGCAGTCCCTCTGCCCCGGCATTGCCATTGCGACTGATGCGCCAATGCGGTCTCACGGTTGCCTCCGGTTCTGACGGCATTCAGGGGACCTGGGAGCCGTTTGGAAATGGTGACATGCTAGAGCGGGCGAAGTACCTGGCGCAACGCAACGGTATGACCAACGATGTTGATCTCGAAGAATCCGCCCGCATCTGCACTTTCGGCGGTGCTGAAGGTATCAGTCTCGGCGGTTACGGTCTCTCTGAAGGCTGCTTCGGCGACCTGGTGCTGGTGCCCGCGCGCACGTTGGCGGAAGCCGTCGCCCTGACGCAGCATAGACGCACCGTCATCCGGCGCGGCCGCGTGGTTGTGAATGGCGGCGAATTGGCTGGCGATTTGCCGGCCATCGAATGAAGCTTTTTCGATGAAAGGCGAAAAGTCGGGAATTTGGTGTTCGCAGTGGCGGGCTGCGATCGGTCGAGCCGTCAGTATGCAACGGCCTAACCTGCCGGTTCAGCGGGCCGCCGACCGCGGCTTTACGGTTCGGCTTGCGTGGTGATAGTTGTTTGCGATCCAACGCTTGGCAATCGCTATCAATCGCACGCTTTGGCTATTTTCGAGGAAAATCATGACTCCCAAACCCAGCGACAGCAATGCAAGATCGGCGGTCCCCAAGTCAGATGCGGTCTATCGTATCTTGAAGCGTGCCATCCTCGACCAAGCATTCGCTGCGGGCACGAAACTTCCCGAGGATTCGATCGGTGAGCGGCTGGGCGTCAGCCGCACGATCGTGCGGCAGGCTCTGGCGCGACTGAACGGTGAGGGTCTGATCGAATTGCGGCCGAACAAGGGAGCATGCGTCAGCCACCCCAGTCTGGAGGAAGGGCATAATATCTTTGCCGTGCGCCGAGCGTTGGAGACGTTGGTCGTCGATAGCCTGATCGGCAGTCTGACGGCCCCGAAGATCAAGGAGCTTGAAGCGCACGTCGACGCCGAAGACAAGGCAAGGCTCGACAATCCGTCGGCCTCGATCCAACTCGCCGGTGAGTTTCACGTCCTGCTCGCACAGCTGACGGAGAACGCCATCCTATCGCGATACGTTACCGAGCTCGTCTCGCGCTCGTCCATGATTTTGTCGCTCTATGGTCGCCCTCATTCGTCCGATTGCGCCGTGTCGGAGCACCGCGAGTTGATTGCCGCACTTGCACGGAACGATCGCGAAAAGGCGTGCAAATTGATGGACCATCACATCGGGGCCATCACAACGCGCGCTCTGCTGAAAAGCAACTCGGAAAACGACTTGCCGGATCTCCTGGCTGCCTACGCAAAAGAAGAGGGCCTTTAGACCGTTTTGCCGCCTTGTGACCAGCGTGATCACTGGCGCTCCCTGCTGGACGTCAATGCCCGTTTTCCATGCGCGGACGAAAGTCAGGACTCCTACAGCGCCGCGCGTCTTATTGGACGCGCAAAGGTTGCTGTAGCGCTTTGACGGCTGCACTCATAAGATAATACAATATTCGGCATATATAGTATACAGCTGGCCGCCAGCAGATTGGGCGGAAGGTGAGCAGATTTCGGCGCGCGCCGTATGCCACTCTCGCTTATACCCTCGCGTCGAGCAGCGCACCTACAGCGCCGCGCGTCTTATTAGACGCACAAAGGTAGCTGTAGAACTCTGAATTGCTGCATGTTTTTACATCGAATACGATTTAACGAAACATGCAGTCGGTGATTGGCAACATCGTTGCGACCTTTTTCGCGGCAGCGCATTAGTTAAAACGTCTTCCCAAACATTCCTTTGTGCCAGCGGTTCGCGCCGGCAATGTGGCGCAGGCACGCCTGAGATTGATTGATAATATTGTATGCATTAATTGGATGCAATATTGACACAAAAATGGATGCGATATAAATCAAAGATGGTATTCGCCGACGCCGGGAGCGCAACGTGCCAGATACACCGGTTTCCGTGCGGAAGCTTGGCGAGGTTCTCCTGTGCGTGGGTGTTTGCCGTGCCTGCGACTGCACGCTGGGACGTCCCAGCCGGTCGACGCGCCGTGCGTCGGCGCAGTGATAAGCGGTTGAACGGTCATGGAGGAGAACCGGACATGAATATCGATTTCACCACGCTACCCCCTCCCGATCGTTATCGATTGCTGACCAATTTCATTGGTCCGCGCCCCATCGCGCTTGTTGGAACCCGGTCGCCGGCCGGACACAACAATGCGGCGCCAATGAGCTTCTTCAACGTGTTTGCCCACGAGCCGCCTTTGGTTGTGCTCGGCATCCAGAACCGCGGCAATGGTGATGAGAAGGACACTGTCTCGAACATCCGCCGAACCGGCGAGTTCGTTGTCAACATGGTCGACATGGCGCTCGCCGAGGCGATGATCGTCTGCGGCGTCAACTTCGCCTCAGAAGTGGATGAACTCGATTTCGCCGGTCTGACACCGGTGCCGTGTGACCAGATCGACGTCGCTCGCATCGCCGAAAGTCCCTGCAGCTTCGAATGCAGGGTCGATCGCATCCTCGACTATCACAAGCGCGTGCTCGTCATCGGCAAAGTCGTGCACATGCACATCCAGGACCGCTGCCTTGATGCCGAGGGGCGCTATGCGAATCCGGAAACCTACCAGCCGATCGCCAGGCTGCATGCCGACAACTACATCACTTCAGATCGCCAATTCGAACTTAAAAAGCCGGAAGAGCTACTGCGCTTCGAGTTTGCACAAGTGAACCCCAGGCCAGAGAGAGCCACCCGATGATCCGCATACACGTCATCAATCCGAATTCGACATCCTCAATGACCGACCAAATCGCACGTGCGGCCGAGGCAGCGCGATCGGAGGGCACAGTCATCGAGGCGGAGACCGCAACGGACACGCCCGCCTCGATCGAAGGCTACGCGGACGAGGCGATGGCCGTGCCTGCGATGTTGGCCGCGATCCGTGCCGCCGAGAAGCGGGGCGCATCGGCGCACGTGATAGCCTGCTTTGATGATCCCGGCCTTGCCGCTGCGCGCGAGGTTGCCTCCGGTCCCGTCATCGGTATCTGCCAGGCGGCGGTGCAGGTCGCAGTAACCGTAGCGACCCGCTTCACAGTGATCACCACGCTGCCGAGGTCGGTGCCGGTGATTGAGGATCTTGTCGCGCACTACGGCGCTGCCTCGCGCTGCCGCCGTGTGCGCTCGGTCGACCTGCCGGTACTAGCACTCGAAACCGACCTGGCAATCGCGCGCGCGAAACTCCTCAATGAGGCGCGCGCTGCGATACGCGAGGATGGTGTCGATGCCATCGTCCTTGGGTGCGCCGGCATGGCAGAATTGTGCAATTGGCTATCGCGCGAAACGGGGGTCCCCGTCATCGACGGCGTGGCGGCAGCTGTCAAGCTCGCCGAGGCATTGGTGAGCGGTGGCTTTCGGACCTCGAAGGCTGGCGCCTACGCTTATCCCCGCGACAAGTCCGGTGATCTCGTATCGGCTTGCCACCCCATCATTGATCAACGGATGGTTCACACGCCCATTTCCCAAGAAGTGATCAATTCGGCCGAAACGGCAACGTTTTGCAGTCTGCAACCGTAGCACATCTTGTCCCGTAGCTCGGCAAGATGCGACAGCTACAGGCTGTCCGTGCAAATCGAATTGTCATCATTACGCAAACTCCAAACCCATGATGAGGGAACGATGTTGGAACAGACACTGTCGCAAAGCCGCCGGGCATTTCTCGGCCAAACGGGGAAGCTGACCACCGCTTGCGCGGTCGTCGGGCTGACTGGCGGACTGGCTCACGAGGTATCTGCGAATACGGCCGAACCTGTTGCCGAGATTGGAGCAAACATGCTGACGGATCGTCACTACCTGCTGGCTGACGTGCGGCTGGAAGAAGGTTTCGAATATGACGGCGACACCGTCATCGGCACCCGCACCGCGCTGTACACCGTCGAGATCAAGGACGGCAAGATCGCCGCGCTTCATCCCGCGAACGCAACGCTGCCCAGCGGTGTCGCGCGCTATCAGGCGCATGGCCAACTGATGCTGCCGGCCATGCGCGATATGCACATCCATTTGGACAAGACCTTTTACGGTGGTCCCTGGCAGGCGCCGCGGCCGCGCCAAGGCAAGACCATCATGGACATGATTGCGCTGGAAGAAAAGCTGATCCCCCAATTATTGCCCACCTCGCAGCAGCGAGCCGAGGGCCTGATCGCGCTGCTTCAATCCAAGGGGAGCACCGTCGCGCGGAGCCATTGCAACATCGATCCGGTCAGTGGCCTGAAAAGCCTTGAACACCTGCAGCGCGCGCTGGAAAATCACCGCGACGACTTCGTTTGCGAGATTGTCGCCTTCCCACAACACGGTTTGTTGCATTCCAAAGTCGACGGCTTGATGCGCGAAGCGATGCAGATGGGCGTGCACTATGTCGGTGGGCTGGATCCGACCAACGTCGATGGGGCGATGGAGAAGTCACTCGACTCCATGTTCCAGATTGCCCTCGATACCGGCAAAGGGGTGGACATCCACCTGCATGAAACCAGTCCGGCCGGGATGGCGGCGATCAACTACATGATCGAGACCACGGAGAAGAATCCCGCGCTGCGCGGCAAGGTAACCATCAGCCATGCCTTTGCCCTGACTACACTGGCTCCTGAAGCATTGGAGGAGACTGCCTCCCGCCTGGCGGAAAATCAGATGACGATCGCCTCGACGGTCCCGCTTGGTGCTCTAATGATGCCATTGCCACAATTGAGCAAGGCAGGCGTGTTCGTGATGACCGGAACGGATAGCGTCATCGATCACTGGTCGCCGTTCGGCAGCGGCGACATGCTGGAAAGGGCCTATTTCTACGCGCAGCTTTATCGCGGGTCGGATGAGTTCCACTTGTCACGGGCCATGGCCATCGCCACCGGCGGCGTTTTGCCGTTGGATGATGAAGGCAAACGTGCCTGGCCAAATGCCGGAGATGACGCCGCCTTCACGCTTGTCGGTGCGAGTTGCTCCGCGGAGGCGGTGGCTCGCGTGCCGGCGCGCACCGCCACCTTCCACCAGGGGCGTCTGGTGTTCGGCAGTATCGGCAAAGCCTGAGGCCGACCCGCCGTTGCGAGCGCTCTCGCGTTCTGCACCGGCTGCGATACGCTTGATTACATCAACGGCGGCCGCATACGCAGGCCGCCGTTGTCGAGATTCCATCCAAAACCACACATGAACGACTGCGGCGACCGAACTCGGCCCGCGCATTTATCTTGGGCCTGCCTATCGCGCGGGCCACGCCGATCAGCGCACCTTATTGTGCGGCCTCCTTCTTCCGGAAGCCGATGGTCTCGTCAGCATTCAACTCCACTCGCATTGTATACAAGTTCTGCCGATATTGTTGAGGTGGAACGGCGTCGCAGCTGCCAGGATTCGCGCCAACAGCGTTTCGTCGCGGGCGAAACGCGACGATAACGTCGGTTGTGCCAGCGCATTCTCATCCCAATTCTCGTCTGCATACCGCTTTGTCGGCTAAAATGTCGACAATCTAAAATGCGATCTTGACGCAAGATTGTATACATGAGACAGTCAATTTGTCTATACAAAACGGCGTGGAGGCCGCGATGTCTAGGCGGGCGCAGGGAGCGCCAAAGAGGAGAAAAAACTCATGTCAGTAAACAGACGTACGTTCCTGCAAGGGGCGGCCGGCGCTATCGGCTTGGCCATGGCGCAGGGTGCTTTGTCGAAAATCGTTTATGCGCAAGGTGCCGCCGGCACGCTCCGAGTTGCCATCGCCAAACCTGCCGGCAATCTCGATCCGCAGAGTCACTACGCGATCTGGGCCATTCAGGACCTCATGTTCGAGCCGCTCGTGAAATACGGCAAGGGCGGTCAGATCGAACCTTGCCTGGCAACCGACTGGAAGATCGAAGACGGCGGCAAGACGCTGCATCTGACGTTGCGCGAGGGCGTGACATTCCAGGACGGCACCAAGTTCGACGCTGCCGCGTGCAAATGGAATCTCGAGCGCTGGATGGGCATCGACCAGTTCAGCTGGATGAATTGCTCAAAGCACTTCCAGTCGCTCGACGTGGTCGACGACTACCACGTCACCCTGCATTTCAAGGAGCCGGTGCTCGCGCTCATGCAGGAACTTTCCTACACGCGGCCGACGCGCTTCCTGTCGCCTAAATCCGTAGGTGCCGACGGCAAGTTCAAGGAGCCTGTGGGTACCGGGCCGTGGCGTCAGATCAGCGCGGACGACACCCAGAGCGTCTTCGAGCATCACGAAGGCTACTGGGGCGAATTGCCGTCCTATGAACGCCTTGAAGCCAAGGTTATCCCTGATGCCCGTTCGCGGGTTGCGGCATTGCGTGCCGAGGAACTCGACCTGATCGGCGGTTTCTGGATCGCGCCCTTGACCCCGGAAGAGGGCAAGCAGCTTGAGGCGGCCGGTTTCAACGTCGTCGTCGATCCGGGCAACGTCACGCTGGTGATGGCCTATAATCCCGACCGTGCTGAGGCGCTCAAGGATCCGCAAGTGCGCAAGGCCGTCAGCATCGGCATCGATCGCGCCGCGATTTCCAAGGTGCTTTACCATGGCTACGCCAAGCCCGCCGGCAACATGTTCTCGGGCGCCTTGCCTTATGCCGGAACGCAAAGTGATGCCCCTGTCCGGGATGCTGCGGCCGCATCGGCGCTGCTCGAAAAAGCCGGCTGGACGGGAAGCCCCATCCGATCCAAGAACGGCAAACCGCTGACGCTCGAATTGGTCGTCAGCCCGGACGCCGTGCCGGGATCACGTGTGATTGCCGAGGTCATCCAGTCCGAGATGAAGGAGATCGGTATCGACCTCGTCATCCGCTCGGTTGACCATGCCTCCAAGCACACGGACATGCTCGAACAGAAGTACGATCTCGGCTTCTTCCTGACCTATGGCGCACCTTACGATCCGTTCGGCTCGATCGTCGGACTGTGCCTGTCGACCTTCCACAACGACGTCGAGGGCAAGCTGGTCACCGATCCGGTCAACCTTGATCCGTTGATCAATGCGGCGATGGCCGCGACCGGCGATCAGATCCAGCCGACCATTCAGAAGGTCTATGACTGGCTGCGGGACAACGACGCGATTGCGCCGCTGGTCTACGTGCCGAGCATCTGGGCGCATTCCAAGCGGCTCCATGGCTTCAGCAGCCCGGTCACCGAATACGACATGCCCTACGAAAACATTCTGCTGGCCGAGTAGGAGGAGGGTACCTTGATCCACTTCATCAGCAAGCGGCTGAAGCATTCCCTGGTCCTTCTGTTCATGGCGTCCCTGGTTTGCTTCACACTCGTAGTGTCGGCACCCGGCAATGTTGCCGTCCTGATCGCGGAGCTTCGCGGGGCGGTCGCTACACCGGGCTATGTCGAACAGGTCGCCGAAGAGATAGGACTGCACAAGCCACTGCTGATGCGCTACGTGGATTGGCTTGGCGACGCTGTTCGCGGCGACTTCGGCATTTCCTACAGAACGGGACAGGACGTCAGCGCAGACCTGGCGAACCGGATGCTCGTGACCGGCCTCCTGATTGCAGGCTCGGCTGTGATCGCCGCCCTCATCAGCCTGGCTTTGGGTTTCCTCGGGGCCTTCTGGCCCTACAAACTGCCGGACCGCGTATCGCGCGGTCTGGCGCTCCTCGGCGCATCGACGCCGACGTTCTTCGTCGGGGCGCTGATGATCTATGGCTTCTCCGTCACCTTCCAGCTTCTACCGTCGTTCGGTTTCAACGGCCCCAAAAGCTGGATCCTGCCATGGCTCACCGTCGCCGTTCTGCCGGCCGCCGTCCTCAGCCGCGTCGTGCGGGTCGGTCTGGAGGAAGCGATGACGAGCCCCTTCGTTCTGACCGCCAAGAGCAAGGGTCTTGGTCGCACGGCCATATTGCTCCGTGAGGCGTTGCCCAACATCACGCCCCTCTTCATCAACGCGCTCGGCACCCAGGTCGGGCTGATGACGGCCACTGCGATCATCGTCGAACCGCTTTTCGCCTGGCAGGGCCTTGGGGATTACTTCCTCGCCGGCGTCCGCTTTCGCGACTTCATGGTGGTGCAGGCATGCCTGCTCATCTTCCTCACCTTCTTTATCGTGGTGAATCTGATCGTCGATCTAGCGGTTCTTTTGACCGATCCGCGCATTCGCCGCCAATGGAGCTGATCATGAACATGCTCAATCCTATCCTGGCCCGATTGAACAAGATGCCGCGGGCGGCATTGATTACCATCGGCCTATTCGTTGCTCTGGGTACTTTCGCGCCCTGGCTGGCGCCCCAGGACTCGAGCGCCCAAAACCTGCTGGAGGCCGGTCTCGGGCCAACGGCCGCACACTGGCTCGGAACCGATCACCTCGGTCGTGATACGTTTAGCCGTTTGATTATCGCTGCCAACACGTCGCTGGTGAGCGTCGGTTCGGTTCTCGGTATCGCCATGACCATCGGTATCGTGCTCGGAACGATCGCCGGTTACCACCGGGGCTGGGTGGACGACCTGCTGATGCGCATCGTTGATGTGGGTCTGTCCGTACCGAGCCTGATCATCTCGCTGGCCGTGATCGGGATCGTCGGTCCCGGATACTGGACGATGGTGCTGGCGCTGGCCCTTGCCTGGTGGCCCATGAGTGGGCGTATCAGCCGCGCCGTGGCAGTCAGCATCATGAGTAAGCCTCATATCGAGGCGCTGCGGGTGCTGGGAGCCAGTCCCTGGCGCATCTATTTCGGTCATCTCCTCCCCGGTACGATCGGTTCGGTGATGGTCTATGCGACGGCAGACGCCGGCACGGCCGCTCTGGCGGTTGCGACGCTGAGCTTCCTCGGCCT
Organism: Ensifer sp. 1H6; assembly: GCF_001976035.1. Taxonomy (NCBI): domain Bacteria; kingdom Pseudomonadati; phylum Pseudomonadota; class Alphaproteobacteria; order Hyphomicrobiales; family Rhizobiaceae; genus Ensifer; species Ensifer sp. 1H6. The sequence continues at coordinate 268,400 of NZ_MOAI01000001.1, read as the reverse complement.
CGGCATTCAGCCGCCAACGCCGGAATGGGGCCAGATGCTCGTCGACGCGTTGCCCTATCTCGAATCCGACCCGCGTCAGGTTCTGTTGCCCGGGCTTGCCCTCACGGCCGCCGTCATCGGCTTCAACACCCTCGGGGAGTCCATCGCTCTCAACCGGATTCCAAAACCGCTCACTCGGCGCATGCTCGCAGCGCGTCGGCTTGAGGTCGCAAACTGGGGCAAGGAGAATTCCGATGCGTGACGAGCCGCTCTTGAACGTCAGCAATCTGACGGTCGATCTCCTAACCGCGAAATCGGCGGTGCGCCCCGTCGACGGTGTCAGCTATTCGGTCCGGCAGGGCGAATGTCTCGCCATCGTCGGCGAAAGCGGCAGCGGAAAGACGGTGATGAACTTCGCACCGCTCGGCCTGATGCCGACGGGCGTGACGACGATGCTGTCCGGCTCTGTCAAGCTAGAGGGGCGCGAACTGATCGGCTTGCCTGAGCCTGAAATCCAGAAGCTGCGCGGCAAGTCCGTCGGCTTCATCTTCCAGGATCCGATGAGCGCGCTTAACCCGGTGCGCCGGATCGGGCGGCAGATTGCCGAGATGGCCGAACTGCATCTCGACATGACGCCGAGGGCAGCCGAGGCACGTGCCCTCGAGCTCGTGAAGCTTGTCGGGATCTCCGATCCCGTGGCCCGGCTCCGGCAATACCCGCACGAGCTTTCGGGCGGGTTGAGGCAACGCATCGTCATCGCCATTGCCCTTGCGGGCGAGCCGAAGCTGCTGATCGCCGACGAGCCGACGACAGCCCTCGACGTGACGGTTCAGGCGCAGATCTTGCGGCTGCTGAAGGACGTGCAGCGTCGTCTCAACATGGCGATGGTGCTGATCACGCACGACATGGGGGTGGTCGCGGGTGCCGCCGACAACATCGTCGTCATGTACGCGGCGCGTGCCGCCGAATGCGGTCCGGTGGACAAGGTCCTCGTCAGCCCGCGTCACCCCTACACCAGGGGGCTGATCAACGCGATACCGAGGCGGGAGGATCCAATTGGGTCGGAGTTTCGAGGGCTCCCCGGCATTCCGCCGACGCTCGGCGCGCCGATCAAGGGCTGCGCCCTTGCGCCGCGTTGCGAGCTTGCCGTCCCCGCATGCAGCAATAGCCGCCCCCCTTTGGTCCGGTCGGACGACGGTGCGGTTCTCGTGGCTTGCCCCGTCGTCAATCAAGGAAAGGCTGCCGCATGACACACGCACCGGTTCTTAAAGTCGAAAATCTCCAGACGCGCTTCAAGAGCGTTCAGCGGGGCAAATTTGTCCATGCCGTCGACGATGTCTCGATCGAACTCTATCCCGGTGAGATCGTCGGGCTGGTCGGTGAATCCGGCTGTGGCAAGTCGACGCTCGGGCGCACCATCGTCGGCCTCGAGAAGGCGAGCAGCGGACGGGTGTTGCTCGACGGCGTCGACCTCAGCGGCCTTTCAGGCGCGGCCCTGCGCGATAGCCGTAGGGCGCTGCAATACGTCTTCCAGGATCCCTATTCGTCCTTGAACGATCGCCAGACGGTGGGGGAGGCCATCGATGAAGCGCTTGTCATCGCCGGCACCAGATCACCCGAGGAGCGGGATCGTCGCACGAAGGAGCTTCTGGATCAGGTCGGTCTGGCGTCCGCGGTCAGGGACCGTCACACGCGCGAGCTCTCGGGTGGTCAGCGCCAGCGTGTGGCAATCGCCAGATCGCTCGCCGTCAACCCGCGAGTGCTGATCTGCGACGAGCCGGTGAGCGCACTTGATCTTTCCATTCGTGCGCAGGTGATGAACCTGTTCCTGCGCCTGCAGAAGGATCTGGGCGTGGCATGCCTGTTCATCGCCCATGATCTTGCACTGGTGCGGCAGGCGGCTTCGCGGGTCTATGTGATGTATCTCGGCAAGATCGTCGAGCATGGTCCGTCCCAGGAACTTTACGACCATCCGGGCCACCCCTATTCGCAGATGCTGCTGGCGTCAGCACCGGAGGTGGATCCGCGTGTCGAGAAGCTCCGCAAGGGGCCGTTGATGATTGGCGAAGTCCCCAGTCCGACAAACCCACCGTCCGGCTGCCGGTTCCGAACGCGCTGCCCCCTGGCGGTGGACGACTGTGCCAAGGCTATACCGCCGTCCCATGGCCTTTCGCCGGGCCACAGCGCCGCCTGCATTTTTGCGCGGGATCTTCATCGAGGCAAGCGATCGGCGCTCCTTCAGCCCGAGGCATCGGTCGCGTGAAGCGCGAGGGCTGCTCGCCGACGAAGCGTGGTCGGCGGCGCTTTCTGCGACTTTAGAAGTTGCCATTCCCTCGCGTCCCCCTGATCAGGACGCGCGCCTGCCCCGCCATCAGGCGGGGCTTTTTTTTGTCCGACAATCGCTCAATCCAGATCCGCCATTTCCCAGAACGTCATCGGTGTCAGCTCGGCTTACGCACGCTTTCGGTAATCGCCTGCGCCATGGTCTCGGCTGCCCGGGAGGGTTTGTTGCGCGGGTAGGCGATGTGGAAGAGGTCTTCGAAGCTCATGCGCTCGGGGGCGAGCAGCCGCAGGCGGCCATCGCGCACCCATTCGTCTGCGTAGTGGTCGGGCAGGAAGCCGATATAGGCGCCGGATAGGAGCAGCAGCAGGGTCCCTTCCATATGCGGGGTCGCGGCCGCCCAGGTGAAGTTCACGCCGCAGATCGTCTCGTTCAGCATGTAGGTGCGCCCGGCGAAGGATTGTGTCTCCAGAACGGCGTCGGTTAGGTCGCCATCGGGTGTCGCGAAGAGCGGATGCCCCTCGGCGCAGTAGAGCTTCTGCATCTCGGAAAACGCCGGCTGGCTGCGGAAATGCGGCGTGACGCTGCCGACGGACGGCATGAGCACGATCTGGTAGGTGCCGTTCAGCAGGCCCTGATGCAGTACCTGCGGCGCGGCGACGTCGATTTCCAGGTGCACCCGCGGCGCCTTGGCATGAAAGGCGGCGAGCGCGCCCTGGAGGTCGAGGTTGCGGTTGGTGATCATGGCGTCCACGGTGCCGAAGCTGAGGCTGCCGGTAAGCTCTCCCTGCGCCTCGCCGATACGGCCCTGGAATTTTTCCAGCGAGCCGAAGAGTTCGAGGGCCGCTTCGTAGACGAGCCGCCCCTCGTCGGTGAGCAGGAAGCCGCCGCGTCCACGGCTGCACAGGCGCAGGCCGAGACGTTCTTCCAGATGGCGCATATGGGTGGAGATCGTCGCCTGCGTCATGCCCAGCGCTGATTGCGCGGCGGAAAAACCGCCGTGCTGCACGACCGAAGCGAAGACCCGCAGGAGCCGAAGCTCGGCATCGCCGAGCGAGAGATGGAGGACGCGGTGGCGGACCTTGTTGATCATTCATTGATTAATGCACAAGTGAACATGCAATCATAGATGCTTTTAAATGTATCTCCCTCCGGCACACTCCTTCCACCTATGGAGGGGTGACATGGCCAGCAATTCCTACGAAACCGGACGTTTGAACCTGCCGTTCGTCGGCATCTGCACGTTCGGCAAATATCCCTATCAGCCGGACTGGGACGCCATCGACGCCGATGTGGCGATCCTCGGCGCGCCGTTCGACTGCGGCACGCAGTGGCGGGCGGGCACCCGCTTCGGTCCACGCTCGATCCGCGAAGCTTCGACGCTGTTTTCCTTCGGCCACGGCGGCGCCTACGATCACGAGGACGACGTCACCTATCTGCCGAGCGGTGAGGTCTCGATCGTCGATATCGGCGATGCTGACATCGTCCACACCGACACGATGAAGAGCCACGCCAATATCGAATTCGGCGTGCGCAAGATCCTGGCTGCCGGCGCGCTGCCGGTGGTGCTGGGCGGCGACCATTCCGTCAACATCCCCTGTATCAATGCCTTTGCCGAGGACTGCGAAAAGAACGGCCCGATCCACATCGTCCAGATCGACGCCCATCTCGATTTCGTCGACGAGCGCCATGGCGTGCGCTACGGCCACGGCAACCCGATGCGCCGCGCCGCCGAAAAGCCCTATGTCAGCGGTCTGTCGCAGTTCGGCATCCGCAATGTCTCCTCCACCGCCAGGGAAGGCTACGAGGATGCCCGCAAGATGGGCTCCGACATCCTCTCGGTGCGCCAGATCCGCGCGCTCGGCACGGAAGCGGTGGCCGAACGGGTGCCGCCCGGCGCACGCTACTACGTCACCATCGACATCGACGGCTTCGATCCGTCGATCGCGCCGGGCACCGGCACGCCGTCGCATGGCGGATTCATCTACTACGAAGTGCTGGAAATTCTCGCCGCGCTTGTCAAGCGCGGCACGGTCGTCGGCATCGATCTCGTAGAGGTTGCACCGGACTACGATCATTCCGGTTCAACATCCACTTTGGCCGCACAGGTGCTCATGAACCTCATCGGTCGCGTCATGCATGCAAGGGGAACGTGAGGCCCAGGCCTACGAGGAGGACACGACATGGACGAAAACGTCCGCAATTATCTGGATCAATACGGCGTCAGCGACGCGACCCGGCGGTTTCTGGCGAAGCCCCAGAAGATGTTCATCGACGGAGCCTGGGTCGACAGCGGCAACGGTGCAACCTTCGACGTTTTCGAACCTTCCACGAGCGGCCTGGTAACCCGGGTGCCGTCAGGCACGACCGAGGATCTCGACCGCGCCGTCAAGGCCGCGCGCCGCCAGTTCGATGGGGGCGCCTGGCGCCGCCTCAAGCCGCTCGAACGCGAGCGCCTGATCCACCGCCTCGCAGACCTGATCGAAGCGCACGCCGACGAACTGGCGGAGATCGAAGCCATCGACATGGGCAAGTCGGTGACATTCGCCAGAGAGGTCGACGTTCAGGGCACGATCGATACCTTCCGATATTTCGCCGGCTGGGCCTCCAAGTTGCATGGGCGCACGGTCGAGCCGTCCCTGCCGGGCAATTACCTGGCCTATACCCGCAAGGAGCCCCTGGGCGTCGTCGCGGCCATCGTGCCGTGGAATTTCCCGCTCCAGACCATGGCCTGGAAGCTTGCAGCTGCCCTTGCAGTCGGCTGCACCACTATCGTCAAGCCGGCCGAGCTGACCTCGCTTGCGACCCTGCGCTTCGGCGAACTGGTGCAGGAAGCCGGCATTCCGGACGGTGTGGTCAACATTGTAACGGGCCGGGGCAGCGTGATCGGCGCGGCCATGTCGGCCCACCCCGGCATCGACAAGGTCACGTTCACCGGCTCGACGCCGGTCGGCCAGGAGGTCGGGCGCACGGCCGTCGGGCATCTCAAGCATGTGACGCTGGAACTGGGCGGCAAATCCCCCGTCCTGGTGCTCGACGATGCGGATCTGGCAAGTGCGGCCCGCGCGGTGGTCAACGGCGTATTCTTCAACTCCGGACAGGTCTGCGACGCCGGCACGCGCGTCTATGTCCAGCGCTCGGTCCATGACGCCTTCCTCGACGAATTGGTCGCCGTCACCCGCACGCTGAAGGTCGCGCCCGGACTGGACCGCGACTGCTATATCGGCCCCCTGGTGTCGGCGCAGCAGAAGAAGGTCGTTTCTGCGTATATCGAGGCCGGCCGCCGCGAAGGCGCCGAACTGATCCATGGGGGCGGCAGCCCCGATCGGCCGGGCCATTTCATCGAGCCCGCCATCTTCGCCCGCTGCAAACCCGAGATGAGCATCGTGCGGGAGGAGATTTTTGGCCCGGTGCTTGTGACCGATGCCTTCGACGAACTGGACGACGCGGTCGCGCTGGCGAACGACTCCGCTTTCGGCCTCGCCGCCGCCATCTACTCGAACGACTTGTCCCGTGTGCATGGGCTTATTCCGCGCCTTAACGCCGGCTCGATCTACGTCAACGCCCACAGCACCATCGATCCCTCCATGCCGTTCGGCGGCTTCAAGGCATCGGGCTTCGGCAAGGATCTGGGGCCGGAGCAGCTGGATTACCTGATGGAAACGAAGGCTGTCTGGATCACGCTGCCATGAGGCCCTGACCCATCGCCCGGCCGTCGCCCATGGGCGGCCGGTTCCAAGGATCGGCGGCTGATGGAGCCGCATTTCTCGCGGAAAGACGCCAGAAGGCGCGACGCGACAAGGGGAACGACAATGGAAGACAACGATACCGCCTGGCAAAACGAGCTGGCGCGCCGCGCCCGCATCTATGAGGATATCGAGGCGGGGCACCGCTTCGAGGGCACGATGACTGCGCTCGACTATACCGGCATGACCGTGTTGACGGTCGTGCTCGTCGCCGCCTTCTGGATCTGGGGGGCCTGAGATGACCGATCATGTCGCCCGTGGCGGTCTCTCGGCCGCAGAAATCGAACGCGAGGACGCCGCCCGCCACAGCGCCGCTGCCGAGCGCGGTGATGCGCCGCTCCTGCCCTCCGAGAGGCTCTGGGGCTTCTGGGAATTCACCTATGCCAATTCGGCGCTTGCCATCGCCACTTGGGCCTTCCTCATTGGCGGCGCGATTGGCCTGTTCGTCGGGCCGAAGGAAGGTATCGCCGCGATCGTCATCGGCAACATCGTTGGCGTGGTGCTGACGTCGCTCGCTACCACCTGCATGTCCGGGCGCTACGGTGTCGAACAGTTCATCGCGCTGCGCAGCCAGTTCGGCTACAACGGTAGCCGTGTTGTCTACGTTCTGGCCGTGGTGCTGCTCACCATGGGCTGGCTGGCGGTGCTCGCCATGATGTTCGGCCGCTCGATCGACGGCCTGATGGCCCTCAGCGCCGGTGAGGCGGCCAACCCGACTGGCGTCAAGATGGTCATTGCCGCGATCGGCGCCATCCTCGTCACCTGGTTCATCGTCGCCAAGGGCCCAACCTCGATCAAGTTCTTCAACATGGTCGTGTCACCGGCCCTGGTGATCCTGATGGGCGTGATGCTCTACCTCATCCTCAGTCAGCGGTCTTTCAGCGAGCTTCTGGCGCTGCCGGCGCTCGATCCGCCCTTCGAGGACAATACGCTGAACTTCATCGTCGCGGTGGAGGTCAATCTGGCCACCGGCTTCTCCTGGTGGCCCTATATCGGCAACCTGGCGCGCCTCACCAAGAACGAACGGACCGCCTTCTGGCCGAACATCCTCGGCATCTTCGGGGCGGCTGCCCTTGGCGAAATCGTCGGTCTGCTTGCGGCCGTCTCACTCGGCGAAAGCGATCCGACGATCTGGATGACCAAGATCGCCGGTCCGGTCATCGGCATCATTGCCCTGCTCTTCGTCGCCTTCGCCAACATGACCTCGATGGCGAACATCCTCTACACCTCCATCGTCGGGCTGCGCCAGGTCGGCACGGCGTCTGTGCGCCGCATTCCCTGGGGCACGGTCCTCTTCCTGTTCTGCCTCATCCCGCTCGGCCTGGTGGTGTTCTATCCGCAGATGTACGACGGCTTCTTCATTTTCCTCGTCTGGACCTCGGCGCTCAATTCTGCGCTCGCCGGCATCGGCATCGTCGACTACTTCTTCCTGCGCGGCCAGAAGCTCGACATGCGCAGCCTGCATGGCCCCCAGCAAAACGGTCCCTACCGCTTCTGGGGAGGCTTCAATCCCATCGGGCTCCTCGCCCTTGCCGTCGGCTGCATCGTCTACGTCGTCATCTTCAATCCGCAGACGCTCGCGAGCCTGCCGGCCTTCAAGTACCTGACCGCCTCCATACCCGCCTGTGTCGCGGCAGGTGCGGTCCACTACGTCCTGACCCGGCTCTTCGCCCGCGGGCGCGGCTGGGGCCAGTATCCGTAACCTTGGGAAAACCGTCATGACCGACACATACGACTACATCATCATCGGTGCCGGTTCGGCTGGCTGCGTGCTCGCCAACCGGCTCTCGGAAGACCCGGCCACGAAAGTCCTCGTGCTGGAATACGGCGGCAGCGACAAGTCGATTTTCATCCAGATGCCGACGGCGCTCTCCATCCCGATGAATGGCACGAAGTACAACTGGAAATACATGACTCTGCCGGAACCCGGCCTCGACGGTCGCCGGGTACACTGCCCGCGCGGGAAAGTCATCGGCGGTTCGTCCTCGATCAACGGGCTCGTTTACATGCGCGGCCACGCCCGCGACTTCGACGAGTGGGAGGAGCGGGGCGCGCGCGGCTGGCGCTATGCCAATTGCCTGCCCTATTTCCAGCGTGCCGAAAGCTGGCAGGACGGGGGCGACGCCTATCGCGGCGCTTCCGGTCCGCTCGCCACCAACGCCGGCAACCGCATGCAGAACCCGCTTTACCGCGCCTTCGTCGATGCCGGCCGCGAGGCCGGCTACATCGCCACCGCCGACCCGAACGGCCATATGCAGGAAGGCTTCGGGCCGATGCATATGACGGTGAAGGACGGCGTGCGCTGGTCGACGGCCAACGCTTATCTGAAGCCGGCGATGAGCCGGCCGAACCTCACGGTCATAACCCACGCCATGACGCGGCGTGTGATCCTTGAGGGGAAACGCGCCGTCGGTGTCGAATATGAGTTTGGCGGCACGCGCGTCGTGGCGAAGGCCAGCCGCGAGGTGCTGATCTCCTCCGGTCCGATCGGCTCTCCGCACCTGTTGCAACGCTCTGGCATCGGCCCGGCGGCGGTACTGCGAAAGGCGGGTGTCGCGGTGCTGCACGATCTGCCGGGCGTCGGTGAGAACCTGCAGGACCATTCCGAGGTCTATATCCAATATGCCTGCAAGGAGCCGATCACGCTCAACGGCAAGATGGGCCTTCTCAGCCGTGCCCTGATCGGTGCGGAATGGCTGCTGTTCAAGAAGGGACTTTCAGTCTCCAACCATTTCGAGAGCGGCGGTTTCATCCGTTCCGATGTCGCGCTCGAATGGCCGGACATCCAGTTTCATTTCCTGCCCGCCGCCATGCGCTACGACGGCAAGAAGCCGCTCGAGGGCCACGGCTTCATGGTGCTCACCGGGCCGAACAAGCCGAAGAGCCGGGGCCATGTCCGTCTGCGTTCGCCGGAGGCGCACGAGCAGCCGGACATCCTCTTCAATTATCTCGACCGCGAGGAGGACCGCGAAGGCTTCCGCCGCTGCCTGCGACTGACGCGCGAAATCATCGCCCAGCCGGCCTTCGACCGCTTCCGTGGCGAGGAGATCGCTCCCGGCACCAATGTGCGCAGCAATGACGAGATCGACGCCTGGGTGCGCGAGACGATGGAAAGCACCTATCACCCCTGCGGCTCCTGCCGCATGGGCGAGGATGCCATGGCCGTGGTCGACAGCGACCTGAAGGTGCGCGGCATCGCGGGACTGCGGGTCATTGACAGTTCCGTCTTCCCCACGGAGCCGAACGCCAATCTCAACGCGCCGACGATCATGCTGGCCGAGCGCGCCTCCGACATCGTGCGCGGCAATCCGATGCTCGCCGCCTCCAATGCGGACGTGGGTATTGCGCCCGGCGTCGGGGTGACCCAGCGCAGCGGTACGCCCGTGCGCGCCGTCCGGCACTGAGCTCGGTGGCGGCGATGTTGCGCGGCATAGGCTATATAATCGCCCGACGGGATTGCGACGACACCGAGGAGCCGCAGGACTGGGCTATCGCCATCGAGGCGTTCCTGAGCCGCATGGTCGCCCGTTGCGCCGTCATGTGCGGGCGATCGCCTCGCCAGGCGAAGAAGGTGAGGCTTCATGCGGTCTGTCGGAACGCCCGCATAGCCGAGGATGAGGGCGCCCGGCCGGGGTGTTGCGATCGTATAGTCGGACAGTGGGTAACATTGCAGCCCGGCATCGCGGACGGCGGCGTGCACGGCCCGGTCGTTCCGGCCATCCTCCAGCCAGGCAAGCGCGTTGAGCCCGCTGTCGGAGCAGTCGATGCGCGCGAGGCCGGCGAGCGTCGCCCGTCCGGCCTCCACGAACACCGCGCGGCGCTCCGCATAGAGGCCGCGCATGCGGCGCAGGTGGCTGGCAAAGTGGCCGCCGCCGATGAATTCGGCAAGGGCGAGCTGGGTTTCCACCGGGACGCTGCGGTGGATCAGTCCCGAAAGGCTGCGGAAGGAGCCGACGAGCTGCGGCGGCAGCACGAGATACCCGACGCGAATGCCGGGATAGAGCGCCTTGCTGAAACTGCCCGCATAGATGACCCGGTCATGGCTGTCGATGGACCGCATGGAGGGGAGTGGTGCACCGTCGTAGCGGAATTCGCTGTCATAATCGTCCTCGATGATCCAGGTGTCGTTCGTTCGTGCCCATTCCAGGAGCGTGAGCCGGCGCGGCAGCGACAGCGTCACCCCGAGCGGGTGGTGACGCGACGGCATGACGAAGGCGAGACGCGCGTCGGGATGGCGCGCCATGGCGCCCGCGATGTCCATGCCGTCGGCGTCGACATCGGCAGGGCAGAGGCGCAGCCCGAGCGTTCGAAACAGGTTGCTGGTCGTCACCGGGCCGGGATCCTCGAACCAGATGCCGTCGCCGGGATCGGCCAGCGCGAGCGCAGCGAGCGTGAAGGCGGCATGCCCGCCAGGGGTGATGACGATCTGTTCCGGATCGCAAGGGTCGCGCCGGTGAAGCGCCAGATATTCGGCGATCCTCTGGCGCAGCACCAGCTCGCCGGCGATATCGCCATAGCCCATGGCCACCGCCTTGCCGCTGCGCGTTACCGCATTCCAGCACTTGCGCCAAACGGCGAAGGGAAAGCGGTCGAGCGCCGGTTGGTTGGGCAGGAAGGGCTTATGCTCCATCTGGCCGATTTCGGCCGACACCGCGCGCGACAGTTCGCCGATCCGCGACAGCCGGGGCGCTGCGATATCCGGCGCGTCGCTACGGACAGGTGTGAGGCGCGGTTTCGTCAGTTGGCGCGGCAGGGCCGCCGAGACGAAGGTGCCAGCGCCCTGCCGTGCTTCCAGATATCCCTCCGCCCTCAGGTTCTCCAGCACCCGCACCAGGGTCTGGCGCGACAGGTCCAGTTCCTCGGCAAGGATGCGGCTTGCCGGCAGGCGCGTCCCCGCGCGCAGGTGCCCGCGCAGGATCGCCATGCGCAATTGGTCCTGCACCTGGCGGAATTTCGGCAGGGCGCTTGCAGCGTCGAGGCGAAGGAAGGGCAGGATCGGGCCTTCGAACTGTTTGGCCAAGGCGTGCCTCCGAAAATTGGTACAGTCAAATGCACCATAATGGACGTTTGATTGTTGTCCAATTGTTACATCCTGCCCTTACATAAAAACGCACCGATGCAGCTCCCGAGGACGCAGACAGGTGCAAGGGGAACCGGACGGGCGGCGACGCCGACGACCGGATGCAAGGACAGCACGCAGCCATCGCCCACGAACCGTCGCAGACGGTCAACAGGAGGACTCCATGAAACGCTACGTATCCCGCGCCGCGAGCCGCGCGTTCGTCTCCACGCTTGCCATTGCGGTCGCGCTACCGGGGCTTGCCCGTGCGGAAGCCCCGCAGGACCTCGTGGATGCCGCCACCAAGGAAGGCATGCTGACGGTGATCGCACTGCCACATGACTGGTGCAATTACGGCGAAGTCATTACCGGCTTCAAAGCCAAGTATCCGGGCATCACCGTCAACGAGCTGAACCCCGACGCCGGCACAGCCGATGAGTTGGAAGCGATCCGGGCCAACAAGGGCAATACCGGTTCGCAGGCGCCCGATGTCGTCGACCTCGGCCTCGCCTTCGCGCCGGCCGCAGCAGAAGAGGGCCTGCTTCAGCCCTACATGGTGGCGACCTGGGACGAGATCCCGGCCAACATCAAGGACGAAAAGGGCTATTGGTACGGCGACTACTACGGCGTCATGGCCTTCGGCGTGAACAAGGACCTGCTTGCAACCGCGCCGGCCGACTGGTCGGATCTCGCCAAGTCCGAATACTCCGGCGCCGTGGCGCTGACGGGTGATCCGCGCTCCTCGGCGCAGGCGATCCTCGCGCTGATGTCGGCGGGCGTTTCGCGCGGTGCCAAGCCCGGTGCCGATTCCGGCGCCAAGGGGCTGGAACTCTTCGCGGAGCTGAACAAGGCTGGCAACTTCGTGCCGGTACTCGGAAAGGCCGGCACGATCGCGCAAGGCCAGACCCCGATCGTCGCGGCCTGGGATTACAACCTGCTCGCCTGGCGCGACGGCCTGAAGGGCAACCCGCCAATGGACGTGGTCGTTCCGTCAAGCGGCGTGGTGGCCGGTGTCTATGTGCAGGCGATCTCGGCCTATGCGCCGCATCCCAACGCCGCCAAGCTCTGGATGGAGTATCTCTATTCCGACGAGGGCCAGATCGGCTGGCTGAAGGGCTACTGCCACCCGGCGCGCTTCAACGCCATGCTGAAGGCCGGCAAGTTCCCCCAGGCGCTTCTGGACAAGCTGCCGCCGGCGGAAGCCTATGAGAAGGCCATCTTCCCGAGCGTCGAGGAGCTCTCCGCCAACAAGACCGCCATCGTCGAAGGCTGGGACAAGGTCGTCGGCGCCAACGTGAAATAGGGTTCGCGTTTGCTACAGAGGCTCCGCTTGCCGCGGAGCCTCCCGCGGCTCCACCCTCAGGGAAAAATCCGATGACGACAAGCGCCGCATCCCTGCCGGCCGCCCTCAGGCCGCGGCAGGTTCGCAATTGGTTCGGGGTTGCCCCCTTCTTCATCTTCGCTCTGCTTTTCCTGATCCTGCCGACGTTCAACATCGTCGTCGGCGCGTTCCGCAATTCGGACGGGCAGGCAACGCTGGAAAACATCGGCAAGCTCTTCTCGCCGTCGATCCGGGGAGCCTTCTGGATCTCCATCGAACTCAGCCTGCTGACGGCGGTGCTCGGCTGCGTGATCGGTTTCCTTATCGCCGCCGCCATCTCGCTCGGCGACCTGCCGCGCCCGCTGCGCAACGGGATACTCACCTTTTCCGGCGTCGCTTCGAATTTCGCCGGCGTGCCGCTCGCCTTTGCCTTCATCGCCACACTCGGTCGCCTCGGTTTCGTGACGATGCTGCTGCGCAACTGGTTCGGCATCAACCTCTACGGCTCCGGCTTCAACATCGTCTCGTTCCTCGGCCTGGCACTCACCTATCTCTATTTCCAGATCCCGCTGATGGTGCTGATCATCACGCCGGCGCTGGACGGGTTGCGGCGCGAATGGCGCGAGGCGGCCGAAAGCCTGGGCGCGAGCGGTTTCCAGTATTGGCGCCTGGTGGCGCTGCCGGTGCTGTGGCCGTCGCTGCTCGGCACGCTGGCCCTGCTCTTCGCCAATGCCTTCGGCGCCGTTGCAACTGCCATCGCGCTCACCGGCTCGTCGCTCTCCATCGCGCCCATCGTGCTCTTCGCCCAGATCCGCGGCGACGTGCTCAACGATCCGCACCTCGGTTATGCCATCGCCTTTGCCATGATCGTTTTGACCGGCATCGCCAACGGCATCTACATCCTCCTGCGCATGCGCGCCGAACGGTGGGTAAAATGACGGGAAAACGCCTCTGGTCCTGGCTCGCCGTCGCTCTCGGCGGGCTCTATTTCCTGCTGCCGCTCCTCGGCATGTTCGATTTCTCGATGCGCATGACGCGCGGCGAATACAGTTTCGAGGCCTACCGTGTCGTGCTGGCCGATCCGCAGTTCCAGCAGACCTTCGGCTATTCGGTCGTACTGGCGCTCCTGACCATCGTGCTCGGCATCCTGATCGTCGTGCCGACGGCCTATTTCGTCAGGCTGCGCCTACCGGGCCTGCGCCCGGTTGTGGAATTCATCACGCTGCTGCCGCTGGTCATTCCGCCGATCGTCATCGTCTTCGGCTATATCCGCATCTACAACACTTCCTCGATCCTGCCGCTGACGGGAAGCTGGTGGGGCACGAACATCCTGCTGCTGTTCGGCTACGCGACGCTGTCGCTGCCATATATGTACCGCTCGGTGGACACCGGCCTTCGCACCATCGACATCGCGAGCCTCACCGAGGCGGCGCAAAGCCTCGGGGCCGGCTGGGCGCGCATCCTCGCCGCCGTCATCCTGCCGAACGTCTTCGTCTCGGTCATGTCGGGGGCATTCCTGACCTTCGCCATCGTCATCGGCGAATACGTCTTCGCAGCACTCCTCAACGTCAATTCCTTCGGTCCCTACATGGTGTGGATGGGCGGCAACCGGGCATACGAGCCCTCGGCACTCGCCGTGGTCGCCTTCGCCATCACCTGGGCCTGCATGGGATTGATGCAGCTTTTCACCCGCTTTTCCAAATTCTCCACCGTGAGGCGCTGACCATGGCCTTTCTCGACATTCATCATCTGGAAAAATCCTTCGGCGCGACGCGCGTCGTCAAGGATTTCAATCTTGGCATCGAAAAAGGCGAGTTCGTCTCCTTCCTCGGTCCTTCCGGCTGCGGCAAGACCACGGTGCTGCGCATGGTGGCGGGGTTCGAAACGCCGACTTCCGGTTCGATCCGCATCGACGGGCGGGACGTGACCCGCATTGCCGCCAACCGGCGCAACATCGGCATGGTGTTCCAGGCCTACGCGTTGTTCCCCAACCTGACGGTGGCCGACAATATCGGCTTCGGCCTCAAGGTGGCGGGCGAGGGCAAGGCCGCGATCCGCACCCGGGTCGCCGAGATGCTTGAGCTGATTGGCCTGCCGCAGCTGGGCGGCCGCTATCCCTTCCAGCTGTCCGGCGGCCAGCAGCAGCGCGTGGCGCTGGGCCGAGCGCTTGCCGTGCGCCCGCAGGTGTTGCTTCTCGACGAGCCCCTCTCGGCGCTCGACGCGAAAATCCGCGTCAGCCTGCGCGAGGAGATCCGCCGCATCCAGCGCGACCTCGGCATCACCACCATCTTCGTCACGCACGACCAGGAAGAGGCGCTCTCCATGTCGGATCGCGTCGTGGTCATGCATCAGGGCGTGGCAGACCAGGTCGGAACCCCGTTCGAGATCTACAACCGGCCGACAACGCGCTTCGTGGCCGAGTTCGTCGGCACGCTGAACCTCATCGACGCCGAGCTCACGGACGCCGCTGCCGGCCGGATCCGGCTGGGCGACGTGCCGGTGGCGCTGAACCGGACGCTGGCGGGGCGTTCCGGCGACCGCATCAGCCTGGCGCTTAGGCCGGAAACGGTGGCGTTGGGGCGCAAGCAGGACGGCAATGTCGTTCTCTCCGGCCATATCGCCGAGGTGCATTTCCTCGGTTCGGTGATCCGCGTCCGCGTCGCGGTCGCCGGCCAGCTCCTCTCGCTCGATACGTTCAACCAGCCCGACAGGCCGCCGCCGGCGATCGGCGCGCCAGTCGAGGTCAGCGTTTCGGAGCGCGACCTTCTGGTGCTGGCCGCCTGACGGCGGCGGATCGCCCGTCAACCAACACGATTATCTTGCGGAGGAACCGGCACCGTGAAGGATATGCCATGGAACGCCATGCCGCGCCCGGACTGGCGGGCGAAAATTGCAGCCCTTGCCGCTGAAAGCCGCGGCCGACTTGCCACGCGGGCGAGGAGCGCCCCGCTGTTTGCGCATGCCTATGCCTTTCATCTCAACATGCGCTTCGGCGGAATGACGCCGCTGCATCTCATCGAATTCGCCCAAGCGCAGCAGCTTTGCGGCATCAAGATCCATGTCGAGGACGGCGAGCAGGCAAGCCTGAGCCGGATGCCGGACGCGGCTCTGCAAGCCTTTGCGGAGGCTGTCGCGCGCCACGGGCTGGAACTGCATGTCGAGACCAGCACGACGGAAGCGGCCGGGCTCTCGGATGCCGTGCGCATCGCGCTTGCCGCCGGCGCCACCTCGCTGCGCTGCTATCCGCGTTACGAGGGTCGCATTTCCGAGATCGTCGAGTGGACGATCGCAGACCTGCGGCGCCTCGCCGATTTCGATCCGCAGGCGCAGCTGCGCTACACGCTCGAACAGCATGAGGACCTGACGTCCGAAGAGCTGATCCGTATCCTGCGGGCAGTCGACAATCCGCGCCTCGGCCTGCTGTTCGATTTCGGCAACATGATCAATGCCTACGAATTGCCGCTGCCGGCGCTGGCGCTGCAGGCGCCCTACATTGCCGAAGTGCATGTGAAGGATTGCCTCGTCCAGCCGGATCGTGGTGGCTGGGCCCATCTTGCCTGCCTGTCCGGCGAGGGGCATCTGCCGATGGCGGCGATGTTTGTGGAATTGCTGCTTCTGGGCGAAGACCGACCGCAGGTTCTGGCCTTCGGGTTGGAGGAGGAAGAAGGGTATTTCGCGCCCGCCCTGCGGTTGCCTTCGGATGGGCCGGACCCGTTCATTGCCGCCCGCCCGGCGAGCTTTACCGATATCGGGCCCGGCAATCTGACAGCGCGTCTGCGGCAGGAGGCCGCCGCCGCCCAAAGGCAGGTCGAGACTGTCAGAACCCTGTTGCGTGAGATTGCGACCGAAGCCGAAAGGAACCAAGCATGACGCCTGCACAAACCTGCCCGCCGGCCTTTCTGGCGCTCGCCCACGCCATGGCGGACGCTGCCGCCGATGTGATCCGCCCGTATTTCCGCCAGCGCCTTGCCATCGACGCCAAGGCCGATGCCAGTCCCGTCACCATCGCCGACCGCGATGCGGAAGCAGCGATGCGGCAAATGATCGAGGTCCATTTTCCCGATCACGGCATCAGGGGCGAGGAGTTCGGCGCCTGCCGGACGGATGCCGAATGGATCTGGGTGCTCGATCCCATCGACGGCACGAAATCCTTCGTCTCCGGCTCGCTCGCCTTCGGCACGCAGATCGCCCTTCTTTATCGCGGTGAACCCATGCTCGGCATGATCAATCAGCCGATCACGGACGAACGCTGGCTCGGCCTGCCCGGCACGCCGGCGACCCTCAACGGCGACCCGATCCGAACCAGCGATCGAACGGCTATCGACCGGGCGATTCTCTACACCTCTGCCCTGGAACAGTTCGATCGCGAACGCCATAGCCAATTCGCCGAGTTGGCCGCAAAGGTCCACTTCACCCGGTTCTCGCACGACTGCTACGCCGCCGGCCTCCTGGCCTTCGGCAGCATCGATCTCCTCGTCGAAAGCAATGTCTTCGACTACGATATTCTCCCGCAGATGCCGATCGTGCTCGGCGCCGGCGGCATTGTGACGGATTGGGAAGGCAGACCACTCGCGGACGCGCGCCGGTATGACACCGTGTTGATGGCGGCGAACGAAAAAATCCATCGGGCCGCACTGGAGGCTCTTCGTCGAGCGTGATGTCCGACGCTGAACCCGGCCAAGGCGTTGATCCGGTGTCGGTTTTTGGGTCTGGAAGCAGACGGTCAACGCTTGACATGAGCGGCGGCGGCCGGTGGGGGGGAGGTCCGCTTGTGGTCGTCCCCGCGATGGAAGGGTTAGGCCCCCGGTTCGTGGCAAACCACTTCGATATTGTGCCCGTCCGGACCAATGACGAAAGCTGCATAGTAGTTCGCGTGGTAGTGCGGGCGCAGACCGGGCGCACCATTGTCTTTGCCGCCCGCCTCCAGAGCGGCGCGATAGAAAGCTTCGACCTGCTGGCGATTGTCGGCCGTGAACGCCAAATGAAGATGCGCCGGCTTCTCCTCGGTTTGGTACAGGCACAGTGAAGCCTTGCCCTTTGGGCTAAGCTCGACACCGTATGTCGGCGGCCCCTCCGCGACGACAGCTACACCGAGCGGTTCGAGTGCGCTCAGGAAGAACGCTTTGCTCGCTGCATAGTCGCTCACTCCGAATTTGACGTGGTCAAACATGAGTTCTCCTGAAATGTGTCGGCCGTGCCTCACGGAGAAGCAGCCGGAGCGTGCCGCCTGCTGCGCCTTGCGCTGCAAAGCGGTCCTTCGCGGCCGTTTTGCGTGTCAGAGCTTAATGGCATGGCTCAGCCATCAATGGCAAGGAACAGGGGCGGGGTGCCCAGAAGGGTAGCGCCCCAATGAGTGAGCCCGCAGTGCACGCAGACTGAGCCGGCCATTGAGGTTGTACAGGCCCGTAGACCGGGCCGGTAAAATGCCGGTCTCTCAGGCCTGGATGGAGGAAATCGGGATCCCACCCAACAATCCTTGACCCGAACCTTCTCACATGACGATACAACAGCAGCGATCACACGGAGCGCGTGATGCCGCCGTCAACACGAATGTTCTGGCCCGTGATGTAGGCCGCACCATCGGAGGCAAGAAATGCCACCGTTGCGGCGATTTCGTCGCTGGTGCCATACCTTTTCATAGGCACGCCTTCGCGCCGTTCCTCGGTGGCCGGAAGGCTGTCGATCCAGCCGGGCAGGATATTGTTCATGCGGATATTCTCGGCCGCATAGGTGTCGGCAAACACCTTTGTGAAGGAGGCAAGGCCCGCGCGCGCCACCGCCGAGGTCGGAAACATGGCGCTTGGTTCGAATGCCCATGCGGTGGAGATGTTTATGATCGAGCCGGATTTCTGGCCTTGCATTATGGGCGTTACCAGCCGTGTCGGTCGCACGGCATTCAGGAAGTAAACGTCGATTCCGGTGTGCCAGTCCTCATCCGTAATCTCAAGGATCGGCTTCCTCGGCCCATGCCCTGCGCTGTTCACCAGCACGTCGATCCGGCCCCAACGGTCCACCGTACCATCCACCAGGCGCTTCAGGTCGTCGTTGGATTGGTTCGATCCGGTGAGGCCAAATCCGCCGAGTTCCTGCGCCAGCGCCTCTCCCTTGCCCGAGGATGACAGGATGGCCACCTTGAACCCGTCAGCGGCCAGACGCCGGGCCGAGGCCGCACCCATACCAGAACCACCCGCCACGACGATCGCCACTTTTTCTGCTGACATATTCGTTTCCTTCATCGGGATTTGCGTTAATTGCCCACAGTGATAGCATCTTTCGTCTAGGCTCACGAACCAGAACAACACTTATCATCCAGTAGAAAAACTATCGCATGGCTGACGGTAATCGGCGACTTCCGCCGCTGAACGCATTGCGTGCCTTCGAGGCCGCATCGCGACATCTGAACTTCCGCCTCGCCGCTGAAGAGTTGGGAGTGACGCAGGGTGCAGTCGCGCAGCAAGTGCGCGGTTTGGAAACCTCCCTCGGCCTGAAGCTATTCGAGCGCCATACGCGGACGCTTGCGCTCACCGACGTTGGGCGCAGCTATGTGGGCAATATCAGCCGCGCCTTCGAACTGATTTCCGATGCGACGGAAGCCCTGAAACCCGAACCACGGCATCTGACCATCAGCGTGACGCCAACCTTCGCGTCACGCTGGCTGATCCCACGGTTGCCGGACTTCACGGAGATGCATCCCGACATCGGCCTGCGCATTCTGGCGACCGACCGGATCTCCAATTTCCAAACCGACGCGGTGGACTTGGCGGTGCGCTACGGGCGTCCGCCCTTCGGACCGGGTCTGATCGCCGACCTCCTGTACGAAAACGTGATCGTTGCTGTCGCAAGCCCTCTGTTGATCGAGAAGCTTGGACCGCCAACACAGCCTGAAAATCTCAGCCATTATGCGTTGCTACATGATGCCCATGATTTCTGGCCCCAGTTTCTGGATGTTGCCTTTCCCGCAGGGGTCGCCACCTCGGGCAAGAACATCCGGTTCAACCAAACCTCGCTCGCGATCGAGGCAGCGGCGGCAGGGCAGGGCCTCGCTCTCGCCAGCCTGTTCTTCGTGACGGACGATCTGGGTTCCCGTCGTCTTGTCCGCCCGTTCACGCCAGAATTGCGCGTTGGAGCGGACTTCTATCTGGTCTCGCCTCGCAAGCCGCGCCACCCGGCCGCTGTTCTGGAGGTTCGAGAATGGATGAGCGCGGCCAAGGCGGGTAGGATGGGCTGAGACATCGGATCAATCACAGCGGTTATGTGATTGTGTTCCCGCCATCGCGGTTGGACGTTTTGCAACGTCGCGGCACAGGGACTTTTGCCGCCGCCGATTGTCTCTCTTGCTCCGCTCCTCTCGTTGTTATGCCTTTCTTGGAAAAAGGTATAACTCGAATGAAAACATACCAACGTCGAAATCACCCGCCGCGAGGCACTGGCCTTTGGACGCGGATGGCGCCCACAATCCTGCCTACGACCGCTTCGTCAATTGATGTTCTCGCCAGATGGTGAAAAGGCCCGCGCCGACGACGATGAGAGCGCCTGCGATCATGTTGTGCGTTAAATTCTCGTCGAACAACATCACCGCTACAATGACATTGAGAACCAGCTGAAAATAGGTGACAGGCTGAACTTCGGCGGCAGGCAGCAGCCCATACGCCCTGATCAGGAAGTAGTGACTGAGCGTACCGCAGACGCAAAGCGCTGCCAGCGCAAGCCAGTCGAAAGTCTGGACTTCGGTCCAATAGAAGGGGCCAATGAGTGAAATCGCGAGAGCACCGACGACGCCGGCATAAAAGAGGCTTGTGACTGCCGAATCCTCATGGCTGACCGCGCGCGTGGCGATGCTGTAGAGCGCAAACAGCACGGATGCTGCGAGCGGCAGAAGAAGCGACATGTCGAAGTGAACATCTACGGGGTTTATGATCACCAAAACGCCAATCAGTCCAACCAGTACCGCCGTGCCGCGCCGCCATCCTACCGTCTCTCCCAGCAGCGGAATTGACAGGACCGTGATGATCAGCGGCGTTGCCTGAAAGATCGACTGGCTCATGGCGAGCCCGGCATGAACGTAGGAAAAGACGATGATGACGATTTCCGCGACGAGCAAAAGTCCGCGTGCAATCTGTAACCAAGGATGACGCGTCTGAACGGCGCGGCGATATCCGCCCGGTGACGATGCGGCGAAACAGAATACGAAGAGCGCAAACGCCCAGAACCGTATCATGGTTATGAAAAGCGCCGGGTAACGGTCACCAAGGTACTTGGTGATGGCGTCCTGGGCGGCGAAAATGCAGATCGCCAGGAAGGCGAAGAGGTAGCCGCGGGTCTTGGAGCTCATCACACACATACTCAGAATCGTTGACGATCCTGAATAGCATAGTCCTTGGGTCAAAGTCCGGTGCGAGCCGGCATGTTGTCGACGGCGCGGTGATGAAGCCAATGAAAAAAGGCTTGCAATCGTCACTCGGTCGCATGCGGCCGTGGCGGTCGACGCCAGCCCACCCTTTTCTCACATAAGGTTCGAGAGGAGGCGTCCTGTCCGCTTTAGCGCCGCTCATAATTCCGACCGGGAAGGTCAGGGCGGAAAATCTCTGCCTTTGAGCGTGAGGTGGGCCGGGAGGGGGAAGGCGAAATCACTGCGCGCGCGTCATTTGCGCTTTCCGAGGCAGCGCTTCCCGCGTGTCACGTTCGGTACTTGTATCAATCGATATTGACACCGTCACCGACGGGGGCTGCCCAGTGGTAAAAGAGGTCGCGTCGCTGGCGACTCCTATCGGTAACGAGGCGCCTTCCAGCGTATTGGTTCGCGGGCCACTTTCACACTCGTCAAACGATCTGCACCGCAGTTGGGTCAACGAAAGCGCGGTCGTTTGGGCGGGGCGTTGGTTTCGAGCTCATGTCTGCTCGCGAACTTGCCCAACAGGGAAAGGAGCCTGCCCTGATCCCTGCTGCTTATGCTGTGGCGGATGCAATGCTCCACGACGTCGAACACAGGTTGGTGGGGCTGCGAACGCAGTTTTTGATCATTGATATGTTTGGACATGAGCGTACCTCCGGCCAGATAACGCCGGGAAGGGCCGACGAGTTCCCTTCGTGCGGCCGCTTTCGGCGCCTCGTTTTCACGACGCCGCAATTCAGTATGTGCAAGACGAAGGCGGCAGCGTGATGTCAGTGCAGTTTTGTAATCTTGGCCTCGGCGATTGCCTCGACAAACGCCTCACGGGCTTGTTCCCAAGGGTAGGTACCAAGCATTGCGTCCGTGCACTTGTTGAGGGCGTCGGTGAAGGCGACGCCATAGTCTACCGGCCAGCTGTCGTTAAGCAAAGTAGCTGCCCGCGCGGGCGTCCAAACCATCTGCACTCCGTCGAGGTCGGGAAGCTGGATGATGACGCATTCGTTCCAAGTTTCGATCATCGCCCTGTCCTTTTCTTAGCAGGGATAACGATCGGATGCAGCCTTCGTTCCGAAGCGGTCCCGGCAGAAGCAGGGCCCCGGTTTGCGTGGATCGCCGGAGGTCGTTCCGTGATCGCCAATGTAACCTTACGCAGCCCTTTGAGGATTGCTGCCCCGGGGCACCTCCACCTGCTCAAATGCAGCAGTGGCCGGCAAACCGGCTTCAAGACACGCTGCGATGAACGCTTCGCGCGCGACGGCGACTGGGGTCGCCCGCTGAAGTGCACCGCGGCAAGTCCTGACCGCGCGCTCGTAGCGCTGTCCTCGACGAAGCGGCCACTCATTTTCCAGGAAATCAAGAGCCTCATAGACGGACGAGAAGACGTGATGCGTGCCGTTCTGAAACTTTACCAAGAGCGGCACAGACCATGGCATTTCCGCAATGAACATGGGTTCCTCCTTCACATGCAAGCGGATGAAGAAAGACAGTTTAAATTAGGTGCAGCGAATGGATGTTCAAGCGGGCAATTGACGCCCGCAAAGAATCGGCCCCTGCGGGAGGGGCCGAGAGAACGACAGCTGTTGCCGGGGGGCTGCCAGCTGTCATGGGGTGTCCATAAAACGCGGGCGCTGGCGAATTGTTCCAAACCTGCTGACCTCGCACCGGGCTGCTCCAGATATCCCTGGCGCGCATAAACATCTAGCGTCCGTGACCTTGCCCCTTTGAAATCCATCTTGAATTAAGCTCCGGCCGATAGCGCGTGACGGTGCTTGGCGAAATTTAAGAGATTCTCACATCACCTTCATGTGCAGCGGTGGACCGGGCTAACTCCCGTCTGCAGGGTCACCGTTTGGGTTCGGCGCTGGCATCTCTCTTATATCTCGCGCGGGATGTTTGCGGTCGTCGGGCTCCGATGGCGCTTCCTTGTCGTCGGGACGGCGGATTGGCTGTGCTCTAGGGTCGACCCTCTTGGGTGGGTCAGCAGTCTTCTTGGACATGTCCAGTTCCTCCAGGTTCAATGACAAGAAGCGATTGACGGGACTGAAGGTTCCGGGACCGCTGGGAGGGGTGGATGGTCAAGGGACTTGAAGCTCGGGCGGCCGAAATGTCGCTGCTGCGGGCAATTATCTTCAAGGCTTCCTCGGCCTCGTCGGCGCTGACGACGCCCCAAACCGCCAATCTCTCATGAAGCCCTGTAAGCGCGCCTGCGACGGGCCGCCGATCCATGTACAAAGCGAAAACCAGCATTCTCTTTCTCGATCGGCGTCACTTGGTTTCTGGTAGATCCAGCGGGCAACCAATGCGGACGACCACGCGCTCGGCCCCGGCAATCTCCTCGGCTATCCGTCGAATGGTTTGCGAAGCGTCCCGTTCCCGCAGTACGCCTTCTATAATCACCACGTCGCCGAGCGCACGAAAACAAAGGCCTCGTGTGTCGAACGGTGCCTCGGAACTCACGGCACCGCGTATCGAATCCAGCAGCGCGCTGTATCCATAAAGTCTATCACCATCGGGCGCGATCAGGATCATTGCGAAACTCCTTTCATCATCATATGAGCAAACCCTAATTGTTAAGGAAAGTTCCCACTGAGCGTTCCGAAGTTTCTTGCATACCCGATCGTCAACACGCCAACGGCTGCGACGCATGGCAAGCCGGGCGACATCCTCGATGGTTGGATGGCGCACGGCACGGCTCGTCAATTGCGCTGTGGAACTGCCGCAGCGTCAATCGTGTTTGAACAGGAGAAGTTGCTCCATCAGGAAAGTGCTCTTCCTACAGCCTCAATATCCCCGAATGCGGCGCAGCCACAAAACCTGATGATCGGCAGTGGAAAAGTTTGGCGCGGTCTCTCATCGCAGCCGTCCGGGTCCCGGGCTATTTTTGTGATCGCTCCAAAAGGATACGCATCTCATCGAACCGCCTTTTTCGCGCAGCGTCCTCCTCCTGGGGCGTATAGCAGGTGTTCGATTGGCAAAACCGGACCAATGCAAAGGGCGGCTTTGCGTCACTGAATTCACATTCAAACGTGTCCGACATTTCCGATTTTGCCACGTTGGCACGAGTCGAATAGGTCAGCCGCACGCCCGGCGGCTTCAGTTCCGGGAAGGACTGAACAATTCCAAGATGCAACACATCGGTCAGAAGGAAGTTTTTTGCGACCGTGGCGCATATCGCTTCCAGATCCCCTGACTGGGCGAAAGCTGGAGATGCGACCAGGTTCAGCAAAAGCACATAGCGTATCATGTAGTTCCTCCAGGGCTTTACCTTGTAGGTAACTAGAGGCGGAACAATAATATCAATTGGTCGTTGCGCGAAATTTCGACCGCCAGGAAGAAGTCGGCAGAGGGTTTGACGCCGGTAGGCGGGAAGCCCTCGCGAGCCGATCGTTGGATGGGAACAATCCTGCGCTTTCGCCATTATATTAGTGCACGCGCAAAAGCGATCCCGAACTTAATCCCTCCGGATCGTGTGCAGGATGGCCTCCTCGAAAGGAGGCCATCTGTCTATTACAGCGGCCGACACGCCCATGGCCGGATGATTTGCGAGATTGTCCATCACCGACACGATGCGCGCTACAACGCGGCCGGCCGCGTCGGGGTGTGGCCGAACATACGGCGAGCATCGGATGACGTTGCAGCAATTGCCACGGTGAAAAAGCGACTTCCTTGCGGCGATTACGTCCGCCTTGACGTTCCCGAATGACCGTTCTCGTGCAACCACGGCGGCTTCCGCTAAGGCCGATCACCATGTCTGTGCTCTTCGGGGGCTGGTCCTAGTTTGCTGTGCCGGAGTTGAAGCGACGAAGCAGGGCCGTAAAGAGGCGTAGATCCGCCTCGCTCCAGCCGTGGAGACGACGGCGAAAACTTCGCCCTTAATCCGGTAGCCGCTGAACAACCTCAACAATGTCTCGCGTGCGTGACGCCCGCCCGCCCCATTTGGTATCAAATTCGTTGCCCGCGGATTGAATAGCGGCGTTCGCCGCCTCTAAACTAGAGAACTCATAGAAGGCAGTGTGCTTCGAGGGATCGGTTCGGCTCCAGGTGCGCCAAGCCCGGAGCGCCCCAAACACGCGCAATGCGTCTGGCATATGGCGATCGTACCATTGGTCGAAGAGGGCTCGGTCCACTTCATTCGGAACATCGGCATTCACTATTAGCAGCGCTTGAGTGGACATTTCGCCCCCGCTTTTCTCAGATCGCATATGACAAGACGCGCTCCGATAAGCATACAAGAGTTTGGCGCGGTTCACGAGACCGCGGCGCAAATCGGCCGCCGGACTGCGGACGCGGCTGGTGGCATTTGCTACATAATACCGGATATTTCTCGGTGGAGGATGCAACGCCGCTGGAGCCTGTCTCGCCCGCCGACGACCCGAATGCGCGGCAGGCATTGTGGGCCATAACCCACGACGTGCTTGGGGCGATTTCCTGAGGCGGACGAGTCTTCGCGGCTGAAAGGACCCGACGAGCGTGCCCGGAGTCCTGCAGGAGCGCGTACGGAGCGGAACACTGACATAGGCCCCGGAAAACCGGGGCATCTTGACGTCTATTGCCGACCTACCGATGCTATATCAGAGCCGTGGGTCGGGCCCTTCTGAAGTTGGATCGGCAGCTGGCGCGAATTGCTGCAATCCTTGTTCGCTCGACAATTCGGCACGTATCTTGCCGACGACGGAGTCGATGAAAGCCGAAACCGCCAGTGGCAAGTGGGCCCGGTTGGGGTAGACGACGCTCATGCCGAGATTGCGGCGCATGTATTGGGGCAACACCGGCACCAGTCGGCCGACCGCGAAATCGGCTGTGCCCAGGATTGGTGTCAACGCGATGCCGAGGCCTGCTATCGCCGCCTTTCGGATCGCCTGTGCGGTATTCGCCATCACGCGGCCGGTGACAGTCACCTCCTCCTCGGCGCCGTCGGGACCTTGAAGGCGCCAGGTCGCATAGTCCCGGGCCTGTGGCATGAACAGACAGTCATGACGGGTCAGCTCCTGCAATGTGGCAGGCGTCCCGCGCGCGGCAAGGTAGGAGGGGCTGGCGACAAGTCCGAACGAGCGGGTTTGGATCTTGCGGACAACATAGTTCGGACCACGCGTTGCGTTCCCTCGGAAGGCGACATCGATGCCTTCTTCGATAAGATCAACCGTGGCGTCGCTTAACACGAACTCGATACGCACTTGTGGGTGCGAGGCCAGGAACTCGGCTATCCATTCCATTTTGTAGAAGTCGAAGAAGTCGGCGGGCATCGCCACACGTATCAGCCCCCTCGGCACCCGCGCGCCGGCAATCAGATCCTCTCCCGCTTGTTGCAGTCCATCCACGGCCGCAGCGCTATTATCGTAGAGTTCATGTCCGGCATCGGTGAGTTTCAGCTTCCGGGTGGATCGCTGCATGAGCCGGGCGCCGAGCTGCTCTTCCAATTCCTGAATGCGCCGGCTGACCGTATTGGCGGGAATCCCCAAACGACGTCCGGCCTCCGCGAAACTGCCAAAGCGAACAACCTGCACGAACAGGCCGATGTCGTTCAGGTCGAGCATCGTCGATATTCCTTCTAAAAATGGGGGAGTTAAATCCGATAGCCCCGCCTAGTCAATTAAATATGCGGCGAGCATTTTAGGGACAGCGGGAATTGCACGCAGTCCCGATTGTTCGACAAGCCTGAAAGGAAGCACCCACATGTCCAAGAACCCACATATCGGCATCGTCGTCGGCTCGACGCGAGAGGGCCGCTTCAGCGAGCGGGCGGCCGCATGGTTTCACAAGATTGCCGCTCGGCGCAGCGATCTCAGCGTCGAAATTGTCGACCTGCGCGACTACCCGATGCCATTCTTCGATGAGCCGGCATCGCCGGCCTGGATGCAGCCGAAGGATCACGTCGCAGAGCGTTGGGCGGCGAAGCTGGCCGCGTTGGACGGGTTCGTCTTCGTCACGCCCGAATACAATCACGGATACAGCGCAGTGCTGAAAAACGCGATGGACTATGCCTTCCAGCAATTCAACCGCAAGCCGGCCGCCTTCGTCGGGTATGGCGGCGTCGGGGCCGCACGCGCCATCGAGCAACTGCGCATGGTTGCCGTCGAACTTCAGATGGCGCCGATCCCCAAGTCCGTGAACATCGGCATGGCCGAGTTCCTTGGCATCTGGCAGCAGGGCAAGGATTTCGCGGATTTTCCGCATCTCGAACAGGCGGCGGGCGTTCTGTTGGATGACTTTTCCTGGTGGAGCCACACGCTGCAGACAGGGCGTCAGGCCACATCCGCACTGGCTTCAGTCGGCTGAACGCGTTGGGTCGCCGCTCGGCCCAACCGGCGGCGGCCCAATCTGGTCCAGTGAAAGGGGATTGGTCATCAGTCGGAAGCTTGCTGTCGTCGTCACGGGAGCCACAGGCCAACAAGGCGGCGCTGTCGCGAAGAACCTGCTGGAGCGCGGCCACGAGGTTCGCGCCGTCACGCGCAATACCGACTCCGCGAAGGCAAGGAAGCTCGCAAACGCTGGCGCCACGCTCTTCCGCGCCTCACTCGAAGCCACGGCCACGCTCACCAAGGCGCTCGAAGGAGCGACCTCTCTCTTCGTGATGACGACGCCATTCGAAGGAGGTCCGCAAGCCGAGACGCGGCAGGGCAACTCCGCCGCGGACGCATCCAAGGCCGCAGGCGTACACCTCGTCTTCAACTCGGTCGGCTCTGCCAATCGACAGACGGGCGTCCCGCACTTCGACAGCAAGTACGAGGTCGAAAAGCACATCGCCAAGATCGGCGTGCGTGCCACGGTCCTGACAGCGTACACGTCCCTGCGCGCCGTGCTTGCCGAGCACACTACCTTCGACCCGAAGGTGGGTGCGCTCACCCTTGCGGCTGCGGCCGGGGTCGGCAACGCCTACATGACCCGTATCGCCAGTCGGCTCGCCCAGATGAATGGCTGGACCGAAGAGCAGGTCGGTGCCTTAACGGCGGGCACCTCGACAAACGACGTCAAAATCGATGTGCTCGCCGGCCTGGCCAGGGAAGCGGCTGCCAATTCGGGAAACGTCGCCGACGTCACCTGGAAGGCCGCTCAATTCGCCGGCTGGAGCGATGAGCAACTAGCCGACGTGTTTGCAGAATTATGTAGCAAATGCCACCAATGTCCGCTTCCGGCCGGCCCATTGCTGCCGTTCGCCCGCGTCGGATCGAACGGCAGCAATGGGAAGAAGGTCATTCGTTTCGCTCAACGTAATGAGCAGGGTGCGCCAGGAGGAGACATTGCGCCGTTTGCAAGAATCCCTATTCTGCGGCGTCGCAAATGTCTGACGCAAGACCGTCGTTTTAATCGGGATATTTGCCACAGGGCGAAGAGCAGGGGCCAATGGTTTATTTCCTGAGTCACAAGAACGAAGAGATTTACAGCTACACCTACCGCGCTCTGAGTGGTGACGTTAGCAAGATACAAGCTGTCGATCTCACTCGGGATGGTGGCGTTCGAATTCGGCCCGGCTATTCGTATTATGGCAGGCCGTTTGAACCCGTACACGTCCCAACGAAAATCGAGTTCTCAGGCCCCAAGCGGCCAATTCCGGATATTTACGACGCGTACGGTTTGCTCGTGAGCGCTAGGTTCAACGACGTTGTCGAAAGATTCGAGCCGAACGTTCATCAGTTCTTTCCCATCGAGCTTGTGTGGGAAGATGGCAGTCATGCCGCCGACCGGTTCTGGTTCGTCCCCTGCAATCGCCTGGATACAGTTGACCGCGCGAAGACGACGTTCGAATTCCGCAATGTCTGGTTCCTGGACGGCAGCAAGAAGGAACTGGTCTTCAATCGGGCGCAGATCGGTGACCAACACGTTTGGATCGACAAGTTCATCGTGATGCCGACGCCCGCGATCAGCGAAGCGTTGAAGGCGGCCTTGGATGCGGCCGGCATTACCGGCGCACACTATCAGCATTTTCGGGAGACTGACTGACAGCTGTTTCGAGCCGAATTGGGAAGTTGTCTTGACGCATGACCGCTGGCTGCTCACGGCTGCCAGTGCCGCAGCGCCTTCGGTTGGTGGCATTTGCTACATAATTCCGCGTGTTTGCTTACTTGGGGGCGACGGTATTTACGGGGTACTTCCTCAATTACGCACAAACGGATTTGGATGTCTAAGTGCGTCAAGGGGTCTGCGACAGGTCATTCCTTCAACCGCGGTCGATGACATTGTTGAGAGATCCAACAGAGTAGCGACGTGGTGAGGCTCATTCGCATAGGGGGTAGGTCCAGACGTCTGCCCGACGAGCGGTCGTGCGGTCTCCGTCGAGCCGCAGCGATCGCACCTTCGGGCGACAAAATGACAGCGACCATCCGCTTAGCTCGACTTCTGTGCGCTCTGAGGCGAATAGAAAAGGCCGATCAGGAGCAACAAAAAGGCTGGCAAGAGCATGCCGGCAACGCCAACCGTGACTTGCGCAAACGCGCCGGCGGCGCACCCCAGCACAAAGCCAAGCACCAGGATGGTCGAGGTCAATGATTGCCCCCACTCTTCCGGCTTCTCGGTGTAGCCGATGAGGCGACGAGCAGCGGCGGCGGCGAGCCCGGCGATGTTGCCTGTCATCAGCGAGAACGGCGGGCCGAGCCTGGTGTCGAGACGCTCGATCGCCGTCAACATCCCCATCGCGACGACGGCGAGAAGTGCACAGGCGGATACCGGCCCGGCATCGAAGATTGCAAGAAGAGCGGACATCGCGAACGCAGCTGCGGCGACCATTAGCGTCCAGAACGTCGCGCGTTCGAGAGGCTTGATCGAGGTGACCATGATCGCCGCCAAACCCGCGCCCACCATGAAGAGAGGGAATGACATGATCTGAAGACCACGCAAACCACCTCTTTCGTGACCGACCAGCCCCAGCCCGAGGAGCACGACATTGCCGGTGACCAGTCCAACGAAAAGGCCGCCCAAATGAATGAAGAAGAGCGCGTCCGCGAATCCGGAGACGAATGCCAGTACCAGTGAATTGCTTTTCCCGCGAAGTATATTCAGCATTGTCTGCGGTGACCCTTATTGGTTGAGACTGATTCCGGCCCTTCTTGCAAAGCGGGCGCAGCAAGCGATCCACGCTTGTCCTCCGACGACGGCCGGGTGAGGCGATTTAACGACGCTATTCAGGTGCTGCGTGCTTTCTCCTTAATACCGGTCCGGTGCTCCAACGTGTGCTCGAAAGGGAAATCGAACCCTGTGGTCAGCGCCTCCACCTCCCTGGTGCGTCTCGACGACAAACCAGGGAGACGACCGGTGATGATTATTTTGCGGGGTTCGGACCGATGCGCTTGCCGTGATGGACGCGCTCCTCGCCCTTGTGGACCATGGTCACGGCGTAATCGATGCCCATGCCATAGGCGCCGGAATGCTCCTTCACCAGCGTGGTGACGGCGTGATAGGTTTCCTTCCGCGCCCAGTCGCGCTGCCACTCAAGGAGGA
This sequence comes from Ensifer sp. 1H6, assembly GCF_001976035.1. Classification (NCBI taxonomy): domain Bacteria; kingdom Pseudomonadati; phylum Pseudomonadota; class Alphaproteobacteria; order Hyphomicrobiales; family Rhizobiaceae; genus Ensifer; species Ensifer sp. 1H6. Next base: position 238,193 of record NZ_MOAI01000001.1, on the reverse strand, counting down.
CCTGCTGCCAGGTCACCGGAATGACGCCGGCTTGAACCATGCGGTCCATTGCGTATTTGTGTGCATCGGCCGAAGTGCCGCCGGACGCGTCGGCAACCATGTAGATCTCGTAGTCCGGAACATCGCGGAGAGCCGAGAGTGCGAAGGTCGTGTTGCAGACTTCGGTCCACAGACCTGACACGACAATCTTCTTGCGGCCGTTGGCAGCATTCTTCGCCAGCGCATCGCGGACGTTCTGATCGTCCCAGGAGTTCATCGAAGTGCGCTCGAGAATGTCGTTTTCCGGGAAGACGGCGAGCAGTTCAGGATAGGTGTGGCCGGAGAAGGATTCGGTCTCAACGGTGGTGATCGTCGTCGGAATATCGAAGACCTTGGCGGCCTTGGCGAGGCCCACGACATTGTTCTTCAGCACCTGGCGGTCGATCGACTGCACGCCGAAAGCCATCTGCGGCTGCTGGTCGATGAAGATGAGCTGGCTGTTTTGCGGGGTCAGGACTTCGAGTTTGCTGGACATGGGTTATCTCCTCTTTGAGTTGGTGGGAAGCAGGGCGTCTGCCGCCGCCTTCGCCGGTTTCTGCGGTAAACTTGTTTGGTGAGAATAGGTGTAGTCCCGTTGATTGCGTCGAGTAATTGCAATAAAAATTGCGAATGAATTGCGGTTTTGGAAATAATCAAGATTAACGACTACAAGGCCCTGCGCATCTTCCTGCTTGCCGCCGAAAAACGAAATTTTGCCCAGGTAGCGGGGGAGCTCAACTTGGCGCCCGCCGCGATCACACGGGCCATTTCCATTCTGGAAGACGATCTCGGCATCCAGCTTTTCGTGCGCACGACGCGGCAGGTGTCGCTGACGACGGACGGGGCGATCTTCGCCGCACAGGTCCAGCCCGCCATGCCGGCGCTCGAAACGGCGCGCAAGGACGTGATCGACGCCCACAAGGCGGATCAGGGGCGGCTTCGCATCAGCGTGCCGACCTGGTTTGGCAACAGTATGTGCCTGCCTTCGTGGTGACGCTGCAGTAGGCCACGCAAACTCATGGGCAGCCAACCCTCCTTCTCTGGCGGTCTTCATCTTAACGTGGGGCGAGTGCCACCACCCTCATCGGATCTGCTGCCATTCGAAGCTGCGAACGCGGTCGAGGATATCCCCTTGTAATAGGCGCCACGCTTCGGCGTCGGATGGTTCACAACGACCTTCGCCCAAGAGGGGCGGGCCTTGCCCGTTGCTGGGGCACGGTCATCGCCGAGAGCGACAGATGAACAGATCAAGATTGAGACTGCCGCTATTGCGGCAGGTCCGGCCATGGTTTTCATTCTTTGATCCTTTGCGGGAGTTTAACTAACGATGCCGTGCGTACCTCTGTCGCTGAACGGCCCTGCAGGCGCAGCCGAGCGCGGCGAAGAAGCCCTTGAGATCGGCGATCGGCAGGCGTGATGTCCAGGCGCCGGCGCCTTCCGGTTCGCCCCAGGCGCATAGCCACCGAAGGTCCTGACCGGCGACCAGTCGGGCATGACGGCGGCGTGACTGCCAGGATCATCGGCTTCTCCCCGAGTAAATGCCGGTTGCGGAAGTGGTTCCCCGATATTGCTTCTATCCCGCTCCAGGTTCTTGTCCGGAATGTCTGCTTTTTGAAGATTCTCCCGTTTACCCGCAACGAAGGGAAACTCGGCGGACGGCAGGGATACACCGTTCACATAACGGCGATTGCGCTCAACGCTGATGGCGCTGCCGGCATCCCGGCGTGGTGCCGACCACACGCGAGCCCGCGTGAAGTGGCTTTGGTCGGCAAAGCCACACGCCATTGCAATCTCGGCGATTGGCAGCGGCGAGGAGACGAGCAGGTCGCGAGCCTAATCGACGCGTTCCTGCATGAAAAATTGCGTGATAATGTTGAAGGCCTCGTCGCGCGCGTTGGCCGGGCTCGGCGCCAAGTCTTCGCGATCGGATCTCAGTCGTATGATGGAGATTGGGGATGCGCCGACGATCGATCGGCGAATGGCGTCCGGCTCTTGGGTGCTTTCCGGGGCGGCCTCCCTATCGCACGGCTCCCAACTAAGAGGCGAACGAAAGACTGCCCAAGTTTCTTCGTTCAAGCAATTGAACTAATGGAGGCACCCCCGCCGCCAGACCGAAGGCGTAACGCCCGTTTCGCGGGCAAATGCCTTTGCGAAATGTTCAAGGCTGCCGAATCCGCACGCGCAGGCAATGTCCTCCAGCGAGAGGGTATGATTGGCGAGGTACGCCTTCGCCCTGTCGATCCGTGTGGCGATTGGCAATAGCGCGGTGCCGAGATCTTCCCGCAGGAACACCCTTGCCGCCTTTCCACCGCTCGCCTCAATCGGCTCGCCATACCGGTGCAGGAGGTGGGCGCAGATAGCGACTGCTACAGGCCCCAGGGGCGCCGGTGAAGGCGCTTTTCCGCTACCGGCGAAAAATGCCAGCAGCGCCGTACCGAGATTGCAAAGCACCGAATCCGGTTCGCCACGACGGCACACCAGGCGGCGTGGTCCGGTGTCCGGCGATAGCTCCGCCGTCTCGCCGAACAGGGCCTTGGGTAGCACGAAGGCCAGCGAGCGCAGTCGACTGTTGAGGCGAATGGCCGCCCCGTCCCCGAGATCGACGATGCAGATCGTGCCACGCCCAAAGCGGCGAACCGGAGCGCAGGAGCCGTCCGACCGGATGTCTGCGTGTTCGGCGTCCTCTAGATAGAGCATGAGGAAGTAGGACTCGCAGGCCGGAAGTCGAACGTCGTTTGCGTCACCCGCCCAAAGCTCCCGGCAAATGCTGGTCACGGAAAAGCTCGCGGCGCGGATTGGTACGGTGGTCAGGCACGGGGCTTCAGGCGTCCCGAAGCAGACGCCCACGCATGCCATGTCTTTACTATATAAGCTCAAACGACAATCTCTTCGCGACTTCTATGGAACGAACCTACCGAAACAAGGCCGGATCTATTCCTAGACTTTATTCCAGCCTGTGTTCGCGTGCAACGTGAACGCGAATCGGATTCGCATTCTGCGGGTTTCACACGAGCGCGCCCAAATGCGGCTTTCAAGCTCGGCGACAGTCGGCGCAACCGTGCTGCCGTAGCGGATCGCGCTACGTGGTGGACTTGTCCATGCTGTCGCCACGGACTTGGGTCGGGCCCTTCTGAGCTGAGGTGCCCAGCACCGCGTGGAGTGCCGGGTCGTTCTGGCGCAGGCGTTCGTCGATCCATCGGATGGCCCAGTCGTAGGCCCCGGCAAACAATTCGGAATGCCGGCTCCAATCCATGAAGCTCACCGCGCTCGAACCCGGCGGACAAACCAAGACATCCTCTGGGCCAATGGCAATGTCCTGCGGCCGGTGTGCCAGCATGCTCGCAGCAATCACCTGAATCATGCTCGGCACCTTTGGCAAGCTGGCGCGACCGAAAGGGTTTAGCCAGGCGAGCGCCAACTCGGAAGCTCCGGGGATGCGGTCATAGTCGATGTGGTATTTCTGTGGACCACCTGACTCCAAGCTCGCGACGACATTGGGCCCGGTCTTGAGTTCCTTCATCTGTTCGAGCGGCAGATTGTTCATGATCGCGCCATCCACGAGCATATCGCCGTCACCCGTAAAGAATGGCGGCAGGACACCGGGGATCGAGCCTGACGCGCGAACCGCCTGCCAGAGCTTTCCGCGGCGATGAACATGAGGCTGACGAGTGCTGAGATTTGTCGAAAGCGCAAAGAACGGAAGCCACAGATCCTCAATCAGAACGTCGCCGTACTCGGCCTGAAGGGCCCGATCGAACACCTTGTGATCCAGGAGAGCGAAATGCGGCAGGGTGGGACGACGAAACGCTCGACCCTTGATGAATATGTTGTGCGTGCCTTGGTCGATCTCATCGGCATTCAGCCCTCTGGCGAAACCGGCCATCATTGCCGCTCCGGAACTTGTCCCACCGAGATAGTCGAAGCAAGCGCCCGCCTCGACGAAGGCCTTGCAAACACCAAGATGCGTACAGCCGAGGGACCCGCCCCCCGCCGCTACGAAGCCCCTTGCCTTGCCGGAAAAGAATCGGACCAGGCGTTGGATGTCAGACCCGTCCCCCAGTGCAACATGGTGATGATGGCCAACATGAGGACGCTCGTTTAGCCATTTCGCCGTACCAGAAACCGTTGCCGAGCGTTTGTCGTGAATAAGGATGAGCCGCGCGGTCGAGGGTGAATGAACCGATAGCGCCAGTTCCTCGGACCGGTTCAGGCGGGGCGAGCAGGACGCGTCGGCGAGCAGCAGGACGCTATCCGCCTGGCGAATGCAGACCCGTGTCCATTCACTGGGCTCTTCATCGGCAACATAGACGATGATCTCGGTCTTGGCCTCGAGTTCGTTCAACCAGTTGAGAACCGACTGATCGTCGATCGGACGACCGGCGAACCGCGCTTCAATGTCAGGCCGGGCAAGGAACTCAGCGCGCACTCCCGCCGCGAACGCCGCTCGCAGGTGATGGACGAAGACTGGTGAAATGCGACTTCCGCCAGCTGGAATGATCGCAAGCGTTCGGATCTTGGCAGGTTCCTTTGGGCGCGATGAATTCGGAGACTGCATGGCGAACCGGCGCGCGAGAAACGTGGTGACCGCCTGCCGCAGGCTTGGCAAAGCCTTGGCCGCTTTCTCGAACTGGCTGCCGCGGATTTCAAGGACGATCGAATCGCGGGCAGCCAGCACGGTCGCCATGCGGGGCAGCCCTGCAAAAAAACCGACCTCACCGACGAGCTCGCCCTGGCCGATCTCAGCGACCGCACCAGCATAGTCTTCCTTATGCACCGTAAAGCGGCCCGATAGCACGATAAAGAACCGATCCGATGGCTCACCTTCGAGAACCAGAGCCTCCCCACGTCGCAATATCCGCCTGTCGGATTCGGCAGCCAAAGCCTCGAGTGCCGCCAAAGACGCCCGATCGAACATCAATGTCGCTGACAATAATCTCGCTGCAAAGGACTCGACGGAAGACATTTGCACCACTCCACGAGACGCGATCGCTCCCACCAACAATAATGCGTTTCGCTCAAATGCGCTTCAAGGCGCAGTGGCTCAAAAAAAGCGATGCCACCCCTGTGGCAGCCAAGTTTGTAATCCGTCCTACCGCAAAGCAGACGGGTCGATCGTTGATGTCAGCCTCGTGATTGATGGACGAATGACGTCGTCGGCCGAGGGGAGACTGCTGGCAATGTGATGAAGCTGCCGGTCGTGGAGTTGCACACAATCGGCGCAGGAAGCCGCCGCTACAGGCGTGCTTGCCGTCGCGAAGGGCACGATGACCAAGGCCATCAGAACGCTTACCATGCGCCGCGGCTGCCCTCGTCCGAGAGCACTTAATTCAAGGCATCACGGATGGCATGTATCGCACTTAGTGCCGTCCGCGTCCGATCCGTGCTGAGGAACTGTGGCCAACTTGAGAGGATCACAGCGGCGAAGTCGCCTTCCGGGTCGATATAGATCAACTGACCGAACACGCCGCGTGCCATATAGGCGCGTCTTTTCTGGTCCTCGATCCAAAACTGGTTATGATAAGTGCCGTGCGGCAAGGTCTCGCAATAGTTGTCTCCAAGCGGGTACGATTTTCCGTAGCGAGTTTCTTCGATCCATCTTGAGGGAACAACCTGCCGACCACCAATGTTGCCTTGCCCGAGGTGCAACAACGCGAAGCGTCCGTAGTCACGCAGCGTGGCATTGAAGCCACCGTCACCAAGCGCATAGCCTGCGGGATCCACCGTGAAATAGGCATCCTCCTCAGCCCCCATACGCGACCACAATTCGCGGCTTACGAGCTCAGATAGCATCAGACCGCTTACCCGCTGAAGAACGAAGGCGAGTGCGTCTGTTTCGATTGATCGATAGCGGAACGAAGCCCCGTGTGGGCACTCGGCCTCCTTCAGCGTGAGGATCAGTTCCCAAACGTTCGTCGGCCAGTCTGGCTGATGTCCGTCTTTCCAACCGCTTGCGACATCCAACTGCGCCATGTGGGAATCTTGGGCAGTGTAGGTCTCGTCGAATACCACGCCACTGGTCATATCCAGCACATGTTGAACGGTAGCACCCCGGTACGCCGTGGTTTCGAGTTCGGGGAGATACTGGGTGAGTGGAGCGGCCGGATCGATTTCACCGCGTTCGATAAGAATGCCCGCCACGGTGCCGACAATGGATTTGGCCACCGATTGCGAGAGGTGCGGCGTCCTGGCGGTCATGCCGCTGAGATACCTCTCCGCGACGACTTTCCCGCGGTGCAGAACGAGAAACGCGTTGGTATACTGCGCTTGCATGAAGTTTGCGACCGTCCGGCGGGTTCCGTCCAGCTCGAACTCCAAGCGATCAATATCCTGATGCGCACTGAGCATTTCCGTTGGTCCACCCTGACCTCGCCAAACCTGTGCTGTGGGCACGATCGAACGCACGTTCTGGAAGGTCCAGCGATTCCACGGCGCGCGATCCCACTCCGCCCGCGGGACAAGGGGTGCGCCGGGTTTGCTGGGATCACGGAAGGTTGGCGTAGAGCTCGATGTCATCAGTACTTCTCGCATTTCCTTGATACTACTAGTCTTTTCGCCTTAGGTACGATCCGCCGACGAACTCGCCGAACAACTGACCCATCTCGCTCATTGTCGCAAAATTGCGCTTCGCCTTGGGGCCGAGCTTCACAGCCACAGAGTCGATCATGAGGTTGAGGATCACTCCAAGGCTCGCCGTCGAGTCCCAGAAGGTTTTCACGTGTGTGTGCCCCTCAAAGACAAGCGGCGTGTAGGTGAAGCCCCAATGACTGTAGCGGTCGGTCACAATGATAAGTGGAATTCCGAATGCTTTGAGCTTGTCAGCCAGCTTGATCCCTCGGGCGGCGTAGGCCGCAGTATCAACCAGTACAACCACGCTCTGTTTGGGATCGCTTGAGAGGACTTCGCCAAAGGTGCCTGTAGCGTTGTCGGCGAAGAGAACGTTTGGGCGCGCCCATAGCAGGCGGCTCGAGAAATCCATCGCCAAACCTTTGGACGCCTGGAATCCGACGACATAGACGTGGCGGGTCTTGGCAAGAAGCGTTGCTGCCTCATCCCATTGTTCAGTCGCAGTCAGCCCATACGCCTTCACGATCGCGTCCAGCTCGAGTTTCAAGCTCTCTTGGAGTTCCTGCTGTCGGCTGTTGCGGACCTGGAAACGCGCCATGTAGTCATCGACTTCTCCGTCTCTCTCTACAACAGAGCTGCGCATCCGGTTCTTCAGATCGCGAAGATTTTCAAAGCCAAGAGATCGTACGAAACGCGTCACCGTCATCTCGCTCACGCCTACTGCGCGCGCGATGGTGCTGCCCGTCTCAAAGGGCAACAATTGAACATTATCGAGCATGTAGACAGCGAGGCTCTGCTCCGAGGGAGAGAATTCGTTCATGCGCGCGCGGAGGATCGCTTCAATGTCGATCTTCTCCGCACCAGCCTCGTTCGAGCTTTCGTCATTGGCAAATGTCACTGTCATCACTCCCGCATGCTACCTGCAAAGACAGGGGGAAATCCTTGTCCCCATATGCCGTTGTTACGATCCAGACCTTCTTCGAGCTGGCGTCCGACTGCAAGCAGCAAGTCCTCGCGCCCGAACCGGGCCACCAACTGGCTGCCAATCGGGATTCCGCTTGAGGATGTTCCCGTTGGAAGCGAGATTGCTGGCTGACCAGTGCCATTGAAAAGAGCTGTAAACGTTTCCTTCGGTTCGAGGTCGGCGAAGACATCGTCCGCATCGATTTCCGGCCGCGCGGGGTCAAATGTCCCCACGATCTCCGGCAGAATGGCGCTGGTCGGCGTCAAGAGGAGATCGTATTGATTGAAGAAGCGGCCGATTTGGCGCGTCACATCGTCATAAGTGGCAAGCGCACCGATCAGCTCCGCGCCGCTAAGCGTCGTTCCGTAGCGATGCAAGGCCAGGACAGTGGTGCCAACAGTTTCAGGGCCGAGCTTCCTTTGCATGTGTTCTGCAATTTTCGACAATCCCGAAGCGCTATCGGCTGCCCAGATGATTTTCTGGGCATGGAGAAACGCGGCGTAGTCGAATTCTGGCCGCGCTTCCACGACGTGATGACCAAGGGCAGCTAACAGTCCCGCCGTCATTCTTACAGCGTTCACGACTTCGGGATCACATTGGAATCCCGACCAGGAGTCTGTGCAGAGTGCGATGCGCAAGCCCTTCGGCGGACGCTGAATTGTCTCGCTATAGCTGCTGGTCGGCCTGCAAATCTCGTATCCATCCCCAGCGTCAGGGCCATTGCATAGATCCAGCAGGAGGGCCGTGTCGCGAATTGATCTCGTCAACATGAATGCCGTGGCGAGTCCCAGAAGCGGAGCGTTGGCGCGTGGAGATCCGGTAATGCGCCCGCGTGAGGGTTTGAGCCCGATCAGTCCACAGAAGGAGGCGGGATTGCGGATCGATCCGCCACCGTCGCTGCCCTGCGCGAATGGCACAATGCCTGCTGCAACTGCCGCGGCCGCACCGCCGCTTGACCCCGCGACGCCGCGCTTGGGATCCCATGGATTAGAGGTGTTGCCGTAGAGCAGCGTTTCTGTCGTTGCGGCCACGCCGAACTCCGAGCTGGTCGTACGGCCGACATTGACCAGGCCCGCGTTTCTAAGTCGTTCCCAATAAACGGCGTCCTGCGTCGTCCGGTTTCCCTCAGCAAGCCGACTGCCGAACTCGGCAGGGCGCCCCGCCTCGACCGGAAAGTCCTTTGTCAGTGTCGGGATCCCGTAGAACGGCCGGCCGGCTTCTCCGGAAGGCAATCCAAGGCGTCGGAGTACAGTTCTATGACGGCATTGATCTTTGAGTTCACTGCCGTCACCGAGCTCGTAATGCACCGCCCCAAATCTCTCGGGCTTACGTCACCCTTTGCCAAGAGTTGCGCAAGGCCGACGCCATCGTAGGTGACGTACTCATCGAGGCGCATGGCACATTCCTTGTCTTGCATGGGGCTTTAGGTGGGTGACTGAACCGACAAGCTCGCGGGTGTAGCTATCTTGTGGCTTGTTCAGGACCTGTTGTGTCGGGCCGCTCTCAACGATCCTGCCTCCCTTAAAGACATAGACCCGTTGGCAAATGCTGTTGACGACGCCGAGATCGTGGGAAATGTAGAGCAATGCGAGTTGCCGCTCGCGCTGAAGTCTGCCCAGGAGTTCCAGGATTTGTGCCTGTGTTGTCACGTCCAAAGCGGACGTGATTTCGTCTGCGATCAACAATTCTGGCTCTAGCGAGAGTGCCCTGGCCAAGCCGACACGCTGGCATTGGCCGCCAGATAGCTGTCGGGGGCGACGCTCTCGCAACGCCCTCGGCAGCTCGACCATCTCCAGAAGGTCGTCTGCGCGAATTAGAGCCGAGCGTCGGTCTGACAGGCCGTGCCTCCATATCGGCTCGGCGACGGCGTCCCGGACACTCATTCGGGGGTTGAGTGAATCGTACGGATTCTGGAAAACCATTTGCACGCGCCGTTGGAAACGCCTGAGCTCCGCGCCGCTCAACTCATGCACATCGCTGCCATCGAAACTGATCGCGCCATTGCTCGGCTTGTTCTGCCGTACAATCGCCCGCGCGAGCGTGCTCTTGCCCGATCCGCTTTCGCCGACGATGCCCACCGTTTCTCCGGCGCTGACCTGAAGATCGACTTCGTTCAGGGCAAGGAATGGGATTCGTTTGGATGCCGAACCGGTTAGGAGATTGCCTCGCGGCACGAACGACACGGAAAGCTTGTCAACGCTGATCAGGGGGGTGGACCGCGATGCAGGCGCTTGATCACCGGTGTTGCTCCAGCCGTTTGGCTGCGACGCGATCAGGAGCTGTGTGTAGCTGCTTTTGGGGCGGTTAATGATTTCCTCAGTCGTGCCCTGTTCAACAATTTCGCCGTTGCGCATGACGATCACGCGCGAGCAGGTGCTGGCGATTGCGGCTAGATCATGAGAAATCAGGATGATCGACAAGCCGCGATTTCGGTTCAGATCGCGCAGAAGCTTAAGGATGCGCGCCTGGACAGTAACGTCTAGTGCTGTGGTCGGCTCGTCGGCGATCAGTAGCTTCGGTCCACAACCGATTGCAGCGGCGATCATGGCCCGCTGTTTCATTCCGCCGGAGAATTCGTGCGGATAAGAACGCGATCGCGCGTGCGCATCGTGGATGCCAACATCCTCAAGCAGCTGGATTGTCCGCCGCTCTCCTTCGCGCTTCGATATTCCCAGATGCCGCACCATCGGTGCTGCGACTTGCTTGCCGATGCGACGGAGCGGGTCGAGATGTGAAGCGGGGTTCTGGAAGATCATACCGAGTTCGCGGCCGCGGATCGAGCACCAGTCAGGCTCGCCAAGTTCGAGGAGGCTTCGCCCCTCCAACCGGACAGCGCCCATCGTCGTTGCTGTCCTGGGAAGAATGCCCATGAGCGCGCGGCACGTGAGGGACTTCCCAGACCCGCTTTCCCCGACGATGCCGAGGATTTCGCCAGCATTGACACTAAACGACACGCCTTTCACGGTCTCGAGGGATCCGAAGGAGATCGACAGGTTTTCAACCTCCATCAATGGTGAGAGCTTGCTTGCCATGCTCATGCGGCCACCTCTCGACGCTGCCATTGGCCGAGACCGTCTCCGAGAAAGGCGAAGCCCAGTCCGAGTGAAATTGCCGCGAGACCTGGGAAGAGGCAGATCCACCATGCTTGCTGGATGAACGCCTGTCCGTCGGCAATGATGACGCCCCATTCTGCGAGCGGCGGCTGAGCGCCCATGCCGAGATAGCCAAAGCTCGCCCCGGCCAGCATGACAAGCACGGCGTCGCTCACGGCATAGGCAATGACTGGTCCGATCGCGTTCGGCAGAACGTGTTGGAAAAGGACCGCTCGTCTCGGGTAGCCGAGGCATTCGGCGGCGCGGACGAATTCGCTTTCGCGAACCGTCAGGACTTCGGCTCTGACAAGACGCGCGTAGCTGACCCAGCCGACGATCGTCAGTGCGATGATAAAATTGACGAGGCCCGGTCCGATCACGCCGACGATTGCCAGAACCAAGACAAAAAATGGAAAGGCGACCGTAAGGTCATAGACCCGCATGAAGACGCTATCGACCATGCCTCCGAAGTAACCGCTGAAGAGCCCGACGATGGTGCCGATTACAAGCGGAGGCAGCACGCCGATGACACAAAGAAACAGGTCCACGCGCGCTGCGTAAATGACGCGGGAGAAAACGTCGCGACCTACCTGATCTGTTCCAAACCAATGATCTGCGCTGGGCGCTGTCAGCATACTGGCGATGTCGATCGTGTCCGGGTCGTATGGCGCGATCAGGGGAGCGGCCAGGGCGATGAACAACCAGCCGCCAAGAATGGCGATCGCCAGCACCATCATCGGTGAGAGCCGCGTTGTGAATGGAATGACCCCTGATAAAGCAGGCAATTTCAACATTGTGGTACCTCAGAGCCGGATTCGGGGATCGATCAAAGCCGAAACAAGATCGACGGCTAGCGTTATGAATACGGTGGAGAAGGCAAAAACGAGCGTGAGCCCTTGCACCACATAGTAGTCGCGGCCGAGGAGTGCGCCGACCATCAGCGAGCCGAGGCCAGGTATGGCGTAGACCGTTTCAACGATGATGGCTCCGCCGATCATGAAGGCGACCATAACGCCCAGAAGGTTGAGCGTCGGAAGAACGGCGTTGGGCAGGATGGTTTTCCAGAAAATCTCCCGCTCGCTTGCACCTTGAGCACGCACCGCGGTTACGAAGTCGGCCGTGGTCTTTTCGATCAGCGCAGCGCGGAGACTCTGGGTCAGCACCGGAACAAGCCAGATCGCCGTCGACATCGCAGGCAGAAACAAATGGTGCAGATGCTCGGCGAAGGTCTCGCCGTAGCCTGAAACAGGAAACCATCCCAACGAAACACCGAAGAAGCGCGACATCATGATACCCAGCCAGAAAACCGGAATGGTGATGCCGATGATGCCGATGATCCGAATGATCTGGTCGGCGGCACCGCCTGGTTCGCGTGCGCTGGCGATCGCCAACGCAATTGTTGGCGGAACGGCCAGTGTCACGACGTAACCCGTAAGGAACAAGGTTGGCCACATGAACTGCAAAATGAGTTCGCTTACCGGCCGCTGGAATCGCAGTGATTGACCGATGTCACCTCCAAGTAGATTGATGGTGTAGGTCAGGTACTGCCGCCAGAGCGGCTGATCCAAACCATAGTGCGAACGAATGGCCGCGATCGTTTCGGGGCTCGCACGGTCGCCTGCAAGGAGACGGGCGGGATCGCCAGGCGCGAGGTGCAGCAGCAGGAAGGTGACGATGCTGATCCCGACCATCACGGCAAGCAACTGCAGCATGCGCCGCGATATGAGTGACAGAAAGTTCAATCTGGTACCTCCGGTGAGAGGGAAGGGCAGCACACCAAAGCGCCGCCGCCCCGCCTGATCTCATCTACTTGGCGACCGTCGTATCTTCGAGGGTCCACTGGAGGGAGGGAGTAAGCTTGATGCCTTCGAGGGTCTTCGAGTAGGCGACCGCGTTCGGCGCATAGAACAGAGGAATCTGAGACACCTCTTCGGTCGTGATCCTCTGGATCTCCTTATAGATCTCCGCTCGCTTCTGGAGATCGGTCTCCATGGTGCCCTGCGCAACCAGTTCGTCGACCTTCGGGTTGGCGTAGAAGGTGTTGTAGGAGTTGGAGCCGCAAGTGCCGCAAACTGCCCAGCGAACAGCCAGATCGGGATCGGGCGTCTCGTTATACCACCAGTTTGCCGCCGCATCGTAGTCGCCCTTGGCGGTTGCATCCCACCAAGCGCCGGAGTCAACGTTTACAATGACTGGCTTCAGTCCGATGGCCTGCCACTGTGCCTGCAGCAGCAACGCCATCTGCTGTTCGGTCGCGCCCGATGTGGCGAGGATCTTCACCTCGTGTCCGGACATTCCAGACTCAATCAGTAACTGCTTTGCCTTCGCAGAATCAAAGGGGATGCCAGGGTTGTCCTTGTCGTGGAAATCGATACTGCCTGGCAGGGTCGTGTTGGCGGGTTCTGCGTAACCCCGCGTGATCGCTTTTGCCATTGCTTTGTTGTCAATCGCATAGGCTGCGGCCTGTCTTGCCTTCATGTTTGAAAACGGCTCGCGCTTGTGGTTCATCAACGTCATATAGATTGTGGTCGAAGGTTCGAGCCGCATATCGATGCTGTCCGTTGCCTTCAGGTCATCAATCTGCGCCCACGGTACTGCGCGCACCACTTCAGCCTCGCCGGCCTTCAACATCGCCGCTCGCGTCTCAGGAGAGGCAACTTCTTTCAGTTCGACGATCGCGTCCGATTTTGGATAGCCGCTGCGCCAATAGTGCTCATTGGGTTGCAGCACGAGCTTATCATTCGGCTTCCATTCCTTGACGGCGTACGGGCCCGATGTCACTGGCGCGCTGCTGAAAGCCTTCTCCGCGCCCTGAGCCTCGACGTCAGCCTTAGAAACAATCCCCATGTTCCAAATTTCGAGATTGCCCAGGAATGGTGCGAACGCAGACTTCAGTCTAATCACCACCGTCTTGGGGTCAGATGCCGTGATGGTCACCACTGCACCGAGCGGGGCGGGATAGGCTGACTGCTTGTCATCGTGGATGCGCGACAGACTGAACACGACGTCATCGGCCGTGATGGTTGTGCCATTCGAGAACTTTGCGTCCCGCAAGCGAAATGTATAAGTGCGGCCATCCTCCGAAATATCCCAGCTTTCAGCCAGTCCTGCTTCAAGTTCGCCGTTTGCGGTGTTGCGCTGCACAAGGCGCGCATAGAGCTGGCCGTATGTCTCGATGTTGCCCGCCGCGGCAGAGCGCAACGGGTCGAGCGTCGTGGTCTTGTACGGGGATACGATCCTGATGAGTTCGGAAGCCGACGCCGGATGAACGGCTAAGACCGAAGCGCCTAGATATAAAGTTGCCGCAACGAGCGGTAGTCTTGTTGCTGTTCCCATTTCCGCGCCTCCCAGCGTCGATTGTTTTTGGTGGTAGTCGGGCTTGTTCGGGTGAGAGTATGTTAGTAATCCAACATTTGTCAATATGAACGATAAAAAAATATCAAATCTTGCGATGAACAGGCGTTCAGTAGACTGAACGAGAACGCGTGTTGGGACCGTTCCACCGCCCAAAGCCGCTGAGCAAAGGCTGTTACGGCGCGCGCGCGGGTCACGGGGAGTGATCGGCTGTTAGCCCAGGCGCCTGTCTTGTTGACGGCATGAAACCTGCGCGAAATCCCGCGTGAATGATTGTCGAATGCGGCCACATGTCGTTTTGGCTTGCGCAGGAGACTTTAGTGAAGCTAAAGTTTTTCCTCAAATCAGGACAGAGCGGAAAGACGATATGAGCTTCGACGAACGGGTGACGCGGCAGAAGGGCGTCGGGCAGTTCCCCATTTCTCCACAATTTCCGCCCGCCGTTTCACTTGGCCGCGCGCTTCGGCAAAGGCGCAAGGAGATCGGCAAGACGATGCGACAGGTCGCGTTTGAGGTGGGGCTCAGCGAGGGCTTCATCAGCCAGATCGAGCGCGGTCTTTCGACGCCGTCGCTGATCTCGCTCTACAACCTTGCCTCTGCCCTCGGCGCCAGCGTGGAGGCCTTTCTGCAGCAGGTGCCACATCCCACCTATTCCATGGTCTCGCATGCCAGCGAACGGCACGGTTACAGCATCGAGGCGGAGGAGCGGGTATATCAACTGTTGCAGCGCGGCTTTCCCGATGCTCGGCTCAACAGCTGCATCACCCACATGCCACCCGGCTATGTCTCCGAGTTGACGCGTCACGAAGGTGAGGATTTCCTGTATCTGATCGAGGGCGAGATGCTCTACGAGATCGGTGACAGGCAATACCGACTGACGGCGGGGGACACGCTGCACTTTCCCGCCTCGCTGCCGCATCGCGCCTGCAATGTCGGTCCCGGCGAGGCGAGGGAACTATGGGTCGGAACGACGCGGATCATACCGGAGCGGTGACTGGCCGTTACTGCATGTTTCCTCAAATCCTATTCGATTTAAGGATAAAAACACGCAGCAGTTCAAAGTGCTACAGCGACCTTTGCGCGTCTAATAAGACGCGCGGCGCTGTAGGTGTCGGATTAGAGCTTGTTTCAGACGAAATTCTCACGAAGGCGATTGACAAGCGACCATCATAAACTTTAGCCTGACTAAAGTGTCGGAACGGGAGGTGGAGGTCGCCCGATCTGGTGAACGCTGCCTTGCCGGTTCCATGCCTCGTGACAGGGCCGGCCCGCAAGGTGGGACGATCAAGGCCCGTGCAGCTGCGCGGGAATGCAATTCCAGAACAATAACACGGGAGCAGACGGCACCAGGTGAAATCCTGGCCGGCTGAAGGAGGAAACATGCGCGTACAAAGACTGGTAAGCGGAGCGATGGTGGCGCTGGCGCTGGCGACGACTCATGCGCTGGCCGAAACGCCGAAGAACACGCTCGTCGTAGCCGACACCATCGACGACATCATCACGCTCGATCCTGGTGAAGTATCGGAACTCGGCGGCGTTCTCGCCGCGAACCAGATTTATCAGCCGCTGGTGAGCGTCGCGCCCGACGATTCCAGCAAGATCATCGGCGTGCTCGCCGAAACGTGGACGGCCTCGCCAGACGGCAAGACCTATACGTTCAAGATGCGCCCGGGGCTGAAGTTCGCCTCCGGCAATCCGGTGACGGCGAAGGATGCGGAATATTCGCTGCGCCGCGTGGTCCAGATGAAGTCGCGCTCAGCCTTCATCCTTACCCAGTTCGGTTTCACGCCGGAAAACGCCAACGAACGCATCAAGGCGACCGACGACATGACGCTGGTCATCGAGATCGGCGACACCTATGCACCCTCGTTCCTCTACTACTGCCTGTCTTCCTATGTGGGCGGCATCGTCGATTCCAAGCTTGTGCAGGAGCACGAGGTCAGCGGCGACTTCGGCAATGCATGGCTGAAGGCCGAAAATTCTGCAGGCTCTGGCCCCTATGTGCTGACGCGCTGGGAACCGAAGCAATCGATCCTACTGACCCGCAACCCGAACTATGCCGGCGAAACCGGTGGGCTGGAGCGCATCTTCCTCCAGCACATTCCGGAAAGCGCGGCCCAGCGCCTGCTGCTCGAAAAGGGCGACATCGACATCGCCAACAAGCTCGGCCCCGATGATTTCGGCGCGCTGGAGGACAATGCGGATGTCGGCTTCGTCGACGGCCGTTCGGGCACGATCTACTACATGGGCCTGAATGTGCGGAACGAGTATCTGGCCAAGCCCAAGGTCGTCGAGGCACTGAAGTATCTCGTGGACTATCAGGGTATCGTCGACACGATCTCACGCGGCACGATGGAGGTACACCAGACGCTGGTGCCGAAGGGCTTCCTCGGTGCGATCGACTACAACCCCTACAAGCCGGACATCGAGAAGGCCAAGAAGCTGCTCGGCGAGGCCGGCGTTTCCGGCGAGTTCACGCTGGATTCCGTCGTCTGGAACACGCCGCCCTACACGGACTTCGCACAGGCCATCCAGGCGACCATGGCGCAGGCCGGCGTCAAGCTCAATCTGGAGGTGGTCGATGGCCAGCAATGGCTGGAGCGCTACCGCTCGGCAAGCCTCGACATCTGGTTCGGCCTGTGGGGACCTGACTATCCCGACCCGCATTCCAACGCCAAGGCTTTCGCCGTCAACAAGAAGGACGCGCCGGATGGCTCCACCGGTCTCGCCGACCGTTTCGGCTGGGATGCCGGAAAACTGTCGCAAGATGCGATGGCGGCTGTTCGCGAGCAGGATACGGAGAAGCGGCAGGCCATGTATCAGGTCATGCAGAAGGCCCATACCGACACTTCGCCCTTCCTCTACATGTTCCAGCAAGTCCGCAAGGTCGGGGTGCGCAGCTCGGTTAAGGGCCTCGTCCTGGGGCAGACCTTTTCCGACGACCGCTACTGGA
Source organism: Ensifer sp. 1H6 (assembly GCF_001976035.1). Taxonomy (NCBI): domain Bacteria; kingdom Pseudomonadati; phylum Pseudomonadota; class Alphaproteobacteria; order Hyphomicrobiales; family Rhizobiaceae; genus Ensifer; species Ensifer sp. 1H6. The sequence continues at coordinate 221,248 of NZ_MOAI01000001.1, read as the reverse complement.
ACGTGAGCAAGTAAACGTCCGAACAGGACTCGGCCGCGAATGGGATTCGGTCCCGGTTCGCGGCCGAGCGTCGATCGCAAACAATCAAACCGGAGTGGGTCGTGCCGGCAGTTCTCTTCAACCGGGTTCTCGGCTTCACCGGCCGGATACTCTTCCTGTTCGTGACCGTGGGCATCACCCTGCTCGGCCTCGTGGCGCTCACCTTCTGCATCGGCCGCATGGTGCCGATCGATCCGGTCCTCTCGGTGGTCGGCCAGAAGGCGAGCGAGGAAGTCTACCAGCGCGTCTTCCTCGAAATGGGGCTGGACAAGCCCCTCTGGCAGCAATTCCTTGTCTATGCCGGCAAGCTCGCGCAAGTCGATTTCGGTACGTCGTTCGTCACCAATCGGCCCGTGCTGTCCGACCTTGCCGGCTTCTTCCCGGCAACGCTGGAGCTGGCGACGCTCGGTCTGCTGATCGGCACGCTGGTCGGCGTACCCGTGGGGGTCGCCGCCGCCTACTGGCATGACCGATGGCCGGACTATCTCATACGCTTCGTCGGCCTTATCGGCTATTCCGTGCCGATCTTCTGGCTCGGGCTGGTCGGCCTCTTCGTCTTTTATTCCAGGCTCGACTGGGTGTCGGGACCAGGGCAGATCGACATCTTCTTCCAGGGGATCGTCAAGCCGGTTACGGGCTCGTTGCTGATCGACTCGCTGATTGCCGGCGAATGGGAGGTCTTCGCCAATGCGTGGAGCCATATCGTGCTGCCGGCCGTGCTGCTCGGCTACTACAGCCTCGCCTATATCTCGCGCATGACGCGTTCGATGATGCTCGACCAGTTATCGCGGGAATATGTGCTGACGGCCCGTCTCAAGGGGGCGACGGAGTATCGGACCGTCATGCTCCATGCGCTGCGCAATGCCGCGATCCCGCTCGTGACGGTCATCGCGCTCTCCTATGGCGGCCTGCTCGAGGGTTCGGTGCTCGTCGAGACGGTCTTCGCCTGGCCGGGCATCGGCAACTACATCGCCTCGTCGCTCTTCCGGGCTGATGTCAACGCCGTTCTCGGCGGCACGGTGCTTGTCGGCACCGTCTTCATCCTGCTCAACATGATCTCGGACGTGCTGTACCAGATGCTCGATCCGCGCTCCAACCTTCGTCGCCGGTAGGAGGCCACCATGACCGCAACGAACCTCGCCCTTGCCGACAGCCGGCGCCAACTGCGGCGGGCCCGCGTCGGCGAATTCTGGCAGTTCGCCCGTCGCTTTGCGGGCAATCCGCTCGGCATGCTCGGCCTCGCCATCCTCGGTGTGCTGGTGCTGAGCGCCGTCTTCGCTCCGCTCCTCGCCTCGCACGATCCCTACCTGCCCGATCTCGTGCGGCGTCTCTCGCCGCCAAGCGGCGAGAACTGGCTCGGCACGGACGAGCTGGGGCGCGACATCTTCTCCCGCGTCCTTTTTGGTGCGCGCCTGACCCTTCTGATCGTCGGGCTGGTCGTCGCCACATCGGTCCCCATCGGCCTCATCATCGGCGCGGTGGCGGGAACGTCCGGCGGCTGGGTCGATGCGGTCTTCATGCGCATAACCGATGTGTTCCTGGCGGTTCCCAAGCTACTGTTGGCGCTCGCCTTCGTCGCCGCGCTCGGCCCCGGCATCGTCAATGCGGCGCTCGCGATCACGCTCACCGCCTGGCCGCCCTATGCGCGGCTGGCGCGGGCGGAAGCGCTCGTCGTGCGCGACAGTGATTATGTCAATGCCGTGCGGCTTGCAGGAGGGTCCGAATTCCGCATCGTCTTCTGCCACGTCATTCCCATGTGCCTTTCGTCGGTCATCGTACGCATGACGCTGGACATGGCCGGCATCATCCTGACGGCGGCGGGGCTCGGCTTCATCGGTCTTGGCGCGCAGCCGCCGCTACCGGAATGGGGCGCGATGATCTCGACCGGTCGCAAGTTCATCTTCGACCAGTGGTGGGTGGCGACAATGCCCGGCTTTGCGATCTTCGTCGTCAGCCTCGGGTTCAATCTTCTGGGGGACGCCATGCGCGACCTGCTTGATCCACACCTCAGGAGGCGCGCATGAGCGAGACACTTGTGAACGTAGAAAACCTGCGCGTCGGTTTTGTCGGCGAGGGTGGGGGGATCATCGAAGCGGTCAAGGGCGTGTCATTCAGTGTCGGCCGGGAGAAGCTCGGCATCGTCGGCGAAAGTGGTTCCGGCAAGAGCCTTTCCAGCCGGGCGTTGATGGGCGTGCTGCCCGGCCATGCGCGGGTGTCGGCCGAAGCCATGTCCTTTGCCGGCATCGATCTCCTGGCGGCCACGCCGCGGCTGCGCCGTCACTTGCGCGGCAGTCGCATGGGAATGATCCTGCAGGACCCGAAATTCTCGCTCAATCCGGTCATGCGCGTCGGCAAGCAGATCGCGGAAGCCATCCGGCTCGGCGATCGTTCGCTGCCCCGCGCGGCGATACGCAGGAAGGTGCTGGAGGTGCTGGAAGCCGTGCACATCCGTGCGCCGGAGCGGGTGTTCGATCTCTACCCGCACGAGCTTTCCGGCGGCATGGGCCAACGCGTGATGATCGCGATGATGGTGGTGCGCGAACCGGAGCTGCTGATCGCCGACGAGCCCACGTCCGCCCTCGATGTGACGGTGCAGGCCCAGGTGCTGGAGATCATGGAGGAGCTTGTCCAACGCCGCGGGATGGGGTTGATCTTCATCAGTCACGACCTCAACCTCGTCTCGCGCTTCTGCGACCGGGTGCTGGTCATGTATGCCGGTCAGGTCGTCGAAACACTGGATGCGCGACGGATGCACGAAGCGAAGCATCCTTATACGCGGGGGCTTATCGCCTGCCTGCCGGCCATCGACGGGCCGCTGACGCCGCTGCCAACCCTGGAGCGGGACGCAAGCTGGAACGAGGTGCGTGCATGATCCGGATCGACAATCTCAGCGTCCATTTCGGCAGCGCGGTGGCCGTCCAAGACCTCAGCCTGTCGGTGGCAGCCGGCGAGAGCTTCGGCCTCGTCGGCGAAAGCGGATCGGGCAAGTCGACCGTGCTGCGCACCCTCATGGGCCTTACGCCCCGCTGGACCGGCGATATCCGCATAGGGGGCATCGACCCGCGCAAGGGGCGACGGCGAGATCTGGTGCATGTGGCGCAGATGGTGTTCCAGGATCCCTACGCCTCACTCCATCCCCGCTACACAATCGGCCGGGCGATCGCCGAGCCGATGTGGATCAACCGCATGTCGGACGTCGACGCCCGCACAGTCGAGCTCCTGGAAATGATCGGCCTGACGGCTGCGCACCGTTTCCGCTTCCCGCACGAGCTTTCCGGCGGACAGCGGCAGCGCGTGGCGATCGCCCGCGCTCTGTCGCTCTCCCCCCGCTTGCTCCTGCTCGACGAACCGACCTCGGCGCTCGACGTTTCGGTCCAGGCCGAAATCCTCAACCTCCTGAACCGGCTCCGCCGGGAGCTGAACCTGACTTTCGTGATCGTCAGCCACGACCTTGCGGTCATCTCCTACATGTGCGACCGGCTGATGGTGATGCAGAACGCCCGCCCGGTCGAAACGCTGACCCGCGAGCAATTGCGCTCCGGCGATATGCAGCACGACTATACCCGAACCCTGTTCCGGGCGAGCCACCACAAGGCGCAAGGTGCGCTAGCCAACGAATGAGGTGGCGATCTCCTTGGGCCACGGCTCCTTCAAATCAATCCCAATTCCACAAGTACGGTCGTTGGGAAATTGGCTCTCAATTTCACGAGGTCACCGGCGGCTACGACCATCTCTCCCTCGCTCCAGATATCGTATTCCATCTCTATGCGAATGCCGTCTCGTTCCAGCACCGCCCATGAATGGTCAAGGCCGCCACCCATATCGAGAGACCATCCTTGGTCTCTCAGTGCAAAAATTGCCGCGTACCAGGCGTCTTTGGAAATCGCAAAACAGTGAATTCGATCCGCACCTTCGTCACCCGTGGCCATCATTGACGTCAACTCCGAATGCCCGGTCGACCCTGAAGCGTTATGCGCGGGCAGACTCTCGCCGCGCAAGTGGGCCTTTGAAGAGATAGAGGATTCTGTCTTGATCCTGACACGGGTGTCAATCTGCTGCGGTGCAAAGCTGGACAATATGACCAGCAGAAGCGCCGCGAAAATCGCGGTCCACACCGACAGTGCCGATCCAAATCTTTTTCGCGTAGACTCTTTCAAAGTCTGGTCGTCGAAAGGGTCGCAATGCGCATTCTTCTGATTTTTGGCGCCCTCATCGTTGGGACGATTGCCGGCATTTACCTGTTCGGAATGATCTGGCGAACCACTGCTCCGGAAGGCGCAATGGCGATGGTCGTTGGAGGAGGCACGCCGGTTCTCCTCGGAACTTTGGCGTTTCTCGGCACGAAGAAGGCTGACGGCCAGCGACCAAGCCTTCTTAGCGCGCAGACATGGTTCGCTGTCCTGGGCATAGCGGCGGCCGCAGCCGGGCTGTTCCTGCTCTTGATTATAGCTGTTTTCCTAGCGGTTCAGCGCGGCTAGGGACCAAGCCCGGCCCACGGGTTTCAAGCAGAAACTCACCAGGAAGCGTCGTCCAGCCCAGTTCTTGGCGTCGATTGGCGACCTTTGTCGCCGGGCGACTGCTCCCTGCGTCCGGTCCGGGCAAAGATCAGCTGGGCATTTCGACAGGAGCGAAAGCAAGGCCGGCTTAACATTGAGATTTTCGCGGCCGACCTCTATTTCTTGAAGCAATCCTTGTTCGGCGATCGTCTTCAGATAGGCGGATGCTACCTGTCGCGTTGCGATGTTCGACGCCACAAGAGAGTGGCACCCTCGCATCCCTCGATCACAAATTCTCCTTGAGTAAGACCTCAATACGGATCTTTTCCTGCGACGCGATCGGCTCGCGCTCATCGGTGCGAGCGCGCATGATGCGGATGGCGCTGCGCACCGCGTGCCCGGGGTCCTGTGCAATAATGGTATCGATCTGGTCGTTGCGGAGAGCTTCTTCGCTGAAGGGCGTGCGTTCGTGGACAACGATGACGATCTTTTGCGCGTCCATACGCTGCCTGATCGCCGTAACAGGCACGCGGCTTTCCGGGCTCATGACATAAGCGGCCCTGATATCCGGATTATGTTCCATGACTTGCCGTATAATCGCCGCCGCCCGCCGTTCATCCCCATAGGTCTCGAGCGACGGCAGGTTCGTCAGGTGAGGGAACTGCTGATTGATGATGCTGTCAAAGCCGCGGCGGCGCTCGATACTGTCGCGCGCCACCATGGTTTCCGCGACGATCATGATCTTGCCGACTTCCCGGCCGAGGAACCGGCCAATGATCTTGCCCGCTGTTGCACCGGCTGCGAAGTTGTCAACGCCAACAAAGTCTGCAGTTTCCAACTTTTCCTGTCCGGACAAAAACTGGACCAGATGAATGCCGCGCAGCATCAGCCGGCTGAGCGCGTCGCGCACCTGTGGTGACTCAGGCGCCATGACGGCGACGCCATCCACCTCTTCGTGTTCGATCGAGGCCAGATGCCGTGAAAGCTGATGCGGATCGTCCGTTGGAATTTGATCGACGGTTATTTCCGTCAACTCGGATTTGAGCGTTTGACTTGCCTCCCGAACACGTTGCAGCAGCTCCAGAAGATATTGATCGCCTTTGCTTGGGAGAACGAAGCGAAAGCGGTAGAGCTTGTTGCGAGCCAGGACAACAGCCGCCGGATTGCGAAAAAAACCAATTCGTTCAATGGCTTCGTTCACTTTTCGTACGGCTCCAGCACTGACATTCGGCCGGTCGTTCAAAACGCGATCGACTGTCGCCAAACTCAATCCGGCTGCTTCCGCCAGGTCTTTCGCCGTCGGTCGCATCATCTTTTTTCACCATCCTCCTGTTGCCGCCCACCGCCTCTTTTCCAACAGCACAAGCGAAAAAGCAAGAAATTGAGGTGCGCACCTCAAAAAAACCTTGCACTGAGGTGCGCACCTCAGTTATATGATTGACAACAGCAGCGGCCAGAGGAGTGCGCCGACGCTGGAGGGGAGGGTCGCTCCAAGGAGGGCGAATCTTCGAGTCTGTCGCAACTCGTTGAGAGCGCGAGGCACGTACCGATGGAGGTCGGAGTGTCACGCTGGAGGAGATTTCCATGACAGTTTCATATTTGAAGTCGGCGTTTGGCGCCGGTGTTGCAACCGCATTTTTGACGCTGGGCGCAACCGCGCCGGCGCAGGCCGAGGATTTGACGCTGTGCTGGGCTTCCTGGGATCCGGCCAATGCGCTTGTTGCGCTCAGCAAGGACTTCGAGGCCAAGTCCGGCCACAAGATGAGTTTCGAATTCGTGCCGTGGCCGAACTTCGCCGACCGTATGCTCAATGAGCTGAATTCCGGCGGCAAGCTCTGCGACCTGATGATCGGCGATAGCCAGTGGATCGGCGGCGCGGCGGAAAACGGCCAATACGTCAAGCTCAATGACTTCTTTGGCAAGGAAGGCATCAAGATGAGCGATTTCATCCCGGCGACCGTTACAGGTTATGCCGAGTGGCCGAAGGGTTCGCCGAACTACTGGGCGCTGCCTGCCTTCGGTGACGTCGTTGGCTGGAGCTATCGCAAGGATTGGTTCTCTCGCCCTGAACTGCAGGCGGAATTCAAGCAGAAATACGGCCGCGATCTTGCCGTGCCGAAGACGTTCGCCGAACTCAAGGATATCGCCGCGTTTTTCCAGAATCGCGAGATCGACGGCAACAAGGTTTACGGCGCCGCGATCTACACCGAACGCGGATCCGAGGGCATCACAATGGGCGCGATGGACGTGCTCTACAGCTTCGGCTTCGAATATCAGAATCCGGACAAGCCCTATGAGCTCGAAGGGTATGTCAATTCAGACAAGTCCGTGAAAGGTCTGGAATTCTACAAGGAGCTTTACAATTGCTGCGCTCCTCCCGGATCGTCCGACGCCTACATGTCCGAGAACATCGATGCTTACAAGTCCGGCCAGGTTGCCCTGCAAATGAACTTCGCCTTCACCTGGCCCGGCATCCATGCCGATCCCAAAGTCGGTGGCGACAAGTCTGGTTATTTCGCGAATCCGGCCGGCCCCGACGGCGTGCAGTTCGCGCAGTTGGGCGGCCAGGGTATCTCCGTGGTCGCAGCATCCGACAAGCAGGATGCTGCCCTTGAATATATCAAATGGTTCGCTCAGCCCGATATCCAGGCCAAATGGTGGCAGCTGGGGGGCTATTCCGCATTGCGCGCGGTCGTTGAAGACCCCGGCTTTGCCACGAGCCAGCCTTACGCGCAGACCTTTCTGGATTCCATGGCAATCGTGAAGGACTTCTGGGCGGAACCATCCTATGCTTCGCTTCTACAGGCCTCGCAAAAACGCTTCCACAACTACGTCGTCGCCGGTCAGGGCACGGCCAAGGAAGCGCTTGACGGCCTGGCTGCCGATTGGACCGAGATCTTCGACGACGAAGGCAAATACTAGACGCTGACCGCGTACCTCCTCGCGGCTTCAGATGTCTGTGCAGGACCGGCGCTCTTTAGCCGGTCCTGCGAACCAATCTGCTTATGAATTAGGGGACTACTATGCTCGATTCATCGATCGAACGGGCGGCACGCGCAACGCCACCAGTCGTTGCCAAACGCATCCAAGGGCTCTCAGATCGGGCCATTGCCTGGCTTTTCGTGGCACCGTCGATCTTCCTGTTGCTCGCCGTCAACATCTTTCCGTTGATTTGGACAATCCGGCTGAGCTTTACCAATTTTCGGGTCAATCGGCCGAATGCCGAGGTCAGTTTCGTCGGGCTCAAGAACTACATCAATATCCTGACAGACTCGGACGTCTGGTTGACGATGCAGGCGACGGCCCATTTCCTGATCTGGACGATCGTCCTCCAGGTTCTGATTGGCTTCGCGCTGGCCTATCTGATCAACAAGAAATTTCGCGGCAACGACATGTGGACGACGATCATCGTGCTGCCGATGATGTTGAGCCCGGCGGTTGTCGGCAACTTCTGGACATTTCTCTACCAGCCGCAGATCGGCCTGTTCAATTACGCCGTGGGGTTCTTGACTGGAGCCGACCCGTCCGCCTTTTCGATGATCGGCGACGTGCCGCTGGCACCGTGGGCCATCGTAATCGTCGATACCTGGATGTGGACGCCTTTCGTCATGCTGATTTGCTTGGCGGGGCTACGGTCCATCCCTGGCAGCATCTATGAAGCGGCGGAATGCGACCGGGCCAGCAAATGGCGGCAGTTCTGGACGATCACAATTCCCCTGGTCCTTCCGTTTCTGATGCTGGCGATCCTCTTCCGCGGCATTGAAAACTTCAAGATGTTCGACCTTGTGGTGCAACTGACGGGCGGCGGTCCCGGGTCGACCACTGAGCTGACGTCCATCAACCTGAAGCGCGAAGCCTTCGAAAAATGGCGCACGGGGTATGCCTCCGCCTACGCGGTCATCCTCTTCGTGACGGTCTTCGGTCTCGCATCGATCTACGTCAAAGCCCTGAACAAGGTGAAACAGAGATGAGCAGCTATTCCGTAACAGAACCTTCGGGTCGCCAGAAATTGTTCGCGGGAACGCTTGTGGTCCTTTACGCCCTGATCACGATCCTGCCGCTCCTGTGGATCATCGGAACAAGCTTCAAGTCGCCCTCCGATGCCATCGCCTATCCGCCCAAAACGTTCTTTTCGCCAACCCTCGAAGGATATGTGAACCTCTTCACCACCCGCACGCGGGCAACGGAAGAGGATGTCAAAGCCCTTGGGGAACCGACGACCTGGTACGACCGCATCGTGCGCAAGGATGGCTTTATCATCGCCGGCCCATCGCGTTTCATGGAACGGTTCTGGAATTCGATCATCATCGGCTTCGGTTCGACGGTGCTGTGCATAGTCTTGGGCACTGCCGCGGCCTACGCCTTCTCCCGCTTCAAGGTACCGCTCAAGGATGACCTGCTGTTCTTCATCCTGTCGACGCGCATGATGCCACCGATTGCCGTGGCGATCCCGATCTTCCTGATGTTCCGCTCGCTTGGCCTCAACGACACCCATCTCGGCATGATCCTGCTCTACACCGCGGTCAACCTGTCGCTGGCGGTCTGGCTGCTTAAGGGCTTTATCGACGAAATCCCGATCGAATACGAGGAAGCGGCGCTGATCGATGGCTACACCCGCTTTCAGGCCTTTTACAAGGTCGTCCTTCCGCAAGCCATGACCGGCATTGCCTCGACAGCGATCTTCTGCCTGATCTTCGCCTGGAACGAATATGCCTTCGCCGTTCTTTTGACCTCGGGCACAGCCCAGACGGCACCACCCTTCATTCCCACGATCATCGGCGTCGGCGGCCAGGACTGGCCGGCCGTGGCCGCGGGTGCAACGTTGTTTCTCGTTCCCGTCATGATTTTCACGATTGTCCTTCGCAAACACCTGTTGCGTGGCATCACATTCGGAGCCGTTCGCAAATGACCGAATTTATCAAAGGGTTGCGCGGGTTCCGGCGCGGCGCATGGGAAATGGTCGCTTCGATCCTCATCGCGCTCGGGGTGTTCATGCTGATGCAGCCGTTCGCACTGTCGATGTTTTCCTACTCGTTCATCGTGACCCTGGTGGGCACTGTCATGTTCATCATCGTCAGCCATTTTCCGGAGTAACCCATGGCACAGATCAGAATTCAGAATGTGCGCAAGGAGTTCGGAGCATTCACTGCCGTCGAGTCCTCCTCGTTCACAGTGGAGGACGGTGAATTCTTCATGCTGCTGGGACCATCGGGTTGCGGCAAGACGACAACGTTGCGAATGATGGCCGGTCTGGAACTGCCGACCAGCGGTGAAATCTTCATCGATGGCGAAGAAGTCGGCATGAAGCCGGCAAGCCAGCGCGACATCGCCTTCGTCTTCCAGATGTTCGCCCTCTATCCGCATATGAATGTACGCAAGAACATTTCCTACCCTCTGCTGAGCCAGGGCATGCCGCGGGCCGAGGTCAAGGCACGCGTGGAAGATGTGGCGCGCATCCTCAAGATCGAGACGATCCTTGACCGCCCGGTCGGCGGATTGTCGGGCGGCGACCGCCAGCGTGTCGCCCTCGGCCGTGCTATCGTGCGCCGCCCAAAGGCGTTTTTCATGGACGAGCCTCTTGGCGCGCTCGATGCGGAGTTCCGCGAGCATATGGCCGAGGAACTGCGTGCACTTCACGACCGGATCGGTGCGACCACTGTCTACGTCACCCACGACCAGCTGGAAGCCATGCAGATGGGCGACAAGATCGTGGTGATGAACCACGGCGTCGTTGAGCAGTTCGGCAAACCGCAGGAAATCTATGACTGGCCGGCAACCAAATTCGTGGCAAAATTCATCGGTTCTCCGGCCATGAACTTCTTCGATTTTGACGGCATGATCGATGCCGGCGGCACTGTCGTCGAGCTTTCGGGGAAGAAGGTCGATGTTCCGTCATCGCGGCAAGGGGCCAAGGGCAAGCTGACAATGGGGGTGAGGCCCGAGCACATCCGCTTTTCCGATTCCTCTGAGTATCGCGGCAGAGTGCTTGCCACGGAATATCTCGGCACCACGCAGATCATTACGCTGGCGACGCCGAACGGCGAGGTCAAGGCGCGTGCGTCCTCGAGGCAGGCTGTCAGATCCGGGGAAGTCATCGGTCTTGAGTTCGATCCCGCCACCCTGACGATATTTGAGGGCGTGAAAGGGCAGGCGCTTCTGTCCGAAGCCAATGAGGGAGTGTTGCGCCATGGCTGACGTCGTTCTTGAAAACGTGACGAAGAAGTTTGGCAATCATACAGCGCTCGACAACGTGTCGCTGACGATACCGAACGGTTCCTTCGTCGTTCTCCTCGGGCCGACGGGCGCCGGAAAAACCACGACGCTGCGCATGGTGTCCGGTCTCGATCGCCCCGATAGCGGCAATATCTATTTCGGCGGCCACTCAGTCGAGGGACATTCACCGGCGCAGCGCAACGTCGCCATGGTGTTTCAGCAGTATTCGCTCTATCCGCATCTGACGGTGCGGCAGAACCTTGAATTCCCGTTGAAATCGCCGCTATTGAAGACGCCACGCGAGGCGATTGACCGCAAGGTCAATGCGATCGCCGAGGTTCTGCAGATCTCCCACAAACTCGACAACAAGGCGACGGCGCTCTCGGGCGGCGAAATGCAGCGTGTCTCCATTGGCCGCGCGCTCGTTCGCACGCCGCAGATCTATCTCATGGACGAGCCTTTGAGCTCGCTCGACGCCAAGCTCAGGGCCGATTTGCGCGTCGAGCTGAAGAATATCCAGGCCAAGTCCGGCGCCACGCTGCTTTATGTCACCCACGATCAGATCGAGGCAATGACAATGGCAACGCATATCGGCGTGCTTCACGAAGGCCGGCTGGTGCAGTTCGGCGCCCCGCGTGAAGTCTACGAGCATCCGGTGAGCATCTATGCGGCAACAAAGCTCGGCCAGCCCCGCATCAACATTATTCCCGCCGACACTTTTCCCGGCGCACCATCCAGAGCGGCGCACATCGGCTTGCGGCCCGAGCACATTACACAGGGCAGCGGCCAGGAGGCATTGGTCCGGCGGGTCGAGCATCTTGGTGACCAGACCCGTCTTCATCTGTCCTTCAAGAAAAACGACCTCATCACCGTCACCGACGCCCACACCAGGCTGAAAAGTGGCGACACCGTGAAAATTCAGCCGGACAAGCCGCTCTATTTCGACGCGGCCGGCATGCGCTTAGCTTAGAGGAAGGATCACATGGCACAATTCATCAACAAGAGGGAAGACGTCGTCACCGAGGCGATCGACGGCCTGCTGGCGATAAGCGGCGGCTCGCTGGCACGACTCGACGGCTACCCGCATATTCGCGTGGTTCTGCGCAATGATTGGGACAAGTCCAAGGTGGCGCTGGTCTCCGGCGGCGGGGCAGGGCACGAGCCTGCGCATGCGGGCTTCGTCGGGGCGGGCATGTTGACCGCTGCCGTCTGTGGCGACGTCTTTGCCTCACCCAGTGTCGACGCCGTTCTTGCCGGCATTCTCGCGGTCACCGGTCCAGCCGGCTGCCTTCTGATCGTCAAGAATTATACCGGTGACCGACTGAACTTCGGTCTCGCCGCCGAACGCGCCCGTGCCTTCGGCCTCAATGTCAGTATGGTCATCATCGGCGATGACGTGGCATTGCCCGAATTGCCGCAAGCACGCGGTGTTGCAGGCACTCTCTTCGTTCACAAGATTGCAGGAGCATTGGCCGAGGCCGGTGCGGATCTGGAAACGGTAACGGCAGCTGCCCGGCGTGTGGCCGCCGGATCGAAAAGCATCGGCATGTCCCTTGATACATGTACGGTTCCTGGATCCCCAAAGGAGGACCGCATTCCGGCCCACATGGCCGAACTTGGGCTTGGCATCCATGGGGAGGCCGGTGTCGAGCAAGTCGACTTCATCGACGCTCGACTGGCCATGGAAGCGGCCGTAAGCAAACTTGCAGCGGCCATGGAGGATAGATCCTATGTGGCGCTCATCAACAATCTGGGCGGCACCTCGACGCTGGAAATGTCGGTACTAGCGCACGAACTGATCACGTCCTCGATCGGAGCGCGGATTTCGCACATCGTCGGTCCCGCGTCGATGATGACCTCTCTCGACATGCATGGTTTTTCGGTGTCCGTCTATCCAGCTGACGAAGCGGAAATAGCGGCGCTGAGCGCACCGGTTTCCATGGCGGCATGGCCCGGCGTGTCAACGGTCAAACCGGTCATCGTCAACATGCTGCCCGACGGCTTGACGCCAATTGCGCCGCTGTCGTCCGAACACAGGGAGACACGCGAGTTCATTGTCAAATGCTGCCGGATCCTGGTTGCAGCCGAGGAAGACCTGAATGCGCTGGATGCCAAGTCGGGCGATGGCGATACCGGCTCGACACTGGCTGGCGCCGCACGCGCCCTGATCAATGCGATCGACCGGCTGCCGCTCTCCGATCATACCCAACTCTACCGGGCGATCGGCCAGGAACTCAGCCAGACGATGGGCGGATCGTCGGGCGTGCTGCTGGCGATTTTCTTCGCCGCGGCTGGCGACGCTGCATCGAGCGGCCTTCCCATGCGCGATGCGCTGAAGGCAGGACTTGCCCGGATGCAGGAAATCGGCGGCGCGCGTCTCGGTGACCGCACCATGGTTGACGCGCTTTCCCCGGCTCTCGACGCACTCAGCGACGGTGTCCGTTCGGCCGCTCTGGCGGCTCGGGAAGGGGCCAACCTGACGGCGACGCTCCTCAAGGCCAATGCCGGTCGCGCAGCTTATATCAACGCGCGACAACTGGAGGGCCATGTCGATCCGGGCGCGGAGGCCGTCGCCCGGCTGTTCGAACACCTGGCGGCGTGATGCTCGAGCGCATCTGCGTTGCAGGTTGCGCTCGCCCAGATCCATGCCGAGGCGGTACTGCGCCGCCTTGGCAGCGGAGATATCGCCCTTGATGGCAACCAAATCCTTGCCGGCTGAGTGCCGAGCGACGGTGGATCCTGCACCGGAAAGGCCTTGGTGCGCCGCACCGGGCCACTTACCTTTGCTACTCTGTCGCGGGCTTCTTCGCTCACTGCCTCGCCATTGCCGGGCTCCGCATGTGCCTGACGCACTACATTGTGACGTGGGCTTAAGGCATCAAGCGCAGTCCGTTCAGCTGCCGCGATACCGCAGAACGTCCACCAATAATGCGAGAGCAGGCGATTGCTGCCGACGGCTCGGATAATACAGATGATAGCCGGGGAAGGAGGGGCACCAATCCTCCAAAACGCGCACCAGCCGCCCCTCGGCAACATGAGCGAGTACTTGGTCTTCGGGCATATAGGCGACGCCAAGTCCGTCCAAGGCCGAGGACAATCGCATGCTCAGGCTATTGAACACGAGTTGCCCCTCTCCACGCACTTTCACCTCGCGTCCGTCCTTTTCCAGCCCCCATGGAAATAGCCCGCCATAGGTCGGGAGACGGATGTTGATGCAGGTGTGGGCGGTCAGGTCCTGCGGGGTTTGTGGAAGCGGATGCCGCTCGAAATAGGCTGGCGACGCCACGACCGCCATGCGCATATTGGGGCCAATGCGCACTGCAATCATATCCTTGGCGACCTGCTCGCCCATGCGCACCCCGGCATCATAGCCTTCGGCGACGATATCGGTGAGGCCGTAGTCGACGATGATTTCCACCGCGATGTCGGGATAATCAGGGAGAAATCGTTTGAGCGCGGGCTGAAGGATCGAGATCGCGGGATGTTCACCGGCCGTGAGGCGAACCGTCCCGGCCGGCTTGTCCCGAAGCTCACCCAAAGCGACCAATTCGGCTTCGATCTCTTCGAAGCGCGGCGCGACCGTTCGCAGCAGGCGCTCGCCGGCTTCCGTCGACGAGACGCTGCGCGTCGTGCGGGTCAAAAGCCGCAGACCCAGTCGCTCCTCGAGATTGCGCATGGTCTGGCTGAGTGCCGACGGCGATACGCCAAGTTTTGCAGCAGCCCGCGTGAAGCTTTTCTCCCTGGCGATAACCGCAAAGGCGGCGAGATCGTTGAAGTTTTCCATCTGGATTTGTTAGCTCATCTAAAAGGTTCATGCGGATTATGGCATCTAATCGCCATCGGCGTCACGCGCTACCTTGGAACTCAATGGTGCGGGCAGTCGGACACTCGGATCTCTTCCAGCTTCTTCCGGCTGACTCGGCCCCGAAACACGACGGTCGATGGGTAACGGTCTGCAAACCGATCACAGGGAAGGACGAAAGACATGACGAATGAGGACACAACGACAATCGGCCGTCGAGGCTTCCTCGGCGCGGCGGGAAGTCTTGCGCTGGCTCCCCTGCTCGCCGGTGCGAGTTCGCCGGCCTTTGCACAGGCAGGGACCGCGGACAGCTCTGCCTCAGTCCAGTCGAGCGATCGGCGAAAGCTTGGAACGTTGGAAGTCTCAAGCGTCGGCCTTGGTGTTCAGAACATGGGCCGGACCTATCAGACGACGATCCCTTCTCGGCTGGAGATGATTAACATCATCCGCGTGGCCCATGAGGGCGGCGTCACCTTTTTTGATACCGCCGAGGCCTATGGCCCGCATGAGTGCGAGCGGATTCTTGGCGAAGCCATCGAACCGTTCCGAGATAACGTCGTGATCACCTCGAAATTCGGATGGAACATCGACCTCAAAACCGGCGAGCGTCGTCCCGGCCTCAACAGTCGTCCGGATCACATCAAGCTTGTGGTCGACGGCATGCTCAAGCGTCTGCGCACGGACCGCATCGACCTTCTCTACCAGCACCGCGTCGATCCGGAAGTTCCGATCGAGGATGTCGCAGATGTAGTCAAGGACCTCATGGACCAGGGCAAGGTCCGGCACTGGGGCCTTTCCGAAATGGGGATTAACACATTGCGCCGCGCTCACGCCGCACTTCCCGTGTCGGCCGTCCAGAGCGAGTATTCGATGCTGTGGCGTGGGCCTGAAGATCAAGTGCTTTCGGTCTGCGAGGAACTCGGCATCGGTTTCGTTCCATGGAGCCCGCTTGGTGTCGGTTTCTTGACGGGTGCAATCGACGCGCGGACGCGTTTTGCCCAGGGCGACATCCGCGGGATCGAATCGCGTTTCTCGCCGGAAAACCTGCCGGCGAACCTGGCGCTTGTGACATTGTTGAATAACTGGGCTGACCGGAAGCAGGCGACCCGGGCTCAAATTGCACTTGCGTGGCTGTTGGCGCAAAAGCCGTGGATCGTACCGATCCCTGGGACGACACAGATGCCGCACCTGCTTGAGAACATCGGCGCCACGTCGATCAGCTTCAGCGCCGAAGAAGCCAAGGAGCTCAATCACGCTGTCTCCGCCATAAAGGTGCGCGGCCAGCGCTTGCCCGATGCCGTTCTGGCCTACTCGGCCGTCGAGGCACCTGAGAAGAAGTAAGGGATAAACAATGAAACACAGATATCTCGGAAATCTTGAAGTGTCGGCCCTAGGCCTTGGCTGCATGGGTATGACGGGCGTCTACGGCTCCGCTGGGGATAGGAGTGAGATGATCCAGCTCATCCACGACGCGCACGACCTGGGCGTGACGCTTTTCGACACGGCAGAAGCCTATGGACCTTTGACCAACGAGGAGTTGCTGGGGGAGGCGCTTCGACCGATCCGCGACAAGGTTGTCATTGCCACGAAGTTCGGCTTCGACATAGACCTTGAGACCGGCGCGCGCAGCGGCGGCACCAACAGCCGTCCCGAACATGTCAAGGCGGTGGCGGAGGCGGCGTTGAAGCGGCTGAAAACAGATCGCATCGACCTCTTCTATCAGCACCGTGTCGATCCGGCCGTGCCGATCGAAGACGTGGCCGGCGCCGTCAAGCAGCTTATCGCCGAAGGCAAGGTCAAGCACTTCGGTCTCTCGGAGGCCGGCGTCCAGACCATCCGCCGCGCCCATGCAGTCCAGCCCGTGACCGCGGTGCAGAGCGAATTCTCGCTGTTCTGGCGCGCACCGGAGGCCGAGCTTCTGCCAGCGCTCGAGCAACTTGGCATCGGCTTTGTTCCCTTCAGCCCGCTCGGCGCCGGTTTCCTCACCGGCAAGATAGACGAGAACACGGCTTTTGATCCGACGGATTTCCGCAACCATGTGCCGCGGTTCACACCCGAAGCGCGCAAGGCGAACATGGCGCTGGTGAGCGTGGTCAAGGCTGTGGCCGATCGCAAGGGTGCTACGCGGGCGCAAGTCGCGCTTGCCTGGCTGCTCGCGAAGAAACCCTGGATCGTACCGATTCCCGGCACCACCAAGCTCCATCGTGTGGAAGAAAACCTTGAAAGTGCCGATCTGGAAATGACGCCTAATGATCTTGCCGAGATTGATGCCGAGGTCTCCAAAATCGAGGTCCGTGGCGAGCGTCTTCCCGAAGCATCGCTCAAGATGACCGGGCTTTAATCAAAGGCAGGTGAACCGTCGTGACTGATTTCGGCAAGCCGACCCGGAGGGGCCTTCTCATGGCGCCGCTGTTCCTCACCCTTGCGGCGGGCAGCGCGTCCGCCACCGTGGCCCAACAGGGCAAGAAGCCGCTCGTGGCGGTGTTTTCGCGCAGCGGAAACACGCGGGTTGTCGCCCGGCAGGTCCGCCGTGCCCTGGGCGCAGATCTATTCGAGATCGAGCCGGAACAACCGTATCCCGACGACTATTTCGAGACGGTCGCGCAGGCGCAATCGGAACGCGACCAAGGCTATAAGCCGCCCTTGAGGGCGACGGTGGACAACGTCGCCAGCTATGCCACGATCTTCCTCGGTTTTCCGATCTGGGGCATGACGGCGCCTCCGGTGATACGGTCGTTTCTTTCCGCGCATGACCTATCGGGCAAAACCATTGCGCCACTCATCACCCATGGCGGTTACGGGCTTGGCGATAGCCTGTCGGTCCTCGCAACGCACGCGCCGACCGTGAACCTGGTCGAGGGCTTCTCCATGCAGGCGCCGCAGGAACGACAGACGATTGAAAGGGTGACAGACTGGCTCGACCGCTTGGGTGCCCCCAAGTGAGGTCGGATTTTTGCCCGAGATACTGGTTCTGGTGCCGGCCGCCAGGTCGGCTTCGGCCACAAAAGCGTGACGATTGTGATGGCCGCTGTTGGCCGACAGAACCTTAACAAGAGCTGGCCATGGTCCTTGGCGTCCATGGCCAGCTCTTGTTGAGGATCAAATAATCTGGATCAGACCTCTTTAAGCTTCATCGCCCCATTCAGGCTCCCGATCAACGTGGCACTCGCCTCGTTCAGGCCCAGGATATCTACGGCGATACCATGCGCCTTGTAACGTCCCACCACCTTGTCCAGAGCATCGACGGCGGTGATGTCCCAGAAGTGCGCCTGTGACACGTCGATAAGAACAGCCATGCCGCTAGCCTCTTCTATATCGAACGCCTCGACGAAAATGTCGGCCGAAGCGAAGAACACCTGGCCCGACACGCGATATGTCAAGCGCCCTGCAGCAGCGTCGGCCACGCTTTCCACCCGCAAGAGGCGCGCGACTTTGAACGTGAAGAAGACGCCGCTTAGAAGGACGCCCACTGTCACGCCGAGTGCCAGGTTCGAGGTAGACACCGTGACGAGGACGGTCGCGATCATGACCGCGCTCGACACCTTTGGGTGAACGATCACACTGCGCAGTGAACGCCAGTCGAACGTGTCGATCGATACCATAACCATGATGGCCACCAGTGCTGCGACCGGAACCTGAGACACCCATGGCTTAAGCAAGACCATCAGCACCAGCAGGAATGCCCCGGCAAACAGCGTGGATAGTCGGCCGCGTCCGCCGTACTTCACGTTGCTGATGGTCTGGCCGATCATGCCGCAGCCTGCGATCCCGCCGAACAGGCTTGCCGCGGCATTTGCAATGCCGAGGCCCGTGCACTCCCTGTTCTTCGAACTCGGTGTTCCCGTCAGATCATCCACCACACTGGCCGTCATCATAGATTCAAGCAGGCCGACCATGGCGATGGCGAGCGCCGGCCCTGCGATAATCCTCAGGGTTTCCAGTGTCAGGGGAACGGTGGGCCAGCCAAAGATCGGAAGAGAGTCAGGCAACTTGCCGAGATCGGCAATGGTCATCACCGGGAGTTGTAACGAGATCGATACCAGGGTCAGAACCAAAATACAGATCAACGGCGATGGGATCGCCGTGGTGACCCTTGGGGCAAGGTAGATGACCGCAAGTCCTGCCGCCAGCATGCTGTAGGCAAGCCCGTCGCCGCCAATGATGTGCGGTAGCTGGGCTCCAAAGATCAGGATCGCAAGCGCGTTGACGAAGCCTGTGCGGACAGATTTCGAAACGAAACGCATGAGAACGCCGAGCCGAAGGAGCCCAAACACTATCTGGAAGATGCCCGCGAGCAATCCGGCGGCAAAGAGATAGGGCAGCCCATGCGCGTGGACGAGGGGTGCTGCGACGAGCGCGACCGATCCTGCCGCAGCGGAAATCATGGCAGGACGCCCGCCCGTGAAAGCTATGACAATGCCGATGATGAAGGAGGCGAATAGGCCGACCTGAGGATCGACGCCGGCGACGAAAGAAAAGGCGATGACCTCGGGGATCAAGGCGAACGTCGCGACGGCCCCGGCGAGCATTTCGCGCATAGGGGCGGCGGACCAATCCCGACGGATGGAGGAAAATTGCATCTGATGTGTTCTCGCAAAGCATGGCGAACGCGCTCGATCGAGCGGTTTCTGAAGTTGGCATGCAGGTTTTGCGTGGTCTGGCGGATCGGCGGCCAGAAGAGCCACCCGGAGTTTCACCGGGTCCGTGGTGAGTGATTTTTTTATGACCTCATTTATTCCGCAATGCAACATGCAACGGAGCCTGCCGCGCATCGTTTTGGAGCTGCCGACCATGCTGGCTGTCGATGACCTCTGGTTCATCGCCGCTCAAGGCGTGAGTTTTGTGGCGGTCGGCGACATACGTTGCATCCGGCTATCTTCGTAGCGGACTTACCGTAGCTCCGTGAGGGAGTCCGCCAATGTGCGCACGTTGAACGAATGTGATCAGATCGGAGATATTCGCCGTCTGCGGTGCTTTTGACCACAGTCGGAGGAAGCCCGGCACATAGGCCGGGCTACAGTGGCTAATGGCGATGCTCGGGCATCTCCTTAAGCTGATCCTTGGTCCATGTCGTGATAGCGTGGACGTCGCCGTCCTCATCCCGCATGAAATCGAGATCGGTAAGGGGAACCGCGACCGGCTTGGCGCCTATGCCGAGGAAGCCGCCGACGTCAATGATAACGCTGCTGCCGGCGCCCGCTCCATGCACATGATCAACTTTGCCGACCTTATGGTCATCCGCTCCGTAAACTGTCGCACCTTCCAGGACCGCGGGCGTGAGTTCTGTGGCTGCGAGGCGGACGTGATTAGTGTGATCCATCTTCGTTTCTCCTTTGAAATGAACTGGTGAAACCTAATTGGAAGGAAAGTGTTCCATTCGAGCGCGATTGGTACTCTGCGTCTGAGTGCGATGGCGTGCCGCGCTTAACCCGCCGAGACCGGCGGACAGCGGCAAACAGACGCTGCTATCCACTACAGCGTTCCAAGCGCCAGCGCGCCTCCTACCGCCAATAGCCCTGCCTAGTGTCGTCGATCGACGATCGCCCCATAATGTAGCCGATCGCGAAGGCAAGGGCGCCGATCGTAAGCACCAAACCCGTTGCGGTATGTGGGTGGTCCGCGGCCGCAGCAGCCACAGCACTGGTTTCGCGCTTCACCACATCTCCCGCTGTCTTTGCTACTTTGCGAACGCCAGTAGGTGGTTCGGTGGGTGTGCCAGTGAAGCCGGTTGTAAGGTCATTCTTTGCCATGGAGTTTCTCCTTGTTGGTGTGAAGGAGGAACTGACAATGGGGTGGGGAGGTTCCACAAATGGCCGACCGGCCCTTATCAATAGCGGTGCCTTGTCTGCGTAGGGCTGCGGCGCACCCGAAAAGCCGGATTTTCGATTGAGAAGTTTTGGAACGATTTTCCGAACACGGGGTTCATATTTCAGGCGTTCTGTGACGTCACCATCTTCGGTTTGAGGAATGCAATGATTGATCCTCCAAATCAGCCCCCAGGCACATCCGAGCGGAAGGTCGAGCTCGACCAGGCGGTTGACTACGCGGTGCAGCTCCTTGTCGAAGAAGCCCACTTGGTCGGATGGGGCCGTGTAGAATTTCTGACGGCTATTTTGGACGCAACCAGTGCCCGACTTGCCGCGGTGGAAGAAGAAACAGAGCTAGAGGCCGGCGGCGTCACATTGCCAAGGACCGCATACCCGACCGATTAGAGAATGCGCTTTTTCTCAATGGCCGACGAGCCGCAAGAAAGGTCGAAAATGACGATTGCGATTGAGGAAGATCCGCAGGCATGGCGCGAGGATCTTCGACTGCGACTTGAGGGGTTGGTAGACCTGTTCGTCGTGGCGGGCATTCAGCAGGAAGATGTTTTCGCCGCCATCCTTGAGGATGTCGATGGTCTGCGCAGCGCCTTGATCCGCGATCCAGACCCCGCAGACGACGACACAGCGAAGACCACTATTGATGAACCTTCAAACGATTGGCCTGCGGCCGAGGGAAGGTAATCGTCGTGTTTTCTAGGGTTCACCGGGTCGCGGATGGGGCTTTTCCTCGTTGTCTGCTGCCACTCATTTTGGTGGTCGAGGATGAGTATCTGATCCCTATTTGGCTGCATATGGCGTAGGTCATAGCCCAAACGGACAGCTTGTTTCGGAAAACCCGTCGTCCTATAAAACTGGTATACGCGCATCTGTCGAGCATGAGATAACTCCACGCTGGCAATCGCGCACTGCTTTCGACTCTTGACCACGGATGTACTGGCACTAGTCTTGGAAGCGACAAAAAAGAAGGTCGGAGCCAGCGCGCCCCGGCCTTTTTTGTTGGGCCCGATGCTTATATTTACTCCGACGCATGCGCCTCTATTGAGCGGGCGCCGTTGTCGAGGGCTGCGCACTCGTCGGTTCGGTGGTGGTCGCTGGCGGCGTCGCTGTTTCAGTCGTCGTCTTTCCCGGAAGCAGGAAGACAATTGCAAGGATGATGACGACGACCCATGTTTTGACCTCCCAAGCTTAGTGGCTTGAGCCTACTCGCCACTTCGAACCCGTTCGATATAGCGCTTCCTGTCTTCCTCGGTCGCACTAGCCGACATGTCCTGTCCGAGTTCGGCCCTTTGAGATAGCGGGAGCCATGGTCGATTAGGGTTCTCTCTAACCCATAGCTGTCTGGCACGTCTTTCAATTTCAGCGTCTTCCAACGTCTCCTCCTTCGATTTGAGTTCGAGTACCGCAGGGCCAGGCTCTTGCACGACTGACCTTGAATCCTTTGCAGACCAGCGGGCAACCCGAAGTATCCTGGCCTGATAAGGATCTACGTAGTGCAGACACTCGATTGCTTCGATAGGCCGCCGTCGTCGCAAGGCCGTTGAGGCGGAATTTGACGTTGTCGTCAGCTCGCAGGCAGTCAAAGCTACGACCTGACCAAACTCGTGCATCTGGATCGGCGCGGCAACGGGAAGGCTGTTCGCAAATTCCTGGCGTGGATCCAGGGCCAGGTGTGATTGCAGCCGAAGACGAGGACCAACCGGATAGGAAAAAAAAACGTCCCGCAACCGGTTTGATTCGTCGCTGATGGTCATTCCTGGCCATGTCCGCGTAACGCTCGAGACGCCGGTCCTTCCAAGGCTCTCTTTGCGCATAGCGCCGGCGCCCCTGTGCCAACCAGATCTTCGTTCGGTAGGGGGATGCCTCCTGACGGAAGCTCAGCTGGTCATCATCGTCTGCTGTCGCGGCGTCTCAATGGGCGAGAAGCCGAAGCGCTTCTTGTAGCAGGTGGCAAAATATTGGCTCGAGGAGAAGCCGCAGTCATAAGCAACGTTGGTGACGGACTGCTGGCCACTTTCGAGCAGTTGGCGCGCCGCGTTCAGGCGCAACATCTGCAAGTAGCGCACAGGCGTCATGTTGGTCAGCACCTGGCAATGCTGGGTGAACTGGGTGCGCGAGAGATTGCATTCGACAGCCATGTTCTCCAGGGTCCAGTCTTCATCAAGCGCATGCCTCAAGCGCTTGAGGAAAATCTCGACCGTGCGCTTGGAACTTGCGAGTGCCAGATCCAGCACCGGCGCCTGGCTTTCCAGCATTTGGCGGAACTGGAGCAGCATCATCGAGATCAGCAGGCGCAGGCGCGCTTCACCGCCATGGATGTCACGGCTCGCCACCACCTCGTGAATTTCCATGAAGGTGCGCGCGACTTCGCGCGAGGCGAGATAGGAAATCTGCTCGTTCTTGGACAGAAGCTCGCTCAGCCGCTTGCGATCCCGTTCCGGCCAGCCGATCCAATCGGGCCAGAGCCAGGTTTCATGCGGGCGGCGCACGCCCATGTCCATCAGCACCCAGACGATATGGCTTGCGCCGATATTGGGGTCGCCGAGCGCATGCAATTGCCACGGCCGGACGACGAACATCTGGCCTTCGCTGAGCGTGGTCTTGCGGCCGTCCATCGTAATGGTGAGAGAGCCGCGTGCGAGATAGGCGATCTTGACGCCTTCGTTGCAATGTTCGCGCAGACCCCAGTCCTGCGGGTTCGTCGCATCCCAACCGCCAACGGAACAGACCTGCGGCAAGGCGTGGCCGAGGTCGATGCCCGGATAGCCGCGTCGTGTCCA
This sequence comes from Ensifer sp. 1H6, assembly GCF_001976035.1. NCBI lineage: Bacteria > Pseudomonadati > Pseudomonadota > Alphaproteobacteria > Hyphomicrobiales > Rhizobiaceae > Ensifer > Ensifer sp. 1H6. The sequence goes on along the minus strand of NZ_MOAI01000001.1, from coordinate 198,096 downwards.
TGCGTTGAGCGAGACTTGTCCGGCAAGAGACGCCTTCATGAGGTCCTGGCAGTTCCCGGCATAGAGCAGGGCACCCGGCTCACGGAAAACCGCCGGCCGGCCGACGGCTCGCTCATTGTTGACTTTGCTCATCGCTCTCCCCCGCCGATGTTCAAAATTTACCAGTCCTCTATTTCGAACGCGGACGCTCCTTTATTGCGCAATGCTGCGTCATCATCAAGCGGCAAACGGAGGCGCTTGGTGATTTGTCGTTGAAACTCAACGGCATGGAGGAGAATCAGGGAGGATTTGCCGGTGCGGATAGGTTTCCACACGGACGCGTTCAACTCGGCCTATTGGTCGTTCGAAAAATGCTTGCAGTGGGCGAGCGACAACGATGTGCACTTCATCGAGTGTGGCCTGATAGACGGGGTCAGCTGGATTCATGGTCTCGGCTACCAGCCGCATGTCGCGCTTTACGAGGATCCCGCACTACTGCGTCGGAAGATGGATCGCTACGGCGTGCGCTTCTCCCAGGTCGATGCCGCCTATCCGCTTTCCGGCGAAGATGGCCCGTTGCGCGGCGTGCCTTACGTGCTGAAATCGATTGCCTGGGCCGCGCAGGCCGGCAGCCCTTGCGTCGATACGACCGACGGGCTCCATATGCCGCCGGGGCTGAGCGAAGAAGAATCGATGGCGCTCATGAAGCGCAGCTACGAGAAGATCATCGAGGTCGCGGAAGCGCACGAAATCATCGTCAATATCGAGCCGCACGGGCATTTCACCACGCGCCCCGAATTCATGGAGCGCATGCTTGCCTTCGTCGATTCCCGATGGTTGCGCATGAACATGGACACCGGCAACACCTTCATCGCCGGTCAGGAGCCGACGGAGTTTCTGCCGCGCTTCGTCGACAAGGTCAGCCACGTTCACGTCAAGGATGTTTCGCAATCGCTCGCCGCTGCGGTTCGTGGCGGGCAGACCGGCATCGCGGTCAGCCATTGCGCGCTCGGCGATGGTGTCAATGCCGACAACATCAAGGCCTGCCTCGCGATACTGCGCGATCACGGCTACGACGGCGTGCTCAGCCTGGAATGCGAGGGAGCCGCCGGCCCGATGATCGAGAAATCCCTGTCTTGGATTCGCGCGACCTGCCGCGACCTCGGCATCAAGCTACACTGAGCGCGCCATGAACCTGGGCATCAACCTTCTCTGTCTGACTGACTTCGTCGAGGACAGGCACCTGGCCAGCATCGGACGGCTGCGCGACCTCGGTTATGACGGGGTCGAGGTCCCGGTCCTTAAAGGTGCCGTCAGCCACTATGAGCGCCTGGGCAAGGAGCTCGACACGCTCGGCATCGGCCGATCGACCACGTCGATCGTTCCGACGCCGGACGCCAACCCGGTCAGTTGTGACGCGGACGTACGAGCGCGCGGCCTTGCCCATCTCGACTGGGCCCTGGATTGCGCCATCGCCCTTGGGGCCGAAAGTATGGGTGGGCCCTTCCATGCACCGATCGGGTTCTTCACCGGGGTCGGGGCCAGCGAGGACGAGCTCAAATACGGCGCCGACGCACATCGGGCACTGGCGGAGCGGGCTGCGGCAAACGGTATGCATCTGAGCCTCGAGCCCCTCAATCGCTTCGAGACCTATTACCTGAACACCATGGAGCAGGCCCGCTCCTATGTGGACCGGGTTGGGCATCCAGCCTTCAAAATCATGTACGACACCTTTCATGCCAACGTCGAAGAGCGTCGGCCGGAGGCGGCCATTCGCCTGATCGGCAGCGACATCGGCGTCTTTCACGTCTCCGAGAACGATCGTGGCATCCCGGGACGGGGACACATAGACTTCGCCGCAATGTTCAAGATCTTGAAGGAGATCGGTTATGACGGCTGGCTGACCCTTGAAGCATTCGGCGCCGGACTTCCAGCAATCGCGACGGCAACCCGCGTCTGGCGGCCGCTGTTTCCCGATTTCGAGACGCTCTTTTCCGAAAGCGCGACGTTCATTCGCAAGACATGGGCACAAGCATGACCATTCCTTCTCCCGCAATCGAGATGCGCGGCATCACCAAGAATTTTCCCGGCGTCAAAGCGCTGAAAGGTGTGAGCTTCGTTGCCTATCCGGGTGAGGTCCACGCACTGGCCGGCGAGAACGGCGCCGGCAAGTCTACGCTGATGAAGATCCTCTCCGGCGTCTACCGACTGGATGGCGGCGCCGTCGTCGTGGGCGGAGAGGAGCGACATTTCACTCATCCGCTCGATGCGATCCGCGCCGGCATCGCGGTGATCTACCAGGAATTCTCGCTACTGCCCGAGCGCACCGTGGCGCAGAACATCTTTCTCGGCCGCGAGCCGACGCGGTTCGGCCTCGTCAACCACGGGGCGATGAACCAGGAGGCGCGACGCGTGCTCTCGCTGTTCGGCTCGTCGCATCGGATCGAACCCGACACGGTTGTCGCCGACCTCGATGTCGCAAGCCAGCAACTGGTCGAGATCGCCAAGGCGGTGTCGCTCGATGCACGGGTGATCGTGATGGACGAGCCGACCGCCGCCCTCAACGAGGCGGAATGCGAGGTGCTGTTCGGTCTCGTCGACACTCTGAAGAATAGGGGTGTGGCGATCATCTACATCACGCACCGCATGCGCGAGATCACGCGGCTTGCCGATCGGGTGACTGTGCTGAAGGACGGCGAAACGGCAGCGAGCTTCGACGAAGTGCCGGAGCCCGATGTAATCGTACGCGCCATGGTCGGGCGCGATATCGGCGATTTCTATGCGGCGCCAGCGACGTCGCAGGAGATTGGTGACGCCGTGCTCTCCGTGTGCAATGCCGGCAACGAGCGGCTGAAGAACATTTCCTTCGAACTTCGCGCCGGCGAGATCGTCGGTTTTGCCGGATTGCAGGGGGCAGGGCGCGTTGCGCTCGCCCGGGCGATTTTCGGCTTTTCGCCCTTCATCAGGGGCGAGGTGATGCTTGCCGGCAAGCCGGCGCGGTTCACCAACCCGCGCGACGCCATCCGCGCAGGCATCGGCCTTTTGCCGGGCGATCGCAAGGCCGAAGGGCTGGTGCTCATGCAGTCGGTCACGGACAATGGCATGCTGACGGCAAGGGCGCTGTCGGCGCTCGCTGGCAAGGCTGATGCGACCGTGTTCGCCTCCACTGAGGAGATTTATAGGCTGCTGCAGGACCTCGACGTGCGCGCGGGCAGCTTTTCCCAGGAAATCAAGGCGCTCTCCGGCGGAAACCAGCAGAAGGCAATTGTCGCGCGCTGGCTGGCACTGGCGCCACGCTTGCTGATCTTCATCGAACCGACCCGCGGCATCGACGTCAACGCCAAGGCCGGCATCTACCACCTCATGCGCGATCTCGCCCGCAAGGGTACGGCGATCATGATGATTTCGTCCGACCTGCCGGAGGTGCTCGGTGCTGCCGACCGCATCCTCGTTATGCGCGCCGGCGAACTGGTGGCAGCGTTCCAGCGCGGCGTGTCGGAAGCCGATGTCATGCTCGCTGCAACCGGCGAAGAGGCGGTGGCGGCATGAACACGGCGATCTTCACCAAACGCCCCACTTCGCGCACTGAGCGCTATTCGCCGGCCCTGCTGCTCACTGCCGCGCTTCTGACCTACATCGCTATCGCGCTCAGCCTTGGTTTGACGCGGTTCCTGACACCGGAAGCGGCGATCTCCATCCTCAACCGCTCCATCGCGCTCGGCATGACCGCTGTCGGCCAGACCTTCGCCATTCTCGTCGGCTCGATAGACCTGTCGGTGGCGCATCTCATTTCCGCGTCGGCGGTGGTCTCGTCGGCGATCATGAACGGTGATCCGGCGATGATGGTGCCTGCCGTCCTCGCGGTGCTGCTGATGGGTGTTCTGGTCGGCACGTTGAACGGGCTGCTGATTATCAGGCTGGAGGTCAATCCGCTCATCGCGACGCTGGGCATGGCGCTCATCATTCAGGGTTGCCTTGCTTCCTTCCACGGCAAGTTCGCAGGTTCGGTCCCGGATGCGTTCCAGTTCTTCGCCTATGGCACTGTGCTGGAATTGCCATTCAGCCTCATCGTGCTGGCGCTGGTCGTTCTTGCTGCCTGGGTCCTGCTGCGGTTCACTCGCTTCGGGTCCAACATCTACTCAGTCGGCGGCAATCGCGACACCGCGCGTGCAGCGGGCATCAAGACGGGCCGGGTGGTGATGGCGAGCCATATCATCTGCAGCCTGTGTGCGTCACTGGCGGGCCTCTATCTCGCAAGTCGCCTGAAGTCCGGTTCGCCCTGGATCGGCACGGAGGGTGCATACGACCTGGAATCGATCGCCGTCGTGGTCATCGGCGGGACGATCCTCTCCGGCGGCAAAGGCGGGATCTGGGGCACCGTCGCGGGCGTCATCATCTTCTCGCTGATCGACTCCATCTTTAATCTCACCGGCGTCGACGCCTTCGCCAAGCAGGTGATGCGCGGCATCATCATTGTCGCAGCCGTCGCCTTCTACGCCGTGCGCTCGAAGAGGATAGTGGCATGATTCAGCAAACCATCGGCTCTGCAGAGACGCCCGGCACCTCGAGAAGCGGCCGCTTCCCGAAGATCAATCCCGTCTTCTTCGTGCTTGCAGCCCTGCTCGTCGCCATCACGCTGTCGAACCCGAACTTCGTCGAGCCCCCCGGATACATGAATTTCCTGAAGCGTGCCGCGCCGCTGGCGATCCTCGCCGCCGGCCAGATCTATGTCATCGTCTCTGGTGGATTCGATCTATCCGTTGGCTCGCTGATCACGCTAACGGTGGTCGGTTCATCGATGCTGCTCAACAACAGTGCCGATGCGACATGGTGGGTGATCCCGGTCATGTACGCCGTTGGGCTTGCTGTCGGCGTGATCAACGGTCTCGTCGTCAGCTTTCTGAGGGTCCCCTCGCTGATTGCCACACTCGGCATGATGATTACTCTGAACGGTGCAGCCTTCATGTGGTCGAGCGGATCGCCGCGCGGCTACCTGCCCGAGACTTTCCGCTTCTTCGGGCGCGTCAATATCCAGGGCATTCCGCTCATTCAGTTCCTGCCGGTTGCGCTGCTGGTGCTGCTTGCGGTCGGCATATGCCTGTTCTGGCTCATGCATCGCACCAATCTCGGCCGCATGCTGCATGCGATCGGCGACAATCCGCGGGCGGCGCAGATGTCGGGCGTCCCGCTCGAGCGGGTTCGCATCACCGCCTTCGTCGTGTCGTCGCTGAGCGCCGTGACGGCCGGCATTCTGCTCGGCGGTTTTGCGGGCGTTTCGACAGATGTCGGCGTCGGCTACGAGCTGCAGGCGATCACGGCTTGCGTCATCGGTGGCGCGCAGCTTCTGGGCGGGCGTGGCTCGGTGCCCGCGTCGATCGCCGGCGCGTTGACGCTGACTGCGATCTTCACGCTGCTCAATTTCATTGGCTTGCCGAAACCGGTGCGCGATGTCGTGCAGGGCGTGATCCTGATCGTCGCCGTCGTGCTTGCCACCTATCGGCGCAACCGCGCCGGCGGGACCTGAGTTTCGTCGGCCGAAGGGCCGTCGGGAGGAACTGAAAAATCATGATCAAATGGGAGTGAGACATGAAAAGACTGCTGACCGCCACCCTTTCGGCTGCCCTCATCGCCAGCACCGCGCAGGCCCAACAGCTGAACTTCGACGATCCTGCCGAGTTCGCCAGGCAGCGCGAGCTCTTGACGGCCAAGGCCAACGGTCCGGGTGGGGAGCCGTGGGCGCAATATTACGGTGACCAAATGGCCGACACCGCAAAGTTCAAGAAGGATGGTCCCTACACGATCTGCTTCTCGAACGCCGGGGTCAACAATGCCTGGCGCGTGACCGGCTGGACGAACATGCAGGCTGAAGTGAAGCTCCATCCGGAAATCAAGGAGCTCATCCATGTCGATGCCGAAGGCTCCGACGACAAGCAGATCTCCGACATCGACGATCTGATCAATGGCGGCAAATGCTCGGCTCTGATCGTCTCGCCGAACACGACCGCGGCGCTGACCCCGGCCGTCGAGAAGGCCTGTGCCAAGCTGCCCGTCATCGTCTTCGATCGCGGCGTCAACACAAAATGCCCGGTCACTTTCATCCACCCGGTCGGCGGTTATGGCTTCGGCATCCAGGCCGGCGAATTCGTGGCGGCCAATGCGCCGGCCGGCGCCAACGTGCTGATGCTGCGCATCGTGCCCGGCGTCGACGTACTGGAGACCCGTGCGTCCGCCGCCAAGCACATCTTCAAGGAAAAGGGGCTGAACGTCATCGGCGAGGAGTTCACCGAGGGCGACAACGCCAAGACCAAGTCGATCGTCGAGGACTATCTGCAGCGCGGCACGATCGACGCGGTCTGGATGGATGCCGGCGCCACCGCCGTTGCAGCGCTGGAGGCTTTCGAAGACTCCGGTCTGCCCCTGCCTGTTATCACCGGGGAGGACCAGCAGGACTTTCTGATGAAATGGAAGGCCGAAGGCTTCAAGGCGATTGCGCCGACCTACCCGACCTATCAGTGGCGCACGCCCATCATTGCGGCCGTGAACGTGCTGAAGGGTGAACCGGTCCCGGGTCCGGAATGGGTGATGCCGCAGCCGGCGATCACAGCCGAGACGCTCGACCAGTACGTCAACGACAAGATGCCGCCGCTACATCATGCCATGTGCGGCTGCGAAAAGCTGCCCGACTATCCGGCAGCATGGGGTGGTCAGTAAGAAGAAGAGGGGCTGCGCGACAGCGCGGCCCCTTCCGTCGTCTCCCTCGCTGGACCGGTCCATAGAGCCGACGTTCCTCGGCCCGCGAATTGCCGGGTACAGGCCGACCGGAAATCTGAACGAGGCCATACCATCATAGCGCTGGCCGGTTACAGAGCGAAAAGGTGACGCCTTTTGCGCCCAGCCTGTCAATGTCACCAACGCCAGCCCCTTTGCTATAACCTCCGCGTCGCCGAAGGCCGATGCCACGTTGGTTGCGTCCGTCCTCACGACGACTTGTCCCAGCTGTTTCAGGTCAAGCCACGCTCCGCCAGGCGACGGCCGCCGAGTACGCCTGCGTTCTTCGGTGAGCAGTTGCGGATCAGCCCAGAGGGTTTCAGTGCTTTGGTAGTCGAACGTCTGTGATGCGGCCCCTCTTGTGGGCAGGCCTTGTGCAGGCAGATGCCTCTACCCGGCTTGCAATCGAGCCGTCCTATTGCCGGCGCGGTTTCGCAGATCTCGATAACATGTATCTTATGATACCTGTTGACATGTTATACCAGTTGAGAAATATAGACCTACGCCGGGATCGGCGGAGGAACGTTTCGGCTGGACGAGATTGGCTCCGGTCACTTGCATTTAGGGAGGTCTTCGATGACATCGATCGCGCTGTTCGGTGCCGGTGGCAAAATGGGCTATCGGCTCGCCAAGAATCTGAAGGGTTCGCGCTTCGATGTCCGGCATGTCGAAGTGAGCGACACCGGCAAGGCGCGCCTTTCGAAGGATCTCGGCATCGCCTGCGTTTCCGCCGATGAGGGCCTAGATGGTGCCGATGTCGTCATTCTTGCGGTTCCGGATACTGCGATCGGCAAGGTCGCGGCCGGCATTGCCGGCAGGCTGAAGCCGGGCATGATGGTCGTGGCGCTCGATGCCGCGGCCCCATTTGCCGGCCATTTGCCCGAGCGCGCGGACCTTACCTATTTCGTCACGCATCCCTGCCATCCGCCGATCTTCAATGACGAGACGGATCCAGCGGCCAAGCGCGATTTCTTTGGCGGCATCGCGGCCAAGCAGCACATCGTTTCCGCTCTGATGCAGGGTCCGGAAAGTGCCTATGCGCTCGGCGAAGAGATCGCCAAGGTCATCTGGGCGCCGGTCATGCGCTCGCACCGCGTCACCGTCGAGCAGATGGCGCTGCTGGAGCCGGGCCTGTCCGAAACGGTCTGCGCTTCGCTGCTCGTCGTTATGCGCGAAGCAATGGACGAATGCGTGCGCCGCGGCGTTGCCAAGGAGGCTGCCCGCGACTTCCTGCTCGGCCACATGAACGTGCTCGGCGCCGTGATCTTCGAGGAGACACCGGGCGTCTTCTCCGATGCCTGCAACAAGGCGATCGAGTTCGGAAAGCCCGTGCTCATGAAGGACGACTGGAAGCGCGTGTTCGAGCCCGCGGAAATCGCCGCGAGCATCCAGCGCATCACCTGATTTACGGCGGGCTTGGTCCGCGCTGACGGCGCCACGCGCCGGCAAAGAATCGCACCGGGAGGCCATTTTCAATGGGGGGATGGCCGAAGGAGACCGGGGCTAACTGGGAGGAGAAACATGAACATTACCCGTAGACTGATCACTATCGGTTTTGCTGCCGTCATGGCGGCTGGCGTTGCCATGCCGTCGTTTGCTGCCGATCTCATCGCGATCATCACGCCGAGCCACGACAACCCGTTCTTCAAGGCGGAAGCCGTAGGCGCGGAAGCCAAGGCCAAGGAGCTCGGCTACGAGACACTGGTTCTCGTTCATGACGACGACGCCAACAAGCAGTCGCAACTCATCGATACGGCAATCGGCCGCGGCGCCAAGGCGATCATCCTCGACAATGCCGGCTCGGAAGCCTCGATCGCCGCCGTAAAGAAGGCCAAGGATGCGGGCATCCCCTCCTTCCTGATCGACCGTGAAATCAACGCCACGGGCGTCGCTGTTTCCCAGATCGTCTCGAACAACTACCAGGGCGCGCAGCTTGGTGCCGAAGAGTTCGTCAAGCTGATGGGCGAGAAGGGTAACTATGTCGAGCTGCTCGGCCGCGAAGCCGACCTCAATGCCGGCATCCGCTCCAAGGGCTATCACGACGTCATGGACGAATATACGGACATGAAGATGGTCGCCCAGCAGTCGGCCAACTGGAGCCAGACCGAAGGCTACTCCAAGATGGAGACCATCCTTCAGGCCAATCCGGACATCCAGGGCGTGATCGCCGGCAACGACACGATGGCAATGGGCGCGATCGCGGCTCTGCAGGCTGCCGGTCGCAAGGACGTTATCGTCGTCGGTTTCGACGGGTCGAACGATGTGCGCGACTCGATCAAGGCGGGCGGCATCAAGGCAACTGTCATGCAGCCGGCCTATGCCCAGGCCCAGCTCGCCGTTACCCAGGCGCATGAGTACATCACGACCGGCAAGGCGCCGGCCGAAGAAAAGCAGCTGATGGACTGCGTGCTGATCACAGCGGACAACGCCGGCAAGCTCGAAACCTTCGCGCTCTCCGAATAATCCTCTCGCAATGGCGCGAGGCAGGGGAAAACCCTGCCTCGCGTTTGCTGTTTATGACGGAGAATGGGAATGCTGAGGTTTCAGGCTGCCTGTACACTCATGCTTGCCGGCGCGCTTGCGCTTAGCGGCTGCAAATTCGTCAAGACCGAGGACGAACAGAAGCAAGCGGCGGCAGGCGCCTTCAATCCCGACAGGCTGGTCGCCGACATTTGGGACGCGAAGGTCGTACCCTATCTCGTCGAGCGTGCAGGCGCGTTCAAGGATGTCACCGCTCTTGCCGCAAACAATCTGGACGCGGCGGCGGAAAAATACGGCCACAAGGAAAAGCAGGGCAACGCGCCATGGACCTTTGCCGCCAAGGTCGACGGCGTGATCGTCGCTGAGGAGACGAAATCACGCGCGGCCTACGTTGATGTGGACGTGGACGGCGACACGAAGGCGGACGTGCGCGTCTCGATCGGCCCGGCCATCCGCGGCACGGCGTTGCGCGACAGCCTGAAATTCGTGAACTTCAACGAGTTCAAGAACCAGATCGAATGGGCGCAGTACGGAAAGGCCTTCAACACCCACGTGAACCGCGCCTTGCTTGAAAAGCTTTCGCGCGAGGGGCTCACCGGCAAGACGCTCAAAGCGACCGGCGCCTATCCGTTGCCGGCCAAGGGTCAGTTGCCGCAATTCGTGCCTGCCACCATCACCGTGGGAGGTTGACGATGGCCAATCTCGACGACGGCGACGTCATTCTCGAACTGAAGGACATCACCAAGGCCTATTCCGGTATCGTGGCGCTGAAGAAGGCGGACCTGAAGCTTCGCCGCGGTGCCGTGAATGTGCTCGTCGGCGAAAATGGTGCCGGCAAGTCGACGATGATGCGCATCATCGCCGGCGTGGAGCGCCCGACGCTCGGCGAGATCTGGATGGATGGCGAACGCATCCACCTGAACAGTCCCGCCGACGCGGTGCGCCACGGCATCGGTATCGTCTTCCAGGAACTGAACCTCTTCGGCAATCTCTCGGTTGCCGAGAACATCTTTGCCACCCGCGAGATCACACGTGGCCCCCGCGGCATCGACCACAAGGCGCAGGTGGAAAAAGCCAACGAATTCCTCAATCGCCTGGAAGCAGGCATCTCCGCCGAAACGCTTGCAGAAGACCTGCCGATCGGCCAGCAACAGCTCGTCGAGATCGCTCGCGCCGTATCGCTCGACACCCGCATCCTTATCATGGACGAGCCCACCTCGGCGCTCAGCGCCGCCGAAGTCGACGTACTCTTCCGCGTGATTGCGGACCTGAAAGCGCGCGGTGTTGCGATCGTCTACATCTCGCACCGGCTGGAAGAGCTGATGCGCATCGGCGACTACATCACGGTGCTGAAGGACGGCGAGATCACTGGCCATGCCATGGTCAAGGACATCGATACGCGCTGGATCGTGCGCTCGATGATCGGATCGGATGCCAAGGATTTTGCCAAGCAGGTCGAGCACGAGCCGGGCGAAGAGGTCTTTCGCACCGAAAACATCTGCCTGCCGCGCGCGCAGGGCGGCTATGCCGTTGACCATGTGTCGATCGGCGTTCGCAAGGGCGAGATCCTGGGGATCTACGGTCTCATGGGCGCTGGGCGCTCCGAGCTTTTCGAATGCATCATGGGCCGCCACGAGCACTATACGGGGAAAATCTTCGTCGAGGGCGAGGAGCTGAAGGGGCGTGACACGACCCGCCGCATCCGCGAGGGCCTGGCGCTGATCCCGGAAGACCGCCAACGCGAGGGCCTCGTGCAGTCCATGTCGATTGCTGACAACCTTTCCATGGCAAGCCTCGGCCAGTTCCTGAAGGGTGGCTTCCACATCGATCTCAAGCTTGAGAAGAAGGCGATCCTGGACGCGATCCGCAATCTTTCGATCAAGGCGAAGAACCCGGACTTCGACGTCACCTCGATGTCGGGCGGCAATCAGCAGAAGGTCGTCATCGGCAAGGCGCTGATGACCGGGCCGAAAGTGCTGCTGATGGACGAGCCGAGCCGCGGCATCGATGTCGGCGCCAAGGCGGACGTTTTCCGCACCATGCGGCGCCTGGCGGGCGAGGGGCTCGCCATCCTGTTCTCCACCTCCGACCTGGAAGAGGTCATGGCCCTTTCCGATCGCATCGCGGTGATGAGCAACGGCCGCCTGGTTACGGTGGTCGACCGCAAGGATGCCACTGAGGAGATGGTCATCTCGGCCTCCGCAGAGGGACATAAAACCAAAAGGATGCATGCGTGATGACGACAGCAACGCAAACTGCCGCCGCTGGCAACAGCCTCTCCACTGGGGCGGCCCTGCTCACGCTCATGAAGCTGAGGACGTTCATCGCGCTCTTCGCGGTGATCATCTTCTTCTCGATCTTCGCGCCGAATTTTCTGTCGACCGCGAACATGATCCTGATGTCGAAGCACGCGACGCAGAACGCCTTTCTCGCCATCGGCATGACCTTTGTCATCATCACCGGTGGCATCGACCTGTCCGTCGGCTCGATCGTCGGGCTCTGCGGCATGATTGCGGGCGGGTTGATCATGTACGGCGTGGCGCTGCCGCTCGGCTACACGGTCTATTTCAATATCGTCGAGGTCGCGATCATCGTGATGGCAGTCGGCATCCTCATCGGTGCGGTCAACGGTCTGCTGATCACACGGCTGAACGTTGCGCCCTTCATTGCGACGCTCGGCACACTCTATGTCGCACGCGGCATGGCGCTGCTCTATTCCGATGGCCAGACCCTGCCCAATCTCAACGGGCGGGAAGACCTCGGCAACCAGGGCTTCAGCTATCTCGGCTCCGGCTCGATCCTCGGCCTTCCGGTCTCCGTCTGGATCCTCATCGTCGTGGCGTTGGGTGCGGCCTACTTCGCCCGCTTCGTGCCGCTCGGCCGGCACATCTTCGCCGTCGGCGGCAATGAGCGCGCCTCCCGCATGTCGGGCATCCGTGTCAACCGCGTCAAGATGTTCGTCTACATGTTCTCCGGTTTCTGCGCGGCGATCGTCGGCCTCGTCATCTCCTCGGAACTGATGGCCTCGCATCCCGCGACCGGCACCAATCTCGAGCTCAACGCTATTGCAGCGGCAGTTCTCGGTGGTACATCCATGTCCGGTGGGCGCGGCACGATCGGTGGAACGATCATCGGCGCCTTCGTGATCGGCATTCTGTCGGACGGGTTGGTGATGATGGGCGTGAGTTCGTTCTGGCAGATGGTGATCAAGGGCCTGGTGATCATTGTCGCCGTGGTGGTGGACCAGGCACAGCGCCGCCTGCAGCAGCGCGTGGCCCTGATGCAGATGGCAAAGGCAGGCTGAGCATGGCCAAGATCAAGGGCGCGCTGATCGGCTGCGGTTTCTTCGCCGTCAACCAGATGCATGGCTGGCAGGATATTGCCAATGTGGAGATCGTGGCGATCTGCGACCGCGATCCGGAGCGGTTGCGTATCGTCGGCGACCAGTTCGGCGTCGCGCGGCGCTACCAGTCGGCAGAGGCGACGTTTGCCGATGGCGGCTTCGATTTCGTCGATATCGCCACGACGGTCGGCAGCCATCGGGCACTGGTGGAGCTTGCCGCCAGCCATAAGGTGCCAGCGATCTGCCAGAAGCCGTTCGCGCCGACCCTTGAGGATGCCAAGGCCATGGTGGTTGCTGCCGACGGGGCTGGCATTCCGCTGATGATCCATGAGAACTTCCGCTGGCAAACGCCGATCCTCGCAGTGAAGGCGGTTTTGGACCGTGGCACGATCGGCACGCCCTTCTGGGGCCGCATCTCCTTCCGTTCCGGCTTCGATGTCTTTTCAGGCCAACCCTATCTCGCCAAGGGCAAGCGCTTCATCATCGAGGACCTCGGCATCCATTCGCTCGACATCGCCCGTTTTCTCTTCGGTGATGCGCACCGAATGACTGCCCGCACGGCGCGCATCAATCCTGACATTGCCGGTGAGGATGTGGCGACCATGCTGCTCGGCCACGACAACGGCATCACCTCGATCGTCGATGTCAGCTATGCGAGCAAGCTACCGGAAGAACCGTTCCCGCAGACCTTCGTCGAGATCGACGGCAGCACGGGCACGCTCCGTCTCGGCAAGGACTACAAGCTCACCGTCCATGGGCCAGAGGGCACGACGGAAAGCCTCGTCGCGCCGAAGCTGCTCCCCTGGGCCTCGCGGCCATGGCACAACATTCAGGAGAGCGTGGCGCTGATCCAGAAGCACTGGGTCGAGCGGCTGGCCGCGCGGCAGGAACCGGACACCTCCGGCCGCGACAATCTGCAAACCTTCGCCCTTGTCGAAGCCGCCTATCTTAGCGCCAGGCGCGGCGAGACCGTTTCGCTTGTGGATCTGCTGGGATGAACAAAGACGCGCTGCTGCTCTACGGGACCCGGGAGCGTGAGCCCGAAAGCCGCACGCTCATCGCCGGCGATTTGAGCGTGGCGCTTCAGGACGGTAATCTTCGCAGCCTTCGGTTCCGCGGCTATGAGGTGTTGCGCGCGATCGCCTTCCTGGTGCGCGACGGGGATTGGGGCACCTGCAATGCCATGATCAGTGCCCTTGCCGTCGAAGAGAAAGAACAGGGTTTCTCCGTCACTTACAGCGCCCGCTTCACCGCGCCTTCGGGCGCCAATCTCGATTGCGCGGTCGCGATTTCCGGATCCGAGCGGACGGTGAGCTTTTCCGCAGACTGCATCAGCGACGCTGACTTCGAGACGGCCCGTGCCGGCTTCGCCGTGCTGCACCCGGTCGTCGGCGTCGCGGGCCAGCCAGTGGAAGTCCGGCATGGCGATGGCAGTATCGAGCAGGCGCATTGGCCGGAGCAGATTGAGCCCTGGCAACCTTTCAAGGATATCGCGGCGATCACGCATCGCGTTGCGCCGGGCATCGAGGCAACAACGCAGTTCGGTGGCGACGTCTTCGAGATGGAGGACCAGCGCAACTGGACCGACGGATCCTATAAGACCTATGTGCGGCCACTGGCGCTACCCTGGCCCTACCGCGTGCCGAAGGGCGAAGCGTTCGGCCAGCGGATTACCGTAGGCATCCGGGCGGAAGAGGGCGCGGCATTCGCGGTGGCGTCGGATCTGGTCACGCTTGTGCTGGCGCCGACGGCACTTCGCTTTCCGGAGCTCGGCGTCGGCTTGCGGCCGGAATGCTTCGCCGACGAACTCGCCTCGCTTGCCGTCCTCAAAACGATCGACGCGCGCCATCTGATCGCCCATTTCGATCCTGGCGCCGGACATGGGATCGCAGCGCTGGAAGGATACGCGGATATCGCTGAGCGGTCCGGCCTCAAGGTGACACTGGAACTTGCCCTGCCATGCAAGCGCCCGCTTGACGAGGAAATGGCCGAACTCGCCACGTTCATCGAAAAGGCTGGTCTGGCGCTCGATACGCTGTTCGTTTGCCCGTCAGTGGACCGTCAGTCAACGCCGCCCGGCAGTCAGTGGCCGCAGTGCCCGCCGCTCGCGGATGTCTATGCCGCGGCGCGGGCAGCCTTTCCCGGCGTTCGGCTCGGCGGCGGCATGATGAGCTATTTCACCGAGCTCAATCGCAAGCACGTGCCCGGTGATCGGATAGACTATGTCAGCCATTGCACCAACCCGATCGTGCATGCGGCTGATGACCTTTCCGTCATGCAGACCTTCGAGGCCCTTTGCGATGTCGTGCGTTCCACGCGGGCAATCTATGGCGACAAGCCCTATCGCATCGGCCCTTCCACCATCGCCATGCGCCAGAATCCCTATGGCAATGCCACGAAGGACAATCCGGCCGGCGGCCGCATCCCGATGGCCAGTGTCGACCCTCGGCACAATGGACGTTTCGGCGCCGCCTGGGCGCTGGCCTATGCCGCAACCGTGGCCTCTGCAGGACTGGAAGTCCTGACGCTTTCGACGCTTGCAGGCCCTTTCGGGCTTGTCGCCGGTGAGGGGGAGACGACCGCGAAAGGCGAGTTGCGGCCGCTTGCACATGTGCTGGCGCGTCTCGGGGCACTCGCAGGCGAAGAGGTTGTCGCGGTCGAGACCTCACGGCCGGATGCGGTGCTGGGGCTGGCGTCCCGGGAGCGGTTGCTTCTGGCAAACATAACGCCTGCGCCGCAGACAGTGTTGCTCACTGCTACGCCGCGAAAGGTCGTGGAAATTGCGAGCGGTGAGAAAGTCCTGGCGTCAGGACAGCACGTCACTCTACCAGCCTATGGCTGCGTCGAGATCTTCATCTGAGCGTTATACCAACCTACGTTGATACTACTTCTGGCTCTTGAGGGCATAGAGTGCGCGGGAGCGCTCCAGGTGTTTTACCATCGCCTGTTCGGCAAAATCGGCGTCACCCTTTTCGATCGCGCGGATGATTTCCGCGTGTTCTGCAAGTGTGAAGTCCTCGCGGCCCGTCCATATGAGCATTTCCGTATGGTAGGACTTCAGCCATCCCAGCATCGCGCCGCTGACGGCCGCAAAGATCGGGTTGCCCGAAATCCGGGCGATCGCGTGGTGGAATTCCATGTCGGCATCGATGAAGGCATCCGCATCGCCGAGACTCTGTTTCTGCTTTTCGAGCAGCCCGCGCAGTTCGGCGATCTGTGCCGGGCTTACCTTGGCTGCCGCCTCGCGGACCATGCCGCGCTCGAAGAAGATGCGGGCGCTCTTGAGGTGTTCCAGCGAGTCCGAAGAGCCGGAAAGCATCAGCTTTGCCGGCAGATCGACCTGCCGGAAGATGGATTCCGCGGTTATGCGCAAAACTTTGGCGCGCTCGCCTTGGGAAATCTCGACGAGGCCCTTGCCGGCGAGCGCCTGCATCGCTTCGCGGATGGCCGGGCGCCCGACGCCGTAGCGTTCCATCAGTTCGCGTTCGGACGGCATGTCGTCGCCGGCCTTCAGCTCGCCGGTCTCGATCATGAGCTTCAGTCGCGAAAACACTTCATCGGAGAGTTTCTTGCGGACGATCGGTTCGGAAACAACGTTCATGAGTCACCTGGTTTCGACAGGTTTGATTATGCATCAAGTTCCCATGCTGCAACAGGTTTCGCCGCAGCCGGCTTGCAATAACATAAATACTCATTATACCAGTTTGTAGCCGTTAACAAGCGTGCCGCACGGGATGCGGGAGGAGAGAACGTGATCCGTCTGACCTATCGGATAGAGACGCCCGGATCTGTAGAAGCGATGGCGTCGAAGATCGCCAGCGACCAGTCGACAGGCACCTTCGTGGCGTTGCCGGGGGAGACGGAAGAGCTGAAGGCGCGCGTGGCGGCGCGCGTCGTCGCCGTCCGTCCGCTGCCGCCCACGCACCAGGCCTCCTTCTCTGACGAAGCGGGTGGCGCCAAACAGTTCAACCGTGCGGATGTCGACATCGACTTCCCGATGGACGCGGTGGGCACGGATCTCTCCGCGCTGATGACCATCGCCATCGGCGGCGTGTTTTCCATCAAAGGGCTCACAGGTATCCGTATCGTCGATATGAAGCTGCCGCGGGAATTTGCGGCGGCCCATCTCGGGCCGCAGTTCGGCGTGGCGGGAAGCTTCGCGTTGACCGGTGTGAAGCATCGCCCGATCATCGGCACCATCGTCAAGCCGGCGCTCGGCCTCAGGCCGCATGAAACAGCTGATATGGTCGGCGAGTTGATCGAGGCGGGCGTCGATTTCATCAAGGACGACGAGAAGCTGATGAGCCCGGCCTATTCGCCGCTGAAGGATCGTGTCGCGGCGATCATGCCGAAAATCCTCGCCCACGAGCAGAAGACCGGCAAGAAGGTCATGTACGCCTTCGGCATCAGTCACGCCGACCCCGACGAGATGATGCGCAACCACGATATGGTCCTTGAGGCCGGCGGCAATTGCGCCGTGGTCAACATCAATTCGATCGGTTTTGGTGGTCTCGCCTTCCTGCGCAAGCGCTCTAGCCTCGTGCTGCATGCCCACCGCAATGGTTGGGATATCCTCACGCGCCATGCCGGCCTCGGCTTCGAGTTTTCCGTCTGGCAGCAGTTCTGGCGCCTGCTCGGCATCGACCAATTCCAGATCAACGGCATCCGCGTGAAATACTGGGAGCCGGACGAAAGTTTCGTACAATCCTACAAGGCCATCAGCACGCCGTTGTTTTCGGAAGACGACAGGGCGCTGCCGGTGGTCTGCTCGGGCCAGTGGGGCGGGCAGGCGCCCGATACGATCGCGGCGACCGGTGGATCGACAGCGCTTCTCTACCTCTGCGGCGGCGGCATCGTCAGCCATCCGGGCGGGCCGGGAGCGGGCGTGAAGGCGGTCAAGCAGGCATGGGAGGCGGCGGTCGCGGGCGTGCCGCTGGACGCTTACGCGCAGGATCATCCGGAACTCGCGCAATCCATCGAGAAATTTGCCGATGGCAAGGCGGCCTGAGCCATGACACGACCGCTGATCAGCTATTATGGCGACGACTTCACCGGCTCAACCGACGTCATGGAGGCGCTCGCCTCGAACGGTGTCGAAACGGTGCTTTTCCTGAAAGTGCCGGACGCGGACCTGTTGTCGCGCTTCGACGGCGCGCGCGCCTTCGGCCTTGCCGGCACGAGCCGCAGCGAAACGCCTGAGTGGATGGACGTGCACCTTCGCGAAGCCTTCGGCTGGCTGAAGACGCTCGACGCCGAACTCTGCCACTATAAGGTCTGCTCGACCTTCGATTCCGCGCCGCATGTCGGCAATATCGGCCGGGCGATCGAGATCGGCCGCACGGTCTTCGGCGAAGCGACCGTGCCACTCATCGTCGGCGCGCCCCAGATCCGCCGATATACGGCCTTCGGAGAGCTCTTCGCCGCCTATCAAGGCCGCAACTACCGCATCGATCGTCATCCGGTCATGTCGCGCCATCCGGTCACGCCGATGGACGAGTCCAATCTGCTGATGCATCTCGCGCGCCAGACAAAGCTCTCTTCGGCACTCATCGATAATGTCGCGCTGCTGGGCCGGTCGGCGCTTGAAGACGCCGACATCCTGCTCATCGACGTGCTCGACGCGTTGACCCAGGCCGCCGCCGGTGCCTTGGTCTGGAACGCGCTGCATCCCAGAAGCGGCTTCATTTGCGGATCCTCCGGTGTCGAATATGCCTTGATCCCCGCATGGCGGAACGAGGGTCTGATCGGCGACAAACCTGTCTTTGCCGAGGCCGGTCCGGTGGATCGCATCGCGGTCGTGTCCGGCAGCGTTTCTCCCACCACGGAGCGGCAAATTCGCCATGCGCTCGCAAACGGTTTTGGCGGCGTCACGCTTGATCCTCTTGCACTTTCCGGCGACGAGGCCGGAGCTGCAATTGCCGTGGCGATCGAAGCCGGCCTCAAGGTGCTGGAAGGCGGCGACAGTGTCGTGCTTTACACGGCGCTTGGTCCATCTGCCGATCGGGGCGGCGAACTCGATTCATCGACAGGCGCTCGTCATCGCCTCGGCCGCGCGCTCGGCCAAATTCAGTCGGCGCTTGTCCAGCGCGCCGGGATCTCGCGCGCCGTGGTGGCCGGCGGCGATACGTCAAGCCACGCGCTCGGTCAGATGGGCATTTTGGCACTGACGCTAAAGATGCCCCTGCCGCAGACGCCGGGCTCGCCGCTTTGCATCGCTCATGGCGGTGCGGTGGATGGCTTGCAGATCGCGCTGAAGGGCGGGCAGGTTGGCGGCGACGACTATTTTTCCATGATCAGAGCGGGCAAAGTATAACTCGGGCGGTGAGCGGCACACCAACGTTAGGCTGGAAATAAAGAGATAGAGCGTTTCCGCGCCTCCGTTTAACGCAGACGTGCGACTGGGCCACCCGGGCGAGCTGCCGGATCATTCTTCGAAATGCTCATATTCGAAGGTCGACCTTCAGCCAGCGGACAGCGCCGGCATGATCTCCAAGATGAGATCGGGTGCGCTTGATCGGCGAAGATGTCGGTAAACCTCAGAGCGACGACTTGTTCGCTGTGGCGGCCTCGAAGCTGTCCACCAGTAGCCGTAGGGCGGGTAATGACCGGAGCTTAAGGGAAGGCCAAGGCTTTCCTGCGCAGTATGAACTGCTGGAGCGCATCAGGGCCAAGCGCGATGTGGTCTCCTGTTAGCCGCATGTGCTCGGTCAGTTTGGAAAACAAGTATGCGGCCAGATCTTCGCGCTCCACGACCAGGTTGGTCGTTTCCTGCGGGTCGCTTGCCAGCGCGTAAAGCTCAAAGAAGACCTCGTCCTTGAAGATGTCGACGATGAGCTTGTGCGATTGGTGGATGATACACCGCGAGAAGTTGCCCAGGGCGCCATTGCCGTCGAACTGAACAAAGATATCCTTATGCTCGCAAGGCGTCCCGGCGTTGATCGACGGCATCAGGGAGCGGCCGGGAAGGTCTTTGGGTTTCTCGACGTTCACGATGTCGCAAATCGTTGGCAAGACGTCGATGTGACTGACCGCTTGGTCGCAGACCCCGATGCCGGCCATGGGCGCCGGCATCTTGAACAGGAGAGGTGTGCGGATCGCCTCCTCGTACATGCACATCTTCTGCCAGAGGCGATGCGAGCCGAGCATCTCGCCATGATCGCTCGTAAACACGATCAGTGTTTCGTCGTAAATGCCTTCAGCCTTCAGCTTGGAAACGATCGCTCCGATGCAATGGTCGAGAAGAGCCACCAGCCCGGCATAGACGCGCCAAATCTCTTTCCAATCGTCGCGGCTGTAACGGGTGCCGAGGAAGCCGGGTAGATTGTAGAGCTGCAGCGGACTTTGGCCGGAGAACCATTGGCCGACATTGTCAGGCGGCTCGACCTCTCGCGCCAACGAATACCACGGCTCGGGCACATCGAAGGGGGGATGCGGCGCCAGGAACATGGCGCTCAGGAAAAGTGGCCGCGATCTGTCGCGGTTCTCGATGGCGCCGAGCGACGATTGCAGGATATAGCCGTCGAAGAAGCTGTCGAACCCCGGCTCATAGCAGCCGGTCGCCGGCGTCGAATAGTCTCCGACCGAGGTAACGGTGCCTGAAGTCAGTTCCGGAACGATGCCGCGGAAGCGTTGGCCTCCAGGTGGACGGTGCCCCCTCGCATCGAGAAACGCGCCGTAATTCTCTTCAAGTGCATGCCACCTGACCGCCGTGCCTTCGCGCATCTCGAGCGGTGGCTGGTACATCAGATGCTGCTTTCCCGCGTGCCATCCGTCCCAATCGGCAGACAGCAGTCCGTACAGGTTGGCGAAGTCGTCACCTATGAAGCCATGCTGTTTGTCCACCTCGACCCAGGGGTTGATCAGACAACCGGTCGAATTGGGATATCGCCCGGTGAAAAACGCGCCGCGCGAGGGAACACAGAGCGGGGAAGCGCAATAGGCGTTCGGGAAAAGGCAACTGTCGGCCAGAAGCGCCTGCAGATGCGGCATGTAGGATGTGCCGATGAAATCGTAGCGAAGCTGGTCGGCCATGATGACGACGACGTTCGGTTTCTTCATGGATTATCCTCGCTAAGCCAAGGAAAAAAGGCAGCGCAATGCGTTCGCCGTGGCAGCCCGGTCAGTCAGACATCGGCGGTGGCATGCCGTCTGCAAGGGGTGAGCAGGCGTCGGTGAAGGCCTGTAGGTTTCGTCGTCGTCAGCGGGCGGGACGTTCCCTGGGCGGACCGACGGTCGCCCTTTCGATCAGTTTGACGCCCATGTTGACGCGCGTGATGCTTTCTTCGGCGTTGGCTATTCGCTTCATCAGGAGTTGAACGCCGATCCGGCCGAGCTCGATGCGATCGATGCTGATCGTCGTCAGCGGCGGCCGGCTGTGCATGGCAATCGCTACGTCGTCGAGCCCGATGATCGAATAGTCGTCGGGCACCGAAAGCCCCTGGCTCTGAAGCGCCTGCATGACGCCGAGCGCCACCACGTCCATGCTGCAGAAAAGCGCCGTTGCCTTGTCCAGCCTGCCGCTCTCGAGCGCTTGGCGCGTGGCCAATTGCGCCTGGGTTTCCAGGAAACCCATCTTGCCGAGATCAATGAGGTGCTTGTCCGGATCGAAGACAATTCCAGCTTCCTCCAGCGCCAGGCGAAATCCTTCAAGGCGACGCTGCATGGACAGTCGCCGTGGCAGCGTCACATGCATGATGTCTCGGTGCCCGGCCTCCAGCAGGCGGCGCGTCGCTAGCCAGCCCGCCGACCAGTTGTCGGGCAGAACACTGTCCATGCGCATCGAACGATCCATGCCGTTTATCAGAACGGTCGGCACACCACTTGCGGCGAGCCGGTCGATCGCGGCCCGGTCGTCCAGGCCGACCGCGATGACTGTGCTCGGCTCCGCGCCACGCAGGTATTCGTCGATCTCCGCGGTGTTCTGTTTGGTGTCGAGCGTCAGCAGCTGCACGTCGACTTTCAGCGAATGCGCCGCTGCCTCGTCCAGTGCGCCGCGGATCACATCCTCGTAGAACTGCGACCCGGAGTAGTACTCGGCCGGCACGATCAACGCGGTGCTTCCGATGCCAGCCTTGTGAAGCGATCGGGCGTTGCGCCCGAGGTAGCCGAGTTCTTCGGCAAGAGCCAAAATCTTCTTGCGGCTCTCACCGCTGACGCCGCCGCGATTGTTCAGCACCTTCGACACGGATGCGACCGAAACGCCGGCTGCATCGGCGATGTCGCGCAGTGTCAGTGTGGCGAGTTGATCATCGGTCATTGGAAACCCACTCCATCAGATTCCTGCGCTTTTTGGGAGTCGCAGCGACTGGCATTTTGTCTGCTTACCAGAAGAATTGTGTATGCCCGAGCGACCGCATCAAGGCCTCCATGAAATAGTAGTCTCCATAGGGAAGCATGGTGTCGGAATAGCCTGATCCGACATGGGCCGCGCCATGGGCGAGAAGGCCGAGTGCCGTTGGATCTTCGGTCAGGTCGCAGGTGTCGAGCAAGCCAGCGATCAAGCGGTCGGCAAACCCGCGCCAGGCTTGAGCCTCGTCGACGTCGCACTGGTCGGCGAGCATGTAGATGCCGGCTGCCATGATGGCGCCGGCCGAACTGTCGCGCGGCGCGTTCTTCGGGTTGGGGACGTCATAGTCCCACACGGGCACGAGGTCGCTGCCCATCAGCTGCTCGGCCTTGGCGGCGAGCCTGCGGGCCGCATCCAGATAGGTCCTGTTGCCGGTGACGCGCGCGCATTGCGCAAAACCGTGGATCAGCCAGGCCTGGCCGCGTGACCAGCATGATCCGTCGGCATGGCCCTGGTGGGTTTCTCCGCGCAGTGCCTCGCCGGTGCTCGGGTCGAACAGGAAGGTGTGGAAGCTGGTATCGTCGTCGCGCACCAGATGTTTCAATGTGGTGTCGGCATGGCCGTCGGCGGCCTCGCGAAAGTCGGCGCGTCCGGTTTCGCCGTAGGCCCAGTAGAGGAGGGCGAGGTTCTGCATCGTATCGGCGATGATCCGCCCGTTGGCGAAATCTGCGCGCATGGAGCCATGCGCCGGTTGCGCGTTCCACGCCTGAAGATAGCGCCCCTCCGGTCGGTACCGGCCGAGCAGCAGATTGGCGGCTTCAAGAGCGAGCGCGCGCGGCTCCTTCTCGCCGGTCATCAGCCATTCGGCGACGCAGCTGAGCGAGAACTGGAAGCCAAGATCATGGTCCTGAGCGCGGCGATGCGCCAGAATGCCCCGAAAGATCGAGCGGCGGGCGCGCGCTGCGTTCAGGAATGTCGGATCTCCTGTTAGCTGCGAGGCAAGCCATAATTGGCCGGCATGAAAGCTCACGACCCAGTCGTAGGGGCTGCAATAGGCCCAGCTATTGTCGCTCAAGCCGATCTTCGGGTTGCGAATGCCGATGATCGGCATGGTCGTGCGCAATTTTTCGATGCTGCGTACGAGCGCTGCCTGGTGGCGATCAACATGAGAGGTGGCGGCTGCCGGCACGGAGGCTGCAAAGTAGCTACTGGTTTCGATTTTCATGTGAGTGCTCCTGAGTGTGGAAATCTTTTTGCTCATTACGCAATTTTCGTCAATAGCGAAACTTTCGCTTGACGAAGAATGTTTTCGGTTTCATTCTTATGTCTAGTCTGGGCGTCCTTCGTGACGTCCACGGCGCCGATAAGGGAGGGTGAGGGAATGTCCATTACGGACGCATCGAATGCAGGGCCGCCTCTGAGCGTGCGACTGCGCAGCCAGTTGGGCGGCTACGGCTTCCTGATGCCCTGGCTGCTGGGGTTTGTCGTGCTGACCTTGGGACCGGCCGTTTCGTCGTTCTATCTCTCGCTCACCGACTTCGGCCTGATGGGGCCGGCCAACTGGGTCGGCGCCGAGAACTATGTGCGGATTGCCAGCGACGACCCCCGTTTCTGGACGGCGATGCGGGTGACTTTCACATTCGTTCTCCTGTCGGTTCCGCTCAAGCTGATGTTCGCGTTGGCGATCGCCGTGGCGCTGAACAAGGGGCTGCGCGGCCTGACGGTCTTTCGGGCGATCTTCTATCTTCCGTCGCTGGTCGGCGGCAGCGTTGCGATCGCGGTGCTCTGGCGGCAGGTGTTTGCCGGCGACGGGGTGCTGAACCAGGTTCTGGCGGCGCTTTTCGGCTACGAAGGCCCGAGCTGGATCTCGAACCCGTCCACGTCGCTCTACACCCTGGTTCTGCTCGCGGCCTGGCAGTTCGGCTCGTCGATGATCATCTTTCTCGCCGGTCTGCGCCAGATCCCGCAGGATATGTATGAGGCTGCCAGCATCGACGGGGCAAGCCGCTCCCGCCAGTTCTTCAAGATCACGCTGCCGCTTTTGACGCCGGTGATCTTTTTCAATGCGGTGATCCTGACGATCGACGCGTTCAAGGCTTTCACCTCGGCTTTCGTCGTCAGCGACGGCAGCGGTGGTCCGATCGATACGACGCTGTTCTACACGCTCTACCTCTACCAGGAAGCCTTCACCAACTTCCGTTTCGGATACGCATCAGCCCTTGCCTGGGTGCTGGTGGTCATCATCGCCATTTTCACGACGCTGTCCTTCATGTCGGCCAAATATTGGGTGCACTACGATGACTGATACCGTCTACGCGTCGAACGTCGTCGAGGCAGCTGCCATGCCCGACGGAGCCAAATCCTCGCCGCTGAAGCGGGCGTTGGTCTACGCGCTCCTGACCGCCGTGAGCTTCATCATGCTCTATCCGTTGCTGTGGATGGTCTCGAGCTCCTTCAAGCCAGAAAACGAGATCTTCGCGACGACATCGCTAATACCGCAGGAGTTTACGCTCGATGCCTACCGACGCGGTTGGAATGGCCTGAGCGTCAGCTTCGGCCACCTGTTCCTCAACTCGCTGCTGATCTCGGTCCTGGTCGTCATCGGCAACCTGATATCGTGCTCGATGGCCGCCTATGCCTTCACGCGGCTGCAGTTCAAGGGACGCGGGTTCTGGTTCGCGCTCATGCTCGGAACCCTGATGATGCCGCAGCATGCGGTGCTGATCCCGCAATATCTGATGTTTCTCAAGTTCGGCTGGGTCAACACGATCATGCCGCTTGTCGTGCCGAAGTTCTTCGCCATCGATGCCTTCTTCATCTTCCTGATGGTTCAGTTCTTCCGCGGCATCCCGCGCGAACTCGACGAGGCGGCCATCATGGACGGCGCCGGGCCGTTGCGCATCTTCCTCAAGGTGATCCTGCCGCTTTCGACGCCTGTCCTGGCGACCGCCGCAGTCTTCTCCTTCATCTGGACCTGGGACGATTTCTTCGCGCCGCTGATCTATCTGAACGACATCGAGAAATACACGGCCCAGCTTGGTCTTCGAACCTTCGTCGATGCCACGGCGCAATCGGATTGGGGCGCTCTGCTTGCGATGTCGACTTTGACCGTATTGCCGATCTTCGTCCTCTTCCTCCTGTTCCAGCGGCTGCTGATCGAAGGCATCGCGACGACGGGCATGAAGCGGTAGTGCCGCGAACAAAAACCACAGAACAAGCAATAGGAAAGGGGAGCCCCATGACGACGCTCGCTTTGAAGCAAGTCCAGAAGCGCTACGGTGCCGTCGAGGTCATCCGCGGCGTCGACCTCCAGATCGGCAGCGGCGAGTTCGTCGTTTTCGTCGGCCCGTCGGGGTGCGGCAAGTCAACGCTCTTGCGCATGATTGCCGGGCTGGAGCCCATCTCCGGCGGCGAGCTGGCGATTGGCGGCGCCAGGATGAATGAGAAGGCAGCCTCCGAGCGCGGCATCGCCATGGTCTTTCAGTCCTACGCCCTCTATCCGCATATGAGCGTCTACAAGAACATGTCGTTTGGTCTTGAAACCATGCGCATGCCAAAGCCCGAGATCGACCAGCGGGTGCGCAAGGCCGCCGAAATCCTGCAGATCACGCAGCTGCTCGAACGCAAGCCAAAGCAGCTGTCGGGCGGCCAGCGTCAACGAGTGGCCATCGGCCGCGCCATCGTGCGCGATCCGAAAATCTTCCTGTTCGACGAACCCCTGTCCAACTTGGATGCCGAGCTTCGCGTGCAGACCCGTGTCGAGATTGCAAAGCTCCACGCCGACATCGGCGCCACGATGATCTATGTCACCCATGACCAGGTCGAAGCCATGACGCTCGCTGACCGGATCGTCGTGCTGCGCGCCGGCCGGATCGAGCAGCAGGGAACGCCGCTCGAAATCTACAACAGGCCGGTCAACCGCTTTGTCGCCGGCTTCATCGGTTCGCCCAAGATGAATTTCCTGGATGTATCCGTGGTGGGGCGCCGCGACGACGGTGTTGTCATCGGTCTTGCCGGTGCCGATGTCGCGGTGCCGCTGGTCGAGAGAGCCGAGATCGGGGCGACCCTCAGTCTTGGCGTTCGCCCGGAGCATATCAGGGCCAACGGCGCGGGCGGCATCCATCTGGGGACATTGACGATCACCCATATCGAGCATCTCGGCGGCCAGACCATCGTCTATGGGCGTATGCCCGACAAGCAGGCGCTCATCGTCGCCATGGAAGGCCAGACACTGCTTGGCACGGGCGAAACGCTGAGCGTCAGCATCGCGCCGGAACATTGCCATCTCTTCGACGCCGAAGGGCGCAGGCTTGCCGACTAGGCTCAGGCAAAAACGGAACCAAAGGGAGGAATTCATGATCAATCGACGCGAACTTCTACGCAACGGCCTGCTGCTCGGCGGAGCGGCTGCATTTTCGCAGCTTCCGCTGCGGACCGCATTTGCCGACAGCGCCACGATGCGGCTCTACTGGTGGGGCACGCCTGCGCGCGCCGAGCGCACCCTTGGCGTCGCCCGGCTGTTTGAAGCCGCCAATCCGGATGTCAAGATCAACGGCGAAGTCGGCGGCAACGACTATTGGTCGAAACTGACGACGATGCTTGTTGGCGGCAATGCCCCTGATATTTTCCAGCTCGAGCCTGGCCGATTTGCCGACTATGCGCGCCGTAACACCACGCTTCCGCTCAACGATTTCCTCGGCAAGTCCATTCGCACCGACAAGCTCGCGCCGGGTGTGCTGGAGCTTGGAACCGTTGACGGCAAGGTGGCGGGCATGCCGCTGTCGCTCAACGCGTTCGCATTGTTCTATGACACGGAAGCCTTCAAGCAGGCCGGGCTCAATCCGCCGGGGGCCGCGACCACGTGGGACGAGTTCGCCAAACTTTGTGTCGAACTGACCAAGGCGATCGACCGCAAGAACGTTTGGGCGGTCGGCAACGCATCACGTTACACCTATGCCTTTGATGCATTCTTGAACCAGCGCGGCAAGCGATTGTACGGCGAGGACGGCAAGATCGGTTTCGATGTCAACGATGCCAAAGACTGGTATGGCTACTGGGAGAGCCTCGCCAAGAACGGCGGCTGCGTGTCGGCCGAAGTTCAGTCGATGGACCAGATCCAGGTCGATTCAAACCCGCTGGCAACCGGCAAGGCCGCTATGGCCATCGCGTTTTCGAACCAGCTTCTCGGCTACCAGTCGGCGATGAAGAACCCGCTAGGGATCACCACCTTGCCGGTGACGGATCCATCAGGACCGTCCGGCCTGTTCTACCGGCCGGGTCTGCATTTCGGCATTGCAAGCACCTGCGAAAATCCGGAACTTGCTGCCCGGTTCATTGACTTCTTCGTCAACGATATGGCTGCCGGCAAGGTTCTCGGCGTCGAGCGCGGCGTTCCCGTCAACACCGACGTCAAGGGCGCGGTCGTTCCGCTGATCGACGACGTGTCGAAACGGACGGTCGACTACATCTCGTCGATTGCCGGCCGGGTCGGCGCCTATCCTCCGCCAGTGCCGGTCGGCGCCTCCGAATTCGACACACGCGCCTTCCGGCCGCTGGCAGACAAGGTGGCCTTTGGCCAAGTGACGCCCGCAGAAGCGGCTGATCAGTTGGTTGCGGAAGGCGGCCGAATTCTCAAGGGCTGATCGTCTCGCGACGATAGTGGCCGCTTCGCTTGTCGAAATCGCCTATGCGCCCAAGTGCGCCGCCGAAGGAGGTCGGCGGCGCACAGAAATCGAAGCTTTCGGGAGAGGACCATGCTTGGCAGACGCGAATTTTTGCAATTGGGGTTGTTGTTCGGGGGCGCGGCAACGTTTTTGCAATCGCCGTTGCGCTCGGCACTGGCGGATAGCGCAACGATGCGCCTCTTCTGGTTCGGTTCTCCCGCACGCGCCGAGCGCACGCTTGGTGTTGCCAGGTTGTTCGAGGCCGCAAATCCCGGCGTGAAGATCAATGGCGAGGTTGGCGGCAACGACTATTGGTCGAAGCTGACGACGATGCTGGCCGGCGGCAATGCGCCCGATATTTTCCAGCTCGCGCCAAGCCGCTTTGCCGACTACGCCCGCCGCAACACCCTGCTTCCGCTCGGCGATTACCTGGGAAGCGTAATCCGTACCGACAAGTTGATGCCCGGCGTCCTCGATCTCGGGGCGGTCGACGGCAAGGTCGTCGGCATGCCCCTGTCGTTGAATGCGTTTGCTCTGCTTTACGACAGTGTCGCCTTCGACGAGGCCGCCATTGCGCCGCCCGGACCGACGACGACCTGGGACGATTTTGCCAGGCTCTGCATCGACATCACCAAGGCGATCGGCCGGAAGAATGTCTGGGCGGTCGGCAACGGCGCGCGCTACAGCTATGCCTTTGAGGCGTTTCTCGTTCAGCGCGGCAAGCGACTGTACGGCGAAGATGGCCGGATCGGCTTCGATGCCACCGATGCCAGCGACTGGTACGGCTATTGGGAAAGTCTGGCGAAGAACGGCGGCTGCGTGTCGGCCGAGGTCCAGGCAATGGACAAGCTTCAGATCGATTCCAATCCGCTTTCAACCGGTCACGCGGTGATGGCGATCGCCTTTTCCAACCAGTTGCTCGGCTATCAGGCGCTCGCTAAGAACAGGCTGGGGATCACCTCGCTACCGATCGCCGACGCGGCGGGACCTTCCGGCCTGTTCTACAAGGCGAGCCTGCATTTCGGGATTGCCAGCACCTCGAGGCAGCCGGAGCTTGCAGCCCGGTTCCTCGATTTCTTCATCAACGACCTCGCGGCCGGCAAAATTCTCGGCGTGGAACGCGGCGTGCCGATCAACCTTGATGTCAGGGAGGCGGTGACGCCTCTTGTCGACGATGTCTCGAAACGATCGGTGGACTACATTTCCTCGATAGCGGGACGGGTGGGCGCCTTTCCGCCCCAGGTTCCGATCGGGGCCTCCGAGCTGGAGGAACGCGTGTTCCGACCGATCGCCGACCAGGTTGCCTTCGGCCAGCTGACGGTCGCTGCAGCCGGCGAGGAGCTGGTCGCGCAGGCAAACCGCATCCTCAGGAGCTGACGTTTCCAACGGCTCGCCCTGGGCCCTGCACCATAAGCCTCCCAAGACAGGAATGGCCAATGACAGATGGCATATACCCCGACAGCCTGTTCCATCCGTGGTCGGGCAATGAACTGCGCACGCGGGCCGATGTCGAGCGCGCGCTGAAATCGCTCTGCGACCCGGCCGAATCCTACCGGTCGGCCGGTGGCGCGCGGTTGCGGTTCGACGCGACCGCTGCGCATTTCGATCAGGCGGCAGCCGATCTCGAGGGCTTCTCGCGGTTGTTGTGGGGGCTGGTGCCGGCGCAGGTCGGCGGTGCCGACTGGATCGACTGGAAGCCGATCGCACGCGGTCTTGCGTGTGGCACGGATCCGCACCATCCGGAATATTGGGGGCAGCCGACGGATCGCAACCAGCGCCTCGTCGAGCTCGCGGCAATCGGCATTGCGTTGCGTCTCGTGCCGGACAAACTCTGGGCTCCTCTTGAGCCAGATGAGCGCGAGAACGTCGTCGCCTATCTCAAGTCAGGGCATGCCTGCCGGTTTTCTGAGAACAACTGGAAGTTCTTCCGGCTGCTCATCAGCCTGGGGCTGGATTCCGTCGGCGCCGATCACGATCGGGACTTGGACCAGGCCTATATCGACGAAATCGAGACTTTCTATTTCGGTGATGGCTGGTACAGCGATGGCGACGCGCGCCGTGCCGACCACTACATCCCCTTCGCCTTTCACTTCTATGGGCTCATTCTTGCCGTGCTCGACGGCCGCGCCTACACGCAGCCCTATCGCGAGCGTGCGCGTCTCGCCGCCGGCGATATGACGCGTTGGTTTGCCGATGATGGCGCCGCATTGGCGTTTGGCCGGTCGATGACCTATCGCTTTGCCATCGCCGGTTTCTTCGGCGCTCTGGCATTTGCCGGCGAGGAGGCGCTGCCTTGGGGGCAACTGAAGGGCTTCTATCTGCGCAATCTGCGCTGGTGGGCCAAGCAGCCGATGGCGTCGAGAGACGGCATCCTGCCGGTTGGTTACGCTTACCCGAACCTTCTGATGTGCGAGACCTACAACTCACCGCAGTCGCCCTATTGGGCCTTGAAGGCGTTTCTGCCGCTGGCCTTACCGGAGCAACACCCCTTCTGGAGCGCTGAAGAGGCGGATTGCCCACCGCGCGCCGACGTCGCCGTGCACGTGCACACGGGCATGATCATCAGGAACCCTCCTGGTGATGCCATCGCGCTTTGCGGTGGCCAGCAAACGGGTCCGCAAAACACCTGGGCACGGTTCGGTGCCGAGAAATACAGCAAGTTCGTCTATTCCGCCCGCTACGGTTTCAGCGTGGAAAGTGACCCCAACCGTTTCGCCGACGCTGTCCTGGACGGCATGATCGGATTCAGCAGCGACGGTCTCCAGTTCCATGTCCGCCAGGCCAACGAGCAAGTGCTGATCGCCGATGACGTCCTCTACGCGCGCTGGCGGCCCAATGGCGACATCCTGGTCGAAACCTGGCTCTACTGTCATGGCGATTTCCATGTCCGCACCCATCGCGTCTGGGCCGAGCGAGCGGTCCTAACCAAGGAAGGCGGCTTTGCGATCGCCCGAAGCGATCGGCTTGCCGATGCACTGGAAGGTGAAGCTGGCAACGCTGTTGTTGCAACTCCGCACGACCTGTCGGCGATCGTCGATCTCGGCTCGTCGGTCATCCGTGCCGGCAAAGCGCATATCGCCCAGCCGAACACCAACCTGATTGCCGGAAGGACGCTGGTGCCGCAGTTGACGGCCGAACTCCCCCCCCGGAAAGAGCACGCTTTTTGCAGCCGTCCTGGCGAGCGCCGATCCGGCCGCCGGGCGCAGCACGCTGACGCGCTTGCCGCCGGCCCCCGACCTGCCAGCGCTTGAAGCCCTGATCAAGGCAAAGGGCCGGCCGGTCACCCTTATGAGCAGAAATACGAGTGCCTGACCGGCGGTTGACGCCGGCCCATTTTGCAAGTCGAGGACAAGAACTGATGGATATTCGCCAAGCTATACATTTCGAACAGGCCGAGACGCTCGACACCGAGGGGCTGCGGCGCCATTTCCTCATCAAGGATCTCTTCGTTGCCGGCGAGATCCGCGCCACATACAGCCACTATGACCGCCTGGTTCTGCTCGGCATCCGGCCGGAAGCTGCACCGCTCGCCTTCAGCGCCGAGCTCGCGAAATCCGCTGGCGTTGCCGATTTTCTCGAGCGGCGGGAACTGGCCGTCGTGAACCTTGGCGGCGGCGCGGCGAGAATATCTGTCGATGCCGTGGATCATGTCATTGCGCCTTTTGAGGCGCTCTACATCGGCAAGGGTGCGAAAGGCGTGTCCTTTGCCGCCGTGGACGAGGCATCGCCTCCAAAACTCTATGGCGTCTCGGCGCCCGCGCATGCCAGCCACCCCACCCGCAAGATCCCCCAGGATGAAGCGTCTCCCCAGGCGCTCGGGACGAGCGAGGCCGCCAACAAGCGCACCATCTACAAATATGTCCATGATGGCCTGTTGCCGACCTGCCAGCTCATGCTCGGCATCACGCGGTTCGAGCCGGGGAGCGTCTGGAACACCATGCCTGCGCACCTTCACGATCGGCGCATGGAAGCCTACCTCTATTTCGACATGCCGGAAGATCGTATGGTCGTCCATCTCATGGGGCGGCCCGAGGCGACGCGTCACCTGATCGTTCGCAACGAGCAGGCGGTCATTTCGCCCCCGTGGTCGATCCACAGTGGCAGCGGCACGGGCTCCTATGCCTTCGTGTGGGCAATGGCAGGCGATAACCAGTCCTTCGCCGACATGGATTTTGTGGCAATGGAGACCCTGCGATGACCGAGATTGGGGATCTGTTCAGTCTTTCCGGCAAGTGGGCGCTGGTCACAGGCGCCCGGGGAGGGCTGGGGCAGGCGACGGCACTCGCGCTTGCGAAGGCAGGGGCCGACATCGTGGGCCTCGGGTCGACGCCGATGCCGGAAACCAGAGAGTTGATCGAAGCTGTCGGACGCCGATTCCTCGGCATCCAGGCGGATCTTTCGCAACCCAACGATTTTCGCTCTCTCGTCGGCGAGATCGACGAGCAAACCGGGCCAATCGATATCCTGGTCAACAATGCCGGAACGATCAGGCGTGCCGATCTGCTCGACTACTCCGAGGCTGATTGGGACGTGGTGACGAACGTCAACGAGAAGAGCCTGTTCTTCCTCAGCCAGGCCGTTGCGCGCGGCATGGTTTCGCGTCGCTTCGGCCGCATCATCAACATCGCATCGCTGCTCTCCTTCCAGGGGGGCATCCGGGTTCCGGCCTATACCGCCTCCAAGCATGCGGTGGCGGGGCTGACGAAGCTGATGGCAAACGAGTTGGCTGCATCCGGTGTCACCGTCAACGCGATCGCGCCCGGCTATATGGAAACTGACAACACCGCGGCCCTGCGAGCGGATCCGGAGCGACAGAGGCAAATCCTCGAACGTATTCCCGTCGGGCGATGGGGCGTTCCTGAAGATCTGGCGACCGCGGTCCTGTTTCTGGCAAGCCCGCATGCATCCTATGTGACTGGAGCTATCATTCCGGTGGATGGAGGATGGCTCGCGCGGTGATGGCACTTCGATCGTTAGGACAGTCGCTATGTCGAGCGTGACGCGAGATCGGCATCGAGGATCTGGAGGGTGAGAAAATCATCTCGTTCTCGCGACAGAACCTGTCTTACACGGAGCGCTCCGAGAAGTTCGAGGAGTACAATCTTTCGACGAACGTCACTTACAGCTGCGACGACACCTTCTCGCTACAACGCCGCGCGTCTTGTTAGACGCGCAAAGGTCGCTGTAGCACTTTGAATTGCTGCATGTTTTTATCCTTAAATCGAATACGACGTTGGCCGTCGAGTGGTTTCTAGCTTAAGATGGCATCTGCTATACGCCGAGGTTGGCACTGCCCAACAGGCAGCAGATGACGGTTCCACCTTGAACAGTCTGCTGTAGCAGAGGTGCGACGTTCGGATCATCACCATTGACGGTATTTGCCCGGCACTTCGCGTTATTGGTGGGAGTGGATTCATGCGTTCGCCAGATATGACCGGAATATCCCGACCCCCGCGCTGGGGGTTGGCCGCAAAGCTGTTTACGACGCTCGTCCTGCTTGGCGCCGCCGCGATCTTGGTGACCGGTGTACTCGGTTACTTCCGTGCCCGTGACGCCATCGAAAAAGCGGTTTTCGACCAACTCACGGCCGCCCGTCAGAACAAGACGCGTCAAGTCGAAACCTATTTTCGCACCATCGCAGCGGAACTGCGCCTGCTCGCCGCCTCCAAGATGGTGGTTGATGCGACGCGCGAATTCCGGATTGCAGTCGACCAGCTCGATCGCGCAGGCGTACAGCCTGACCTTCGGCAGAAGGTCCAAGATTGGTACGCTGCGAACTTCATCCCGCAGATGACGAGTATCCTGGGAAGGCAACCGGAGCTGTCCGACTATCTGCCGGTTGGTGGCGCTCCGTACTATCTGCAGTATCACTACATCGTGGAAAATCCGAACCCGGCGGAGCGACGCAAGCTGCTCGATGATGCCGGTGATGGCAGCGAATACACCAGGCTGCATGCCACCTATCATCCATTGATGCGCGCAGCCGCCTCGATGGTCGGTTTCTTCGATTTCATGATTGCTGATCCCAAGTCGGGTCGCCTGATCTACACAGTCCAGAAAGAACTCGATTTCACCACGTCCCTGCAATTCGGCCCCTACCGTCGCTCCAACGTCGCAGCCGCTGTCGCTCGCTGTGCAGAGCCCGCCGGGCAATCGGCCATCTGCCTCGAGGATTTCGCTCCATATGCACCGACCGGTGGGGCGCCAATTGCCTTCATGGGAGCACCGGTGATTGATAAGGGTGTCGTCATCGGGGTGCTGGTGGCGCAACTGTCGAACGAGGAGATCGACAACGTCGTCACTGGTGGTCGCCGGTGGCGACAGGAAGGGTTCGGCGACACGGGCGAGGCATATTTAATTGGACCCGACTATCTGGTGCGCTCTGGACCGCGGACATTCTACGAGAACCGGGAGGCGTACTTCGCCGAACTCAAGTCTGTCGGTGCCTCGGACGAGGAGATCGCCGCCATTCAGCGTTACGGGACGCCGGTGATGCATCAGCGCATCGACACCGAAGCATCTCGGGCAGCACTTGCCGGTGTCGAAAACACCGGCGAGATCATCGGGTACCGCGGCGTGCCGACACTCGCCTCGTGGGGCCCGCTCGAGATACCCGGCGTCAGGTGGGCGCTCGTCGCTAAAATTGACAGCGCCGAGGCCTTCGCGCCGATCGCCCAGCTCCGCCAGGAGCTGCTGATCGTCGGGGGATTGGCGCTGTTGGCGGTGGCCGTGACGGCCGCATGGCTTTCGCGCGCACTGCTCGGACCGCTGCGTGAACTCACTGCCGGAGTAAAGCGCTTCGCGGCCGGCGACTATGGAGCCAGTGTGCCAGTTCGCACGCGCGACGAGGTGGGCCAACTCTGCTCAGCCTTCAACGGCATGGTCGAGACGCTGCACGAAAAAAATGTCGTGATCGAGAACAAGAATCGTGAGAACGAGGAACTGCTCCTCAACGTGCTGCCGGCTCCGATCGCCAACCGGTTGCGCGGTGGCGAGGCTGGGATCGCCGACGGCTTCGCCGAGGTGACCGTCGCCTTCGCGGATCTGGTTGGCTTCACGGCTCTGTCATCGGAGATGCCGCCACACGAGGTCGTCACGTTTCTCAATGGGCTATTCACGCGCTTCGATGTCGCCGCCAATGAACTCGGAATCGAGAAGATCAAGACGCTTGGTGACGCCTATATGGCGGTGTGTGGCTTGCCCGAGCCGGTGGCTAACCACTCCGAGCGGATGGTGCGCATGGCTATCCGCATGGTTCACATTACCCGAGAGCACGCGATGGAAAACAACGTCTCGATGAAGCTCAGGGTTGGTGTCAATACCGGGCCGGTCGTGGCCGGCATCATCGGCAAGAGCAAGTACATCTACGACCTGTGGGGCGATACGGTGAACCTTGCCAGCAGGATGGAATCAGGCGGCGTGCCCGACGCGGTTCAGGTGACGCGCCCTGTCTACGAAAAGCTCAAAGACCACTTCGTCTTCGAGCCGCGCGGCCCTATCGAAGTCAAGGGCAAGGGCAAGGTAGAGGCCTGGCTGTTGAGGTTGTAATGCCGGACCGGCCATATCCGGCCTGTCGATCAGGTGGAAGCGATACGGGAACGCGTCCGCAATTTCTCGCCGGCATGAACGTCTACGTCTCAACCTAATGGCAGCGAATTTGGAATGTCTTTGACCTTTATGGCCTTCGCGCGGAGATGATGTAGCTGGAATACTCCAAGCCGCGTCCTTCTCAGTCGCGTTGGCGAAACGCCTTGGCGGCCATCACTACCGCGACTGCCGGGATGTTGTCCGTCAGCCCTTCTTTCCGTTCGATGCCATCTGTATGCCGGCCGCGCGTCCGCCGCTCGGAACCACGACGATCTGCCTGACCTTGCCTTCTTTGAACGCTGTGAGGAAACGCTTGTAGTCCTTGAAGGCGACGCAGCCATGCGATTCCGCCCGGCCGCTGCGCAGCAGGTAGCTGTGGGTCAGGAAACCGTCTCGGCCGTGCTTGTTCTTTCCGTCGACAGGCAGCATGCGGACCGCCTCGACCCCATGGAAGCGCGTTTCGCGCATCTTGAGATTGTAGGTGTGCGGTGGGGTGGGTCCGGTCATCTTGACGTTTACGTAACGCGGATTGTCGGCCATCTTGCCGATGCCGGAATGGGCTTCGAGCACGCTGCCGTCGGGCATATAGACCTTCGCGGCGGTGATGTCGTAGACGGCGACGCCATTTCCTGCCCGGGCACCACCGCCGAATAGGTTGCGCAGTGCGCCGAGGCCACCGCCCGATCTTTTGTCCGCCGGATTGTCCGGCCGCACAAAGGCAAGCTGTTGCTGCTTTGGCGTTTCGCGTTCTTCGGCCTTCGGCGCTGCGTCGTCCTTGGCTCGCCGGGTCTCGGGTTTCTCTGTTTCAGCGGTAGGCTTTTGGGCTTGATCTCCGCCGGGACGGAACTGCGGCTTCGGTCCCGAAGACGGCGTGTCCTCGTAGTCTGGCAGGGCAACGGCCTCATCTTCGGCGTTCGGGTCCGGCGAGGCCGCGAGGTCGTCCTCCATTGGTACCGTCAGCAACGCCGAAAACACAGCGCTGTCCGTTGCGCTCTGAGAGGGGGCCGCATAGGCCAACGAGACCAAGGGCTTGTCGGTTGCTACGGCGCGCGGCGGCCCGAACCGTTCCGGCGCAGGCGCGTCAAGACTGGCGATCGCGCGGCCTGGCGTGACGGAATGAGAGGCCCTGAAGTGGCTGGCGAGCTGCTCGGATGTCAATGCAGCCTGCTTCGCACCGGAACTGAAGCGTGCAGCCTTGCCACTCGTCTCGGCATCTCCAAAGATATCGGCCCTGCGGGGGAGTTTCCCTTCGGCGCCGCTAAGGCTTGCGAGCACGACGGGCTCGGCCACGGCGACCAGCCTCGGCGTCTGTTCGACCCTTGCCTGCTTGACCCACGGGCGCTCTTTTTTGTGCTGCGCCGCATAGAGTTGTGGTTTGGGCAGGAGGTTGCCCGAACCGTGACCGAAATAGCTGCCCATCGCGACTGCACCCACGACGGATCCCGCGGCCGCGCCGGCAAGGGCGATGCCGCAACAGGTGATCAGCAGTGGACGCAACAGACGGCGCAAAGACTGTGAACGAACGACCTTACTCAAACGCATCTCAAGCCAGTAAATCTCGCAAACGCTCTCGGGCCGACGAGCGACCACCGCTGCGCAATTTCCCGGATTGTCCCCTTTTTTGACGACGGATCGACAAAGAATGAACAAGTATGGTTAAATTTTGCTTTCCATGAATCTCACTAGATTAAAACTGGCATCAAGGCGTCCGTTCTCGGCCGTCGAATGGGTTTGCCGGATGATCGGCGGCTGGTTTCTGAAGTGGGTAGGATGCCGGGTGTAGCCCCAGCAAGGACTACACCCGATGCGTACTCTTCAATCAGCCTACAGCACCGCGCGTCCTATTCGACGCGCAAAGGTCGCTGTAGCACTTTGAATTGCTGTATGTTTTCGTCCTTAAATCGAATGCGATTTAAGGAAACATGCAGTAGGCAACGGTTTCTATCGAGACCGGCGCGAAAGGGACGGATCGGCGCGTTAGTTGAGGGGGATTGCATTATCCCCTTTGCTGGCTTGATAAACTGCGGAGAGGTCGTCGTATTTGCGCCCGATTGCAGTTGCTCTTTCCTTCAAAAGCGAATGCTGCGGTTCCGGCACTCCGTCGATCAGCCCCATGATCGACTGTCCTTTCCAGAATGAATTCGTCCGATTGTAGCCCCCTGGCTCCAGCGTGAAGACTTCCTTCAGGATCTTCAAATCGTGCGGAATGGAAAACGCATCCCGGGAATCCTCGTGGCTGAAGAAGTAAAAGAAGTTGTCGAAGCCTGCCCAGGTGATCGCCGAAAGGCACATCGAACACGGCTCATGGGTCGACAGGAAAATGAGGTCCGTCGTATCCGGCCGCTCGGATCCGGTCATCTCATAGAAGCGCTTCAGGGTGTGAACCTCCCCGTGCCATAACGGATTCTCGGTTTCGTTGTTGGTTTCGACGAGCACAGTGGAAAGGTCCGATTTCCGCAGCAGCGCCGCTCCGAAGATCTTGTTGCCGGCCGCGACGCCGACCTCCGTGGCGGGGATGATGCCAGCCTCCATGGCTGTCAGCAGGGCGTCGAGCAGACGCGTCGTTTCGATTTTTTCTGACATTCTTTATCTCCTTGAAATGTCGGGAAACGGTTGGTCCGGATCAAAGTTTAGACTTCGATCCGGACGTGCTTTCAAAGCAATACTCAGTGAGCGCCCTCAGGAATCATCGGTATTTCGATGCCTTTTTCGTCATAGAGCTTGCCGTTGAGGAAGTAGTCGCCGTCGCGAAGCCGGACGATGTCCTTGTAGCGGATCGTCCGTTCTGTGCCGGCCACGAACACTGACTGCTGATCGGCATTTCCTGCTTTGAAATGATTGAACAGCAGGTTGAGGACGATCGCCATCAAAGCAGCGGAACTGATGCCGGAATGAAAGATCGTCGCAACCCATGCCGGGAAGTGCTCGTAGAATCCCGGCGACGCGATGGGGATCATGCCGAAACCGATCGACGTCGCGACGATGATCAAGTTCATGTTGTTGTGGTAGTCGACCTTGGAGAGCGTGCGTATGCCACTTGCCGCGACCGTACCGAAAAGGACGATGCCGGCACCACCGAGAACGGAACTTGGCACCGCTGCAACAACGCGTCCCATGACCGGCAGAAGGCCGAGGACGACGAGAAAAAGACCGCCGGTCGCCACCACATAGCGGCTCTTCACGCCGGTTACGGCGACAAGCCCGACGTTCTGGGCAAAGGCACTCTGTGTGAACGAACCGAAGATCGGCGCGAGAATACTCGACAGCATGTCGGCCCGAAGCCCATCGCCCAGGCGGTGAGAATCAACCTTCGTTTCGACGATCTCGCCAACGGCGAGAATGTCGGCTGATGTCTCCACGAGCGTCACGATGATGACGATCAGCATCGAGACGATGGCGGCGATCTCGAAGGTGGGATAGCCGAAATGGAATATTGTCGGCAGGGCGAAGAGGGGGCCATTTCCGACTTGTGAAAAGTCGGTCATGCCAACGGCATAGGCGATGCCCGTTCCGATCACGAGCGCAAGCAGGATGGAGAGCCTTGAAACCGATGCGCTTCCAAGTTTGCTGAGCAGGAGAACGATGGCGAGCGTTGTGGCGGCCAGCTGGATATTTGCCGGGCTTCCGAAATCGGGAGAACTGTTGTTGCCGCCCATTGCCCAGAACGCGGCGACCGGCATCAGCGTCAGTCCAATGGTGGTGATGACGATACCGGTGACTAGGGGTGGGAAGAAACGGGTAATCCGTGAGAATACGGGCGTAATCAATAGCCCGATCAACGACGCCGCGATGACGGCGCCGAGAATAGACGGTATTCCCCCATTGCCGGAAATCGCCACCATTGTTGCAACCCCCGAGAACGAAACGCCCTGCACAAGCGGCAGACGGCTCCCGAAGAATGGCAATCCCAATGTTTGCAGGATGGTGGCCAGACCACCGGCAAAAAGCGACGCCGTCACCAGGAGGCCGATGTCACTTGGGCTAAGCCCCGCCGCCTGTCCGACAATAAGGGGTACGGCGACTATGCCGCCGTACATCGTCAGAACGTGCTGTAATCCATATGCGATATTGGCGCCGATGCTGAGTTTTTCGTCTTCCGGGCGCCTGCTTGATGCACTTCCCTCTTCTATAATTGCCAAGGTAAACTCCTCCATACCTTTGCTGAGTTGCGTTTTGAGTTGAACCCCATTTCGGTCAGACACGTCGGCATAGCCATCGGGGCACAGGCCTATGCCGAGCATGGGCTCATGCCTGAATGAGAGATCGTTGCCGCTTATCGTCGACGTTGCTGGAACGCGCACGAGAGACGTGTCGTCGTGCAACAGGGGCAGGGTGCCCAAACCGATTTTCAGGAGCGGTGCCCGGCGGCGCTGCGCGCTCTAAGAGGTGAACCGGATCATCGAAGAGACCGAGCGGCAAGGCAGTTTCGCCACCCTCGATCGAACGGATCCTGATTCCGCGAACGAAATCGAGGCTGCCGATAATTTTATGGATACCCTGGGACCGAGCAATGACTGTGAAACGCTTCGAGTGGACGTCGACCGGCTCTGATGCGACCACGTCGCTCTTGGCAGGGGACTTGCGACGGGCGTCAGACTGGCGCGTATTGCGGCAGATAACGCAATGAAAGCCATAGACTAACCGACCAGCGGTTGAGGTCTTCCAATCATGCTGAAAGCAAAAAATATTACCAAAGGGAAGTTCGGTTTCCATGCCCCCACCAGCTCCATAGTTGAACTGGCAATTGGCCAGTTTCGCTAGGACCCTGTTCCAGGAGGTGCGAACTCCGGATCGTCATCAACGTGGGTTGAACGGGGCAATTCTTGCGAGGCACAGGCCTACGCTTCAATTAACGATGCAATGTTTTTACAGATACTGTCAAGGGGGCCAAGGAGACGTTATCGCTTATCGAGATCGTTCCTTCACGAGATCGATGAAGGCGCGTAGTTTGGCGGGCGCGTGCCGGCGCCCGGGGTAGTAGAGGCTGAGGCCGGGATAGGCCGGGGTCCAGTCATCCAGCACCTGGATCAGCCGTCTCGCCGCCAGATCCTCGGCGACCAGGTCTTCCGTGATCAGCAACAGGCCGACGCCGGCGAGAACCGCCTCGTGCATCAATGCGGTTTCGTCGAGCGTCAGGACGCCGGGAACGTCAATCTCCACCGTCTCGCCGCGCTTCTCGAATTCCCAGCGATAGATCGAACCGGAGGACATGCGCATGCGGATGCAGGCATGGCGCAGCAGGTCGGCGGGCACGCGCGGCTGTTCGCGGCCCGCAAAATAGGCGGGCGACCCGACGACGATGGAACGGATCGTCCGGCTGAACGGCACGGCGATCATGTCCGCCGACAGGCTCTCCTGAAGGCGGAAGCCGGCATCAAATCCTTCCTCCACAAGATCGATCAGCCGATTGTCGGTCACCAGCTCGACCTTCATCTCCGGATGGCGCCGGAGATATTCGAGGATCAGCGGCGACAGGATCATCCGCGCTGCGCCGAGCGAGGTGTTCAGCCGCAGCGTGCCGGAAGGGCGCTCGCGGTGCTGATCGACATTCTCGATGGCGGCGTGGATTTGCGAAAGGGCCGGAGCGACCTCCGCGATGAACTGCTCGCCCGCCGCCGACAGGGAAACGCTGCGGGTGGTGCGATCGAACAGGCGTACGCCAAGCCGCGCCTCGAGACCCGCGACCGCGTGACTGAGGGCTGAGGAGGACATGCCAAGGTCGCGGGCGGCGGCGCGAAATCCACCGCGTCGG
Organism: Ensifer sp. 1H6; assembly: GCF_001976035.1. NCBI lineage: Bacteria > Pseudomonadati > Pseudomonadota > Alphaproteobacteria > Hyphomicrobiales > Rhizobiaceae > Ensifer > Ensifer sp. 1H6. The sequence continues at coordinate 157,237 of NZ_MOAI01000001.1, read as the reverse complement.
GCCACCGCCACCACGGCTTCCAGTTCAATCAGGCCGCTGCGATTCATTGCGCTGGTTTCCGGGACAGTTTGCGTCTCTTTCACGGTCTTATACACGCAATCGGAAGGCGCTACATCCTGGTTTCAACAGGAGAACGACTATGCGCGATATCAACGAAATCTACATCGATGGCGCCTTCGTCACGCCGCACGGGACTGAGCGGTTCCAGCTTTTCAACCCGACTACCGAACAAGCGATCGGCGCGGTGCGCCTGGGCGACGTCGAGGACGCCCGCGCCGCAATTGCTGCTGCGAAACGCGCGCTGCCGGCGTGGTCGCAGACCAGCAAGGAGGAGCGGATCGTCCTGTTGCGCCGTTTCCATGACGTGGTCGCCGCCCGGTTCGACGATCAGCTCGACGCTATCGTCGAGGAATACGGCGCGCCGAAGAGCCGCGCCGGTTGGATGGTGAACATGGCGGCCACTGCCTTTCTGGAGGCGGCGGAAACGCTTGAGGCTTATGATTTCAACCAGACCATCGGCCGTGCGGACGTGCGCATGATGCCCTTGGGCGTCGTCGCCGCCATCACGCCCTGGAACAGCAATGCCTCCTTCATCTGCGGCAAGATGGCGATGGCTATCGCCGCCGGCTGCACCATCGTGATCAAACCCAGCGAAATGAGCGCAATCCAGACCCGGATCGTCACCGAGGCGCTGCATGAGGCGGGTGCTCCTGCAGGTCTGTTCAACATCGTCACCGGACGGGGTGATGTCGTCGGTGCGGAGTTCGCCTCTCACCCCGACGTCGCCAAGGTGACGTTCACCGGTTCGACAGCAGTTGGACGGTCGATCCTGCGGTCGGCCGCAGAGACGATGAAACGCGTGACGCTGGAGCTCGGTGGCAAGGGGCCGCAAATCATTTTGGACGATGCCGATCTCGATGAGGCGATCCCAGTGGTGGTGGCGTCCGGTTTCATGAACAGCGGCCAGGCTTGCGTAGCGGGGACGCGGGTTCTCGTCCCGGAACGCAGAATGGCAGAGACCCTGGCGAGGCTGAAGGCCGAGGTCGAGGCGGTCCGCGCCGGCGATCCGACCAACCCCGAAGTGTCCGTTGGCCCAATGGTCAGCCGGAAGCAGTGGGACCGGGTGCAATCCTATCTGAAGCTTGGACAGGAGGAAGGCGCGACGCTGCTGGTCGGCGGCGAGGGCCGACCTGAAGGCCTTGAGCGCGGCTGGTTCGTGCAGCCGACCGTCTTTGCCAACGTCACCAACGACATGCGGATCGCGCGCGAGGAAATCTTCGGACCTGTGCTGAGCGTGATCGGCTACGCCACGGAGGAAGACGCTATCGCCATCGCCAACGACACGACCTACGGCTTGCAATCCTATGTCCTGTCGTCAGATCCCGTGAGGGCGCGACGGGTTGCCGCGCGCCTGGAGGCCGGGCGAGTCGTCATCAACGGAGCACCCCACGAGCCCCTGGCACCCTTCGGTGGGTTCAAACAGTCGGGAATTGGCCGCGAACGCGGCGTCGTGGGCTTGGAGGCTCATCTTGAGCCCAAGGCGATCCTTGGCTGAGGCAATCGATGGCGTCTCTCGAGGTTTGTCTCGACCTCGAGAGACCCCTGATCGTCCTGCTGGACGGCGATCTTTCGGAAGACGCCGGAACGGATTTCTTCGCAAGCGGCGATGACGCCGTCTCCAGCTTCCAATGGTCAGCCGCAGCAGGCGAACATTGACAACATTGGCGTTCAGCTTCATGTCAGCGGTTGCATCCATGGTGCTCGAAAAGGAGCAGGTTGGATGAAATTTGGATCCATAAGACCAATCCTGTGGGCGACACTCGCGGCCGCATTGATCATCGGAGGGTACCTCGGCGGTATCCAGCTTTCCGGGAACTTCCACGAGGTTGTTCCGGGCGAGCTCTACCGTTCGAACCAGCCGACGTCGGCGCAGATCGCCGACTACGCCAAGCGATTTGGCATTAGGTCGATCGTCAATCTTCGTGGTGTCGACAACGGCGCGGCTTGGTATCGCGATGAGGTCGCAACTGCCGCAGCGCTCGGTCTGAAACATGTGGACTTCGGGATGTCCGCGAGCCACGAGATGACACTCGATCAATCCTTGAACCTCGTATTGCTGCTGCGCGATGTTCCCAAACCGGCCCTCATTCACTGCCGGTCAGGCGCCGACCGCACGGGGCTTGCTTCGGTCATCTATCTCCAGCAAATCGCCAAGGCCGACGAAGAGACCGCCGAAAAACAGCTGTCGATACGCTTCGGGCACATCGGGATCCCCTACCTTTCCCCCAGCTACGCAATGGATGAGAACTGGGAGATGTTGGAGAAGGTCTTCGGCCTCGCCGGTTAGGGCATTTCCAGGAAAAGTGCCAAGCGACGTTCCGTGAGGAAATGTTTGGAAACAAAGAGATGGAGCATTTCTTTCACACCGCTTAAATCGGAAGCGCTCTAACCGGCACTCTCCTCGGGGCGGGGCAGATAACGCCTGGCGATCATCCAGCAGATCGTTGCCCATGTCGCACCCGCACACCAACCGCCAAATACATCTGTCGGATAGTGAACGCCGAGGTATATCCGGCTCAATCCGACCATCAAAGTCAGCGCCAGGGCCACGGCGATGACGTAGAGACGCGTGGCGCGGTTCGATTGGACCCGCGAGAGAAGCAGGCCCAACGTCAGATAGGTAACCGCAGACAGCATCGCATGCCCGCTTGGAAAGCTGAGATCATGCACATCGACCAGGTGGGGCACGATGTCGGGTCGAGGTCTCGCAACCCCGATTTTCAGAAGCGTGCTCAGCAACCATCCACCCAGAACCGAGAGCAGTACGAACATACCGGTGGCGCGACGCGATGCGAGAACCAGATAGCCGACTGTAACGATAGTGACGAGGGTCAGTACGGTGGTGCCACCGAGGCTGGTGATGTCGGTGACCACATGCGTCAACCATCCGGGCCCGATGGGAGCGGAGAGGTTGCCGGGCTGGCGCAGCGCGCGCAGGATCGCCTCATCGAACGCGCGCGTTTCTCCCTCGACCACCTCGCTCGTCAGCCTAATGAAGACAAAGGCGCCTCCGGATGCCAGTGCAAAGGCGGCGATGCCTAGCGGCCCATACGCCCTCATGCGTCTGTAAAACCGTTCGGTTAGCGCGGCGATCTTGGACAAGGCGGGCTCCCGCTGGGTTAAAGGCGCACGGCGGCCTCGAAGCCGCCCAACCTCCCGGTCGCAGGAGATTGGAGTGCCAGGCTGCCGTTCATCTGCTCGACGAAGCGCTTGACGATCGACAGCCCAAGTCCAGAGCCGGCCGCTTGCGTTGGTCCGCGCGTGAACCGTCTCGTCAGGCCCGCCAATGTCGGTTGATCGAGGACGGCGCTTTCATTGACGACGCGGATGCCATCAGTGCCGAAATAGACATCGACGACACTGCCCGACGGGCTGTGGACCAGTGCATTCTCAAGCAGGTTGCGCACGACGATCGCGAAGGCATCCGGGCGGATTTGCCGCTCGAGGCGCGCCTCATCTGGCGCATGAAGCACGATGCGCCCCGCGCCCAACGCAGATCGCCCGATGTCTTCGATGACAACCTGCAGGACCGGGAAGAGGTCCGTTTTTTCGTCCGACACGCCGATGCCTGCTTCAGCGCGCGACATCTGCAGCAGTTTTTCCGCCAGCCGCCCCAGATGTTGAAGCGATCGTTCGATCTGTCCGACACGGGCAGAAAGCGAAGGCGGCACCTCCGCGAGCAGCCGTTGGGTCTGCGCCAGCGCGCCGGCAATCGGTGTGCGCAACTCGTGTGCGCTGTTGGCGGTGAATTCCCGCTCGGATTCGAGTGCGGCGCGCAGCCGATCCAGCAGCAAGTTGACGGAGCGGGCGATCGGGCGAAGCTCGACCGGGAGCCCGGCTTCATCCACCGGGACCATGTTGCCACCATCCTTGGTGCCGATATCGTCGCGCAGCCCTTCAATTGGAGACAGGGTCATACGGACGACGAGGATGATGGCAATGATGCTGGCGGGAATGAGTGCCAGGATCGGGAAAAAGAGCGCCATTCCCCCCTCGATTGCAGCCTCGCGCCTATTGTCGAGGGAGTCCGCCACTTGGATGTAGAATGAGCCGTCCGCGGTCCCGGCCGTGTATATCCGGTGCGTATCGTTCTGCGAGAAGCCGACCTCGAGGGGGGCCGGGAAGGGCTCGGCAGGCGCATCCCTCGATTTCAACAGGATCTGCCCGTCCCGACCGCGAACCTGGTAGACAAGATATTCGCGGTTGCTGGCTGCTTTTTCTGCCGGGCGTCGTAGCGCATCGCCCGCATCCCGCCCGGCCAGATCGTCGATGACGATCGGAAGCAGGCGTTCGGCGGTTTCCTGAATGCCGCTATCGAAAATCTCGGAAAACTCGTCCTGCATGATGAGGATGCCAAATCCCATGGCGACGAGCCAGAAAACCGCGACGACACTTGTGATCGCGACGACGAGCTTGCGGGTCATGCTTGGTTTCTGGAACATGGTCACTCACTTGATGCAGTAGCCCACACCCCGAACAGTTTCGATGCGGTCATGGCCGATCTTTTTTCGCAGCCGGCTGATGTAGACCTCGACCGTGTTACTTTCGATCTCGGCGCCGAAGGCGTAAAGCTCCTCGTGAAGCTGTGCCTTGGACACAATTGCTCCGGGTCTGGCCGCCAGTTTGTCCAGGACGGCCCATTCGCGGGCGCTCAAGAGCTGGACCTCATTGTCTACCACCACGTTTCGGTTGATCTGGTCTATCTCGATCCCGGGTAGGCGAATGGTCGAGGTTGGCTTGCCCGCATAGCGCCTCGATACCGCCAGCATGCGCGCAGTCAATTCGTCGAGGTCGAAGGGTTTGACGAGATAGTCGTCTGCCCCGCTGTTAAGTCCCTCGATCCGATCGGATACTTGATCGTGCGCTGTCAGGATGATGACCGGCGTTGCATCCTGACGTGAGCGTAAAGACCGGAGCAATGACAGTCCATCTCCATCCGGCAATCTCAGGTCGAGAAGGATAAGCCCGTATTCGACCGTCCCCGTTGCCGACATCGCATCAACGACGCTTAAGAACCAGTCTACGGCATGGCCCGCGGCGGCGACGTGATCACGCAGCGCCTCCCCCAGGACCTGATCGTCTTCCACAAGCAGAACGCGCAAGCTACCATCCGCCACCAAACAACCTCTGCCTATTGTCGCCCATAGGCATGCGTCAAGTCGATTGTTTTTCGATCGGTCGGATTGCTCATGAGCCATGGCTCCCTTTCAGGCCGAAACGGCGCCGAGTTGTGGATCGTAGGCTGCGGGATTTCTGACATGAACCTGAGAGGCGCGGAGGCGATGGAAGCCGTCGTCTCCGGCAGGGTGCCACGGCAGACGGCGCCCTTAGAGCGATGTCTTCGGTTCGCGAAACGCACCGTGCTTCTTGAAGTGGCTGACCAATGCGGTCGCCATGCCGACAAGCGCCATCAGGGCAGCGAGAACAAGCAGATAGGATCGCCGGTGCTCAAGGTTCTCGGCGATGGCGAACCGATACATTTCCGTTGCGAGGATGGCGAGCAGAGCGGCTGAGACAGTCGAATAATCCTTGGCGACGACGCGTTTGAAATTGAATGACATCCCGTCGATCGAGTGACGGAAGTTCTCAAGCCGCAGCGCCCAGCGCGGCACGTCTCGACAATAGGCGCGATAGGCTTCGCCGAACTTCTGCTCCAGGAAAACTTCCTCGGCATAGACGATGCATTGGTACATGAAGGCAAACAGGCCAACGCCAATCGCAATGACCAGCGGATTGCCGTGCAGCAGGAAAATGCCGGTATAGACGAGCATGTTGCCCACATAGAGCGGGTTTCGGCAGACGCCGAACATGCCTTCGGTGACCAGGTCCTTTGCGTAGACCCTCTTGTTCAACCCGCCGCGCTTAATGTAGGCGTAGCCCACCACGACCGTGCGTAATGCCAGCCCGGCGAGAACAACAGCAATGGCGGCCGCGGTCTTCAGCAGGTTCGCTGTCCCGCTGCCCCACATTTCGGTTGACGGCGGCACCAGGATGAATAGTGCCAGGATGATGGCCGGGAAGACCTGGTTGCGGTACCGGAAGAAGAAATTACCGAGCTGTATCATCAGCGTCTTCATGTCGGCGCCCTACTTGACTGCGACGATGCCGCAGAAATTGTACCAGCGGAAAAAGACTTCGACGCTGCGGAAGCCCACTTCTTTCAGCAGTTGCAGGTTTTCCTCCAGGCGATAGGGGATCAAGACATTCTCCAGGGCTTCGCGCTTCTTGGATATCTCGATCTCGGAGTAGCCGTTGCGCCGCTTGAAATCGTAGTAGTGCTGGATGAAGAGCCGGTTGAAGGTCGTATCTTCACCCGTCAGCTTCTCGACGAGAAGCAGGCAGCCTCGATCGTTGAGAGCTTGATACATCATGCGCATAACGCGTTCGCGGTAGAGCGGACGAATGAACTGCAGCGTCAGCAACATGGTGACGACGCTCGCATTGTCCATGTCCACGCCCTGATGGAGGTCGGCGACCTTGAGGTCGATCTGCCTGCGGGGTGCCGATGCGTCTATCTTCTGGCGCGCCTTGTCGAGCATGTCGGGCGCATTGTCGATGCCGACGAAGCGAACGCTCGGCTCGATGACGCCGTCGAGGCTTAGAAGGGTCGTGGCTGTGGAGCAGCCGATGTCATAGACGTTGGTGTCGGGTTGCGCGAAATCACGCGCAAGCTCGCACACCATGCGCTGCATTTCCTCGTAGTAAGGAACGGAGCGGCCGACCATGTCGTCGAACACATCCGCAACCGTTGCGTTGAAGGCGAAATCCCCGACCTGTTGGTCGTCGCGGGCAAAGACTTCGTCCTTCCCGCTGGAGCGAAGATGCAGGTGTTGTGCCTTGTTGGCCATGGGTCGCAATCCGATTGATACCTTGCGTCATGACCTTCATCGCAGGCGATGAAGGTCTACCGACATTCGCAACAGGCCATTCGAACCTGACATGAACCTGAACGACGGTTGATCCCACTCATCGGATCGTTCCGGCAGGAGAATCCGACCGCCGATCTTGTCATCCAATCGCTCGCGCTGGGCTCGCTTGAGAGGCCCGACCTAACCATCACATATCGGCGAAGCGCCGACGCTCGCGAAGTGTCATCGGCGTTCCTGCTGGATAGGACGATGGCGGTCTGCTCGCCGAAATTGATAGCCGGAAGCAGGGGGCAGCTCGAGGCCAGTGACATCCTCGATTTGCCCATCTTGCTGGACACGGCAGACGCATGGTCTTGGCGGTGCTGGTGCAGTTCTGCGGCGCTCACGTTCGAGCCTCGGGGCGGAAGCATCGCTTTCGATACCGACGAGGCGTCGATCGACGCTTGTATCTCGGGATTGGGAGTAGGACAGGCAAGCCCGCTGTTTATCGAACACGAGCTGAGATCGGGTTAGCTTAGCCTTGGCGGCGTCGGTGTTGCCGGTGGTCGGTGCTTACGAGACCTCAAGGCCCGTCGAATTCGGCATGGCAGGCGTTTTCCTGAAATGGTTGGAGAAATGGACGAACGTCGAGGTTGATTGACAGAGATTCGACGTTCATGCTTTGCGCTACGAAATCCGGCGTTTCCACTATCGCAACGGTCTCTGCCCACACGTTTGGGCAGAGACCGTTGAAATCGGTTGGCCAACTGCTTCAGGACTTGGCGGCGGCAGCACGCAGTGTGCGGTATTGTGCCGTCGGAAGCCCACCCCAGCCCCAGTTATCAAGATCGACCTCTTCGATCACGACATAGGTCGATTCAAGCGGCTTGTGCAGAACATTGAGCAGCACCTCGCTGACGCCCTTGATGATGGCCGCCTTTTCCTCCGCCGACACCGAATTGCGGCCGGGCGTGGTTCCTTCGCGGGTAACCTGTACGGTGACAATAGGCATTGCAGTCTCCTTGCCGAGAGTTGGTTCGGTAAATCATCGGATTTGGTGGGCCGGCGCGGGGATCGTCCCGAGCCAGCACCATGAGGTTACCAGCGCCCGGCGTTCTGGCCGCCATCGACATGGAGGATCTCGCCGGTGACGAAGCTCGCGTTCTCCAGATAGAGTACGGCGTCGACGATATCGCGGATTTCGCCCATCCGGCCAACCGGATGCAGCGCAGAGAGGGCCGCGTGTGTCTCGGGCGCGTGCATGGGGGTCTTGATAACCCCTGGAGATACCGCGTTGACGCGAACCCCGCTCTTCGAGAATTCCATGGCAAGCGACTGGGTGACCGCGTTCAGCCCACCCTTGGTCAGGGAAGCAAGCGCTGAAGGCAGGCCGACGATCGGCTGATTGACCAGGCTTGTGGTGATGCTGACAATGTGGCCCGAGCCCTGCTTCAACATTTCGGCCGCGGCACGCTGGGTAATGTGGAAGAATCCGGCGACATTGACCCCGAGGTTGTGATCATAGTCTTCCTGGGTCATTTCAATGAACGGCTTGGCAAGAAACACGCCGGCGTTGTTCACAAGCGAGTCGATGCGACCGAAGCGCTCCATACCTTCGCGGACGATCCGTTCGGCGGTCTCCGGCCTGCTGATGTCGCCGGGCACGGCGAGAATGTCCGGGTCGGCCGTGGCCGCGATCGACCTGGAACTGGCTATGACGCGAAAGTTTCGGTCACGGTAGGCGCGAACCAGGGCGGCGCCGATGCCTTGTGACGCGCCGGTGATAATGACGACCTTCTGTTCGGTATTCATGATGTGATCCTTTCTCAATGGCAGCGACCGTCTGATCGACGCCCGCCCGACGCCCTCGGCGTTGGTGCTATTGATTTAGATCTATCCTGAGATCGGGAGAATGGTCAGAAGTTGGACGTCAGTCATTCGAATATCGGCATAATCAAGGGAGCGTACCTGCTTCTGCAGCCAGTCGGGCAAATTCGGAGCGCAGACGTGGCGTGGCGAAATCGACAAAGGCTCGAACCTTGGGCACGGACATGCGCCCCTGGGGTGCGAGCAAATGAACGGGCAGGGGTGGGTGCTCGGCGTCGGCGAGGACGATCTTCAGTCGCCCGTCTTTGACATGTTCAGCGACATGATAGGAATAGAGCCTGGCTACGCCTCTACCCGCGACGGCCGAAGCAGCGGCGGCCCGAACGCTGTTGACGATCAATCTCGGCGTGAAGTGAACCGTCCGCGGAATGGTCGAGTCTTCTGCCGGTGTGAAGTTCCAGGAATCGAGACCGAAATTGGTAAAGGCGATGATCTGGTGCTTTGTGAGGTCGGCTGGCACCTCGATGACGGGATGATTGGCGAGATAGCGGGGAGAAGCGACCACCACGCGCCTGACATCACCGCCCAATCGGGTGGAAATATGTGACGAATCCGCCAGATGGCCAATACGCAACGCAATGTCGACGCCTTCGTCCACCAGGTTGACGAACCGATCGAGCAGCAGCAGCCGGGCAGAAACAGCCGGGTGGACGTCGAGGAAATCATCCAGGATCGGACGCATAACCTCGTCCCCTATGATCGGCGGCACGGAAATGGTCAGCGTTCCACGCGGAGCCGCACGCTCACCGCCGGCGAGCATGTCGGCCTCCTCGAGATCGATCAGCACCCGCCGACAGGCAGTCGCGTAGCGTTGGCCGGCCTCGCTGAGCTTGAGTGTGCGGGTCGTTCGATGCAGCAGTTCGGCACCCACATGCGCTTCCAGGAAGCTCAGCGCGCGACTGACCGCCGTCGGGGAGCGCTTCAGCCGACGGGCAGCACCTGCGAGGCTGCCCTCGTCGATCGCGGTCACGAACACTTTCATTGCATCAATGCGATCCATTATTCTGCCGATCTCCGGTGTAGTGCCTATCAGCAGGCAAGTATTCGCCCGAAACTGGCAATAGGTAAATATGCGAACCGAAGGCACCTTCGGTTCCTCTCGGTCGAGATCGATATCGGCGATCGTCGCCGGCTGTGCCGAAACGCGGCTCCAATCAGGTATGTTTCAAGGCTTGGCGCAGCGAGCCAAATCTGAGGCGATAATGCGCGGCGGTCAGGCCCGTTTCACGGTGGAACAGGCGGCTGAAGAAGCTTGCGTCCTCATAGCCTGTTTCGTTGGCGATCGCCTCGATCGTCAGGTCGGTTGTTTCCAGCATCTGCTTTGCTTCTTCGATACGAAGCGCGTGTGCGTAGGCCAGCGGCGTCATACCTGTCGCTTTGGTGAAGCGGCGGATGAACGAGCGTTCCGACAGCCCGGAAAGAGCCACCATTGCGGCAACGGGCGCGCGGGTCTTGTAGTTCAGCGCGAGCCACTTTTGGCAGGAGTTGATCACCGCGTCGACCGTCTGGCGGAGGCTCATGAGTGACGCAAATGGCTGCTGCCCCAGGTCATGCCATTGCAGCATGTAGACCTTGGCCACTTCCATCGCCTCCTTGAGGCCGACGAACCGCGCAATGAGGTAGAGAGCGAGATCCTGCCAGCTTGACCCGCCCCCCGCCATAACGATGCGCTGCGCCTCACCACTCAGGACCAGTGACCGATCCAGGCGCACCCTGACACCAGGGTAATTGTTGGAAAGGGTCGTGACATAGCCCCAGTGGATCGTCGCTTCGCAATTGATGAGCAGTCCCGCCTCGCCGAGCAGGACGGCACCGGAACAGGCACTGGCCAGCAACGCGCCATCCTCATGCGTTCGCCTTAGCCATCTTGCTTCAGGCTCATACAGCCCTGCGACGCTGTCGCCCGGATTGATGAAAAAATCCGGAATGCACACGATCTGCGGTGGAGGGGAGTCGCCGAATGCGAAGTCTGGTTTGACCCAAATGCCGTTGGCGGCGCGAAAACCACTGTGTGAACGGGCAACGACATAGGGGCGCATGCGCTGTTGTCCCGCTTCACCCTTGACGATGAACGGCCAGTCGCGGCCGGGAGATGAAAACAGATCGAACATTCCGAACAAGGCGGAGGCCGTGACTTCGGGCACCGCGAGAAGTGCTACATTGATAGGGCTGTCCTGATCAAGCATGGCAGAAATGACCGCCTTCCAGCATTTTCGACTTTAGTACCAAGCGTCGAACGCGACTAGGCTCTTTCAGCCAAGAGGAGGTCTCGACATGTCCCATGATGTGCTCCGCAGTGTACTGCGTGGCGAGCTGCTCGAGCCCGGAACTTCGGCTTATGACGCTGCTCGAGTGGTTTGGAACGGGCTGATCGATCGGCGGCCTGCCTTGATTGCCAGATGCCGCAATGCTGCCGACGTCATCGCAGCGGTAAACCATGCGCGGACGCATCGGCTCACCATCGCCGTTCGCAGCGGCGGGCACAATGTCGCCGGCTACGCCGTTTGCGATGATGGTCTGATGATCGATATGTCGCCCATGAATGCCGTCCACATCGCGCCTGGGCTCGACCGTGTGCTGATCGAAGGCGGGGCGACATGGGGCGATGTCGATGCGGCGACCACGCCTTTTCGGCGGCCACGCCGGGCGGACTGATTTCGATGACAGGCGTGGCCGGGCTCACTCTTTCGGGCGGCATTGGCTGGTTGCGCGGCACCCATGGCCTGAGCTGCGACAATCTCATTGCTGCCGATGTGGTCACCGGTGATGGCAGGCTCATCCGCGCCAGCGAAGTCGAGAATATCGACTTGCTTTGGGCGCTAAAGGGCGGCGGCGGGAATTTTGGCATCGTCGTGAACTTCGAGCTTCGTCTTCACGAAATCGCCGATCCGGTGATGTTCTGCGCGCCTGCCTATCCGGAAGAGCACGCCGTCGACGTCATCCCACAGTGGCGCGACCATATGGCTTCAGCCCCTGACGAAGTCAGTGGTCTCGCCGAATTCTCCACCATACCGAGTGATCAGGCCTATCCGGAACAGACATGGGGCAGGCGAGTGATAACGCTTGCCACTGTTTATGACGGTCCCGCTGAAAAAGGGGAGCGCGTCATGCAGCCGTTGCGCGCTCTTGGTGAGCCGTTACTCGATTTCAGTGGTCAGATGCCCTATCGCGAGCTCCAGTCCATTTATGACGGATTGTTCCCCAAGGGGCGTGACCGCTGCTACTGGAAATCGACCTACCTTTCGGGCCTTGGTGACGATGTCATCGGCGCGATCATCGAGCGCCTGATTAAACGACCCTCCGAGATGACCTACGCGTCGATCTGGAAATTTGGCGGAGCCATGCAGCGCGTTGCTTCCGATGCCACTGCCTTCGGCGATCGCAACATACCTTACATGTTGAGCCTTGATGCGATCTGGTCCGATCCGTCAGATGATGACGCGAACATCAGTTGGGTTCGCAATGCATGGCAGGACATGCAGCCACATTCCACGGGTCGCCTCTACCTGAATTTTCCCGGGCTCGGCGAGGGTGACAACCTGGTTCGCAATGCTCTCGGCGCTGAAACCTATTCGAGACTTCAGAAGATCAAACGCGTCTACGACCCGGAGAACACAGAACATTGCGCCGGACGTTCGATTGTCTTGACCAATGAGCGGTCGCGGCAGTCGGCAAGGGCTGCACTCTGCCGATGGGGCGGATCGACCTGTGGATCCAAGCGCGCGTCACGCCGGAGTGGTACGCCATTTAGATCGCGACGTTGTCCCGCTCTCTCCTGTTACCAGTGGAACATTCGAGCTGACGCCGATGAGGTAAATTTCATCCGCGGATCTGTGGAGGAGAAACGTGATGACGACGGACATGACGATATCCGAAGTTCTGAGAGATCCACTTATCAGGCAGGTTCTGCGCGCCGATGGTATCGCCCCTGAGGCGTTCTCTGCTGCTTTAAAGCAGGCGGCCGCAGGTTTGCGACGCAGTCCCGGATTGTCTTGCTCTTCGACTGAGGCCCAGAACGCATCCATATCGACGTGAATGAGTTTCCGGAGCGGTCAAGCGCCTCATCGTCCAAGGTAGTTCGCGACCAGCTGTTTAGCGAGGCGACAAGATCGTTTATGCCGCAGCCACCCATCGCGCGTTCTTATTAGACGTGCAAAGGTCGCTGTAGGACTTTGAATTACTGCATATTTTTATCCTTAAGTCGAATGCGATTTAAGGATAAAAATATGCAGTAGGCGGCGGCAACGATACGAGTTGCTTGCGATCGTCACGAACGGAAATTCGTTCTCCAGCACACCCGAACCGGTGCTTCGGTGCCGCTTTTCGGATGGCGCCGTCGCCGTTGCCGAGCATCCAAGGCGCCACGTGCGGTTCCGAATCGGACAATTTCGGCAGCATGCTTCGAAGCCTACTTGCGTAACCGGGAGCATCCACACATGCACACCGGAACACACCTTTGCGTTCATGCAAGATCTCTGAGGATGTGGCAGGATTTCCCTCTAAGCCTTTCAATACGCGACAAAATTCTGTTTGCAGCGATGTGACCTGGGTCGTGTCATTTACTGCGGCAAAGCGTTGAGATCATCCCGATCACCTGCGTTTTCCAGCGCCGCAATTCACATCAAAAACCCATAAATGCAGGCGGTGCCACCGTCTGCCGAGCGATGTTAGCTTGCCTTCGGGAGGAAACGAAGGAGCTGACCATATGCCAAAATCGATCGTCAACGCCGTAGGCACCCCGCTTTTTTACAGTGGAGCATCGACTGCGTGGTTCTCTGCGACGGGATCGGGGCCTGTGCTTTACGGCACTGAGGCAAACGACTCGATCTGGGGCGATGGCTCCGTCGATGTCACCATGGCGGGCGGGAAGGGTGACGACATTTACTACCTCTATTCGGGCATCAACCGTGCCATGGAGACGGCTGGAGCTGGTGTTGATACCATCAACACCTGGATGAGCTATACCTTGCCTGAGAATTTCGAAAACCTGACCGTCACCGGCAGCGGCCGGCATGCTTTCGGCAACAACGCCGACAATATTATCTCGGGGGCTTCCGGTAGCCAGACGATCGACGGCGGCGGCGGCAACGACATTCTGGTCGGCGGCAGCGGCGCGGACATCTTCGTCGTCGGCCGAGGTGGCGGCAGCGATCTGATTGCCGACTTCGACAGTTCCGATACGGTCCGGCTGAATGGTTACGATCTCACAAGCTTCCAGCAGGTCACCAGCCTTGCGACACAGGAAGGCACGGATTTGAGGCTGAACCTCGGCGACGGCGAGAGCTTGCTGTTTGCTGACACGACCGTGGCCGATCTCGCGCCGGAGCAATTTCAGCTTAGTCTCGATCGCTCAAACCTTGCGCTGAGTTTTGCCGACGAGTTTGACAGCCTCTCCCTTCATGATGGCGATCAGGGCGTATGGGATGCAAAGTTCTGGTGGGCGCCTGAAAAAGGCGGAACCTTGGCCAGCAACGGCGAACTGCAGTGGTACATCAATCCTGACCATGCGGAGACCGCTGCCATCAATCCATTTTCGGTCGAAGATGGCGTGCTGACGATTAAGGCAGAGCCGACGCCGGATGCACTGGAATCAGAGATCGATGGGTACGAATACACGTCCGGAATGCTGACGACGTACTCGACCTTTGCGCAGACCTACGGCTATTTCGAAATCAGAGCGGACATGCCGACCGAAACCGGCACTTGGCCGGCGTTCTGGCTGTTGCCGGCAGATGGCTCCTGGCCCCCCGAACTCGATGTTGTCGAGATGCGGGGGCAGCAACCGAACATTGTCAACGTAACCGTTCACAGCAACGAGACCGGCGAACAGACAAGCGAGACGACCGCAGTCAAGGTCGCCAGTACCGAAGGGTTTCACACCTACGGCGTGCTATGGGAAGAGGATGAAATCGTTTGGTATTACGACGACGTCGCCGTGGCGCGTGCCGATACGCCCGCGGACATGCACGACCCCATGTACATGGTGGTCAATCTGGCGGTGGGAGGGGCAGCGGGGGAACCGAACGCAGACTTCGGCGACGGAGCGGAAATGCAGATCGACTATATTCATGCCTATGCTCTGGATGAAGTGCAGTCGGCGACTGGCGAAGCGCAGCCGATGGACGACTGGTTATCCTGATTCTTCACTTGGGCGCGCGCCGACCAATGCTCAGCCCGTGCCTCCTTGAGCGGTTGGACAGTGCCGACATCCGTCCGAAGTTGCCCCGCGTCGAACAGTCCGGCGATTGCGCGCAGTGCCTTGGCTCGCTTCTCGTCGGGATGCGCCGTCGGCGACACAAGGATGCCACCGGGCCGGCAATCTCTGGTAGCGGTTTAGCGCCAATGACCACCAGATCGGACTGACTGGTGAACGAGCGCCGCGCGCTTTGAATGTTTGCGACCTGACAAAGACCGGTGCCTCATGGCCCGCTAGCTTCCCGATTGTCGCCAGCGGCGCCATCGCCGCGCGGCATTGTAACGGTTCATTGGATCAGGGAAACAACGATATGGGATCTTTTAGTGTCTGGCATTGGGTGATCGTGCTGGCAGTCGTGTTGCTGTTGTTCGGGCGCGGCAAGATCCCGGAGTTGATGGGCGACGTCGCCAAGGGCATTCGCAGCTTCAAGAACGGCTTGAGCGACGAGACCGCAGCGCCCGCCGAGAAGCGGATAGAAACGGGATCGGGAGAGTAATCGGTTGCGCCGAGCCCACGACCAAGCAGCCTGAGCATGCCGATCGTCAACCGGCTCGCTCAGGCAGTCGGTCGGGGGGAAGCCTCACGACCTGCTGGAGCAATTGATCGATTTTCTTCCGGCAAATTCAAACGAGCGTGGCGTGATCGATCAGACGGCGGATGCTGCCAACGAAGTCAGCGATGTTGGCATCGTGTGTCGGCACCATGGCCGCGTGGATCAACGCAGCTGCCAATGCGCGCCTCCCTAGGGTGAGCCGGTCGGGGCTGAGATCCACGACGCGCCGGATTGACCATGGTGAAAGCCGTTCGACAACGGCACGCCGGGATAGGCGATCGCCAGCCGTTCGAGCCCCTCTGTGGCCGAGATCCGCCCGGTTGCAACATCCTCATAGATACGGGCGACCGTCACCATGTCGCAGTCCTGCGGCGACAGCCGGACTCGGCTGATGCCGACGGCCGGCAGTTCGGCAAGCTCCTGCAGCAGGCTCTGGCAGGTGTGCGACAGGGTCTGGACCCCATTGAGCGTGAGGAACGGCTGGCGATCGAGCGTCTCGACAATGAGGCCGTCGCTGTCTTCGCCGCAGATGAACTGGCAGTTGTCCTTGACCAGCCCCTTGGAGCGGGCGTGGGCGCAGCGCGCCGAGATTGCCAGCGGCACGCGGCCAAAGCCGAAGATTTCAAATTCGACATCAGGCGCATCGCGAACGATGTCGCGCACTGATGCCATGGGCAACTCCGGCGGCAGGCAGATGCTGGTCGCACCGCGTGACGCCAGCAGTCTCGCGGTGGCACCGTTGTAGACGTTGATCAGAGGTCCGATCGAATGCGGTTTGCCGGCAAGGAGCCCGAGCGCGGACAGATCGTTGGCCTCGATCGGGTGGATGCTGTCGCGCACCAGACCGCGCACGAGTTGGCTCTCGCGCTCCAGGGTGACGAGTGCAAGCGAGGCAAGGCTGACCTTCTTGCCGGCGCCTTCCAGCCGTTCGATTACTTCCGCGACATGCGGCTCGATGAAATGCAGGCGCTTCGAGCAGACCGCCTCGCCGAGGGTGACATGATCAACCGGGCCTTCGTCGGCGATACGGAAATAGAAGTCGCGCCATTTGGGTCCGTCCCAGAGGTAAAGCACCGGGCCGAGGCTGAGCGAGGGGTGGGTTGTTGCGGACATGTCGTTACCTCCACCGCTTTTCATAGGCGCCCGACGTCGTCTTCTGTCCTTCGCTGAGCCGCCTAAGTCGTGACAACAAGGCGGGCCTTTCGGCCGCATCGGCAGCGACGGCGCGGCGCATGATTGAAACAACCTCGGCGACATAGGCCTTGCCGCGCTGGCGACCCTCGATCTTAAGTGCGCCGACGCCGGCATCGCGCAAGGCATCGATATGATCCATGACATCGAGAGAAACCGGATCCTCGAAGGCGTAGCCACGCTCCTCGGCAATGTCGAAACGTCCCTTGCAGAGCGTCGGATAGCCGGCAGCCTCGCCGGCCGGAAATCGGTTGATGGTGTAGTCGCCCAGCTCCGACACCAGTTCGCTGCCATCCTCGCGGTAACGAACGTGGCTTGCCGGCGAACAGACTCCGTTCATGTTGGGCGATTTGCCAGTGGCATAGGACGACAGCGAGCAGCGGCCTTCTGCCATCACGCAAAGCCCGCCGAAAACAAAGACCTCGATCTCGCAGCTGATCTGGCGTGCAAGGCGGGCAATATCCGGAATGGTCAGAATACGCGGAAGCACGACGCGCTTCGCTCCGAAGGTTTCGACCAGGAATTTGACGGCATCGGCGTTGGAGGCGGAAGCCTGGACCGAGACGTGTAGCCGCTGCTGAGGGTGGCGCTCGGCGGTGTAGGCCATCAATCCGAAGTCGGCGAGGATCACGGCATCGGCCCCCAGACGCACGGCATCGTCGACGGCGTCATGCCAGAGCTTTTCGTGGCCAGCCCGCATGAAGGTGTTGATGGCAACGAAGGTCATCACCTTGTGCCGGCGCGCATAGGCGATCGCCGTCTTCAGCTCGTCGCGCGAAAAGTTCAGGCCGGGAAAGTTGCGTGCATTGGTCTCGTCGCGAAAGCCGCAATAGACCGCATCGGCACCGGCATCGACGGCCTCGCGAAAGGCAGCCGGCGTGCCTGCCGGACAGATCAGTTCCATCTGGCTGCCTCCCCGGACAATGCGCGTGTCCTGATCTCAGATGCCGCGCGCCGAACCAAAGGCGCGAACGGCCCGCTCATGCGGGCGATATCTGCGGGCAGGTCGATATTGCAGTCGTCGAGCGCGTTGCGCAGCGCCAACATGGCTTCCATGTCGCCCGTTATCGTCAGGCTTCTGGAAAAGAACACCGCATCGCCGTCGATCTGGCCCTCGAGCAACGCCAGAAGCAGCACGAACTTGCCGCCCATGCAGGCGTCAGCGGCCGGCAGATGGGCAGCGCGGTGAACAGAGATGCGCCGGGCGGCCGGCTCGACCAGAAAGCTTACCGGAAGGTCCGTCGGGACGAAGGCATAGCGTTTGCCGGCGTGTTCCCCGAGCCGGTCGAAGAGATCCGGATGCTGCTCGACGACCTGGGCAAAGACGAGCCGCGCGGCGTGTTCTAAGAGGGGGATTGGTACGATCCGGAGCGGCACGGTCATCGCAAAGGGTAGGGTCATGGGCTGCCTGCATGAAAACGGAGCAAAGAATGGCCGCATGCTAGTCGGCGCGTCGCCACCGCTGTTTGTCCCACGTCAAAGACATCGGGCATTTGCCGCCCGTAAGAGGCGGTATGAACAAGAGCTTCCTTCCCGCCAAGGGTTTCGTCTCGCTTCAGGGTTTTGCCTGTGCGCTGGAGCGCGAGGGGGAGCTGAAGCGTATCTCCCGTCCCGTGTCCCTGGTGCACGAAGTGACGGAGATCCACCGGCGCATTCTGGCAGATCAGGGCCCGGCTTTGCTCTTCGAGCGGCCGGTCGATGCGTCAGGGCGCGTCCACGACATCCCGCTCTTGGCCAATCTCTTTGGCACCGAGCGTCGGATCGAACGTGGTTTCGGACTGACGGCCGGCGGGCTGACCGGGCTTGCGCGAGACCTGGCGGAACTGCGAGACCCGCGGGCGCCGGGATCGCTGCGCGACGCCTGGGACCGGCTGCCGCTGTTGCGCTCGGCGCTCTACATGCGGCCGAAACATGTGACATCAGCACCGTGTCAGGACATCGTCTGGCGCGGTACGAACATCGACCTTGGCCTTCTGCCGATCCAATGGTGCTGGCCGGGCGAACCCGCACCGCTGATCACCTGGCCACTGGTGATCACCCGCGCACCGGACGATCCGCGTGATGTCAATGTCGGCATCTATCGTATGCAGGTGCTTGGCCGGGATCGAGTGATCCTGCGCTGGCTTGCCCATCGCGGCGGCGCGCGACACCATCGCCTGTGGCAGCGCCAGGGGCGCGACATGCCGGTTGCCGTAGCAATCGGCGCCGATCCTGCGACGATCCTCGCTTCGGTCATGCCGCTGCCGGAGGGGCTGAGCGAGCTCAACTTTGCCGGATTGCTGCGGCGCAGCCGAACGCAATTAGTCGCCGCCACATCGGTGCCGCTGGCCGTGCCGGCAAATGCCGAGATCGTGCTTGAGGGAACGGTGTCGGCAACCGAGACCGCCGACGAGGGCCCCTATGGTGACCATACCGGCTACTACAATTCGGTCGAGCCGTTTCCGGTCATGACGCTTTCTGCCATCACGACGCGCCGTGCCCCCTATTATCTCTCCACCTACACCGGCCGCCCGCCGGACGAGCCTGCAAGGCTCGGCGAGGCAATGAACACATTGTTCATTCCGCTCGCCAAGAAACAGTTCCCCGAGATCACCGATCTCTGGCTGCCGCCGGAAGCCTGTTCCTATCGCGCTATGGTGGTCGCGATCGACAAGCGTTACCCGGGACAGGCGAAACGCCTGATGATGGGTCTGTGGTCGATGCTGCCTCAGTTCAGTTACACCAAGCTGATCATCGCAGTCGACCCGGATATCAACGTCCGCCACTGGCCCGACGTCATGTGGGCGCTGGCGACCCGCTTCGATGCCAGCCGCGACGTCACCATCATTGCCGACACACCGATCGACTATCTCGATTTTGCGTCGCCGCGCTCCGGTCTCGGCGGCAAGCTCGGGCTGGATGCCACCGCCAAGATCGGTTCCGAGACCGATCGGGAATGGGGACGCGTCCTCGATATGACACCCGATGTCATCAGCCAGGTGGATGCCATCTGGGCCGATCTTGGGCTTGAAAGGAAAGCATCATGAGCAGGCACCGAATTGTCGTCGGCATCACCGGTGCGTCGGGCGCTGCCATACCGTTGCGCATTGCCGAGCGGCTTGCACAGATCGAGGAAGTGGAGATGCATCTGGTGCTATCGCCGTCGGCCCATCGCACACTTGCCCATGAGGTTGGCGGACATGCGCTGTTGCGGTTGCTGGAGAAGGCGGACCGGACCTATGAGCATGACGATATCGGCGCTGCGATCGCCAGCGGGTCGTTTCCGACCGCCGGCATGATCGTCGCGCCCTGTTCGATGCGCACGCTTGCTGCGATCGCCAACGGGCTTGCCGACAATCTCATCGTTCGCGCCGCGGACGTGCACCTGAAGGAACGCCGTCGTCTGGTGCTGATGGCGCGCGAAACGCCGCTGCATCTCGGCCACTTGCGCAACATGTGTGCGGTGACCGAGATGGGAGCGATCGTCATGCCGCCGGTGCCGGCGTTCTACAATCGGCCTGATAGCGTCGAGGCAATCATCGATCATCTCGCCGCAAGGGCGATCGATCTCCTCGCGCTGCCGATCGGCCCGCTTGCGACCGCCTGGCAGGGGGAGGTTCAGTCGAAAGGCAACGCCTGCAACAGCGGATCTGCCCCGAACATAACGTAGTGGCCACCGGCGAGCAGCCAGAACGTGATCGCCGCGGTCGCGAAGGCTGACAGGATCATCACCGGATCGAGGCGCAGGCACGCCTGACCTTTCAATATCGCGACAAAGGGCCAAATCGAGGTGCCTTGCTGGGCAATCGACCAATTGTCCGCCAGGCGGCGCCGCACACGCTTTTCCACCATGAGGAAACCGCCGAGGGCAAAAAGCGCGAAGCCGCCGAAGAGCACCAGAGAGCGCAGATCGCCATTGGTGACGACATGGCCGAGAGCCCACAGCAGGAAGCCCCAAAGCACCGGGTGACGTGTGACGCTGACGATCGCACCCTTCCGGGCGTTGCTTTGGTAAATGGAGATCGACAGCGGGTTCTCACTGAACAGGCCGGCGAGAACGAGGAAGAGCCCGAGTGGCGCGAGGACGAATGTCGTCCACGCCTGCCACGGGGCCGGCTCCCAGAGCGGGATGAAATCGAGCGCAAGCGCTGCCTGAAAAACCCAGATGAGCGCGACGATCGACAGCAGCGAATAGACGGTGAAATAGGTCCGCCGCCCCAATAGTGTGATCAGCCGCTGACGCAGCGTCGGCAATGCCGGCACCATATGAAGGGCAAGGAAAACTGCGAATGCCGCGAGAAAATTGTACATCACTGGGCCTCAGATCCTCTCAGCAAGGAGCAACCGTTCTGTCGCGATATGGCGCCGGACGGTTTCGAAAAAGGCGCGCAGCATGTAGCCGATCGCCTCCCAGCTGTGCGGGCAGCGCGTGTGAAGCAGTTCATGGAGGACGCGGGCGACTTGCTCGGCCAGTTTTCCGTCATGCCGGTGCTCGTCGCGCAAACGCTCGATCAGCCTCTGTCCGTCGTTGGGGCTTCTTGCCGCCATGATGGCTGGAAACAGGATCTGATCCTCAAGCCTGTGCACGGCCAGCAGCGTCGATGGCAACTTCTCTGCAATCTCGCTGCAAGCGGCCGCATCGATGCGGCGCGGCAGGGAGTCGGCAATCGCCTCGAGGCGATCACACAATCCGAGTAGGCTCTGATAGCCTTCTTCCAAGGCAGTCCGTCCGGGCATGGGCAGCTCCGTCAGCGAGATTTGTCATCCCTCAAACGTCTAGGCGCAATCGAAAGGGCGATCTTTGACATTTCGCAAACTGGATGGTGACCGCCTGGTGAGGAGACATCCGCGACATGGCTATTGCGACGGGTCGAGGAAGAGCACGACGGCGATCGCGACGGAAAACAGGATAGCCGACAGCGTTGCCGCACGCTGCAGGACCCCCATGCGATAGAGAAGGATGGCGAACCCGACAATGATCGGGGTTGCGACGGAAAGGCCGATTTGAGCATCTTTCATCGAAAAACTCCTGGAATGATCCTGCTGCTATCAGCCCAGTTGCCAGGCCTCTTTGCGTAATCGCAAAGACAGGTCATCCCCGCCTGCCTAGGTGTCGGCCGGTTCCGGCAAAGGAGTTGGCGCATGGACGGACGGGCACTCCCGGTTCAAGACGCAGACGAGAACGCATCCGCGGATGACCTTCTGCTTTGGGTGCTGGTGTGGAGCGAGTTGGCCGCCTTCGGCATCCTGCTCGTAGGTTTTCTCGTGGTCGGTGTCATCCAGGCGGACGCGTTTGCCGCCGCCCGTTCACATCTCAACCCGTTGCTCGCAGGTATCAATACGCTCGTTCTCCTGACCAGCGGCTGGCAGGCGGCTCTGGCGACGCGTCCGATCGCTTCGACGCCGACGCGCCGGCGCGCGCTCGTTCTTGCCGCGCTCTTCGGTTTCGCCTTCGTGGCCATCAAGCTGTTCGAATATTCGACCGAAGTCGCCGTCGCCGGGTTGCCGAAGTTCGGCGCCTTCTTCGAGCTCTATTTCCTCATCACTGGCTTCCACCTGCTGCATGTCGCCTTCGGCAGCGTGATTCTGCTGTTGGTCGCCTGGCGCCCAAGCCCGGGAAACATCGCTCTGATCACCACGCTCTGGCACGTCATCGACCTTGTCTGGATCGTGATGTTCCCGATCATCTATCTCGCGTGAACGCCATGACCCATCACAATGCGCGCCGACTTCGCAATACCTTTGCCGTGCTGATCGCGATCGTGCTTTCGGGCATGGCCATCATGACGCTTTGCGGCGGCACGGCTTTCGTGATCGCGGCCCTGCTGGTGCTGGCGGTGATCAAATGCCGGCTTGTTGCCCTCGATTTCATGGGCCTTGGCCAGGCGCCGGCTGGCCTGCGGTTTGGCCTCTTGGCCTGGCCGATGATGCTTGCGCTTCTGGCCCTGGCCAAGCTTGTGATGGGCGTGGTGCTATCCGCTTGAAACCACTCTCTGTCTTGTTTGCCAAAACGCAAAGAAGGCCCTTCGGAAATCCCTAGACATGGGGCGCGCCCCGACAGTTCGTCGGTGCCGCACGTCGCGGCACCAAGCGGGGAGGGGATCAGATAAGCCGGCCACGGTGTTTGCGGCCGGCCGAAGTCGAAAGGATGACGTGATGGCAGAACGCCTCACCAAGACCGGGGCCCGAAACGTCTTTTACGGCGGGTCCTTTTTCTTTTTTGCAATCTTTGTCGGGCTTACCGCCCACAGCCACTACTACATGCGGACTGTTTCGACCGATGAGTCGACCCTGACGGACGCCGTCGCCCGCGGCAAGCACGTCTGGGAAAAGAACGCCTGTATCAACTGCCACACGCTTCTCGGTGAAGGCGCCTATTTCGCGCCAGAGCTCGGCAATGTCTGGAAACGCTGGGGCGGCGAGACCGATCCGGAAGGTGCGCGCGAGACGATGAAGGCCTGGATGGCGGCCCAGCCGAGCGGTATCGAAGGGCGCCGCCAGATGCCGCAGTTCAACCTGACCGAACAGGAACTCAACGACCTCGCCGATTTCCTGGAGTGGACGAGCCGCATCAAGACCCAGAACTGGCCGCCGAACGAGGCCGGCTAAGCGTTGCGATTGGAGTGTGAAATCATGAAATACCAGACCCAGAAGGTCGCAATGCTCTACTTCTACGGAGCAATCGGCCTGTTCCTCGCCCAGGTGCTGTTCGGCGTCCTTGCCGGCACCATCTACGTCCTTCCCAATACCTTGTCCGAACTGTTGCCTTTCAACATCGTTCGCATGGTGCACACCAACGCGCTCATCGTCTGGCTGCTGATGGGCTTCATGGGGGCCACCTATTATCTCCTGCCGGAAGAGGCCGAGACCGAGCTTTACAGCACGAAGATCGCAATCGCGCAGTTCTGGATCTTCCTGATCGCGGCTGCGATTGCCGTCGTCGGCTATCTCCTGCACATCCACGAAGGCCGAGAGTTTCTCGAACAACCCTTCGCGATCAAGGTCGGCATCGTCATCGTCGCTCTGATGTTCCTCTATAACATCACACTGACGGTCCTTAAGGGCCGCAAGACGACTGTCACCAACATCCTGATCTTCGGGCTCTGGGGTGTGGCGATCTTCTTCCTCTTTGCCTTCTACAATCCGATCAATCTCGCGCTCGACAAGATGTACTGGTGGTACGTCGTTCATCTCTGGGTCGAAGGCGTCTGGGAGCTGATCATGGCGTCGGTGCTCGCCTTCCTGATGATCAAGCTCAACGGCATCGACCGGGAAGTCGTCGAAAAGTGGCTCTATGTCATCGTCGGCCTGGCACTGTTTTCGGGCATCCTCGGCACTGGCCACCACTACTACTGGATCGGCGCGCCGGGCTACTGGCAGTGGATCGGTTCGCTGTTCTCGACGCTCGAGGTCGCGCCGTTCTTCACCATGGTGATCTTCACCTTCGTGATGACCTGGAAGGCCGGTCGCAAGCATCCGAACAGGGCGGCGCTGCTATGGTCGATCGGCTGCTCGGTGATGGCCTTCTTCGGCGCCGGCGTCTGGGGCTTCCTGCACACGCTGTCGTCGGTGAACTACTACACCCACGGCACACAGGTGACAGCCGCCCACGGGCACCTCGCCTTCTTCGGTGCCTATGTCATGCTCAACCTTGCGGTCATGGCCTATGCGATCCCCGAAATCCGCGGGCGGGCGCCCTATAACCAGATGCTTTCGATGGTCAGCTTCTGGATCATGTGCACGGCCATGTCGGTGATGACCTTCGCGCTCACTTTCGCCGGTGTGCTGCAGGCCCATCTGCAGCGCGTGCTCGGTGAAAGCTACATGGACGTCCAGGATCAGCTCGCGCTGTTCTACTGGATCCGCCTTGGCTCCGGCGTCTTCGTGCTGATCTCGGCACTGATGTTCGTCTGGGCAATCCTCGTCCCCGGCCGGGAACGCAGCAAGACGCTGAGCGCATCGATGCAGCCCGCAGAGTGAATGAACGTGCCGGTCCGGGTTACCCGGACCGGCCAATCTCCTTCCTCCTTTTTTACGGAGTCATGCCATGAGCATTGTTCAACCAAGCCTGGTACCGGTATCGATCGACATTCCGGCCTATAGCCCCTCCGGCAATGAATGCGCGCTGTTCGAGAATGCCTGGGTTCGGCAATTGCCGCTGCTGCTCAAGGGGCCGACCGGTTGCGGCAAGACGCGTTTCGTCAGCCATATGGCAGCAAAGCTCGGCCTGCCGCTTTCCACCGTCTCCTGCCATGACGATCTGGCCGCAGCGGATCTGACCGGACGCTACCTGTTGAAGGGCGGAGATACGATCTGGGTCGATGGCCCCCTGACGCGCGCCGTGCGCGAAGGCGGGATCTGCTACCTCGACGAGATCGTCGAGGCCCGCAAGGACGTCACCGTCGTGCTGCATCCGCTGACAGACGACCGCCGCATGTTGCCGCTGGAGCGGACCGGCGAATTGCTCGAAGCGCCTTCAGCGTTCATGCTGGTCGTTTCCTACAATCCCGGCTACCAGAACCTGCTCAAGAGCCTGAAGCCGAGCACCCGACAGCGCTTCGTCGCAATCGAGTTCGATTTCCTGCCACGCAACCAGGAGATCGAAGTGGTCTCGCGCGAGAGCGGACTGGCCGCAAGCCAGGTCGCGCCACTCGTCAACCTCGCTCAGCGCCTGCGCGCACTCAAAGGGCATGATCTCGAGGAGGGCGTCTCGACACGGCTGCTTGTCTATTGCGCCTGCCTGATCGATGCGGGAATGCCGATCAGGGATGCGGTGCGCGCTGCGATGATCGAGCCGCTGACCGATGAGCCGGACGTGCGGGCAGCCCTTCTCGAAGTCGCCGCCTCCTTGATCGCTTGAGGACAGGCCCATGCTGGATTTCCTAGAACTCGAAGAAACCGTCGGGCGCGCCTGGCACCGGTTCATTGGCAACACCGGCACCTGGCGACGTTATCCCGAGCAGGCTGTCAAACTGGCCGACATGATGCCGATGCTGGCGATCAGCTTTCGAGGACACGGCGGCGAGACCGCGGTCCAGATCGTCCCCGCGCGCGGCCGCACGTCTGGCCACCGTCTGAAGTGGCGACAGAAAATGGGCCTCGGCGAGGAAAAGCTCGTTCAGCCTGGCCGAGATCACGCCTCGTTGATGCTGCCCGGCGAGATCGACATCTTTCCCGACCGGAAACTCAACATTGACCTCTATCTCTGGCTGGTCGCCTATATGGCGACAATGCCGCTTGCCCCGCGCGGTGAAGTCGACCCGTTACAGGCCGACCTTACGTATCTGTCGCGGGCGCAGGAAACCGTGGCGGAGGTCTTTCAGCGGTTTCCGGGCATGCGCCATAAATACTGCCGCCTGGCTGAAGCCGTTCTTATCGAGCGCCAGCGCGGTTCACTCCCGTCGGTAGAGCAGCATGTCGAAAACCGTGTCCTGCGGCTGTTGCGCAAGGCGGCCGGACAGCCGGATACGACTTTGCCGGTAATCTTCCCGCATCGCGCGCCGCCGGGATATTTGCCGCTGCTGCCGGTGCCGCTGTGGCCCGATACCTTGCTGCGACCCGAGACCATTACCGAACGCGATGACGATGTGGCGGCAACAGGTGCCGCCTCCAGCCAGATCGCCGAGACCGAACGGCACGTGGCCGTCAGGGAAAACCCGGAGAACCGCAAGGGCGATCGTAGCCCCTTCATCCTCAACCGCTTCGAAAAAATTCTGGCGATGGCCGAGATGGTCAATGTCGACCGGCCGTCCGACGACAGCGACGAACACGACAACAAGGCCGCACAGGATCTTGACGAGATGACGCTCGGCGAGCGGAAGGGCCGCCCGTCTGCGCGTTTCCGCTTTGATCTCGACCTGCCGCCGGAAGCCGTCGACCCGACACCGCTGACATCAGAACTGACCTATCCCGAATGGAACTACAGGACGTCGAGCTATCTGAAAGACCATTGCCGGGTGCTGGCCAGCCCAGCCTCGGGCATGGAGGACCGGGCTGAACTCACACCGGAAACCAGGAGCCTGATCCGGCGGGTACGGCGCCAGTTCGAAGTGCTGCG
Organism: Ensifer sp. 1H6; assembly: GCF_001976035.1. NCBI lineage: Bacteria > Pseudomonadati > Pseudomonadota > Alphaproteobacteria > Hyphomicrobiales > Rhizobiaceae > Ensifer > Ensifer sp. 1H6. Next base: position 130,466 of record NZ_MOAI01000001.1, on the reverse strand, counting down.
TCCGCGCAACGAGATCCTGCGCGCGCAGATCGACGGCGCCGATCTCGATCTCGATGCCGTGGTGCGGGCTCGCACCGATCTGGCGGCCGGCGGGCAGGGGAGCGATCGCATCCATCTGATGAGCCGCCCGCAGGTTCACGACCTCGCCGTCACCATCCTGGTCGACGTCTCGCTTTCAACCGATGCCTGGTCCGACAATCGCCGGGTGCTGGACGTCGAAAAGGAGGCGCTGCTCATTCTCGCCCATGGCCTTTCGGCCTGCGGCGACAATCATTCGATCCTCACTTTCACCTCGCGGCGGCGCGACTGGGTGAAAGTGGAAAGCGTCAAAGCTTTCGACGAGCCGATGAGCCCGCTGGTCGAATCCCGTATCGCCGCCTTGAAGCCGGGATATTACACCCGCATCGGTGCGGCGATCCGCCATGCCACATCAGAGCTCCAGAGGCAGCCCAACCGCAAGAAGCTGCTTTTGGTCCTGACCGACGGCAAGCCGAACGACGTCGATCACTATGAGGGACGCTTCGCGCTGGAAGACAGCCGCAGGGCGGTGATGGAAGCGCGCCGCAGCGGCATCAGCGCTTTTGCCGTCACCGTCGACCGCGAGGCGAGGTCCTATGTGCCTGCCATGTTCGGCCAGAACGGTTATGCGCTGGTCGGCAATATCACCCGGCTGCCGGCGGCATTGCCGGCGATCTACCGAAGCCTGGCGGGATAGAACGGTCAGGTACAACGCGAAAAGGCCCGGTCTCGACCGGGCCTTTTCGTGTTTGTGGTCAACCGAGGTTCAGGCCGCCTTGCTGTGCGTGCGTGGCGCGTCGTCGATATAGGCATCGAATGCTGCGGCCACGGCGCGGATCACGAAGCGATGATCCTGGCTTACCGTTATGACGCCGTCGGCGATATCCAGCACGCCGTCATTGGCCATCGTCGTCAGCCGTACATTGCCACCGAGAAGGACCTGCGGGTCGCATCCGTGTGCGGTGGCGATTGCCTTGATGTCGACCGTGAAGTCGCACATCAGTCTCTCGATGATCGCGGCACGCAGGCGATCCTCATCGGTCAAACGATAGCCTTTGGTCGTTGCCAGCCGTCCAGACGCGATGTGGCTTGCATAAAGTCCTGGGGGAACCTCGTTCTGCACGTAGCCGGCTTGTGACCGGCCGATTGCCGAGGCGCCGAAGCCTATCAGCGTTTCACAATTGTCCGTAGTATAGCCCTGAAAATTCCGCCGAAGCGTGCCAGAGGATTGCGCGAGCACGAGATCGTCGTCGGGCAGGGCGAAGTGGTCGAGCCCGATCTGGCGGTAACCCGCTTCGCAGAGCGCCTCGCTGATGGCGAGCGCCTGATCGGTGCGCGCCGAAGCGTCGGGCAGAACGTTCTCGTCGATCATGCGCTGGTGTTTCTTGAACGACGGCACATGCGCGTAGCCGAAGACGGCGAAGCGCTCCGGCCGCATCGCCACTGCCGCCTGGACCGTCTCGACGCAGGAGCGAACCGTCTGGTGCGGCAATCCATAGATCAGGTCGAAATTGATTCCGGTGACACCGGCTTTGCGAAGATGCGCCACTGCATCCGCCGTCTGCTGTTCTGTCTGAATGCGGTTGATCGCCTTCTGGACGACCGGGTCGAAGCTCTGTACGCCGAGGCTGGCGCGTCCAACGCCCCCTTCGCCAAGCGCTTGCGCCATGGCTGCGGTCAGGCGTCGGGGATCGATTTCGACAGCCACGCCTGTCTTTTGACCAAACAGGTAGCGTTCGCGCAGGAGGGCCATCAGGGAAAGGAACTCTTCCGGCTCGATGATCGTCGGCGTCCCGCCGCCGAAATGGACCTCGCCGATCGGCAGCGGCGCGGACACATGATCGGCCACCATGCCGATCTCCTGCCTCAGCACGTTGAGGTAATCGAGGATCGGTTCGTCCTGCCGGGTAATCGTGGTGTGGCAACCGCAATACCAGCACATCGATCGACAGAAGGGGATGTGCAGATAAAGAGACACATCCCGATCTTCGGGAACCGCGCCGAGCCAATCGGCGTAGGTCGTGCGATCGACACCGGCGGAAAAACGCGGTGCGGTCGGGTAGCTGGTGTAGCGCGGCAAGCGCATCTCGGCATATTTCAAAAGGGCGGTGGACTGCATGGCGGTTCCTATCGGCTTGTCGAAACAATCGATCCGTTTCTAGGCCGCGTGCCCCCGTCGTTCTTTGCGAAATGCCAAGTAACCGACCATGAAGGCGCAAAGCGGGATTTGTTTGCGCTTCGACAAAATGTCGCGTTGCCGTCGGCATTAGCCTTTGCAAATCCGGGCCGTTTGCGCCGGCGTTTCCCGGAAGCTGAGGCAACAACGGCGCCCTGAACGGACTGAGATGACCACTGCAGAAACAGAAACCAAGCACTTCATCGACGTGCGCACCATCCCGCCGGTGGAGCGCCATCCGAAGATCTTCGGCATGCTCAATGCGCTGGCCGAGGGCGGCTCCTTCATCATCGTCAACGACCATGATCCGCGTCCGCTGCACTATCAGTTGGAAAGCCGCTACCCCGGCGAATTTACCTGGGATTACCTCGAGCAGGGACCGGATGTCTGGCGGGTCGAGATCGGCCGGCAACAGGCCTCCGGCTGCGATTGCTGCTGCGGCAGCAGCAGCGGCCACTGATACGAGTGTCCCGGCTAGGGCGTTTCCAGTTTAGGCGTAGCCGCAGGAACGCTCTATCTCTTTGTGTTTACGCATTTCCGGCCGGAAAGCCGCTTCGCACTTTCCTGGAAATGCGCTCTTCTGGATGAACCGCGATGTTCGGTGCCACGCTTTCCCGCTGGACGATGTCCTATTTCGCGGCTGCGCTGATCTTTCTTGCCATCGGCGAGATCATGATGGTCCTCGGCTTCGGATATCCGGTTTCATCCATCGAGGCCCCTGAGACGCTGGCGCTCGTCCATACCATTGCGCTCGGATGGCTCAGCCTCTTGATGGCGGGGGCCCTGCTGCAGTTCGTGCCTGTTCTCGTTGGTCGGCCGCTTTCGCTTCCCCACCTGGCTCTTCCGGCTCTGGTGCTGCTGGTTGTCGGCATAACCAGCCTGGTGCTTGGTTTTGCCAGCCTCGCAGGCGCCAACAGCCTTTCACCGCTCCTTCTGCCGTTCGGGGCGACTGTGACGATCGCCGGTTTCGGCCTGCTCATCATCATCTTTGCATCGACGCTTTGGCAGGCGCGACCGCTGCCCTTGCCCGCGCGGTTCGTCGCCGTTGGTCTTGGCTCGCTGGTCATGACCTTCTTTCTCGGTGGCATCTACGCATTCGTCCTTGCCGGACTTGCCGATGCGCCGGCCGCGATCGATCTGACGCTCGAAGGTGTTTCGCTCCATGCCACGTTGGGGCTGGGCGGCTGGCTGAGTTTTACGACCATGGGGGTCAGCTACCGTCTTTTGACCATGTTCATGCTGTCGCCGGACCGCGAACGGCATAGTAGCAGGATCGTCTGGGCGCTGGGTGCTGTTGCCCTCGGAATGATCGTCTGCATTGTGCCGATGATCCTTTCCGGTTCGGACGGGCGGACGCCCCTTCTCGTCGGTGCGGCGCTCGCCGGTGTGATCGCCATTGGAATTTACATGGCGGACATCGTGCGGATCTACCGCGAGCGCAAACGCAAGCTCATCGAATTGAACAGCCGCGCCGGCATCGGCGCTTTCGTGGCGCTGATAGTCGCGACCGTGTTCTTCGTAGCTTTGATCGTCAGCGGCCAAATCGAAGAAGGCGTGGGCGCGCTTGTCTATCTCGTCACTTTTGGCTGGCTGACGGGCATGGGGTTGGCGCAGCTTTACAAGATCGTTCCCTTCATCACCTGGCTCGAATGCTACGGCGCGCTGCTTGGACGCATGCCGACGCCGCGCGTTCAGGATCTGGTCGTCGAAACGCGTGCGACGTTCTGGTTTCGCCTCTACTATCTCACCGTGATCGTTGCCTCGACAGCGCTCTATTTCGACAACGCATTGCTGTTTCAGGCGAGCAGCTTTGGCCAGTTGATTGCGGTCAATGCGTTGCTTTGGGAATTCGTGGCAACACGAAGGCTCAGCAACGTGCCCAGTAATCTTCGGCTTCCTGGCGGCTTCGCCCGTCCGCATCTCTTCTTCCCATCGTTTCAGTCACGGAGACAACCATGACCAAAGACCCCATCGAGCTCGACGTCCGGCCGCTTCTCAAGAGCGGTAGCGATCCGTTCCAGGCCATCATGCGCGCCGTCGACGGTCTGGCACCCGGACAACCGCTCAAACTGATTGCAACGTTCAGGCCGGTGCCGCTTTTCAGCGTCATGGCCGGCCGCGGCTTTGCCCACCAGGACCAGCCGCTCGGCAACGGCGACTGGGAGGTTCTATTCACGCCGGAGGAACAGGTCGATGAGATCAGGGTCTCCGCCGGCGACACGGATCTGGACGCATGGCCGGATCCCGCGCGCCAGCTCGATCTGACGGATCTGGACCCGCCCGAGCCGATGGTTCGCATCCTCGCCGTGGTGGAAAAGATGCAGGCCGGCGAGGTGCTTTTCGCACTTCTCGCGCGCGAGCCGCTGTTTCTCTACCCCGAACTAGCCAAACGCGGTCACAAATGGGCCGGGAACTTCGACGCGGCGGGCGAGACCTATCGCATCCTGATCCGCGTCGGTGGACAGAAGGGGGACGAAAATGCAGCCGACTGAACGCGAAGAGCTGGTCGAAAGCATTCGCAGCGCCCTGCGGATGATCGTCGATCCGGAAATGGGGTCCAATGTCGTGGATCTCGGTTTGATCTACGACATTGCTGTCCAGGATGGCGGCATCGTCCGCGTAACGATGACCACGACGATAAAGGCCTGCCCCGCCACGGCCTTTCTCAAGGAAGCCGTGCAGAACTGCGTCTGGTACGTTCCCGGCGTCGAATATGCCGAAGTGCGGCTGACCTACGAGCCGCCATGGACCCCGGAAATGATGCGCGAGGCATCTGCCAGGTATTAGGTCGTGGACGTGTAAACTTGCACGCATGTAGCGTGCTGGTGCGCACTGTGCTGTCAATCATCTGAACCACAGCACCGTTCAGGTTCGAGATCGCTCTCAGGATATGATCCCAGACAGGCTCGCGTTCAATGTCGCCTTGAGTCCGTATGCGGTTGCCCGATCCGCAAGTGAATGAACGAGGGACCCGTCCAAATGAAATCTGTGTGCGATTATGTCGAGATTTGCTGCAACACTTGCTCATCGGGAGGTTGCAGCTAATGTCGCTCCGACAACGTCCAGGAGAGTGTGCATGGTCAGGTTCAATCGATTGCCAGCGCTGGCGCTGTTTTCGCTCGTCTCAGCGACGTCCGTTGCCGCGCAGGACCATTTCGGGCCCAAATTCATGGCCGATGTCCCAGCGAGCATCCAGACGCCGGATACCGTGGAAACTCGCATCGGAACCCTGAAGTTCTCGGACGGTCTTCCCGATCAAGAGACGGTGCAGAAGGTTTATGACAACATCGACTTTTCAAGGGGCGTCGAAGCGTTTCTATCGGGAATGCCAGCCGCATCTGTCTACGCACTGTGCCAGGGCCTGGAGGACGTCGGGGCCGCGAAAAACAAGGGCATCGGCATTACGGAAAATCTTATGGACGCGCGTTCATTGTTTCTGACCGCGAATACGACAACCGTCTACGTCTTTTTCTGCGTTGATCTTACGAACGGACCAGTCGTCGCGGAGGTACCTCCAGGCGTCCTCGGACCCGTCGACGACGCATACTTCCGCTACGTCACCGATGTGGGCCTCATCGGACCCGACCGCGGTAAAGGTGGGAAATATCTTTTCGTGCCACCAGACTATTCCGGCGAGTTGCCTGCTGAAGGCTACTTTGCCACCAAGTCGCCGACCAACACAAACCTGATTCTCTACCGCGCCTTCGTAAAGGACGGCGACATCGCTGCGGCAGTCAGGAGCGTGAAGGACCATGCGCGTGTCTATCCGCTGTCGGCGGGCAAGGAGCCGCCGGAAACCACCTTTATCAACATCTCCGGCAAGCAGATGAATACGGTCCATGCCAATGACTTCCATTTCTACGAGGAGCTGAACAGCGTCATCCAGACCGAGCCGGGCGATGCATTCGATCCCGAAATTGTCGGCCTGTTCGCATCTATTGGCATCAAGAAGGGCAAGCCGTTCGCGCCTGATGCCCGCATGAGGGCAATCCTCACCGAGGCTGTTGCGGTCGGCAATGCGACGGCCCGGTCCATGGTCTTTGCTCCCCGCGATGAACGCGCGAAATTTTACCCCGACCGTCAATGGAACAATGGCTTCATCGGCAACAGCTATCAGTTCCTGAACGACGGCGAACGCATGCTCGACGCGCGCACGATGTTCCACTACGCGGCGACGGGGATCACACCTGCGATGGCAGATGCGAAGCCCGGCACCGGCTCAGCCTACGCGTTTGCGGTCAGGGACTCGACCGGAACCTATCTCGACGGCAGCAAGACATACAAAATCACCTTGCCTGCCCCCGTTCCGGTCGGACAGTTCTGGTCGTTCACGGTCTATGACAATCAGACCAGATCAATGCTGGAGACTGACCAGAAGCTCGCAGGCATCGACAGCAACCAGCCGGGCATCAAGAAGAACGAGGACGGTTCGGTGACAGTCTGGTTCTCTCCAGAGGCTCCGTCGGGACAAGAGGGAAACTGGGTTCAAACCATACCTGGCAGGGGCTGGAATTCGCTGTTGCGGCTGTATGCTCCATTGGAGCCATGGTTCGACAAGAGTTGGAAGCCAGGCGACTTCGAGAAGGTTGATTGAACACGCGCCGCGGGTTCCGGATGTTTTGCATACGGTCCGACACCCGACCCGCTGGGAAGTCATCGAAGAAATGAACCACAGGCACTGCATGAGTGCTAGATTTCTTGCGTCTGCCGCCGTGGCAAGTGTTTCTGCCCCCATCGTTTTTTTTAGCGCAGCCAATGACCGGTTATTGGCTGCGCTAGCGATTTTCGAGAGGTTCGCCTCACGCGCGCTGTCGGAGGCACAAGCTTCGATCCTGCGGGGCGACGTCTTTATGAGTACATGGCCTCGTCGGAAGGTTGCCGCAGCGGCGGCAACCTTCTTTTTTGGTTATGCAGAACCAACTTACCCGGGGCGCTAGGCAGTACCCCGTGGCGCGCGCCGGGCGCGAACCAGCATCGGACCGTATTCGATGCAGAACAGCGCAAAGGCTGTGATCCAGAGTGCTCCCGATAGCGCGAGCAGGTGATGATAGTGCGCCGGCAGGATCTCGGCGAAGGGGCGCGCCAGCGCCGCGCCGATGATGGCGATGTAAGAGGCGCAGCTGAGGTTCGATGCAGCCAAGGGCCGTCCGGTGTGTCCACGGCTTGCGCGCGTCATGACGGCCAGCATCATGCAGGCTATGACCCCAACGGTCATCACATGCATGACGGGGTACGCGTCGAGAGCGCCGACCGCGCCTGCCGCAACGGCGGCAAAGCCGAGTGGAACGAAGGCATAGGCCGCGTGCAGGACGAACACGATCTTGTCCGGCCACGTGGTCCACCCGCGCCAGCGGATAAACCGGGCCGCCTGCAGCAACGAGGCGGCGGACGCTACCGTAGCCGTGACGATATGTTGCGGCGCGAAGGTCCAGCAGACAAGAGCAGCGACGCCGACGAGAATCGTCAGTGTGTCAAAGCGGTTATAGGGAACCGGAAAGTCGGTCCGGCCGAACTTGTTCAGCCAGTTGCGGGTGAAGCTTGGCAGAATTCTGCCGCCGACAATCATGATCAGCATGACATAAGCGCCGATCGCCAGCCGTGCCGCCGCATCGACGTCGAGTTCACGGACGACGGAGATATGGAACCACGCATTGGCGGCTGAAAGGAGAACCAGACCGCCGACGATTTTCAGATCCTTCCACTTCCGACCGACGATGATTTCGCGCGCGCAGATCGCGAGCAACGCCGGCATGAAGGCGGCCTCGATGATCACTGCGAACTTCAATCCGATAACATCGGTTGCAAGCAGCGCCAGCCGCCCGGCAACCCACAGGGCGAACAGGTAGGCGAGCGGCCTGCCAGAAACTGGCAGCCTGCCGGTCCAGTTCGGAACAGCGGTCAAAAGGAAGCCTGCGAGTACGGCGGATGAGAACCCGAAGAGCATCTCGTGTGCGTGCCAATGGGCAGGGCCATATTCGCCGGCAATGTCGATACCCGTGGTAAGGGCGGCAATCCATCCGGCCATGGCGAAGATCGCCCAGAGACTGGCGCCGAGGAAGAAGGGTCTGAAGCCATAGGAAAATAGAACGGGACCGGTGGTGGCGATTCCGCGCGGGATTCCTCCGCTAGGCCTTGGTTTGCTGAAGTAACTAAACATTGTTCGATCCTGTTCTTTCGTCGAGCGGACGGGTGGATGGGATCGATTTATCCGGGGCTTGCCCAGGCATCTTTGCGAAAACGCAATTATAGAGCCTGGCGAACGCCGCCCCCGTGAAGATTTGCAGAAAAACATCCACTTTCCGGGGCGATTTGTTCCAAGACAAAGACGTCATTCGCTCTCGGTTCTACTTGAGGCATGACTACTGAAAAACCTGTGGTCAAAACCTGAGGTGAGCCCGCCAGGGACGGCAGAGGACACCGTAACACGTTGAATTTCGGCATGATTTTCGGACGGCCACTCCGGTCGCGCGGTCATGCCCAAGGAGAGCAATGATGACAGAACAGCTGCAGATGACTCGCCGGACGATTCTGGCCGGCGCCGCCTTCGCTGGCGCGCTGACGCCGATCCTGACGGCGACCTCGACCCAGGCCGCAACGGCCGCCGCTCCCGCGGCAGCGGACACGGCGCCGGTCGACATTGCGACACTGGAACGGGTCAAGGTCGACCTCGTCGCTCCGCCCTTCGTTCATGCTCACGATCAGGTCGCCAAGACCGGCCCGCGCGTGGTCGAGTTCACCATGACCATCGAAGAAAAGAAGCTGGTCATTGACGGCGACGGCACCGAAGTGCACGCCATGACATTCAATGGCTCGGTTCCCGGTCCGCTGATGGTCGTCCACGAGAACGACTATGTCGAACTCAGATTGATCAACCCCGCCACCAACACGCTGCTGCACAATATCGACTTTCACGCAGCAACGGGGGCCTTGGGCGGTGGCGGCCTGACGCAGGTCAATCCCGGCGAGGAGACGACCTTGCGCTTCAAGGCGACCAAACCTGGCGTCTTCGTCTACCATTGCGCGCCGGAAGGCATGGTGCCCTGGCACGTTACCTCGGGCATGAACGGCGCCATCATGGTGCTGCCGCGTGACGGGCTGAAGGATGAGAAGGGACAGCCGCTGACCTATGACAAGGTCTACTACGTGGGCGAGCAGGATTTCTACATCCCACGCGACGAAGCCGGCAATTACAAGAAATACGAAACGCCCGGCGAAGCCTATGAAGATACCGTCAAGGTGATGCGCACGCTGACCCCGACCCACGTCGTCTTCAATGGCGCGGTCGGAGCGCTGACTGGAGAGAGGGCGCTGACAGCGGCCGTTGGCGAACATGTGCTCGTCATCCACTCGCAGGCCAACCGCGACACACGGCCACACCTGATCGGTGGACACGGCGACTATGTCTGGGCAACCGGCAAATTCCGTAATCCGCCCGAGCTCGATCAGGAAACCTGGTTCATTCCGGGCGGCACGGCCGGCGCGGCCTTCTACACATTCCGGCAGCCGGGCATCTATGCCTACGTCAACCACAACCTGATCGAGGCCTTCGAACTGGGCGCGGCCGGACACTTCAAGGTCACCGGCGAGTGGAACGACGATCTGATGACCTCGGTCGTCAAGCCGGCTTCGATGTAGCCCCGATATGACAATTGGCCGCGTTGCCCGAAGAGGTCTTTGGGCAGCGCGAGGCAGCGACAAAGGCATGCGCCGGATCCATCGGCGCATGCCAATAGAAGGGGAAGAACATGCGCGATAGACGTCACAAGAATTCGGTTTCGGTGTTTTCCGTCGCCGTTCCAGCTTTGCTGCTGGTTGCCATCGGCGGGGTGCTTTCGGCCAAGGTCGGGCTGCTGGATGACCTCGACGCAACGGTCGACACCCGCATCGAAGCGCCAGTGACAGTGACGATCGAGCCGCGCCGCATGGAATACCGGGCCGAAGGCCACTTCATCAAGAATGGCTTTGCCGTCGATGCACCGCTGGTTGATGCGACGCTCGCGAAACCGTTCAGGATCATGAAGTACCAGGTTAGCCGCACGGACTATCAGCGTTGCGTCGAAGACGGCGCCTGCGAGAAGGGTGAGCCGGCGGCAAGCCTCGGCAATGATACCCCGATGACCGGCGTCAACTACACCGACGCCAGCAACTATGCCGCCTGGCTGACGGAAAAGACGGGGCAGGTCTGGCGTCTGCCGACCGATCGGCAATGGGCCTTTGCGGCCGGCCGGAAATTTCCCGACGACGCGCTCGGCATTGACGGCAGCAAGGACAATCCGGCGCTCCGGTGGCTTGCCGACTACGAGCGCGAATCCGCGCGGCAGAAGTCGAAGAACCCAATGCCGCAACCGTCGGGCACGTTCGGCGAAAACGAATTCGGCGTCGCCGATCTCGACGGCAATGTCTGGGAATGGACGCAGACCTGCCACCGTCGCGTGACGATCGGCGTCGATGGCGAAGTGCTGAAGATATCGCCAGCCTGCGGGATCTACGTCGTCGACGGCAAGCACCGTGCGTCGATGAGCTTTTTCATTCGCGATCCGAAGAGCGGCGGTTGCGCGGTCGGCGTGCCGCCGGACAATCTCGGCTTCCGCCTGGTTCGCGACGATCGTTGGTATGCGAACATGCTGTACGCCTTCGAGCGCCGTTTCCCCGGTGCGGTGTAACAGCGCGGGGCCTTGATTATCGCCGCTTAAGGGCGGCGAAAGGGTGTTGTCCGCTTCTTCCTCCCGATCGCACGTGATATAGCAGCCCGCATCGCCGATCCGCAGGAGACAGGAAACGACGTGGCTGCACTGGACCGAACACTCGTCAAATCACTCCCGCTGTTTCAGAAGATGAGCGATCAGGAGCTGGACAAGCTCCTGGCGCACGCGACCGTGCGGCGCGTCCCCCAGAATGAGGCCGTCTTCGAGCAGGGGGCTGCGGCCGACTCATTCTATCTGCTTCTGCACGGACGCCTTAAGGTCACTCAGGTCACCCGCGACGGACAACAGATCATCGTCCGTGTCGTCAATCCGGGCGATCTGTTCGGCTTTGCCCGCGCGCTGCAGCGCAGCGACTATCCGGGAACGGCGATGACGGCAACGGAAAGCCTCGTCCTCGCCTGGCCGACCGAGCTCTGGAACGTGTTCGTCGAGAGCAATCCGCATCTGGCCATCAATGCGATGCACACGATCGGCCAGCGGCTCGACGAGGCCCATACCCGCATCCGCGAGATGTCGACCGAGGAAGTCGAACGCCGCGTCGCGCACGCGGTTCTGCGGCTGGCCGAACAGGCGGGTAAGCGCGAAGAGCTTGGCGTGCGCATCGATTTTCCCATTTCCCGGCAGGACATAGCCGAAATGACCGGCACGACGCTCCACACCGTCTCGCGCATTCTCAGCGCGTGGGAGGGGCGGGGACTGGTGCAGGGTGGACGACAGAAGCTGCTTCTCTGCGATCTGCCAGGGCTTCGACGTCTCGCTGAACAAGTCGAGAAGAGCTAGGGTTCGACTGCCCCTCCACGACGTGTGTGACTTCCAGACGTCTGGTCAAGGCCTGTAGTCACCATCGGACGAATGCAGTACCTATGGGCAAATTCTAGAGCGCCGTGCGTTCAGATGAACGCACAAAGGACGCTCTAGCACTTTGATTGTAGAGCATCTTATCCGCTTTCGGTGATTCCACTTGAAAGCGGGATGCTCTAGTCGCGGGGTCCAATGGATCGACTTGATGCCATGCGGGTACTGCTTGCGGTGGTCGACGCCGGAAGTTTGTCGGCTGGCAGCCGCAAGCTGAATGCTCCCTTGCCGAGTGTCAGCCGCAAAGTCGCTGATCTCGAGCGGCACCTCGGTGCAAACCTAATCATTCGCACAAGCCGAAACCTGCAACTTACTGATGCCGGTCGTGATTATGTCGAAGCGGCGCGGAAGATCGTGGCGGACCTGGAGGAGGCCGAGCGACGCGCCTCGGGTGAATATCAAACACCGCGCGGAACGTTGACGATCACGATGCCGGTGGAGTTCGGAAGCCGCTACGTGCTGCCGATTGCATTGGACTTCATGGACAAGCACCCGGAAGTCTCCTTGAACATCTTGTCGTTGGACCGCTCAGTCAATCTCGTCAACGAGCAGGTGGATGTTGCCATTCGTCTCGGGGAACTTGCCGACAGCTCTCTTTACGCAGTCAAGGCTGGCGAGTTTCGCCTTCTGACGGTTGCCAGTCCAGCTTATCTCAAGCGGCATGGCGTGCCTGAGCATCCGAGCGACCTGCCGAAGCATGACGGCATCATGTTCAACAACCGCTCGTTCTTCTGGGGATTTGACCTCGACGGTAAACTGATCGAAGCTCTTCCGATCGCCCGGATCGAAGTCAACACGGCGGCCAATTGTGTTGCCGCCGCGTTAAGTGGCATCGGTATCGCCCGGGTCTTTGACTACCAGGTGCCAGAGGAGCTCTCCACCGGCGCGCTTGTGCCGATCCTGCAAGGTTATGGCGGCGAGGCGAAACCGATCCACATCGTTTATTCGCGTCAAGGCCTTCTCGCACTGAAGGTGCGCGCCTTCATCGACTGGGCCCTGCCGCGGCTTCGTACGACTTGCAGTGGGTATGGATCGGCGGCCTGACAGCTACGCGCCGTCACCGAAATGATGCGCGAACCTCTTCAATCGTTTGCTTCGGGCTCTGCAGATGAGGGTAATGCCCAACGCCGGCAAGGAGATTGAGTTTTGCGGGGAGCCTTGAGGCGAGTTCGAGCCCCATTTCCTTCTTGATGTAGAGGTCTTTCTCACCCCAAACCACATTTACGGGTGTTTTGAACCGGGCCAATTGCGATTCAAAATAGTCCTGGTCCCGCGTGAAGTGAGAATAGTAGAATGAGAAAGCGTCTGCCGTCGTCAAAGCGCCATGGTTCCAGCCGTTGGCCATGTCGTCCTTGAATTCCTGCGAAACCTCGAACTGCGCTTCCTTGGGCAGGCCTCGTCTGAAGGCGTTCTCGAGGATATCGGCGCGATTCTTGTTCAGCTGGGCACGCGCCTGACCAGTCGCTCCCGCCACTTTCAGGCCTTGCAGGCTCTCGTACATGTACTGGGGCCTGTTGAAGGGAGCGAAGTCACCAACAATGATCGTCTTGGCGATATCAGGGTTTTCCAACGCCAGGAGAAGCGCCGGCAGGGCTCCGATGTCGGTTGCGTAGATCGTTAGCTTCGATGTGTCGATATCCGCCTTCGCCACGTATTCGTTCAAGACGCGCGCGTAGTCCTTGGGTGCATAGGAAAATCTGTCGACCGCTGGCCTTGATGAGAGGCCGTAGCCTGGCCAGTCGAAAGCATGAACCTCGTAGTCATTGCCAAGGGCGAGCGAAACATCTTTCCAGGCATAGAGGGTTTCCGGAAACCCATGCAGGAAGAGAACGGTCCCTTTCGGTCTCGGGTTGTGCACCACCATTCTTCTAAGCGTGATGTCTGCATCGATCTTCAGGAAGTCGATGTTGGCCTTTGGTTGTTGGGTGTCTTCGGCGCTTGCCGGTGCGATGGCCGAGCAAAGCACCGCGGCGGCTGCAAACAACGTCCGAATGGATGATTTTGGCATGTCAGTTTCCTCAATGTAGCGTCAGATCAGTAGACCAGGCGATCGACTTGCGCCTGAAGGCGAGGGCCGATCAGGAGGATTGCGGGAATGACGATCACGTAGCCGATCCCCCAGGAACGCAGCCACGTCAGGACAAATCCATTCGAAAAGCCCAGATTGAAGGCGAGAAGCGAGAAGGAGATGATCCCCGTCGTCACGACGCCCATCGACAGGGCGAATGCGATTTTCCGTTTCAGATGTATGTGCATGTCTCTCTCCCAGAGGGCTCGGAAATAGTGGCTCAATCACCCTGCTTGTCGTCAGCGACGCGCTCAGGACCTGGCATAAGAATTGAGCGCCACGCCCGCGGCCGGTAGAGCAAGAATGCGAGAGGCAGCCTCTTGATGTCGGCAAGTCCCAAACGGAGCGGAATGACATACACCGGTCGCGAAAGGACGAAATGTCATGTCGCGAACGCACCCGAAGGCCCTTGTGACCTACGCGTCATGCGCGATCGGTCTCCTTTATGCCGATCGGCTGGCGCGCCGCGGATACGATGTTGTGATGCTTGCAAATGGTGCTGATCGACCAGCCGCGCTTGCGCGTATTCTGCGGGCCGAAACCGATGCGGCGGTCGAGATCATCACTCCAAACCTTTGCACCGATCGCGGCCTGGATGACGTGGAAGCCAGTTTCGCGCGAGGAACCGGCTTTGACGTCGTCGTCAATAATCTCGGCCTGCCTCCCGGCAGGGCACTGACCGAAGCTTCTGCGGCAGATCTCGACCGCCTGATTGGCACGAATGTGAGGGCATACACGCGCATTTCGGCGCCGCCGCCCGGAGCATGGCCCTTCGGCGCCACGGTGCGATTATCAACGTGGCGTCGGCCGTCGGCATCGCACCCGAAACTGCAACCGGCGTCTATGGCGCGAGCAAGGCCTTCCTGATCGCCCTGGCCCGCACGATGCAACACGAACTGGGACATCACGGCGTTTATGTACAATTGGTTCTGACCGCCGCAATCCGCACCGATGTCTGGCCATTTGCGGGATGTGAAGCCGAACTTCTGCCCGGAATGATGAGTGCCGCCGACGTGGTGGATGCCGCATTGGTCGGATTCGACCGTCACGAGCCGCTGACCATTCCCTCTCTGGCGAAGGCAAGCCAATGGGCGCGGTACGAACACGCGCGCAAGACGCTGCTCGATGATCTCGTGAATGGCGAGTTGGCGCCGCGATATCGGCGGCTTGTGTGACCCGAGACTACGAAACGAGAGGCTGGCTCTCATTTCCCCTCAGTACCGGTCGCTGGGTGTCCAGCCTAATCTAAAGGGCATGAGCAGGGACCGAAGCTCGCCAGCGATGACGGCCTGCTTTCACCACAATCAGAGAGGAACGACGATGCAAGAGACGTTGGGAAAAGCTGTCATTACCGGTGCATCGAGCGGTATCGGTGCGCTTTACGCTGATCGCCTGGCTCGGAAGGGTTATGATCTGATCCTCGTCGCGCGAAACGGCGATCGGCTGTGGCGAGCTGCTGCAACCATTCACGAGCAGACGGGCCGCACGGTTGAAACGGTCACGGCCGACCTGACGGTCGCGGACGATGTGGCGCGGGTCGCGGCGCAGATCGCCGGTGATCCGCGGATAACTATGCTGGTCAATAATGCCGGCGTCGGCGCAACTGCGCCTCTGCTCCAATCTGACGCTCACGCCATGAGCGCGATGATCGCACTCAACGTCGACGCTCTGATGCGCCTCACCTATGCCGCGGTGCCTGCCTTCGTCGAGCGGAACAGGGGCACCATCATCAATATCGCTTCGATCGTGGCGGTTGCACCTGAGAGACTGAATGGCGTCTACGGCGGCACGAAGGCCTTTGTTCTCGCCTTCAGCCAGAGCCTGCGTCAGGAGCTCGCCGACAGCAACGTTCATGTGCAGGTCGTGTTGCCAGGCGCCACTGCGACCGACTTCTGGGATATCGCCGGCTTGCCCGTGCAGCACCTGCCCCAGGAAATCGTCATGCCGGCCGATGCCTTGGTCGACGCCGCGCTCATGGGTCTCGCCCGCAACGAATTCGTTACGATCCCCAGCCTTCACGATGTCGGCCAGTGGGACACCTTCGAGGCTGCCCGCCAGGCGATGGCCGACAATCTGTCTACGAACAAACCCGCCGACCGCTACCTGGCCAACTGACCACCATTGAGGGCACACGGGCGACAACGTCGACGCCCGGCAGTGCCCTCTCTTAGATCAAGGGAAGCGCGAAGGCTCTATCGCTGTGTAGCATAGAGAAACATTGGCCATGGAACGAGCAGACGGCGGGACCGCCTCGCTTGGCTTGGCAGATCGGGGCCAGTTATGGACAGGCAGTTTTATATCGGCGTTTTCGCGGCGATTTTTGCCGCATTCGCCTTTTCCCTCAACTTCATCGTGCCGTTCGTCATCGGCGATTACTCTACCTTCGATTTTGCTCTGATCCGCCATGTCGTTTCGGCGGTGGTTGGCGTGTATATCTTGGTGATCACCAAGGGGGTGGCGCAGTACCTTACCCCCGGCAACTGGCTCATCGCCACGTGGCTCGCCTTCATCGGCTATGTCGGCTATTTCCTCACGGTTACGGGCGCGGCCATCTATGCCGGGCCGGTGATTGCGCCCGCATTCCTCGGACTTGTCCCGATCGTTCTGGCCCTCATCGGCAATCGGCGGCAGGGATCCCTGCCGTGGCGATTTTTGATGATGCCGCTCATGCTGGTGTTGTTCGGTCTTGTTCTTGTCAACAGCGCCGCGTTCACCGAGGTCGGATTGGATTCTGTGCGTTCACTCTGGATTGGGGTTCCACTTTCTATCGCAGCCGTCGTGTTGTGGGTATGGTTTGCCATTGCTAACCAGGCAGCACTGGCCGCCAGACCGGGCATGCCTTCAGGTGTGTGGTCGGCTCTCATCCTCATCGGCGGCGGCATTTTGATGCTGGTTTTCTACCCGATTGGCGCAGCGATGGGGCTGTTCCAGCTTCCCAAGCTTGGTTTCGGATGGGGCACCGCTGCACCATTGTACCTGTGGGGTGTGTCGCTCGCTCTGGTGGCGACAGTTGGCGGCGTCTGGACCTGGAATGTGGCCGCGCGCAGCCTGCCGGTCGCGCTGGCGGCTCAATTGATCGTTTCAGAAACGGCCTTCGGCGTCATTGGTGGGCTCATTGTCCATGCTCGAATACCGACGGTTTTGGAAGGCGCCGGCGTTGCGATACTGATCGCCGGGGTCGTTCTGGCGATCCGTGTGTTCCACGGAAGAAGGGCCTGTTGAAGCGACCCATCATTCCATTTCTCCGGTAGCCTGGCGCGATTTTCGTCAGTTGGCTTCACCCATTGCCAGGACGATTTTTCCCTTCGGTCTCGGCAGCTCGCCTTCGAGCATCAAGTGCGCGTCCTTCGCTTGCTCAAACCGTAATGTCGCCCCGACATTCATCCGGAGGGCACCCCGGGAGACGAGAGAGGAGATGCGGGCAAGGCTTTCGGTCGATACGTCGACGAGAAAAAATTTGGACAGGACCTGGTGCCGTGCGGCCAGAGCCTGGTCCGGAACCGAAACGGCCGAAATCAATCGCCCTCCCTTTTTCAGCACCCGGAACGATCGCGTTTGGGTTTCTCCGCCCACCAGATCGATGACGGCATCGACATCGCGAATTTCGTCCTCAAATCTGGTTTTTGTATAGTCGATGACCGTTTCGCCACCGAGAGCAACAACGCTTTCGATGTCACCCGACGCGGCGGTGCACACTGTCCGAAGGCCCGCTTCTCTGGCGAATTGCACGGCATAGGCGCCGACGTTTCCCGCCGAACCGTGGATCAGCACAGTTTGGCCCTTTTCCAAACCAGCCTGATCGAAAAGTGCCTGCCATGCTGTCACCGCGATCACGGGCAGCGATGCCGCAGCGACGTGGTCAATCGACACTGGTTTGTGATCGAGCATGGAAGCACTGGCGACTGCGTATTGCGCGTATCCACCACAAAAGCGCTTGTTGGTGACGCCATAGACATCATCTCCAACCTTGAACCGCGTCACCCCAGCGCCGACCGCCCCGACCTCGCCTGAGATGTCCGAACCGAGAATGAGAGGGAGAGGCTGGGGCAGGGCGCTGTTGCCGGCGCGAATCCACCCATCCCAAGGGCCAACACCAGCCGCATGGACCTTGACGATGACCTCGTTCATCCCTGGCTCTGGAGTGTCCACGCGCTCCAACTGCATTACATCTGGCGGCCCGAACTGATGGACGCGCCATGCCTTTCCTGAGAAGGTCTTTGAGACATCCGGCATGTGTTTTCCTCTCGATGTTAGTGCAGTGACGAGCGCGCTGCTCACAGTGAAACAGCCCGGGCTCCACCGCCAAATCGCGTTGGGCCGCGCTGCGGACGCGCGATCGGCCGCGGTCCGCGAGCGCTGTTTCGAGGCTATCTGCCAATCGCCGCGTGGGGCACATTCCTGAAGCTTATGGCCATCCGATTGTAGGCGTTCATGAGGCTGATCGCGATCGTGAGATCGACGCGTTCGCGTTCGCTGAAGACGGCGCTGACAGCGTCATAGGCGTCACTAGGCACACCCGTCTCTGCCACGCGCGTCACTGTTTCGGCCCATGCGAGCGCCGCACGCTCGCGCTCGTCGAAGAGAGGGCCGGCTTCCCGCCAGGCTTGAAGCAACGCGATCTTCTCGATCTGCTGCCCTTTCTTCAAAAGATCCCGCGTGTGCATGTCGAGACAATAGGCACAGTTGTTGATCTGGGAAACACGCAGATAGACCAGCTCGAGCAAAACGGATGGGAGGCCGCTTTGCATGACGTAACCGTAGACACCGCCCAGCGCTTTCGCGCCGGCAGGAGCGATTTGGTTATAGTCCAGACGGGCTGACATCGGTTCATTCCTTTGCTTTGGCTGTGGTGGTCAGTTCCTTGTCGTCGGTGTCGACGACAAAGACAGCCAGAAGCTTCGCGGGTTCGGTCTTGCTCGCGTTGCGGCTTACGAGGTGGCTGGAGCCAGGGGTCTCGTAGAAGCTTTCGCCGGGACGATAGGTCCTCTTGGGCTCATCGTTCACCTGTGACTCGATTTCTCCCGACAGAACATAGGCAAAAATGAACGCCGATTTTGCATGGACATGTGGCAGTGACGCTCCGCCTGGACCGTAATCGACGACCACGGCGCGAACCGACTTGCCGGGAATGTTCGGAATATTCTGCTCGAAGGCCGGCGTAACTGTTTCGAGGGGATCATGCGCGGCGACGGGCATCGCAACGGCAATGGCGACTGCGGCGCAGGCTGCACCGATGATGGATCGTGCATTCATGATGACATTTCTCCTTTGTGGCCTGTTCATCTACTCGCTATAAATACCCCTCGACTGGTCCTGTATTAAGCACCAGGAACGCACGAAAATCTTGTACCACGGGACGGAATGGCTAAACCGCTTGAGCTGCAGATTGATCGCACTGCGAAGACCCCGCTGGCGGACCAGATCTGCATGGGCATCACTGCCGCGATCGACAGTGGCGTATTGGCATCAGGCGCGCGCCTACCCTCCTGGATAGACTTGGCGGCCCAACTTGGCGTCGCCCGTGGCACCGTTCGGCTAGCCTACGATAAACTGGCGGCGGCTCAGCTTATCGTTGCATCTCGCACAACGGGAACGCGTGTAACGGAGCGACCGATCCTATCCCGGCGACAGGATTCCCCACCGGAGCCTGGCTCCTTCATGGAGCGGTATCAGGAGATGATCGCGGGCCCGGCAATCTTCCAGATGGGCGTGCCGGCGAAGGAGACCTTTCCCGCAAAACTCTTCGCCAGGATCCGGTCCCAAAGTGTGCGCGCCGAGGCGAGCGCACCGGCGATGTATCCGGACCCACGCGGCGAACTCGAGCTGCGGCGAGAGATCGCCGCCTATCTTGCCATTGCGCGCGGGATCGAGTGTTTGCCCTCTCAGATCCTCATCACTTGCGGTTTTGCCAGCGGCCTTGGATTGACCCTCCACGCGCTTGGGCTCGAAGGACGCAAGGCATGGATGGAGGATCCTGGATTTCCGTTCACGCGGCGCGGGCTTGAGTTGGCGAGATTGTTGCCTGTCCCTGTCCCGGTTGACGCCGACGGCATCGATGTCGACTACGGCCTTCGCATCGCTCCGGACGCGGGGCTAGTCGTTGTGACACCTGGACAGCAGGCTCCAACTGGAATGACGCTTTCGCTCGGGCGACGGCTGCATCTTCTTGATTGGGCGGATCAGGCGGGAGCTTGGGTAATCGAGGATGATTATTTGGGCGAGTTGCAACTGACAGGCCGCGCCGCGCCGGCACTCGCCTCGATTGATCGTGCAGGCCGGGTCATCCATATCGGCTCGTTCAGCAAGACCATAAGTCCGACATTGCGCCTCGGCTTTGTCCTCGTGCCGCGGTCTCTGGAAGCCCGCTTCGCCGAGGTGGCGGCATGTTTGGCGCCTCCGCCCGGGCCATCCGTACAACTCGCCACCGCGGAGTTTATTTGCGAGGGGCATTTCTTGCGGCATCTGCGGCGCACGAAACGCGCATACACGGCACGCCGAGACGCATTGCTGCGGTGTCTGGAAGCGCGCGCAGACGGGATCATCGTCACGACAGCGGGTCTGGCCGTTCTGTTGCGCCTCGCCGATGGCGCGCCGGATGTTTCCATCGTGCGCGAAACGCTACCGTTCGGCCTGGCACCGGCACCCTTGTCGGTATGGCACGCGTCGCCAGCCTTCGCGAAACCCGGTCTGCTTTTGGGCGTTGCCACGTGTCCTCAGCAATATGTCGAGCGGTCTTGTGACCGCCTTCTCGAAATTATTCATCGCTGCACATCGTCGCGATGAGGAAGGCACCGGCCCAATCCGTCGGTCTTTTCTGACAGCCTGATCACGGATCCAATGTGCCAACCTTCAAAGGTGGCGGTCAACATACTCCGCCACTCGCGTGCACAAGGGCGAAAGAACGGAGCCTGAGGCCAGCAAGGGGCAGTTTATTGGAGCGCTGGTGATCGCGATCAATCACAGCCGGTGCTTGTCAGCTAGAGGCGCGGGGTTCTGGGTGAGAACTCCTCATCGAGATCCTCGAAATGAAAAGGCGGAGCGAGCGTTCCGTGTGCCTCAGTTGTGGCGAGGAGACCGGCACTGGACCGACTGATTGGCACGAACGGTGCCCTCTTGAAATCGCCCGAGTAAAACAGGGAGGCCGCTGCGGCGACGCAGAAGGCAAGGAAAAGATTGATGATGCCGGACATTTCACGTGCCTTGCTTTGATATTGGCGCCCAATCCGCGGCCAGTGTTCCAAGTGCTGCTTGCCCCGACCATTTACCGCCAAACCACATGGCCCGCAGGCAAGTCTCGACGCCTTGACACAGATCGATAACGCACCTGGAACACTGGTATTCGTTGCGCATGTAGACGTAACCTAGATTTCTCAAGCGTTTGTATCTGATGCCAACGAACCCATCTTCCTGCGATCGCGTATACCGGATATGTCTGCCTAGGGGCGTTTCTGTAATCATTTGTATCCGCGCAGGCGGATTGCGGCGGCGCCTCTATCGAGAGCGGTTATCGCAACGGCGCTTTCACGACCGTTTCTATCCTTGCGACACCCTCCAGCGTACGATGGACCGGGCATTTGTCGGCGATTTCAGCGATCTTGCCTCGAAGCTCCTCTGAGACCTCGCCGTCGATTGATATGACGCGTTCGAAGCGATCAATCCTGCCGCCAGTGCTGCGCTCAGATTCCGTGCATTCCACACAATCCCTGGCATGGATCTTCGTGTGGGAGACATCAACGCCGATGCGTCCGAGCGGCAGATTCTTGTATTCGGCGTATTGGCGCAGCGTCATCGACGTGCAGGCGCCGAGCGCAATGGACAGGAAGTCATAGGGTGACGGACCGGAATCGAGCCCGCCCATTGCCTTTGGTTCATCGGCGAAAAGACGATGGCTGCCGGCCTGGGTGGTGTTCTGAAATTTGCCGCCGCCTGTCTCCGTCACCCGCACATGCTCTATCGGCTCCGCGCCTTGCGGCGCATCGGCAGCGAGATAGCGCGTCATCCATCCTGAAATGACACGTCCGGCAAAGGCCGCGTCCTCAAGATTTGTGAGCAGGTGATCTGCCTTGTCCAGCGATATGAAGCTTTTGGGATGTCTGGCTGCGCCGAAGATTTCGGTAGCGTTGTCGATGCCGACGGTTTCGTCCAAGGGGCTATGCAAAATGAGCAGTGGCTTTTTCAGCGACGCGACGGCGCCCTTGATGCGGTGCGCACGCGCATCCTCGACAAATTGCATTTTGACGAGGAACTTGCGTCCGGCGAGATCCACTTCCGCCGAACCGGACGTCTCGATCTCCTTGAGGCTCGCGCCCAAGTTCTTCAACACGTGGCCGACATCGGCCGGTGCGCCAATCGTTGCAACCGCGCGGACTTCAGCAATGTCCTTGGCCGCCGCGAGCACTGCGGCCCCGCCGAGCGAATGACCGACCAGCAACGAGGGTGCCTGGAAGTGATGACGTAGATAGTCGGCCGCCGAGACAAGGTCGGCAACATTCGAGGAGAAATTCGTCGATGCGAATTCGCCTTCACTCGATCCCAACCCCGTGAAGTCGAAACGTAGGACAGCGATACCCTCTCGGGCCAGTTCCGCTGCGATCCGGCGCGCCGACGCCAGGTCCTTGGAACAGGTGAAACAATGGGCAAACAGAGCGTAGGCGCGCAGGGGCCCGCTGGGGAAGTCGAGCCGGGCGGCAAGAGTTGCTCCGGAATGGCCGGCAAATTGAAGCCGTTGCGAACTGAAAGCCATAGGAATGCTCCTTCGCTGCTGGGACGTGCGCAGTCTATATGAGCAGCGACGACCGGCTACCCGGATTCGTTCCGGACCCATTCTGCTCGTGCCCTTCACCTGAGCCAAGCGTTGCGGCAAGCTGCGTTCTCGCGGGTGACAAGCGCGCCAACTTTGCGACTGCAGCCAGGCAACCAACGTGGAGCATCAGACATGGATATCAATCAGGTCGGATACTTCCTCAATCTGGCTGAAACGTTGAACTTCACGGAAGCCGCGCGTCGAAGCGGCGTGTCGCAACCGAGCTTGACGCGCGCAATTCAGCGCCTCGAAGAAGAACTGGGCAGTCCACTGATCTACCGCGATGGCAAGGACAGCCGCCTGACAGCGCTTGGTCGCGACGTCCAGGCTGAATTCATGCGGGTGGAACTCGCTCTTCGAAACGTGCGCGAACATTCAGAAAGCACGGTCCACGGCCGCCGCCGTATTCTCGACATTGCCGTTGCCCCGACGATCGGCCCCGCCAAGTTCACGGCATTCTTTGACAAAGTGCTCAGCCAACTCCCTGCCGTAAACCTCAACATGCATCAGTTGTCGGCCGGCGAGGGTGCGCTGGAGGTGCTGTCGGGCAAGTATCATGCCTGCATCCTTCCGGAAGCGCCGCGTTTCAACCCCAAGCTCAACATCGTGCCGCTGTTTCGTGAGCGATTTCTCCTCGCCTGCGCTGATGGGCACCCACTTGCTGAAAATGACGTCGTCAGCGTCAAGGCCCTCGCCTCGTATCCATATGTCGACCGGCTCGCTTGCGAGTTCCATACCCAGATCACAGAGCACCTGATGAACCACAACGCGGTGATGCAGCCACGTTTCAGTGCCGATCGTGAGGACTGGGTCCAGCAACTGGTGGCGGAAGGCCGCGCGATCTGCATTATGCCCGAGCGTTCGGTCGTGGTTGAGGGGATAGTGACCCGCAGGATCGAAGGCATGTCATTGGAGCGAGAGGTGGTCTTGGCATCCGTTTCCGGTTCTGGCACGCCACTTGAGATGCGCAAGATCGCCCAGATGGCAGCCCGTCACGATTGGGCCTGAGGCGCCGGAACGCCCCATGGCAT
Organism: Ensifer sp. 1H6; assembly: GCF_001976035.1. Lineage (NCBI taxonomy): Bacteria > Pseudomonadati > Pseudomonadota > Alphaproteobacteria > Hyphomicrobiales > Rhizobiaceae > Ensifer > Ensifer sp. 1H6. Next base: position 106,810 of record NZ_MOAI01000001.1, on the reverse strand, counting down.
CGCTATTGAATCTATGCACGCCCTCTATTGGGAAAATCGCCGACCCAGCGCCATATTCTGGCAGCAAGTCCAATAGGAGTAATGGCTGTGAAGTACACGAAGACCGACGACGCGATCGCCAGGCTGACGTCGATTCAGTACCAAGTGACCCAGAAAAATGCGACGGAACGGCCCTTTACCGGGTCGTACAATGACAACAAGGAACCGGGCATCTACGTCGACATCGTTTCAGGCGAACCGCTGTTTGCCTCTGCCGACAAGTTCGAATCCGGTTGCGGCTGGCCGAGTTTTACGAAGCCGATCGTACATGCAAATGTTCGCGAATTGTCTGATGGTACTCATGGCATGATCCGCACCGAAGTGCGCTCAGCTCATGCCGATAGTCACCTCGGCCACGTGTTCACCGACGGTCCCGCAGATCGGGGTGGATTGCGTTATTGCATCAACTCCGCGGCACTGCGGTTCATTCCGCTCGGCGAAATGCAGGCCGAGGGCTATGGTGCCTATCTCAACCAAGTGGAGACTTTCAAATGACCGAGAAAGCTGTTTTGGCCGGTGGCTGCTTCTGGGGCATGCAGGATCTCATCCGAGCGTTGCCCGGCGTCATCAAGACCCGGGTGGGTTATACCGGCGGCGATGTACCGAATGCGACCTATCGCAATCACGGCACCCACGCCGAAGGTATTGAGATCGTGTTCGACCCCGAGACGATCAGTTATCGCCGGATTCTGGAGTATTTCTTCCAGATTCACGACCCAACGACGGTCGACCGGCAGGGCAACGACATCGGCAGTTCGTACCGATCTGCGATCTACGTTCTTGGCGATGAGCAAAGACGAATAGCCAAAGACACCATCGCCGACGTCGACGCGTCGGGACTGTGGCCAGGAAAAGCCGTGACGTCAGTCGAGCCGGTTGGAGATTTCTGGGAAGCGGAACCGGAGCACCAGGACTACCTGGAGCGCTATCCCAACGGCTACACCTGCCATTTTCCGCGCGCGAACTGGGTGCTGCCCAAGCGGGAAGCGGCCGCGTAACCGCCGGTACGTCAGCTTCAAGAGAATGGCATCCCAGCGTTCTGGTGATTTGCCGGAACACTGGGATGCCTCTGTACGCGGATGCGATCGCGAGCACATTGCCCGCGGTCGCTTTTCGGCAACCGTGCGTGGTTGGTAAAGACGCCGGGTCTGGGAACACATATCCGAGGTCTTCGCTCCCTCCCAATAGTTGCAAAATTCCCGGATTTTACCAAAATATTCTAATTAAGATTGCAGGGAGAGGGTGGTAAGGTGCGATCTGCGTCGCTGACCTTCCCATCCGCTATTTGACCGAGTGGCCCATGTCGATTTCAGATGCGATCTACCGTCCGTTCGAAACCTTGATCCGGCCCCTGGATATTCCTTACCGACCGCTGCCGTCCAAGGGGCCCGCAACCGTCCTTCTGCATTTCATATCGATGTTCCGCGGCGTGCTGATCGCGCTCGCGCTTTCGTCCATGGCGATTGAGGCCATCAACCTGACCATCGTCTGGGGGCTTTCTGTCATCGTCGATGGCGTATCGCAGAACGGTGCATCCGCCTTCTTGCACAGCGAATGGCCCCTCCTGGCTTTTCTCGGGCTGCTGATCTTTCCGGCCATGCCAGTCGCCTCGTTTCTATTGAACACGCTCAACTCGCATACGCTCGGCGTCGGCATGCCGGCCGCAATCCAATGGCAGGGTCACAAGGCGGTCGAGCGGCAGGATCTGGCTTTCTTCCACGATCTTTTTGCCGGACAGGTCGCTTCGCGCCTGTCACAAGTATCATCCGCCGTTCAGCAGCAGATCATCGCCGCCTTCCAGTCCATTCCACGTTTCCTGCTGCAGATGGTCGGTTCCGTCGTTTTGCTGAGCGCCCTATCCTGGCAGCTCGCCCTGCCGGTCATCGTCTGGATCGGGCTCAATGTGGCACTCGCCGTCAAGATGGCCCCGATTTTCGTGGAACGCTCGCGCAGCACTGCCAAGCAGCGAAGCTTGGTGTCAGGCGCCATCACCGACCTTTACACCAACATGCAAATGATCAAGCAGTTCGCTGCGGAAGACAGCGAGGCCGGCGCGATCCGTCGCATCATTCACAAAACCATACAGACGCAGCACAGGGAACAGCGCATCTACCGCACGTCTGAACTCATTGTCGTGGCACTGAACATGGCACTTTGGCTGGCGATGCTTTCGATTGGTTTTTCGGGCCTCGTCAACGCCTTTCTCACGGTCGGCGAGTTCGTCGGGGCGGTCTATATCCTCCAAAGGCTGTCCGGGCACACCTTCACCTTCCTGCAGATGGGCCAGCAGATCTTCCAGGCGATCGGGACGATCAAGGATGCGATGCCCGTGATGACGACGCCGCCGACCATAACAGATCGGCCTGACGCGACGGCCCTCGTGGTCAACAGCGGCGAGATCCGTTTCCAAGACGTCTGCTTCGCATACAAGTCCGGCAAGCCCGTCATCGCCAACCTATCGCTGACGATGCGGCCGGGGGAGAAGGTGGGGCTGGTCGGCCTCTCCGGGGCCGGCAAGACCACGCTGGTGAGCCTGCTGCTGCGCTTCTACGACATCAACGAAGGCGCGATCCTGATCGACGGGCAGGACATCCGCGATGTCACACAGACAAGTCTTCGCCGCAACATCGGGGTCATCGCGCAAGACGTCGCGCTACTGCACCGTTCGGTCGGCGACAATATCCGTTACGGCCGACCGGAGGCGACGCAGGAAGAGGTCGAAGAGGCGGCCAAAACGGCAAGGGCCGATGTGTTCATCGCCGATCTTGCTGATGGCGAAGGCCGTAAGGGCTATTGCGCCTTCGTCGGCGACCGCGGCATCAAGCTCTCGGGCGGTCAACGGCAGCGCGTGGCGATCGCCCGCGTTCTGCTGAAGGATGCGCCGATCCTCGTGCTGGACGAAGCGACCTCCGCTCTCGACAGCGAATCTGAGGCTGCCATCCAAGAAAAACTCAACCTGGTGATGGAGGGAAAGACGGTGATTGCCATAGCACATCGCCTTTCGACCATCGCCATCATGGACCGGATAATCGTACTCGATCAGGGGCGCATCGTGGAAGAAGGCAGGCCGGAAGAACTGGTTGAACAGGATGGCCTGTTTGCCCGTCTGTGGAAACGCCAGACCGGCGGCTTCATTCCTGAAGAGATAGGCTAGCCCTGAGACAGGCAGTTGGTGGCGAGATGGGCCATCGGAGCGGTTTCCAACATACCGTCACCTGGAAGCCTGCCGTGTGTTCAATCGTTTTCCGCCGTTGCGTCCATGTTCACGCAAATGCTCCGGCTGAAGGCTGCCGGTAAAGATTTCCGTCTGGAACGCCCATCGTAGCGGACCTTTATCGGCCTGTTGATGCAGCGGTGAAAACCGCTAATTGAGCGTCGAAAGCACGCTGGTAGGCGGGTCGCGCTTCGCCGCGGGTGATATAGGCGGCGAGGTTCGGATATTCGTCCAGTATGCCTGATCCTGCCAATCTGCGCAGCACCGTCACCATAAGAAGGTCACCGGCGCTGAACTCGCCGTCGAGCCAATCGGCATTGCCAAGCCTCCCGGAAAGTTCGCTCAGCCGTTTACGGATGCGGCCCTCGACGGCAGACATCCGCTGCTCGTACCAGGTCTCATCGCCTTCCAGATACCTGGCGATTTCGCGATCCACGATCGGCGGCTCCATCGTGTTGAGCGCGGCAAACATCCATGTGATCGCGCGTGCCCGGGCATTCGCATCGTGTGGCAGCAGGCCCGAACGGCGTTCGGCGATATGGAACACGATGGCCCCGGACTCGAACAGGGCGAGATCGCCTTCTTCATAGGTCGGGATCTGTCCGAAAGGATGAAGCGCTAAATGCGCGGGTTCCTTCATCGTTTTGAACGAAACAAGACGAACGTCGTAAGGTTGGCCCACTTCTTCGAGCGCCCAGCGAACGCGCATGTCACGCGCCATGCCCCTGCCGCGATCGGGCGACTGTTCAAATGCGGTAATGGTGATAGTCATCGCTGTTCTCCATAGCTCGTCTGTCTTGAAGACGATCGACTAAGCGAGATTCCGACACTCCGTGCTCGAGATTGCTCGGGGGTATTACCGCAATTCTGGCCTATGCCCTGCGGGCATCATATCGACGCAGATCAGACTTGGCAGCAATTGCATGGGGCCCCTCGCCACTACGTCGACTACTGAGAAGCCAGGCGATCGCAGAATGCCCCGTGAGCATCTTGCCGGATTCTATAGTCTTGGGAATAATCTCTGCGGAAAGAAGCCTACGGCTTCGGAAGCGCTGTCTGGAGCAAAGTTCCGACCTTACAAATGACGCGGCATCGACTAAAAAATAGGCAGCGGAAAATTTGTTAAGAAAATAGGCAATTCTGTTGCGGAAATTGCTGCGCTGCATCATGATCGCCTCATGACAAACCGCGACCTCACCATTCTCGTCATCGACGAGAACGCCATTCGTGCCTCGATCATCGAGGAAGGATTGCATGAGGCCGGGCATCGCAAGGTGACTGTCATTCATGAGGTTCAGGGTGTCGCGCGCGTCATAGACAGTCTCAGGCCGGATGTCATCGTCATCGACATCGAAAACCCCAATCGCGATATGATGGAGCATCTGTTCCAGCTGACGCGTACGGTCGGGCGGCCGATCGCGATGTTCGTGGATCGCTCCGACACCGCTTCGATCGAGGCAGCGGTGGAGGCAGGCGTGTCCGCCTATATCGTCGACGGTCTCAAAAAGGAGCGCGTCAAGCCGATCCTGGACATGGCCGTCAGTCGTTTCAACGCCTTCAGCCGATTGCAACGGGAACTGGCCGATGCCAGGTCCGCGCTCGAGGAGCGCAAGGTCATCGAGCGCGCCAAGGGCATCCTGATGAAGATCCGTGGTCTCTCGGAAGAGGAAGCCTTTGCCCTGCTGCGGCAGACGGCGATGAACGAAAAAAAAGAAGATGTCTGAAATCGCGCAAAGCGTGGTGACGGCCGCCGGCCTGCTGATGTGATGGCGGGCGCGGCGCATCTGCTTGGTCGCAAGGAGTGAATGGAGTGAACAGCATGGCCAATTTCGGCGATATCGGCAGCGGCCTCACCTCGTCCGGTCACGGTTTGCCGGCGCCGCAAAAGATGCGCAGCGAGGGCGCCCGCACGCTTCGTGCCGGCTTCATCCCGCTCGTCGATGCCTCGGTCCTGATCGCCGCCTCCGAGTTCGGTTTTGCGCGCAGGGAAGGTCTTGTGCTGGACCTGGTCAAGGATGTGTCCTGGGCAAATGTCCGCGACCGTTTGGCTTTCCGCCAGTTCGATATTGCCCACATGCTTTCTCCCATGCCGGTTGCTGCCGTGCTTGGGCTCGGCTCCAATCCTTCGCCGACGATCACGCCCTTCTCGCTCGGGCGCGGCGGCAATGCCATCACGCTGTCCAATCGGCTCTTTGCCCGCATGGTGGAGGAGGGGGGGGCTTGAAGGCGCCGAGGACGCGCTTGCCAATGCCCAAGCGCTCGCCGCCGTACTTGGGCGCATGAAAGCGAATGGCGATGCGCCGTCGACCTTGGGCGTCACCTATCCGTTCTCCTCGCACAATTACGAATTCCGGTACTGGTTGGCTGCCGGCGGCGTTGATCCGGATCGTGACGTCAAGCTTGTGGTCGTGCCGCCGCCGATGGCATCCGACGCGCTCGAAGCCGGCGCGATCGACGGTTTCTGCGTCGGCGCGCCCTGGAACATGGTCGCATCCGAGCGCGGTGTCGGACGTATTGTCGCCGCCAAGCAGGATATCTGGCCGTCGGCGCCCGAAAAGGTCATCGGCATGCGCCCCGAGTGGGCCGAAGCCAATCCAGAAACCGTTTCGCGGTTGATCGTGGCGCTGGATGCTGCCGCGCGCTGGTGCGACGATCCGCAAAATCGCGATGCCTTGTCCGAAGTGCTCGCTGACCAGCGCTATGTCGGCGCTCCGGTTGAAATCATCCGCCGCGTGCTTTCCGGTGAGTTCACCATCGACGCTCAAGGACAGCGTCGGGTCATCGACGACTATTTCGTCTTCCACCGCAACTTCGCCAACTATCCCCGCCCGGGCCACGCACTGTGGATCTACAGCCAGATGGCGCGCTGGGGACAGGCCGATCTAAGCCGGGAAGCGATGACGGCGGCAGCTTCGGCCTATCGCTCGGACCTTTATCGACTTGCGCTCGGGGCCGACGCGGCACCTGCGGATGCCGATATCAGGATCGAGGGCGCATCCGCTGAGGATCGCTTCATGGACGGGCATGTTTTCGATCCTGCGGCGATTGAGGCCTATGTCGAGGCGTTTCCTGTGCGCGCAGAGGGCAGCGTGGCCGCATCTGGCGCTGACAACTGATGGTTCGGCCGCTGCTTGTTTGGGCAGAGCGGCCGAGCCGGTTGTGTGCAGCGCACAATAATTCAGCAGATTCTATAATAGCTGTTTTGCTGGGCAATTACGCTCGTTCGTATTTTTATCATTCGATATCAAGCTATTAGTTCCTAGTTTGTCGAACTGGCACGGCTCTTGCTTTTAAGAAATTGCTTCGGTCAACGGCGATTGAAGCGAGTTCAAACGCCAGATCGCGTTTGCCAGAGACACTGACGTCGCACGGTTTTTGTTTCCCGAGGAATCCTCCTGATCCCGGACGCAATCTCCAAGCGGCGTTTTTTTTATGTCCGGTTTTGCCCGGCAGCAGCAGAGGAACCTGCGCATGATCAAGTTTTCGACTGGCGGACTGACCCGCCGCGGCCTGCTGAAAACCACAGCGACGGCCGCTCTACTCGGTGCCGTCAAGACGGCCTTCCCGACCGGCGCCTTTGCACAGTCGGCCGGTCCCGAGACTACCAAGGCGGTTCTCGGTTTCATTGCTCTGACAGACTCCGCGCCGCTGATCGTCGCCAAGGAAAAGGGCTTGTTCGACAAATACGGCATGACCGAAGTCGACGTGGTCAAGCAGGCCTCCTGGGGCACCACACGCGACAACCTCGTGCTCGGTTCGGCCGGCGCCGGTATTGATGGCGCCCATATCCTGACGCCGATGCCTTACCTGATCTCGACCGGCAAGGTGACGCAGAACAACCAGCCTCTGCCGATGGCGATCCTCGCGCGCCTCAATCTCGACGCGCAGGCAATCTCGGTCGGTGGCGCCTATGCCGATCTCAAGGTCGGCCTCGATGCATCGGCGCTGAAGCAAGCCTTTGCCAAGAAGAAGGCTGAAGGCGCTGCCGCCAAGGTGGCGATGACCTTCCCCGGCGGCACGCATGACCTGTGGCTGCGCTATTGGCTTGCCGCTGGCGGTATCGATCCGGACTCCGATGTCGAGACCATCGTCGTGCCGCCGCCGCAGATGGTCGCCAACATGAAGGTCGGCACCATGGACTGTTTCTGCGTCGGCGAGCCCTGGAACGAGCAGCTCGTCAACCAGAAGATCGGCTACACCGCCGTCAACACCGCCGAAATCTGGAACGAGCATCCGGAAAAATCCTTCGCCATGCGGGCTGACTGGGTGGAGAAGAACCCGCGCGCCGCAAGGGCGCTCACCATGGCCATCCAGGAAGCCGCGCAATGGTGCGACGACATGGCCAACAAGGAAGAACTGGCGAAGATCGTCGGCAAGCGCAGCTGGTTCAACGTGCCGCCGAAGGACATCGTCGACCGGCTGAAGGGCGAATACGACTACGGCAACGGCAAGGTCGTCGAGGCGAGCCCGCACTTCATGAAGTTCTGGCGCGACCACGCCTCCTATCCCTTCCAGAGCCATGACAGCTGGTTCCTGACGGAGAACATCCGCTGGGGCAAGTTTGCTCCCGACACCGACATCAAGGCGCTCGTTGCCAAGGTCAACCGCGAGGATATCTGGCGCGATGCGGCAAAGGAGCTCGGCGTCTCCGACATCCCGACCTCGACCTCACGCGGCATCGAGAAATTCTTCGACGGCAAGGTGTTCGATCCCGCAGACCCGCAGGCTTACCTGAAGAGCCTGAGCATTTCGCGCGTCGCCTGAGCCTTTTTGGCGGCGGGCTCGCCCGCCGCCGCTCGACTTGAACCTTTAGGAGAACGGTATGTCCGTCACCAATCTCAAGCTTCCGCAGGAGGCTGCTCAGCGGCCCGTGGCCCGGGTCATCGCCTTTACCCGTGCGACGAAGCCCGGCGGCAGCCGCCGGTTGCCGGCAGCACTCGCCACAGTCTTGACCAACCTCGTCCCGCTGGTGGTGACCCTGAGCTTTATCCTCGTCGCCTGGCAGGTGATCTGTTCTGCGCCCGACTCGAGCCTGCCGGCGCCGACACGTGTTCTGGAGGAAAGCTGGGAGCTGATCGCGCATCCGTTCTATGTCGGACAGGGCGTCGATCAAGGCCTGTTCTGGCATATTTCGGCCAGCCTTCAGCGCGTTGCGATCGGTTATGCGCTCGCCGCTGTCGTCGGTATCGCGCTCGGCGCACTCGTCGGCCAGAGCGCCCTTGCCATGCGCGGGCTCGATCCGATCTTCCAGGTGCTGCGCACCGTGCCGCCGCTCGCCTGGCTGCCGCTGTCGCTCGCCGCCTTCCAGGACGGCACCCCCTCGGCGATCTTCGTGATCTTCATCACCGCGATCTGGCCGATCATCATCAACACCGCCGTCGGCATCCGCAACATTCCGCAGGACTACCAGAACGTCGCCAAGGTGCTGCGGCTCAATGCCTTCGAGTATTTCGCCAAGATCATGCTGCCGGCCGCCGCCCCTTACATCTTCACCGGCCTTCGCATCGGCATCGGCTTGTCCTGGCTTGCGATCGTTGCCGCCGAGATGCTGATCGGCGGCGTCGGCATCGGTTTCTTCATCTGGGATGCGTGGAACTCGTCGCTGATCAGCGACATCATCGTTGCGCTCATCTACGTCGGCATCGTCGGCTTCCTCCTCGATCGTCTCATCGCCCTCATCGGTCGCGTCGTCACCCGCGGCACGGCAACTGCGTGAGAAAGGCAAAGACCATGACCAAGAGCTATCTCTCGCTTGAGCTTATCGACAAGAGCTTCGAACGCGGCGGTGTCAGGACGGACGTTCTGAAGCAGGTTTCGCTTTCCGTCGACAAGGGCGAATTCATCTCGATCATCGGCCATTCCGGCTGCGGAAAGTCGACGCTGCTCAATATCGTCGCCGGCCTGACGCAGGCGACCACCGGCGTCGTGCTCCTCGATGGCCGCGTTGCCGACGAGCCGGGACCGGACCGCGCCGTCGTCTTCCAGAACCATTCCCTGCTGCCCTGGTTGACGGTTTACGAAAACGTCCGCCTCGGCGTCGACAAGGTCTTCCGCGCGACCAAGGGCAAGGCCGAACGTCACGAATGGACCATGCGCAATCTCGAGCTGGTGCAGATGGCGCATGCCGCCGACAAGCGTCCGTCTGAGGTTTCCGGCGGCATGAAGCAGCGCGTCGGCATCGCCCGGGCGCTGGCCATGGAACCGAAGGTTCTTCTGCTCGACGAGCCGTTCGGCGCGCTCGATGCCCTGACCCGCGCCCATCTGCAGGACCAGGTGATGCAGATCCACGCCGAGCTCGGCAATACGGTGCTGATGATCACCCATGATGTCGACGAGGCGGTGCTGCTTTCCGACCGCATCGTCATGATGACCAATGGACCTTCGGCGCGCATCGGTGAAATCCTCGATGTGCCGCTTGCCCGCCCGCGCCGGCGCATCGAACTGGCGGCCGACCGAACCTACCTCAAATGCCGCGAAGCGGTGCTCAAGTTCCTCTACGAGCGCCACCGTTTCGTCGAAGCTGCGGAGTGATTTCCCATGGCTCATCAAACGCCCGAAAAACTCGTCATCATCGGCAATGGCATGGCGCCCGGACGCATGCTGGAGCACCTGTTCGAACAGCGCCGGGGCAATATCAGGTCACGATCTTCAACGCCGAACCGCGCGTCAACTACGACCGCATCATGCTTTCGCCGGTCCTTTCCGGCGAAAAAGACTACGAGCAGATCATCATCCACGGCGATGGTTGGTACATCAAGCACGGGATCACGCTCTACAAAGGCCACAAGGTCGTGGCGATCGACCGCGCGAAGAAGACTGTGACCTCTGATCACGGTGTGACCGAAAGCTACGACAAGCTTGTCATTGCGACAGGCTCAGTGCCCTTCATTATCCCGGTTCCCGGCAAAGATCTGCCCGGTGTTATTACCTACCGCGACCTCGATGACGTGCAGGCAATGTTGCTTGCCGCGCAGTCGCGCGAAAAGGCTGTCGTCATTGGCGGTGGCCTGCTCGGGCTTGAAGCGGCCGCCGGACTTGCCTCGCGCGGTATGGATGTGACCGTACTGCACGTGATGCCAACTCTGATGGAGCGCCAACTCGATCCGGCGGCTGGTTATCTCTTGCAGAAAGCCGTCGAGGAGCGCGGCATCAAGGTCATCTGCAGGGCCAATACCAAGGCAATCATCGGCGATGGCAAGGTCGAGGGAATCGAGCTCGACAACGGCACGATCATTCCCGCGACACTCGTCGTCATGGCTGTCGGCATCCGGCCGAACGCGGGCATCGCCAAGGAAGCCGGCCTAGCGGTCAATCGCGGCATCGTCGTCGACGACGGCATGCAGACCTCCGATGGCGATATCCTGGCGCTTGGCGAATGCGCCGAGGTCGGCGGCATGGTCTACGGCCTCGTCGCACCACTCTACGAAATGGCGCGCATCGCCGCATCGCATCTGGCGGGCGATCGCTCGCCCGCCTTCGTGCATTCCGACACGCCGACGAAGCTCAAAGTCACCGGCATCAACCTGTTCTCCCTCGGAGACTTTGCCGAAGGCGACGATCGCGAGGAGATCGTGCTGCGCGATGCAGCCGGCGGCGTCTACAAGCGGCTGGTGCTGAAGGACAACCGCATCATCGGCACAGTGCTTTATGGCGAAACCGCCGATGGCGCCTGGTTCAACGATCTGAAGAAGAAAGCCACCGATATCTCGGAAATGCGCGAAACGCTCATTTTCGGCCAGGCCTATCAGGGAGGGTCCCCGCTGGACCCTATGGCGGCCGTTGCAGCCTTGCCGGATGATGCAGAAATCTGCGGCTGCAACGGCGTGTGCAAGGGCAAGATCGTGGCGACGATCCAGGGCAAGGGACTGACGTCGCTCGACGATGTCAGGGCGCATACGAAGGCGTCCGCTTCCTGCGGTTCGTGCACTGGGCTCGTTGAGCAGGTGATGTCGCTGACGCTTGGCGAAACCTACAATCCCGCCGCCGTCCAGCCGATGTGCACCTGCACCGAGCTTGGCCACGACGATGTCCGCCGCCTGATCAAGGCCAAGGGCCTGAAGACCATTCCCGCCGTGATGCAGGAACTGGAGTGGAAGACATCCTGCGGCTGCGCCAAATGCCGCCCGGCGCTCAACTACTACCTCGTCTGCGACTGGCCGGACGAATATGCCGACGACTACCAGTCGCGCTTCATCAACGAGCGTGTGCACGCCAATATCCAGAAGGACGGCACCTACTCCGTCGTTCCGCGCATGTGGGGCGGCGTCACGAATTCCGGGGAATTGCGCGCGATTGCCGACGTCGTCGACAAGTTCGAGATCCCGATGGTCAAGGTCACCGGTGGTCAGCGTATCGACCTGCTCGGCATCGAGAAGGAAGACCTGCCGGCCGTCTGGGCCGATCTCGGCAAGGCCGGCTTCGTGTCGGGCCAGGCTTATGCCAAGGGCCTGCGCACGGTGAAGACCTGCGTTGGTTCCGACTGGTGCCGCTTCGGCACCCAGGATTCCACCGGCCTCGGCATCCGCATCGAAAAATTCATGTGGGGGTCCTGGACGCCGGCCAAGCTGAAATTGGCCGTCTCCGGCTGTCCGAGAAACTGCGCAGAAGCCACCTGCAAGGATATCGGTGTCATCTGCGTCGACAGCGGCTTCGAGATCCACTTCGCCGGTGCAGCCGGGCTCGACATCAAGGGCACCGAGGTTCTTGGTCTGGTGAGGACCGCGGACGACGCCCTCGAACATATCGTGGCGCTGACGCAGATGTATCGCGAGCAGGCCCGTTATCTCGAGCGCATCTACAAGTGGGCCAAGCGCATCGGTCTTGAAGAAATCCGCCGGCAGATCATGGACGATGCCGAACGGCGCAAGGCGCTCTTCGACCGCTTCGTCTTCAGCCAGAAATTCGCCCAGGTCGACCCATGGTCGGAGCGTGTCTCCGGCAAGGACAAGCACGAGTTCCGGCCGATGGCGACGGTCGGATTTTCAGAAGCAGCGGAGTGAGGGGATGGACATGAACTGGATCTCAATCGGTGACATCTCCGACATCCCGCTTCGCGGCGCACGCTGCGTGCGCACGCCCGAGGGCAAGATCGCCGTCTTCCGCACCGCCGAAAACGAGGTCTTTGCGATCGAAGACCATTGCCCGCACAAGGGCGGGCCGCTGTCGCAGGGCATTGTCCACGGGACGGCCGTCACTTGCCCGCTGCACAACTGGGTGATCTCGCTCGAAACCGGCAAGGCGCTGGGTGCAGACGAGGGGGGCGTGCGCACCATCCCAGTGCGCAACGATGGCGGTGCGCTGTTTATCGCACTCGAAAGCCTGATGATCGCGGCGGAGTAGTCATGGCAACCGAAGTCAAAACCACGTGTCCCTATTGCGGTGTCGGCTGCGGCGTGGTCGCGACGGTTGGCGATGACGGCGGCATCGGTGTGAAAGGCGACCCGGATCATCCGGCCAGCTTCGGCCGGCTTTGCTCCAAGGGGGCAGCGCTTGGCGAGACGCTCGATCTCGACGGGCGGCTGCTCTATCCCGAGATCGGTGGACAGGCCGCGGAGTGGGATGAGGCGCTCGACCTCGTCGCCGATCGCTTTTCGCAGGCGATTGCCGAGCACGGGCCAGATTCTGTCGCCTTCTATGTCTCCGGTCAGTTGCTGACCGAGGACTACTATGTCGCCAACAAACTGATGAAGGGGTTCATCGGTTCGGGGAATATCGACACCAACTCGCGCCTTTGCATGTCTTCATCGGTGGCCGGTCATCGCCGCGCCTTCGGATCGGACACCGTTCCAGGTTGCTACGAGGATCTGGAGCTTGCCGATCTCGTGGTGCTGACGGGCTCCAACCTCGCCTGGTGCCATCCGGTACTCTACCAGCGCCTCGTTGCTGCCAAGGCTGCACGGCCGCAAATGCAGGTCGTCGTCATCGACCCGCGCCGCACCATGACGGCCGATATCGCCGACATGCATCTGGCGATCCGGCCGGATGGCGACGTCGCGCTCTTCAATGGTCTATTTGCGCACCTGGCCTCCAGCCCGGCTTTTGATCAGGGCTACATTTCGGCGCACACCAGCGGATTCGCCGAGGCCTTCGCCGCAGCAAGCGCCTTCGATCAAGCCACACTGGCGCGACTAACTGGGCTCGCCGAACAGGAACTAGCCGCCTTCTTCCAACTTTTCGAGAGCAGCGAAAAGGTTGTCACCTGCTACAGCCAGGGGGTCAACCAATCGGTCTCCGGCACCGACAAGGTCAATGCCATCATCAACTGTCACCTGGCGACCGGCCGCATCGGCGACCCGGCATGGGACCGTTCTCCCTGACGGGCCAACCCAACGCCATGGGCGGCCGCGAGGTCGGCGGTCTTGCCAATATGCTGGCCGCCCATATGGACATCGAGAAGGCGGGAGACCGCGATCAGGTCAGACGTTTCTGGGGCGCGCCGGCCATCGCCGCAAGACCGGGCCTCAAGGCCGTCGACATGTTTCGCGCTGTCGCCGACGGGCGCATCAAGGCGATCTGGATCATGGCGACCAATCCGGTCGTGTCGATGCCGGATGCCGATGCGATCGAGGCGGCGCTCAGGGCCTGTCCCTTCGTCGTGGTCTCCGATGTCATCAGGCAAACAGATACGACCCGTCATGCGCATGTGCTGTTACCTTCGCTTGGTTGGGGCGAGAAGGATGGCACCGTTACGAACTCCGAGCGCCGCATCTCCCGCCAGCGCAGTTTCCTGACGGCTCCTGGTGAAGCCCGGGCGGACTGGTGGCAACTTGCCGAAGTCGGCAGCCTCATGGGTTTTGCCGGCGCCTTTGCCTACGCATCGGCATCCGAAATCTTTGCCGAACATGCCGGTCTTTCCGGTTTCGAGAACGATGGCCGGCGCGATTTCGATGTCGGCGCCTATGCCGAAATCGATGGTGCCGGCTATGATGCACTCATGCCGTTCCAATGGCCGCAGCCGCGGGGCACGGCAAGTACTGCGACGCGCTTCTTCGCCGAAGGCGGATTCTACCATCCGGATGGTCGCGCGCGCTTCATCGCGACCACAAGCCAGGTCGCCGATCGCGTCAGCGATGCCTTCCCATTCGCCCTCAATACGGGGCGCGTTCGCGACCATTGGCACACGATGACCCGGACGGGAAAGAGCGCGCGGCTCTCCGCCCATATCGGCGAACCCTTCGTCGAGATCCACCCCCGCGATGCGATGGAGCTTGATCTTTCTCCGGCTGATCTCGTGGTGCTGGAAAGCCCTTTTGGTGCGGTGGTCGTCCGAGCACTGATCACCGACCGCCAGGCGCGCGGCAATCTCTTCGTGCCGATGCATTGGAACGACCAGTTCGCGGCTAAGGCGCGCATCGATGCCTTGGTGCCGCCGATCACCGATCCTGTTTCGGGCCAGCCCGCCTCCAAGAACGTTGCCGTTTCCGCCCGCCGTTTCTCAGCCTCCACCTATGGATTTGCAGTCAGTGCCGCAAGGCCGGAAGGGCTTGATTGCGCCTATTGGGCCCTGGCCAAGGCAAGGGGCGGGTGGCGGCTCGAACTGGCGTCGCAGACCGAGCCTGATGATTGGGTCGCGTGGTGCCGACGCATCTTCGATATCCCGGCGGATATCGAACCAATCGGCTATGCCGACGGGCCGTCCGGCCATCGCCGGCTTGCCTTCTTCGATGGCGCCAAGCTGTTGCTGGCGCTTTATCTCGCGCCAGAACCCGTCGCCGTTGCCCGCAGCTGGGCGGTGGAGCAGCTCGGCGCCTCGCATGCCGATCTGCGACTTCGCTTTGCGCTCGTGGCCGGCCGACCGGGTGCGGATAAGCCCGATCCGGGAGCAACCGTCTGCTCCTGTTTCAATGTCGGGATCAACCAGATCGTTGCTGCCGTCCGTGGCGGCTGCCGCTCGGTCGAAGCTATCGGCCAGACGCTGAATGCCGGAACCAATTGCGGCTCGTGCCGCGCCGAGATCAGGGGGATCGTCGATGGATGCCTTGCTGCTGCCGCGGAATGAAAGGCGCCTGCGCGCGGACCCGCCGCGCATGATGCCTTTAGCGAAGCTGCCCGTGTTCTTTGCGCTCGAAGGCCGCCGTGTCGTTGTGGCCGGCGGCTCCGACGCCTGCGCCTGGAAGGCGGAACTGTTGGCGGCCTGCGGTGCCGAGGTGCATGTCTATGCACCGCCTGAGGAAATCGGAGAGGCCTGCGCCCGCCTGTTCGAGGCCGGTTCCTCTCACCCAGGCGGCAGGTTCACTCATCACCGCGAGGCCTGGACAAAGGAAGCGATCGCTGGCGCGGCGCTTGCGATTGCCGACTGCGAGGGCGATGAGGACGCGCGGTCCTTCTTCGAGGCGGCCAATGCGGCTGGCGTGCCGGTCAACATCATCGACAAACCGGCCTATTGCCAGTTTCAGTTCGGCTCCATCGTCAATCGCTCGCCGGTCATTGTCGCAATATCGACTGACGGCGCCGCGCCCATTCTTGCCCAGGCGATCCGCCGGCGCATCGAGACCTTGCTGCCGCCGGTCCTGAAGGATTGGGCGTCGCTGGCACAGGCGATCCGCGACAAGGTCAATGCGCGCCTCAAGCCCGGCGCGGCACGCCGCGCCTTTTGGGAGCGTTTTGTCGATCGTGCCTTTCAGGAGACACCGGAGGAGGGTGTCGAGATGCGGCTGGTGGCGGAGATGGATCGCCTTGCGGCGAACCGGACCGACACCGGCCGCGTCACGCTCGTCGGTGCCGGGCCGGGTGACGCGGAGCACCTGACGCTGAAGGCGGTGCGGGCTTTGCAAGCAGCCGATGTCATCCTTTTCGACGATCTTGTTTCCGATGAGGTGCTGGAGCTTGCCCGGCGCGAAGCCAAGCGTCTGCTTGTCGGCAAACGTGGTGGGCGCACGAACTGCAGCCACGAAGACCTCAACGACATGATGGTATCCTGGGCACGTGCCGGCAAACGGGTTGTCCGGCTGCAATCCGGTGACCCGGCGATTGTCGGCCGTGGCCGCGAGGAGATCGCCCGGTTGGAAGAAAGGGGCATTGCGGTCGATGTCGTCCCGGGCATCGCGGCGGCGAGCGCCATGGCGGCACGCCTGTGCGTCCCGGTTGGAGACCGGGATCATAGCGATCCCATCTTCCGTTGGGCGTGACGACGCAGACCGCCTTGATTGACAACGATCGCAAGGCGACAGTTGAGGGACGCATCTTAGATGCGCATTTCGCGCTGTGGTTCTATAGGCAGCAAACCGCCAGCAGCGTCGTCATTTCCTCTGGGACCGGCCGCTGCAGCATCTCTGTCATTCGCCCTGGGCGAAGCGCCACCATGAACTCTGATCAAGGCGCCGCTGCGGGATCCGCGCCGAAAGCAGGGCCGATCGGCAGCGCACGTTTATGTCCGCTCCCCCGATAAGCTGCAAGAATTCGCTCGGCGGCAGACTTGCTTATGGTCTTTCCTTCGAGGAAGTCATCGATCGCGTCATAGCCAATTCCATAGACCTCTTCATCGGGCTTCAGCGGGGCGTCTGTCTCCAGATCGGCTGTGGGGACCTTGGAGACGAGATCGGACGGTGCGCCCATGTAAGTGGCGATGGCGCGTACCCGTCTCTTGTTCAGCCCACTGAGAGGGACGACATCTGCGGCGCCGTCTCCGTGCTTGGTGAAGAAGCCCATCAGGGCCTCGGCGGCATGGTCCGTTCCAATCACCAGCCCGTTTGCGGCACCGGCGATCGCGTACTGGTAGATCATCCGCTGACGCGCCTTCACATTGCCGAGGTGGAAGTCGTCGCGAGCCGTGCCAAAAAGATCGCCAGCGGATTTTCGAACCTCAGTGAACAAAGCGTCGGCAGCCGGTTTGACATTTGCTTCCAGGCCAAGATCGGGGTTGATCACCGCCAGACATTCGCGAGCGGCCGCTTCGTCAGCCTGTGTCCCATAGGGCAGCCGAACGGCGATGAACTGCGCGAGATAGCCGTCCTCGCGCAACGCCCGGACGGCGGCCTGTGCAAGCAAGCCGGCAGTCAGGGAATCGACCCCACCGCTTATACCCAATACATAGGCCCGGGCATTTGCCTGTCGCAAATAGCCGGCCAAAAAAGCAATCCGCTCTCTTGCTTCCCTCTCTGCATCGAACGCGCCTGGCACGCCGAGTGCCCGAATGATCTCGAATTGCTCATCCACTGACCAATTTCCGGTCAAATCTGCCTCCCATTCGACGCGGACGCGTCAAGCGCTGTCATCGCCTGTTCGTCTTGTGTGGCGGTCTTCCCAATGTTGCTCGGCGCCCGGCACTGGGGCAAGCCAGGGCTCACGTCTCTTCACCCACAATTCATAGGTCGGAACCAGTTTGGTCGGTGCATCGTTCAAGGTGCCAAGCTGGACCTCGGCTTCATCTTCGTCATAGGCAAACATGTGGGAGCTGCAGCGTGTGCAGAAACGCTGTCCGTTATGGGCAAGCGTCGTCTCCCCGCTAGCGGCGAAATCGTCTCTGGCCCAAATGGCGTAGAATGTGAATGCCGATCCGCTCTCCCGACGGCAATTGGCGCAGTGACAGATACCAACTCGGATGGGTTCGCCTTTCACCTCGTATTTGACCTGCCCGCAGAGGCAGCTACCTGATCTCTTCGTCATGGTTGTGGCTCCGTTTCCCTCCACAGGCGGGGGCTGGTTCGATCATCAATGACTCACCGGGATCCAGATTGCCATTGCTGGGCCTCGAAAATGAAGGGAGCCAAAGCCGGTAGTATTTGCCAAGCCCAATGCATCCAAATGGAGGGTCAAACGTTGACGCCTTGAAATCATCGGAGCGTCTGATGTTGCCGAAACGCATCACAACGGATCCTGCGGCGGCAATAGCCGTAGTTGCGGTAGCGATGGTCGCCGTCAGTTTCCTTTTATCCCGGCAGACAGCGATACGCGCGCGAGGAGTATCGATGTCCAATGACCAGCATTCGATTGTGGAGGATGAGCACGGACGCTATGCATCGGTGCCGGAACAATTGCCAGCGCGAGGTTTGCGCGATGTGTTTTGGCGAGTCGTGCATGAGGTTGCTGAAGATCGGGTGGCTTTCGTTGCGGCCGGAGTGACCTTCTACTTGCTGCTCGCCTTGTTTCCAGCGCTTGCTGCTCTCGTATCGCTCTATGGGTTGATGGCAGATCCGGCCGTTATTTCCGACCATCTCCGCGACCTGGCAGGCATGCTTCCACCCGGAACGTTCGAAGTTTTCTCGGAGCAACTCCATGCCCTTGTCGAGCGGCGAGACACCACCCTCGGGATAGCGTTCCTCGTTGGGCTCATGATCGCTGTCTGGAGCACGCACAACGGCACTTTGGCTGTGTTTGACGCAATGAATGTGGCCTATGAGGAAAACGAGAAGCGTCGCTTCGTCAAATTGAACCTGATAGCGCTTGCGTTTACGTTCTGCGCAATACTCGCCGCAGTCTTCCTGATAGGCGTAATGGCGCTACTGCCTGCGATCCTGCAACTTGTCTGGCTCGAGCCATGGAAGGAAACGCTGGCGTTGCTTGTTCGCTGGCCCATCCTCATGCTCGTATCGTTGCTGGCGATGACCGCCGTATACCGCTTCGGGCCCAGCCGGCAGCCCGCCAGGCTTAGGTGGCTGACCTGGGGCGCGCTCTTCTCCACCTTGGCCTGGGTAGTCATGACCCTGTGCTTTTCCTGGTACCTCGACAAGTTCGCCGACTACAATGCAACCTACGGCGCTTTAGGCGGTCTCGTTGGGTTTATGATGTGGATCTGGTTATCGGTATGCATTCTGATCGTCGGGGCCGAACTCAATGCCGAACTCGAGCACCAGACATCTCGAGACACTACGACTGGCGCTCCACTGCCGATGGGAGCGCGTGGAGCGTACATGGCCGACAACATTGGCAGGATCGTCAACTAGTAAGCGCCAGATCAATGCGGCGCGGTGCAATCTGTCGGTTCGCCTACAAGCCGGCGGCGGGCGGTGTCTAAATCGCGCGGATACTTATTGTTGAGGACGAAATACTCGTTGCCACGCTCATTGAAGATACGGTCAGCGATCTTGGCCATCAGATCATTGGGCCGGCGATGCGGTAGAAGTCGCCTTGGCTGCCGCGGACAATGAAGACTTCGATTTCGCCATCCTGGACATCAACCTGGCCGGCAAACAATCATCCCCCGTGGCATACCGCCTGACGGAGCGCGGGATACCCTTCATGTTTGCCAGCGGATACCCGCGTTACCGGCCTGGTCGAGCCTTGCCTCGATGCACCGACGGTTCTGCATTTAGGCGCACGTTCTCGTCTGAAGCATGCATTGTTTGTGGCGAGCAAAACTGGCTGCCGCCTCCTGCACGCCGGTGCTCACAATGCGAAACCCGAAATTTATCCTCGTCAAATCTAAGAGGGCTTGGCGAGCGATCGTGATCGTGTTCAGATTGTTGCGCGTGGGGATCTCCGGGGTGGCGAGCGGATGATTCTGCGCTGTCGTGGCAAGTGATGGTCGTTTTGACCTGGCACATAGCCATAAGAGGGCAAGATAATGGTCCCGTTACCGCATGCCGACCAATCCGCCCATTCATCGGCCGGTACCCTGCGCCCGGACATGATCGCGGGCCTGACGGCGGCTGCCGTGGTGCTGCCGAAGGCCATGGCCTATGCGACCGTTGCCGGCCTTCCTGTCAGCGTCGGGCTCTACACCGCCTTTGTACCGATGATCGTCTATGCCCTGCTCGGCACCTCGCGCGTGCTCAGCGTCAGTTCGACGACCACGCTCGCGATCCTGACCGCGAGCCAGCTTGCGCTCGTCGTACCGGATGGGAACCCTGAACGATTGCTCACAGCGACCGCAACGCTGACGGCGCTCACGGGACTGCTTTTGATCGCGGCTTCGGCGCTTCGTTTGGGTTTCGTGGCAAATTTCATTTCGTCGCCGGTGCTCACGGGTTTCAAGGCCGGGATCGGCCTCGTCATCGTGTTGGACCAGGTGCCAAAACTGTTCGGGCTGCATTTTACCAAGGAGGGGTTCTTCCGGGATATTCTGAGCCTCGTCCACCATTTGCCCGAGACGTCGCTCGTTACATTCGCAGTCGGTGCCACGGCGCTGGTGCTCCTGCTGGTCATGGAAGGCCGTTGGCCGCATTCTCCGGCTCCGCTCGCTATAGTCGCGGCCGGGATAGCGATCTCGTGGTTGGCGGGCCTTGGACCGGCAGGCGTCGCCACAGTCGGGCACATTCCGCAGGCTCTGCCTTCATTGGTACTGCCGAATATCGACCTGGTCCTGCAGCTCATCCCTGGGGCGTGCGGCATCGCATTGATGAGCTTCACCGAGACGATTGCTGCCGGGCGAGCCTTCTCGGTCGCGGGGGAGCCTCCGATCCAGCCAAACCGCGAACTGATGGCGACGGGCGCTGCCAATCTGGCCGGCGGGCTGTTCGGCGCGATGCCGGCAGGCGGCGGCACATCGCAGACGGCGGTGGTGCGCGCCGTCGGTGGGCGCACACAAAAGGCCTCGCTGGTCACGGCAGCGGCGGCAGCGGCGACGATGCTCGTTCTTGCACCGTTGCTCGGCCTCTTGCCGCAGGCCGTGCTCGCGGCCATCGTCATCGTCTACTCCGTCGGTCTCATCAAACCCACCGAGTTCGTCTCGATACGCAAGGTTCGCCGGATGGAGTTTCGCTGGGCACTCGCCGCCTTCCTCGGCGTGCTCTTGTTCGGCACGCTCCAGGGCATTCTGGTCGCTATCACTCTGTCGCTCGTCGGTCTCTCGGGCCAGGCGGCAAACCCGCGCGTCCATGTCGTAGGCCGCAAACGCGGCGCAGACGTCTTGCGGCCGCTTTCGGCCGAGCATCCAGACGACGAAACCTTCGAGGGAATGCTGATCGTGCGCCCGGAGGGGAGGCTCTTCTTCGTGAACGCCCAGCAGGTCGGCGACCGTATTCGTACGCTGGCCAATGAACAAAAGCCGCGCGTTCTGATGCTGGACCTTAGTCGCGTTTTCGACATCGAATACTCGGCACTCCAGATGATCATTGATGGCGAGCGAAGCCTTGCGCGCGGGGGCATCGAACTCTGGCTCGCAGGCCTCAACCCGGATGTGCTCGCCTATATCAGGGCATCGGGGTTTGCCGACCAGCTTGGCCCTGACCGCATGTTCTTCAATACCCGCTCTGGTATCCGCCACCACCAGGACAGCCTCACGGTCGCGCCGTCACAGCCCGGTGCGGCAACGACCTGACGTGTCGGCGCACCGGGATCCGGCTTTCGCGCTTCACTGTGTTTGTTTTCGGCCGCTCCTCCTGGAGCATAGTTCCAAGGCGTGGATGCGCCTTCCGACCAAACTCGGGAAGTAATGACGCATCAATCAGTTCAAGGGCCAGAAAAGAACCAAAACACTGTGTGTTCCTTGGTTTGGCGCCGTATTTGAAAGTTTCGGATATCATACTATTTTTATTCTGAATAACGCCTTGAAACGAGTGTGTAAGGGTGTATTCTCGCAGAAATAGCGATGAGGATTTAGTCAGATTTGGTTCCCGATTTCCGAGTAACAGGGGAAGCTCTATGATTGACTGGTTTGTAAATACGCTTCGCACTTATCCCGAAATTGCAATATTTCTCTCTTTGGCGCTTGGATACTACTTCGGTTCGTTCACCTACAAGGGCCTGGGCCTTGGTGCAGTGACCGCCACGCTCGTTGCTGCCGTCATCATCGGGCAGATCGGGATCACCATATCGCCACCGCTCAAGGCTACGTTCTTTCTGATGTTCCTGTTCGCGATCGGCTACGGTGTCGGGCCGCAATTCGTGCGCGGCATTGCCAAGGATGGCATCCCGCAGGCATTGTTCGCCGTGGTTGTGTGCGTCTTTTGCCTCGGGGCGCCCTTTATTGCCGCCAAGATAGCCGGTTATGATGTCGGTTCCGCGCTGGGGCTCTATGCCGGTTCGCAGACAATCTCCGCGTCGATGGGTTTGGGAACGGACGCAATCAATCGTCTTGGTCTGGCACCGGAAGAAGCCAAGCGGCTGCTGGACGCGATGCCGGTCGCCTATGCCGTCACCTATATTTTCGGCACGGTGGGGTCGGCTATTGTGCTGGCCCTGATCGGCCCCGCGCTGCTGGGTATCGATCTGGAGGCGGAATGCAAGCGCTACGAGGCGGAACAGGGCGGCAAGAAGGAAGTTGGCGGGGCGGGAACCGCTTGGCATCACTACGAGTTGCGCGCCTATCGCGTTCGGGAGGGAGGGCCGGTCGTCGGCAAGACGGCACGTGAAGCCGAATCCTTGATCCCCGAGCAGCGGGTTTTCATCGAGCGTATCCGCCGAGGATCGAAGATCGAGGATGCAACGGCGGACACGGTCATCCAGGCGGGCGATGTCGTTGCCGTGGCAGGCCGACGCGAAGTGCTGGTGAGCCTGATCGGTCATGCTGCAGAAGAAGTCGACGATCGCGAGTTGCTGGCCGTTCCTGTGGAAGGTGTCGATGTCCTTGTCACGACCAAAGAAGCGAACGGGAAGACGCTGGCCGAATTGGCGCAATGGCCGTCATCGCGTGGCGTGTTCCTGCGCCGGATCGCGCGTGGTGCCACGGCGACGGAAATTCCGATCCTTCCGAACACCCAGATCCATCGCGGGGACATTCTGACGATCGTCGGACGGACGCAAGATACTGCCGCGGCCGCCAAGGCACTCGGGGTGGCCGACCGTCCGAGCGACGTTGCCGACGTCGCGTTCATCGGCGCTGCGATTACAATCGGCGCTTTGATCGGCGCACTCGTCTATAAGGTCGGCGATGTGCCATTTACGCTGTCCACATCAGGGGGGGCGTTGATCTCCGGGCTCTTCTTCGGTTGGCTGCGCTCCGTGCGGCCGAAGTTCGGACGCATACCGACATCGACGGTCTGGTTCATGAATTCAGTCGGCCTCAATGTCTTCATCGCCGTGGTCGGCATATCGTCAGGGCCAGGCTTTGTTGCAGGCCTGCAGCAGCTTGGTTTCAGCCTGTTCCTTTGGGGCATTTTCGCAACGACCGTGCCGTTGGTACTGGCAATGTATGTCGGGAAATATGTGTTCCGGTTCCACCCCGCCATTCTCTTGGGGTGCTGCTCCGGCGCGCGCACGACGACTGCCTCCCTCGGCATGATCAACGATCGCGCCAAGAGCCAGATCCCCGGGCTCGGCTATACCGTTACCTATGCCGTCGGCAACACCCTGCTGACGATCTGGGGCATGGTGCTTGTGATGATGATGACCTAGAGCTTTTCGAGGAACAGTGCGAAGCGGTCTTCTGTCAGGAAATGCGTAAAGACAAAGAGATAGTGCGTTTGCGACTCCGTTTAAATCGGAAACGCTCTAGCGACCTGTTTCGGACCGTAAGGGATCGTCTTTCGAAGTGCATAAGTCTCATTTTGCGACCGGAATTGTAGCTGCCACTGAGTGAGAGCCGCGGACTGGTGACAGTGGACAGCCGATTCAGAACAGAGTTGGGAGCGCGTTATGCCAAGCAAAACCACACATGTAGATCAGTTTCTGCTCATCCATTCGGCACGGGCCGATAATTGGCGCGAGATCACGACATTGGCCGATGCCTGGGCCGCTAACCGGGGTGAGCGGACAGCGCTGGAGGCGGCGATCGCCGAAGTGGCACCGGCCGAGGAGTACCACGCCTATCCGGGTGGGCGATTGCTTTCGGCGCTGGCCGAGCGCATCGCCACCAACGATGCCGGCGGGGCGGCGAAACTCGCGCGGCGCATCTCCAACGGGCTTCTTTCCCATTCCTATCGCGGCGCCCGAGCGAGTGGGATGTCCATGACGAGATGTCCGTGACAGACGTGCCCGATATCATGCCTCCCGGAACCGGGGAAGCGGGCGGCCGCCGGCCATACTTCGAAGTTCTGTTCGTCAACAGCCAGCCGGCCGTGCGGTGGGAGGCGTTCGCAGCCGAGATCCGCAGGCTACGCCGGCCCGAGGATGGCTTCATCTACGAGCCTGTTCTGGTGGGATCCTTTGAGGATGCGTTCTGTGCGGCCGCATTGAACCCGGCCATCATTGCCGTCGTGCTCGCCGAGGGTTTTCCCTATCGCTCGCGTCACGACGCGCCGGTGCTCCGCTCCGTGCTTGATCCGCTTGGAGAAGCCGAGGGACCGGACATGTCGGCGCTGCGTCTGGCGCGCGGGTTGAAGCGGATCCGGCCGGAGCTCGACGTCTATCTGCTGTCTGACCGTCAGGTGGAAAAGATCGCCGGCGATCCGGCCGCAGATGCGGTTCGGCGTGTGTTCTACGCGGTCGAGGAACCGCTGGAGATGCATCTCGCCATCCTTGAAGGCGTGCAGGCGCGCTACGAAACGCCCTTCTTCGACAATCTGAAGAAATATGCGCGGCGGCCCATCGGCACATTTCATGCCCTGCCCATCGCCCGCGGCAAGTCCGTCTTCAAGTCGGACTGGATCCGCGACATGGGCGAGTTCTATGGGCTCAACCTGTTCCTGGCGGAAAGTAGCGCGACGACAGGCGGCCTTGATAGTCTCCTGGAGCCTACCGGCACGATCAAGCGCTCTCAGGAGTTGGCCGCACGCGCCTTCGGCGCTGACCACGTCTTCTTCGTGACGAATGGCACGTCCACCTCCAACAAGATGGCGGTGCAGGCGCTTCTGGCGCCCGGCGACATCGCGGTTGTCGATCGCAACTGCCACAAGTCGCACCATTACGGCATGGTCCTGACCGGCGCACAGCCCTATTACGTCGAAGCTTTCCCGATGACGGAGTATTCGATGTATGGCGCCGTGCCGCTCGCCACCATCAAGCGCGCGCTGCTGGCCTTGCGGGCGGAAGGGCGCCTCGACCGGCTGAAGCTGCTTGACCTCACCAACTGCACTTTCGACGGACATATGTACAATGTCAGGCGGGTGATGGAGGAATGCCTAGCCATCAAGCCAGACCTTATCTTCCTCTGGGACGAGGCGTGGTCCGGGTTTGCCCGGTTTTCGCCCTTCCTGCGTCCACGCACGGCCATGGGGGCGGCAGCCGATATCGAGGATTGGCTGCGCGATCCGGCCTCGGTCGACGCTTATGAAAAGCAGCGCGCCGACCTCGGCAAGGATCCCTCCGATGAAGCACTGCTCGCCGCTCGCCTGATCCCAGATCCGCGCCTTGTCCGCCTTCGGGTCTACCAGACCAACTCGACGCACAAATCAATGTCGGCGATCCGGCAGGGCTCAATGTTGCTGGTCAAGGATGTCGATTTTCACAACGTCGAGGCCCAGTTCCACGAGGCGGTATTCACCCATGCCTCGACCAGTCCGAACCAGCAGTTGATCGCCAGCCTCGACATTGCACGCAGGCAGATGGAACTCGACGGTTACGGACTGGTGATGAACGCGATCGAGATCGCGCTCAAGATCCGCCGGGCGATCAACGAGCACCCGCTGATTTCGAAATACTTCCGTGTTCTTGGTGCCGATGAGATGATCCCGGCGGAGTACCGGCAATCAGGATTCAAGGACTATCTGGCGCCCGGCTCGACCTGGGCCACAGCGGTCAAGGCGATGAACGAGGACGAGTTCTACCTCGATCCCACGCGCATGACGCTGGTGTGCGGGACGGCTGGTTTTGATGGAACGCAGTTCAAGGGATTGTTGGCGAACGAATATGATATCCAGCTGAACAAGACGTCGCGCAACAGTGTGCTGCTACAGTCCAACATCAACAATACCCGCAGCGATATTGCGCATCTAATCCGTGTTCTGGTCGAGATCTGCCGTGGCATCGAGAAGCGCCTGGCCGACGGCGGGGAGGGCGAGCGTGCG
Organism: Ensifer sp. 1H6; assembly: GCF_001976035.1. Lineage (NCBI taxonomy): Bacteria > Pseudomonadati > Pseudomonadota > Alphaproteobacteria > Hyphomicrobiales > Rhizobiaceae > Ensifer > Ensifer sp. 1H6. Next base: position 80,797 of record NZ_MOAI01000001.1, on the reverse strand, counting down.
GCTTTCGCGGCACGGGTAAAGTCGCTGATGACCGATGTGCCCGACCTTCCCAATTTCAGCCACTTCCACGAAGTGTATCGCAGCGATGCAGGGCGAACGACGCCGGAGGGCGATATGCGAGCCGCCTTCTTCAACGCCTATGACGCGTCTGTGTGCGAATATGTGCCGCTCATCGGTGCCGAATGCGATCGGCGCCTGAAGGACGGGCCGGAAATGGTCTCCGCCAACTTCGTCATTCCCTATCCGCCCGGATTTCCGATCATGGTGCCGGGTCAGGTACTGACGCAGGAGACGATCGACTTCATGCGCAAACTGGATGTGAAGGAGATCCATGGCTACGAGAAGGCGCGCGGACTGAAGCTGGTCAAGCCAGACGCAGTCGCCACCAAGGCGAAGCGTCAATCAAAAGCACGGTAGCGCCGGGATATATCGGCGCTCAATTGTTTCGATTTGGTCATTCTCGTGGCGATCCAGCGCGCACGGGCGACCGGAGCGGCAGCCAGCTACAGCGGTTGGCTGGGTGATTACGACCCGGTGCGTCGTGGTCGCTTTTTTATGGCTTAACTTTTTGCATGAGCGTTTGGGGTCGGCAGTGAAGGCGTCGTAGCCCCGGATCGGGGCGAGGGGGGAGCTAATCTGGACATGGTTTGGGTCGAGCAATTCCTGATCAAATATCCCGAGCTTGCCGTATTCCTTGCTATCAGCATTGGATATCTGATCGGCGGTCTCAAGTTCGGTGGCTTCAGCCTCGGACCCGTTACCGGCTCGCTGTTTGCGGGCATCCTGATCGGGCAGTTCGCCCATGTGCCGATTGCCGGGATGGCGAAATCGCTGCTCTTTCTCTTGTTCCTCTTCGGCATCGGCTACTCGGTCGGACCGCAGTTCCTGCAAGCCCTGAAGCGGGACGGGATGAAGCCCGTACTCCTTGCGGTCGTCGTCTGTGTGACCGGGCTGCTCATGTCTGTCGTGGTCGCCAAAATCCTTGGTCTCGATCCCGGCTTTGCAGCCGGGCTTCTGTCCGGCTCCCTCACCGAAAGCCCGGCTATGGGCACGGCAACCGAAGCGATCAATGCGTTGCCGCTGCCCGAGGCGGATCGCGCGCGGTTTGTGGCGCATATCGCTGTGGCTGACGCTGTTTGCTACGTCTTCGGCGCGGTTGGCGTCATTCTGTTTTGCAGTGTCGTCGGCCCCAGGCTGCTTGGCATCGACCTCGTTGCCGAGGCGCTGAAACTGGAGAAGGAGTACGGAATTACCCGCAAGGTGGCCGGTGTCTCCTCCGCCTGGCACAGGTTCGAAATTCGCGCTTACCAGATCGTGGACGCCGCGCCAGTCGCTGGCCTGTCAATAGCCGCCGCCGAGGCGACGTATCCAGAGCACAGGCTCTTCATTCAGCGCCTGCGTCGGAGGGGCGCAATCATCGAGGCGGCCCCGGAGGTCGTGATCAACCCCGGTGATATCGTCGCTGTATCCGGGACGAGGGAGGCGCTGGTCAGCGTCCTTGGGCCGCGCGCCGAGGAGATCGAGGACCGTGAACTGCTCGATGTCCCGGTATCGGTTTCCGATGTGCTGCTGACAAGCCCTGATCTCAAGGGGAAAAGCATCGCGGATGTCGCTAAGGAAAGCTGGACACGCAGCCTCTACCTGCGCGCCATTACGCGCGGGGGGCAGGATATTCCTATCGCGCCGGGGATTACGGTGGAGCGTGGTGATATCCTGCGCCTGGTGGGGCCGGAAGCCGTCGTGTCGAGCGCCGCCAAGCGCATTGGCGTTGTGGTCGCGCCGACGACGGCGACAGACTTCCTGGTCCTTGGTTTTGCGATATTCCTTGGTGGGCTTGTCGGCGTTCTCGTCACTTTTCCCATCGGTGACATGCGGATTTCGCTCAGCACCAGTGTGGGCACGCTCCTGGCTGGGTTAACGGTGGGGCATCTGCGCACGCGCTTCCCGCTCTTCGGCCGAATACCGGATGCCGCCGTGTCGCTCATGACCTCGCTTGGTCTTGCCGCCTTTGTCGCGATGACCGGCCTTCATGCCGGACCCGTGTTTGCCTCCGCCATCGCCGAAGCGGGTATCGGTCTTCTGTTCGGCGGTATGATCGTTACCATGATACCGCTGATCGTTGGTCTGTACTTCGGGCGCTACGTGCTTGGCATGAACCCGATATTGCTGCTGGGCGGGCTCGCAGGGGCGCAGACCATGACAGCCGGCATGGCGGCCGTTCAGGACAGGTCGGGAAGCACCGTTGCCGTCCTTGGCTACACGCCGGCGGTCCCCATCGGCCATATCCTGCTCACGACTTGGGGAACGGTCATTGTCGGTATCGTCGCGGGATGAAAATAGGCAGGTTTAATCAATCAGCGGCGACGCTGCTGCATGCTAGAATTCGCAACAGACTTTCACAGTAAAAAGACGAATACTGAATGCGAATCGACGATGCGAATCGCCAATGATCTGAAAGGTGCTTTTGATGCGACAGACACTATACATTGTTCCGCCCGCACTTCTCATCGCTGCACTGGCGGCCGCAGAGCCTGTGTCGGCGCAGGAGGCGGTAAAACCGGCGGTGCAGCCCACGGAGGCCAGCAAGGCTCCGGAACACTGGATTCCCAAGCTGCGGGTCGGCGACGACAATGCCTATTTTGAATTCTACGGCCAGATCAACAAGGGCCTGCTGGTCTACGATGACGGCGGGGCAACGGATAACTACTTTCCGGTCGACAACGGCAACTCGTCCACGCGGGCGGGCTTTCGCGCATACACCCTCATGGAAAAGGGTTGGTCGTTCGGCGCCAATCTCGAATGGGAATGGAACCCTTATTCGACAACCAACGTCAACCAGTTGAACAAGGACCACTATGATTGGGGGACTGACCTGCTGCGCAAGGCGGAAATTTACCTCGACTCGAAGGAATACGGCAAGTTCTGGCTCGGCCAGGGCAGCATGGCGTCGGACTCGACGGCTGAGGTAGATCTGTCCGGCACGGGCGTGGTCGGCTATTCGCTTGTTTCCGATATGGCCGGGGGACCGTTTTTCCGCAACGATGACGGGACGCTTTCGACGGTAAAGGTCAAGGACGCGTTCACCAACTATGATGGTCTCGGCCGCAAGTTCCGCGCCCGATATGACACGCCTTCGTATGGCGGATTCAGCTTTGCGAGTTCGGTCGGCACACAGGTCGTGCCCGAAGAAACCGACGTTACCGTGTGGGACATGGCGGTTCGATACGATGAGACCTACGATGCCTTCAAGGTCGGTGCCGCAGTTGCCTTTTCGAGGCCAGGCGACGGCAACTCGATTTACGACGCGTCCGTTTCCGTCCTGCATATCGATACCGGTCTCAGCCTCACCCTTGCCGCGGCCTATTCCGACAAGGAAACGGTCGATGGACACTATGGCTACGTGAAGGTCGGCTATCAGACTGATATTTTCGACGTCGGCAAAACCGCGTTTTCGGTCGACGCCTATTTCGGCAAGGACATTGCGGGCAAGGGCAGCAACAGCGATTCCTTCGGGGCACAGATTGTCCAGAATCTCGACTATCTGCAGACGGAACTCTATCTTGGAGCCCGGACCTACTCCTTAGATCAAGAGACCGCCGACCTCCAGGATAGCTTCGCTGTTCTGGGCGGCGCCAGAATAAAGTTCTGAAGCAACAGTCGGCAGCGTGCTGCCGGCCGTGCCACACGATCATCGTGCATTCGTTCACTATTGTTTCGACTTGGCCGCTTCGGCGGACCTTGCAGTTCACAGGGAGGAATGACTCATGGCAGACATCGACTATCGCGAATACGAGAAGATGAGCCCGTTCGAAATCAAGGACGGCCTCATGAAGCTTGCCAAGCGCAGCGCACAGAAATCGACGAATGCTCTGCTCAATGCCGGCCGTGGAAATCCAAACTGGATCGCAACGACCCCGCGCGAGGGGTTCTTCCTCTTCGGCCAGTTCGCCCTGACCGAAAGCCGGCGGACCATGGACAACCCGGCGGCGGGCCTCGGTGGCATGCCCCAGATGAAGGGTATCGCGGCGCGCTTCGACGCGTGGCTGGCAAAACATGCCGAGGACCCGGGCGCCGACTTCCTGTCGAGGATGGTCGAGCACGGCGTCAAGATGTTCGGTTTCGATGCCGACGCCTTCGTTTTCGAACTGACGGACTCGATAATCGGCGACAACTATCCCGTCCCGGACCGGATGCTGGTGCATGCCGAGCAAGTCGCGCATCGCTACCTGATGTGGGCAATGGGCGCAAATGCGCCGATCGGCAAGTTCGATCTCTACGCCGTTGAAGGGGGAACGGCGGCGATGTGCTACATCTTCAAGTCGCTGATCGCCAATCGCATCCTCAAGAAGGGCGACACGATCGCGATGGGCACGCCGATTTTTACCCCCTATATCGAGATTGCGGAACTCGAGGACTATGCGTTCAAGGCCGTCCATGTCAGAGCGACGCAGGAGCACCGCTTCCAGTATTCCGACGAGGAGATCCGCAAGCTCGAGGACCCGAAGATCAAGGCATTCTTCGTCGTCAATCCGGGCAATCCGACGTCGATGGCAATCGATCCGCAGACGATGAAAAAGCTGGTCGATCTGGTCAATACCAAGCGGCCGGACCTCATCCTTCTGACCGATGACGTCTACGGGACGTTCGTGCCGAACTTCCGCTCGCTGATGTGCGAGCTGCCCTACAACACCATCTGCGTCTATTCCTATTCGAAGTATTTCGGCTGCACGGGATGGCGTCTCGGCGTCATCGGCATCAACGAGAAAAACATTCTCGACGATCTCTTGACCAAGCTCCCGGCCAAGGAACTGGAGGCGCTGGACAATCGATACCGCTCGATCACGCTCGAACCGCGCAAGCTCAAGATGATCGATCGCATCGTTGCCGATAGCCGCGACGTCGCGCTCAATCACACCGCGGGGCTCTCGTTACCGCAACAGGTGATGATGACCATGTTCTCGATCAGCGAACTGATGGACACGGACAAGGTTTACCAGAAGGCCTGCATGGCGATCTGCACCGACCGGGTGAACATGCTGCTCGAGGGACTGCCGCTCGACCTGCAGCCGAATGCAAACTTTGCCGGCTACTATGGAACGATCGATTTCGAGTTCTGGCTGCGCAAATATGTCGGCGAGGAGATGGTGGCCTGGCTGAAAGCGAATGTGCATCCGCTCGATCTGGTCTACCGGCTGGCGGAGGATCATTCGATCGTGCTGCTCAATGGCGGCGGCTTCGATGCGCCGAACTGGAGCGTCCGCGTCTCCTTCGCCAATCTTCCAGACGATGTCTACGACGACATCGGCCGCGGGGTCCGTGCAGTCGGGCGCGGTTATGTGGATACGTTCAACGCGCTGAAAGGGAAGTAACACTCCCCTTCCGGCATGCCGGCAGATTTTCCAACAGCGGTTCGCAAATTACTGCGAACCGCTCTCGCTGCGCGAGTCACGGCCTCGGCTCGCTGCGGCGCAAGACGTCCGACGAGGTATCTACCGTCAGAGGTAGATGTTGTTCGTACCAGCAAGCAGTGCGCGATAGTCAAATTCACACGTCAGTGAGAAGGAGTCATTCGATGCTAAGCACATCCACAACGATGCTCGACTACAAGGAACACAAAGGTATCGGACAGAGAGCCGGCGGGATCACATCGCGGCATCGCGGGTTGGTCAGACGACTGCTCGTGACGGTCGCCCTTTTGGCGGCCGCCCCCACCTTGGCCCAGAACATGCAGGAGCCTTCCAAGCAATACAGCAAGGAAGAGATGCAACAGGCACTAGAGACCAGGGAACAGTACGACGTTCACGGTCTGCGCTTCGCAATGTCGGAAGCGACATTGCGACCTGGAGCGGAAGGACTTCTTGACGACATCGCTGCGGCGCTCAAGAACTTCCCTGAATGGGGCCTGAGAATTGTCGGCCATACCGATACCAGCGGTAATGAGGAGACCAACCTGCGCCTTTCCGCCGAGCGTGCAGAGGTCATCAAGGCGGCTCTCGTCGAACGCGGAATCGATGCCGCCAGGCTGACGACGGGAGGCGTCGGACAGGCCCAGCCGATTGCCAGCAACGATACGGCCGATGGCCGGGCTCTCAACCGCCGCGTCGAGCTCGTCCGGGTCACCGACTCGGCCGAAGCCAAGAAACTGCTCAAGGCCATGACCGACTACCTGGCGGCTCAGAATGCCCTGTCGTTCGGCTATGATTCCACCTTCCAGGTCGTCACCAACAGTGATCAGAAACTCGGACTGGCAAGCTCGGGGACAGTGACCCTCAGTCGGCCCGACAAGGTACACACGACCCGTTCGGGCGGCTTTGTCGACAGCGAGGCGCTGTTCGATGGAAAGACGCTGACACTCCTGGGCAAGAACCTCAACAAATACACGCAGGTCGAAATACCCGGGACAGTCGATCATCTGATCGACGAGCTGAAGGACAAGTACAACTTGCCTTTGCCGGCCGCCGACCTGTTGATGACCGGTGCATATGACGAATTGATGCAAGGGGTGTATGATTCTAAGGATCTGGGAAGCGGCGTCGTCAATGGCGTGGAGTGCGATTCTCTCGCCTTCCGCAAAGACGATGTCGATTTCCAGATCTGGATCGCGCACGGGGCAGAGCCCTATCCCTGCCGCCTGGTCATAACCTCCGGGCAGGTGAAGGGTGGGCCGGAATACAGCATCCAGATCAGGGATTGGAAATCCGGGGCGGCCGTTGCGCCGGGTGATTTCGACTTCAAGAATGCGTCGAATGCCGAAAAGATCGATGTGAACGACCTCCAGCACAACCTGGGTGAATTGCCAGAGAACTTCAAGGTAGGAGATAAAAAATGACCTTCCGTAAGCGCGCAGCAATGATCTGCCTTGTTTGGGCAGTTCTGTTTGGCATCGGCGAGCTGGCGAAGGATGTGCCAGTTCTCGCGATCCCCACCTTTACCTCTGACGCCGTTGCCGTGGTCGGCCGGCCGTTGACGCCGGTCAGTGTGGCCGGTGCCGCGCGGCGCACGACCCGGCGCTGTGCCGCAGGCGTTTATAACTGCTAGAAGAGCGCGTGGCCGTTCGGCAGGCATGGCCGATTTCGGATAGGAATTCGGACGGTTGATGCTGTTCGGCCCGCACTATCTCGGCTCCAGCACATTCCGACACTTTTGCCGTCAAGGCTGGAGCGGGTCTTCTGCATGCCTCCAATTGCGTGGTGAACCGCTGCGAAGGCGTTGCTCCTAAAACTGCGGTCTATCGCCGGTCAGGCGCGAGTTGCTGCGCCCGACGGCTTGGCATCGCCTGCCGTGACGTCTTCTGCACTTTGTGTAAGTTTGCGCGCTATTTCATAGAATGCATGGACAAGTTTCCCGTTGCTGCGTTCGCGCAGGCAGATGAGCGCTTCGTCCATCAGCATTTCCGGGGCATCGATCTTGATCGGCACGAGACGCGTGTCCTGGCCGAACTCGGCGGATGAGACGAAACCGACGCCGCCGCCGGCAGCGACGATCTCGCGAACCGCCTCGCGGCCCTCGGCCTCGATCAGCGGCGTCAGCGTGACGCCGCATTGTGCGGCCATGGCCTCGAGCTTCTGGCGGGTCTTGGAACCTCGCTCGCGCATGACGAGCGGATGTTTTGCAAGCTCTGCGAAGGTGGCGCTCTGACATGTCGCCAAAGGATAATCGCGGCTTGCGAAGGCGACGATCGGCGTCGAATTGAGCTTCAGAACGTCGAAGTCGCCGGCCTGCGGGACTTCGCCGAGAACGCCGATATCCGCTTCATAGGCGTGCAGGCTGGTGATGACGGTTTCCGTGTTGCCCGCATCGATCGAAACCTGCACGGTCGGGTAGGCCCGCCGGAAGGCGGCCAGGATGTGCAGCAGATGGTGTGCGGCATCCGCGACGATCCGCAGCTTTCCAGCCCTTAATGCGCGCGACTCCGAGAGAAGATCGAGTGCCTGTTGCTCGACGTCGAACATGCGCCGGGTGACTTCGAGAAGCTGCTGGCCCGCCTGGGTCAGCGTCACCTGCTTCTTGTTTCGATTGAAGAGCAGGACGTCATACTCCTCCTCCAACTTGCGAACCTGATCGGAGACGGCGGGCTGCGTCAGGAAGAGCGCCTCGGCTGCCCGCGAGAAGCCGCCGTGGATGGCCACATTGTGAAAGGCACGGAGCTGGACATAGCGCACGGTAACATCCCCACAGATAAATTCTATCTATGGAACCATCAGAACGAACGATTTGATTTATGTAAAGGGGCAAAAGATAATTTCCGGAGTTAACCCTTTCCGGAGCGCGCCTATGAATCTTTCGGCTGTCGCCCTTGAACTTACCGCCGCAACAGTCCTGCTGCTTTATGCCGTCAGCCTCGTCAAGAAGGGCGTCGAAGCTGCCTGCGGCGACGTGGTCACCCGTGCCGTTGGAGGGGCTGGCGGCAGGCCCCGCGCGGCAGCCTACGGCTGTTTGATTGCAATTGCCCTGCAGAGTTCGACGGCGGTTGCGATGCTCGCCGCCAGCTTTGCCGTGAGCGGAGCTCTGAGCCTCGAAGTCGGGCTGGCGGTCCTTCTCGGCGCGGACCTGGGCTCTGCCCTTGTCGTCAAGATCTTGAGTTTTGATTTGCACTGGCTGGCGCCATTGCTGATTGCCGCCGGCGGCCTCCTGCATCTCAAGGCGTGCGCTCGCAAGCCGGTCGAGGCCGGGCGTGCGGTTCTCGGGATCGGCCTGTTGCTCCTGTCGCTGCAGATGATCGGCCATGCGACCCTTCCGCTTGGTCAAAGCCCATTGCTGCCGGCAGCGATCGACATGCTGAGCAAAGACCCTCTCACGGTCATGATCGTGGCTGCGGTCTTCACCTGGGGCCTGCATTCCAGCGTCGCGGCCATCCTTTTGATCCTGACCTTTGCCGCAAAGGGCCTGCTGCCGCTCGATGTCGGCATTCCCCTGATCCTTGGCGTCAACCTTGGTGGTGGGCTGATCGCCCTGTGGCTGACCCGAGGCCTGCCGGTGGAAGGCAGGCGGCTGCCGCTTGGCAATCTCGTCTTTCGCGCGCTGTTCAGTGCCGCAGTCTTTGCGCTGTTTTCCGCGCAGCTCTCTTTTGCGTGGCTGCCTGGCACGACGGTCGCTGCCGAGCTCGTCAATCTGCACGTGCTGTTCAATGCTGCACTGGTGCTCCTGGGTCTCATATCGTGTGGTCTGATGGCGCGCATCGTTCGCGTTCTCACGCCTGACAACGCTGGGGGAAAAGATGCCGGTCTTGCAGCGCATGTCAGTGCGCTCGACCGGTCTCTGATCGAAAAGCCGGCGCAGGCTTTGGCGGCGGCCGCTCGCGAAGTGCTCCATATGGGCAACCTGATCACGCGTTTACTCGAACCGGTCATGGGGGTAATCGCGTCGCCAACGCCCGAGACGGTCGATGCGCTGCGCCGCATCGACGGCGACATCCATCGCGCACATAGCGAGATCAAGCTCTTTATCGCCGCAGTTAATAGAGGTGTGCTGACGGAGGAGCAGTCCCGGCGCGGCATCGAACTCACCGAGGCGGCCATTCATCTGGAATATGCCGGCGACGTGGTGTCGAAGAGCCTGTTGCGCATGGCAGAGGAGCGGCTGGAAGGGGCGGGCGCCTTTTCGCAAGCCGGCTGGCACGAACTGACGGCGCTGCATGACGCAGTGTTTTCGAACGTGAAACTTGCCGCCAATCTGCTGGTCTCGCCCGAACCGGTGATTGCCCGCGAGATGGTGCGCCAGAAGGAACACGTGCGCCGGCTGGTGCAGGAAAGCAGTCAAAGCCACCTTGAGCGGCTGAGGCAGGGAATTGCTGCCAGCATCCAATCGAGCGACATGCATCTGGAGATCGTGCGTGCGCTGAAAGAGCTCAATTCACTGGTCACGACGATGGCCTATCCCCGTCTTCGCGAGACCGGGGATCTGCTCGAAAGCCGCCTCGTTCCGGCGGCATAGATGTATAAGTGAAGCTTATAGATTCATACAAAAGAACGATTTTACATATATACCCGTCCACCGCATTGTCGGTTCCGGAGACGCCAACGTGAGGACGGACAATGCCAAACACCGCTTCTGACAGAACCATCGCACCGCTGGAAACGCCGAGACTGGGCGAGCCCTATCTGCTGACGCCCGGTCCGCTGACGACGGCCTATGAAGTCAAGGAGGCTATGCTTAGGGACTGGGGATCATGGGACGGTGATTTCCGTGCGATGACTGCCGACCTGCGTCGCCAGCTTCTCGATATTGCCGGCGATGCCAAGGGCGAGTTCGATTGCGTTCCGATGCAGGGCAGCGGTTCGTTCTCGGTCGAGGCGATGCTGGGCAGCTTCGTTCCCCGCGACGGCAAGGTGCTGGTGCTGATGAACGGCGCCTATGGCAAGCGCATCGCCCAGACGCTCGCCTATCTCGGCCGCGACCACGTGACGATCGACAAGGGCGATTACATGCCGCCACGCGGACCCGAGGTTGCCGCTGCGCTCGACGCGGATCCGGCCATTACCCACGTGGTCGTCGTCCACTGCGAAACCAGCTCCGGCATCCTCAATCCGCTGAAGGAAATCTCCGAGGTCGTCTATGCCAGAGGCCGCAAGCTGCTGGTCGACTCGATGAGCGCCTTCGGTGCCGTACCGGCCGGCGTTGCCGACTTCCGCTACGAGGCGATCGTTTCCTCAGCCAACAAATGCATCGAAGGCGTGCCTGGCTTCGGCTTCGTCATCGCCCGCAAAAGCGAACTGGAGGCCGCCAAGGGCCGCAGCCACTCGCTCAGCCTCGACGTGCACGCGCAATGGGACTACATGAACAAGACCGGTCAGTGGCGCTACACGCCGCCGACGCATGTCGTCGCTGCATTCCTGGAGGCCCTTCGGCTGCATCGCGAGGAAGGCGGAGTCTCCGCCCGCGGCGCGCGTTATGCCCGCAACCGCGACGTCATGGTCGCCGGCATGCGCGAGGCAGGCTTCGAGACCCTGCTTGCCGACCGGTGGCTGTCGCCGATCATCGTTACCTTCTTCAGCCCTGCCGATCCGGCTTTCGCCTTTGATCGCTTCTACGACCTGATGAAGGAGAAGGGGTTCATCATCTATCCCGGCAAGCTGACGGTCGTCGACAGCTTCCGCGTCGGCTGCATCGGCCGCATGGATGAACATGTGATGCGCCGCGTGGTCGAGGCCGCGCGCGCATCCCTCACCGAAATGGGGGTCGCCAGTGCTGCGCCTCCGGCGATCGCCCTTGCCGAACGCAGCCGTCTCGCCGCCTGAATGAACGATAGGATTTTCCCGATGAACCAGATGTCCAAGATCAACGTCGCCGTCACCGCGAACCGGCGCAGCTATCCCTGGCCAAACGTCCCAGCCATCGCCATCTGCCTCGATGGCTGCGAGCCGGCCTATCTCGACGAGGCCATCAAGGCCGGGTTGATGCCGACACTTGCCCGCATGCGCCAGACGGGCACGGAGCGCACCGCGCTCAGCGTCATCCCGAGCTTCACCAACCCCAACAACCTCTCCATTGCGACCGGCCGTCCGCCGGCCATTCACGGCATCTGCGGCAACTACCTCTACGAACCGCAGACCGGCAACGAAGTGATGATGAACGATCCCCGCTTCCTGCGCGCGCCGACCATCTTCAAGGCCTTCTACGATGCCGGCGCGAAGGTCGCGGTCGTCACCGCCAAGGACAAGCTCCGTGCGCTTCTCGGTCACGGCCTGAAGTTCGACGAGGGCAGGGCGGTCTGCTTCTCGTCCGAAAAATCCGACACCTCGACCAAGGCGGAACACGGCATCGAGAATGCCTCGGCCTGGCTTGGGCGGCCGGTGCCGGAAGTCTACTCGGCGGAACTGTCGGAGTTCGTCTTTGCCGCCGGTGTGAAGCTGCTGAAGGAGTTTTCTCCCGATGTCATGTACCTGACAACGACCGATTACGTGCAGCACAAATATGCACCGGGCGTCCCGGCGGCGAACGCCTTCTACGAGATGTTCGACAAGTACCTGACCGAACTCGACGCGCTTGGTGCGGCGATCATCGTGACGGCCGATCACGGCATGAAGCCGAAGCACAAGGCCGACGGTTCTCCCGATGTCATCTACGTGCAGGACGTGCTCGACGAGTGGCTCGGAAAGGACGCTGCCCGCGTCATCCTGCCGATCACGGATCCCTACGTCGTGCACCATGGTGCGCTTGGTTCGTTTGCGACCGCCTACCTGCCGGAACGCGCCGACAAGGAAGAGATCATCGAGCGGCTGGCAGCGATCGACGGCATCGACCTCGTGCTTTCGCGGCCCGAAGCCTGCATTCGTTTCGAACTGCCGGATGACCGCATCGGCGATATCGTCATCATCTCGTCGGAGAACAAGACGCTTGGCACCAGCGAGCATCGCCACGATCTTGCTGCGCTGAACGAACCGCTACGCTCGCATGGCGGCCTCACCGAGCAGGAGGTGCCCTTCATCTCGAACCGCAAGTTGCCCGAACTTGTTTCCGCGGCCACGCTGCGCAACTTCGACGCCTTCTACTATGCGCTCGTCGCGGCGGCGCAGCCGGCAAACTAGGGAGCGGACGATGACCAAGGTGGAAACGACATTCGCCATTCGCCATGAGCCGATGCGTATCGCCGGCAGACACGTCGATGCCGAAGGGCTGATCGAGGTGCATTATCCCTGGAACGATGCCGTCATCGGCACCGTTCCAGCCGGCAACGCCGAACATGCTCGCAGGGCCTTCGAGATCGCGGCGGCCTACCAGCCGAAGCTGACACGCTACGAGCGCCAGCGCATCTTGCTAAAGGCGGCCGAAATGCTGTTCGCCCGCAAGGAGGAGATCTCCGATGTCATCACGCTGGAGCTCGGCATATCGAAGCAGGACTCGCTCTACGAGGTCGGCCGCGCCTTCGACGTTTTGACGCTGTCGGGTCAGATGTGCATTCGCGATGACGGCGAGATCTTCTCCTGCGATCTCACCCCGCACGGCAAGGCGCGCAAGATCTTCACGATGCGCGAGCCGCTGACCGCCATCTCGGCGATCACCCCCTTCAACCACCCGCTCAACATGGTGGCGCACAAGGTTGCGCCGGCCATTGCCACCAACAACTGCGTGGTGCTGAAGCCGACGGAGCTGACGCCGATGACGGCGCTCATTTTCGCCGACATTCTCTATGAGGCCGGATTGCCGCCGGAAATGCTGTCGGTGGTGACCGGCTGGCCGGCGGATATCGGGATGGAAATGATGACCAACCCAAACTTCGACCTCATCACCTTTACCGGCAGCGTGCCAGTCGGAAAGCTGATCGCGGCGAACGCCCACTACAAGCGCCAGATCCTCGAACTCGGCGGCAACGACCCGCTGATCATCCTCAATGATCTGTCGGATGACGACCTGGCAAAGGCGGCGGACCTGGCGGTCGCCGGCGCGACGAAGAACTCGGGCCAGCGCTGCACGGCCGTCAAACGTATTCTGTGCCAGGAAAGCGTGGCCGACCGCTTCGTGCCGCTCGTTCTGGAACGGGCCAAGAAGCTGCGCTTCGGTGACCCGATGGATCGGGCAACGGAACTGGGCACGGTCGTCCATGCCCGAGCCGCCGAAACCTTCGAGCGTCGCGTGCACAAGGCTGCCGAAGAGGGAGCGGAGATCCTCTACGATCCCGGCCGCCGCGGCGCCCTGCTGCCGCCGATCGTGGTCGATCGCGTGCCGCATTCGAGCGAACTCGTGATGGAGGAAACCTTCGCGCCGATCATCCCGATCGTGCGGGCACCCGATGATGACGATGCCCTGATTGCGCTGTCCAACTCTACCGCCTTCGGCCTGTCGTCGGGCGTCTGCACCAACGACTTCCGCCGCATGCAGAAATACATCGCCGGTCTCAGGGTCGGTACGGTGAACATCTGGGAAGTGCCCGGTTATCGCATCGAGATGTCTCCTTTCGGCGGCATCAAGGATTCCGGCAATGGCTACAAAGAAGGTGTGATCGAAGCGATGAAGAGCTTCACCAACGTCAAGACGTTTTCCCTGCCCTGGTGATCAGGGCCCTGGTGATCCGGGTGTCCCCTGCCTGACCACCATTTCTGGGAGCTGTCGACCGACAGCTCCCTTTTTCTTGGGGCCTGTTGCGAGCCGCATTGTCTGCATCTGCCGCTCGCTGATGCAGGCGTTCGCTTCTTCATCAATCGGCAGCAGATGCCAGTGAGACGGCAGAAGACCTATAGATTTTACTTTGCTAATGATAAGAATAATAAATTTTACTAATTGAATGCACCCACGCAGAATGGCTCCTGAAGCGTGCAAGACAAGGGCAGCTTCAGATTGCCCGCCATGCTTCCCGGATTTTTCCAGGCCTCCAGAGGAGATTTTCAGCATGAACAGACACGTGTTTTTTATGCTTGCCGGCGCCATGTCCGTGGCTCTTCCCGTCATTGCTTCCGCCCAGACCGAGCTCACCGTTTACACCGCTGTCGAAGCTGTCGACCTTGATCGCTACAAGGCAACCTTCGAGAAGGCGCATCCCGATATCACGATCAACTGGGTCCGGGATTCAACCGGCGTCATGACGGCAAAACTGCTCGCCGAAAAGGACAACCCGCAGGCGGACGTCGTCTGGGGACTTGCTGCCACATCGCTGCTTCTCCTGAAGACTGAGGGCATGCTGGAGGCGTATCAGCCCAACGGCGTCGAGGCGCTCGACAAGAAGTTCGTCGACGGTGACACACCGCCGAGCTGGGTGGGAATGGACGCCTATGTTGCGGCCCTCTGCTACAACACGGTCGAGGGCGCAAAGCTCGGGCTGAAGGCCCCTGCAAGCTGGGACGACCTGACGAAGCCTGAGTACAAGGGCCACATCGTCATGCCGAACCCGAGCTCGTCGGGCACCGGCTTCCTCGACGTCTCCGGCTGGATGCAGATGTGGGGTGAGGAGAAGGCCTGGTCCTTCATGGACAAGCTTCATGAGAATATCTCGGCCTACACGCATTCCGGCTCGAAGCCCTGCAAGATGGCCGGTGCTGGCGAGGCTGTCATCGGCGTTTCCTTCGAGTTCCCCGGCGCCAAGGCCAAGAGCGCCGGCGCGCCGATCGACATCATCTTCCCGAGCGAGGGCTCGGGCTGGGAAGCCGAGGCGACGGCGATCATTGCCGGCACGGCAAACCTTGAAGCCGCCAAGACCCTCGTCGACTGGTCGGTCACCAAGGAAGCCAACGAAATGTACAATGCCGGCTATGCCGTGGTCGCCTATCCGGGTGTCGCCAAGCCGGTCGAGCATCTGCCCACCGACATCGCTTCAAAGATGATCGACAACGACTTCGAGTGGGCCGCGAACAATCGCGCCACCATTCTGAAGGAATGGCAGAAGCGCTACGACGCAAAGTCGGAACCGAAGAGCTGATCGGCCCAGGCGGAGCGCATGCGCGCTCCGCCTGTCGCATTCTCTCCTTGGGTCGCATTCGATTTAAGGATGAAAACATGCAGCAATTCAAAGTGCTACAGTGACCTTAGTGCGTCCCTTATGACGCGCGGCGCTGCAGAAATCCCTGACAGCCAGCGGAGCTTGCAGATGAGACATGCCATGTCGATCGAACCGACACCCACGAGCATTCCCCGCGCCTCTGACCAGGAGACCACACCGTCATCCCCCTGTCTCGAAATCCGCGATCTCTGGAAGAGCTATGGCGATTTCACGGCGCTGCGCGACATCTCGCTCGATATCGGCAAGGGTGAATTCGTCTGTTTCCTCGGCCCGTCGGGCTGCGGCAAGACGACCCTTTTGCGGGCGATCGCCGGCCTCGATCTGCAGACACGCGGCGTCATTCGGCAGGATGGCCGCGACATTTCGGTTCTGCCCGCGTCGAAGCGCGACTACGGCATCGTCTTCCAGTCCTATGCGCTCTTTCCCAACCTCACCATCGAGCAGAACATTGCCTTCGGCCTGGAAAACACCGGCCGCTCGAAGGCGGACGTCGCGGCACGTGTTGCCGAACTGCTTGAAACGGTTGGGCTTTCGGCGCAAGCCAAGAAATATCCCGCCCAGCTTTCCGGCGGACAGCAGCAGCGCATCGCTCTTGCCCGCGCCATCGCCATATCCCCTGGGCTGCTTCTGCTCGACGAACCGCTGTCTGCCCTCGACGCCAAGGTGCGCGTTCATCTGCGCCATGAGATCAAGTCGCTGCAAAGGAAGCTCGGTGTCACGACCATCATGGTGACGCACGATCAGGAAGAAGCGCTCGCCATGGCCGACCGGATCGTCGTGATGAACCACGGCGTCATCGAACAGGTCGGATCGCCGACCGAAATCTATCGTCATCCCAAGACCCTGTTCGTTGCCGACTTCATCGGCGAGACCAACCAGTTCCAGGCAAAGGTCCTGCCGGATGGTCAGGTCGAGATCGGGAATTCCGCCTTCTGTTGTCCAACGGATGGCTTTGCCGTCGGGGATCCGACCACGGCGGTGGTCCGCCCTGTCGATATCATCCCGCACGGCGCCGACGCACACGCGGTCCATTCGCTCGATCGGCCGGCGACGCCGCAGAATCTGATCGATGCCGAAGTGCACGAGATGGAGTTCCTCGGCATGTTCTGGCGGACGCGGCTGACCGCGCCGCGGCTCGGAGATCGGCCCCTCGTCGCCGATTTCTCGGTCAATGCGGTGCGCCGGCTGCGGATCGAAACGGGCGGGGTCATCCAGGTCGAGATACCGCGGGAACGCCTATTGCTCTATCCGAGGGGCATCTGACAATGAGCATAACGATCGACTACGCCCCACCGGGCAAAAGACTGCGCCAGCAGGCCTCGCGCGACGACCTCGTCAAACTCGGCTTCATGGCCGTCATCGGGCTCTACCTGATCGTCGCACTGGGCGCGCCGCTTTTCGTCATGCTGTCGAAGTCGATGTCAACCTACCGCTTCGATCTGAGCGCCTTCGAATTTCAGGTGAGCGACGAGACGGGGAAGAATTGGGCGACGGCAGTCACTGCGGATGCGCTCAACCGGGAACTCGGCGTTGTCGCCGAGAAGGACCTTGTCACAAACTCGGACGGCCGCCTGGCGGCGACGAAATTCTTCCCGCAGTTCAACTTCCGCAGCCCCGTCCATTATCGCATTCGTGGGACCACGGACGGTACGGCGTTCCTCGCCGGCTCCACGCTGGAGAAGGGTACGCAGTGGCGCGAATATGATTCCGCCACCTTCCGCCGGGTTGTGTTGCGCCCGGCCAGCACCATCGGCGTCGAAAACTTCAAGACTTATTTCTCGACGCCGGCGCTCGCCCGTTCGATCTACAACTCGGTTCTGATGGCGTCGATCAGCACGGTGGTGACGGTTTCGATCGCGTTTGCGCTCGCCTATGCATTGACGCGCAGTTGCATGCCGCTCAAGGGGCTGTTCCGGGGCATCCTCACGATACCGATCCTCGTGCCGTCGCTCTTGCCCGGCATTGCGCTGGTCTATCTCTTCGGCAATCAGGGTGTCTTCAAGGACTGGCTGCTGGGCTATTCCATCTACGGTCCGATCGGCATCGTCATCGGCTCGGTGTTCTTCACGCTGCCGCATGCCTTCCTCATCATCTTGACGGCCCTGTCCGTTGCCGATGCGCGCCACTATGAGGCCGCGGCATCGCTCAGGGCCGGTAAGTGGCGTACTTTTACCACCGTGACGGTGCCGGGCGCGCGTTATGGCCTCGTGTCGGCCGCCTTCGTCGTCTTCACTTTGGTCATCACCGATTTCGGACTGCCCAAGGTGATCGGCGGGCAATACGGCATGCTGGCAGTCGATATCTACAAGCAGGTGATCGGCCAGCAGAATTTCGAGATGGGGGCTGTCGTCTCGGTCATTCTTCTGGTGCCGGCGGTGCTCGCTTTTGCCGTCGACCGCAGGATGCAGAAGCGCCAGGTGGCGCTGCTGTCGGCGCGGGCGGTGCCCTATGCGCCGAAGCGCAATGTCCGCATGGACGGCTTCTGCTTTGCCTTCTCGTGCCTCGTCAGCCTGTTCATTCTCGGCATGATCGCCATGTGTCAGATCGCGGCACTGGTGAAGTTCTGGCCGTACGACTTGACGTTGACGACCAAGAATTTTGCCTTCGACCTGATGGATGGCGGCGGTTGGGCGGCCTATGCCAATTCGATCAAGCTCGCCTTGCTGACGGCATTCTTCGGCTCGGTGATCGTCTTTGCTGGCGCCTATATGGTTGAGAAGGCCGACGGGTTCCGCTTCGGCAGAGGCGTCTTTCATTTTCTCGCCATGATGCCGATGGCCGTGCCGGGCATGGTGCTGGGCCTGGCCTACATCTTCTTCTTCAACAACCCGGCCAATCCGCTCAACTCCATTTACGGCACGATGACGATCCTCGTCGTCTGTACGGTGACGCACTTCTACACCGTGGCGCATCTGACGGCCCTGACCGCCCTGAAGCAGATGGATCCGGAATTCGAATCCGTCGGGGCGTCGCTCAAGCAGCCCTTCCACCGGCTGTTCTTCCGGGTCACTTTGCCGGTCTGCCTGCCGGCGATCCTCAACATCGGCATCTATCTCTTCGTCAACGCCATGACGACGGTTTCCGCCGTGGTCTTTCTCTATTCAACCGACACCAAGCTTGCGTCGGTCGCCGTGCTCAACATGGATGATGCCGGCGACATCGCGCCGGCTGCGGCCATGGGCATGATGATCTTCTACACCAATGTCGTCGCCAAGCTCATCCATGCGGGGGTCACACGCGGGCTACTCGCGCGCACGCAGGCGTGGCGGTAGGCCTTACGGTGTCGGCGCAGGGTGGCGTTCGGCTGCCGGGAGTCGGCGTGAGATGCCGGGCTTCTCCCCTGGCAATCTCGGGCCGAGGCCCCGCCGGCGCCTAGGCGACCTTCATGTCGGGCAGCACACGACCAGGCTCTCCTGATGTCGATCGCGAAGGCTGGCGGTGCGCCAGTTCTGCCAGGCGCGTGCGCTGCGGCGTACAGCC
Organism: Ensifer sp. 1H6; assembly: GCF_001976035.1. Taxonomy (NCBI): domain Bacteria; kingdom Pseudomonadati; phylum Pseudomonadota; class Alphaproteobacteria; order Hyphomicrobiales; family Rhizobiaceae; genus Ensifer; species Ensifer sp. 1H6. Next base: position 61,887 of record NZ_MOAI01000001.1, on the reverse strand, counting down.
GTAGGTCTCCCTGTAGGTCCGGGAAAAATGCGAGGCCGAGGAAAATCCGCATGCCACGGCGATCTCGAAGACGGGAAGCGATGAATTGACGAGAAGCAGGTGCGCGCGCTCCAGCCGCAGCTGGAGATAGTAGCGCTTGGGGGAGCGTCCCATCTCGCGCCGAAACAGGCGTTCTATCTGACGGCGCGACAATCCAGTCGTGGGAGTTATGTCGGCAAGTTTCAATGGATCGGCGAGGTTCGCCTCCATCTGTTCGATAATGTCAATCAGCAGACGGTTATCGATGCCGACGCGGGCCTGAAGCGGCAGCCGCTGGCGCTCTCCGGCGCTGCGGACCCGTTCCGATAGAGCCAGCTCGCAAACGCGATTTGCTACGTCCCGTCCGAGATCATCTTCGACAATGCGCAGGAACGGGGCATTGCCGCCGGCGCAGGTATAGAGGTCGCTGTCGATCTCGAAGGCCGTCTGGCGGGCTTTCGTCGTGAAGAACCGTTCGGAGAAATCCGGAAAGTGCTCCCAATGCACGGCGCAGCGACGCCCGTCGAGCACGCCGGCCCGTGCCAGGCTGTAGAGGCCGCCTGCGAGCCCGGCGATGGCAATGCTTCCCCGCCGGGACAGCCGCAGCCAGCCTTCGGCCTTTCCGTCGGCAGGGGGAATGGCGCGGCCGCCGCAGACCACGATCATGTGGGGACGCCCCGGTTGTTGCAGCCCGTCCCGCTCCGAGGTGAGCGCTGCGTCGGCCATCAAGCGCATGCCGCAGCTTGACAGCGCAGGCTGGCCGTCGCGTGTCACGGTACGCCAGCTGTAATGTGGCCTGCCCAGGACATCATTGGCGAGGCGAAGCGCTTCAAGCGCTGAGGTGAATGCGTACTGCGTGAAGCCGTCGAGCAGGTAGAAGGTAAATCGGCGGCCTTGTGTGCATGCCTGTTGCACTGCCTGCCTCCCTTTGCGTCAATGAGTGCTTGAGATCAAGATGCAAAGAATAGTTACATTGTGCAACATAAATAGACATCTTTCATGCGTGATTATGCGCGGGCCCAGTGGTTTGATGCGCTTCAGACCGGGCGAATGAAGGCGAAATTGGGTTGCGGTGACGCGGTTTGCGACGCGTCTTGTCAAAACACCAAAAATGATCGCAGATACCCGCATGTCAGATACTCAAAGCGCTCGTGCCCTTGCTCCCCGCCGTCATGGCGAAATCCTCCGCCGTCTAGCCGCCGATGGCACGGTTGGCATCACCGAGCTTGCCGATTTTTTCGATGTGTCGCGGCAGACGATCCGTCGCGACCTGAGGCACCTGGCGGAGCGCGGCCAGCTTGATCTCGTTCACGGCGGCGCGACGCTGTTCGAGCCGACCGAGGCCGCCTTCACAGAGAGGCGTGGTGAGAATGCTGCGGCGAAGGCATCGATTGGCAGGGCTGCAGCGGGTCTCGTGCGCGACGGCATGGTCGTGTTTCTCGATTCCGGCACGACGACGCTTGCGGTGGCCCATGCCCTGTCAGAGCGAAAAAACCTAACGATTTGTACGACTTCCCTTTCGATAGCGCTGCAGATGTGTCGCCAGCCGCTGGTGCGGGTGCATATGCTCGGTGGTGAGATCGACCCGGCGGAAGAGGCGGCCGTCGGTATCGATGCGCTTGAGGCGATCGGCCATTTCCGGGTGGATGTGGCTTTCCTCGGCGGCGGCGGATTGTCGCCGGACGGTGAGGTGACTGACTTTACCCGCAATGGTGCTGAGCAGCGCTCGCGCATGATCGCGATGGCAGCGAAGGCCTACTTCATTCTCGATAGCTCGAAGTTCGGCCGGCTGACGCCGCTGCGCATTCCGCGCTTCGAATTGGCAGCCGGGGTAATCGTCGATGCGCGACCGCCGCAGGCGATCTGCGAAGCGCTGGAGCGCCGAGGTCCAGGCCTGATTGTCGCGACGTAATGTAATATTTTGTAACTTATTGTCTTGTTATTTGCTCTTCCGTTGTTATGGTGTGGCCTTCCATGGCTTCGGGAGGCTGTTTCATGGCTCAGAATTTTCCAACGCAGGCACAGGTCGTCATCATCGGCGGCGGCATTATCGGCTGTTCGGTCGCCTATCACCTCACCAAGCTCGGCTGGACGGACGTCGTGCTTTTGGAGCAAGGGCAATTGAGCGGCGGCACCACCTGGCACGCAGCCGGCCTTGTCGGCCAGCTGCGCAGCCACGCCAACATGACCAGCCTCATCAAATATTCGACGCAGCTCTATAGCGAGTTGGAGGCTGAAACCGGGCTCGCCACGGGCTGGAAGAATTGCGGCTCCGTTTCCGTCGCGCGATCGGCCGACCGTATGACGGTGCTGAAGCGCACGGCCGCGTCCGCCCGCGCGCAGGGCGTTGCCATCGAGGTGATTTCGCCGAAAGAGGCCCAGGATCTCTGGCCGGTGATGGCCATCGACGACCTGGCCGGCGCCGTCTGGTTGCCCGGTGACGGCAAAGCCAATCCGACCGATCTGACGCAGTCGCTGGCAAAGGGCGCACGCAACCGTGGTGCGCGCATCATCGAGCGTGTGCGCGTCACCGGCATCGTCACCGCTGATGGTGCGGTTACCGGTGTGGAAACGGATCAGGGGACGATCGCCGCCGAGATCGTCGTCAATTGCGCCGGCCAGTGGGCACGCAAGGTCGGGCTGATGTGCGGGGTGTCGGTGCCGCTGCATTCGGCTGAACATATGTACATCGTGACCGGCAGGATCGAAGGCGTGCATCCGGACCTGCCGGTCATGCGCGATCCCGATGGTTACATCTACTTCAAGGAAGAGGTGGGTGGCCTGGTCATGGGTGGTTTCGAGCCGGAGGCAAAACCGTGGGGCATGGCCGGCATTCCGGGTGATTTCGAATTCGCCTTGCTTCCTGATGACTGGGACCAGTTTGAAATCCTGATGCAAAGCGCCCTGCAACGGGTGCCACAACTGGCGACATCAGAGGTGAAGAAGTTTTATAACGGCCCTGAAAGCTTCACGCCCGACAACAACTTCATGCTCGGCGAGGCGCCGGAACTGAAGAACTTCTACGTCGGCGCCGGCTTCAACTCGATGGGTATCGCCAGCGCCGGTGGCGCCGGGCGTGCGCTGGCGGAATGGATCGTCAACGGCGCGCCGACCATGGACCTCTGGCCGGTCGACATCCGTCGTTTTGCAAACTTCAACAACAATCCGCGCTGGCTGCATGACCGCGTCAAGGAGACGCTCGGGCTGCACTATGCCATGCCCTGGCCCAACCGCGAGCTGGACACGGCGCGGCCCTTCCGCCGCTCAGCCCTCTATGATCGGCTTGCGGCAAAGGGCGCCTGCTTCGGCTCGAAAATGGGCTGGGAGCGTGCCAACTGGTTTGCGGCCGAGGGCGAAAAGCCGGTGACGGACTATGCCTTCGGCCGGCAGAACTGGCACGAGGCGGTCAAGCGCGAGATGAAAGCAACGCGCGAGGTGGCCGGCATCTTCGACCAGACCTCCTTTGCCAAGCTTCTCGTCCAGGGGCGCGATGCCGCAGCAGCACTCAACCGCATCTGCGCAGCCGATATCGACGTTGCGATCGGTCGTTCCGTCTATACCGGGCTCCTCAATGTGCGCGGCGGCTATGAAAGCGACCTGACGGTGCTGCGGCTGGCTGCGGACCGCTTCCTTCTGATTACCGGTTCGGCGCAGCCGGTGCACGACGCCGACTGGATCCGCAAGAACCTGCCGGCCGAAGCGCATGTGACGCTGACTGACGTCACCTCTGCCTACGCGGTTCTGGCGCTCATGGGTCCGCGTGCGCGGGATATCCTGGCGCGGTTGACATCAGCCGATCTCTCCAATGCCGCTTTTCCCTTCGCGACGATCCGGGAGATCGATATCGGCTATGCCACGGCCTATGCCAACCGCATGACCTATGTCGGTGAACTCGGCTGGGAACTGATCGTGCCGACGGAGTTCGCCGTCGGTGTCTACGAGGCGTTGCACGAGGTCGGGCGCGATTTGGGGTTGAGCGATTGCGGCTACTATGCGCTCGAGGCGCTCCGGCTGGAAAAGGGCTATCGCGCCTGGAGCCGCGAGCTGACGCCTGATGTCAACCCTTACGAGGCGGGCCTTGCTTTCGCGCTCTCGCTCGACAAGCCGGACGGCTTTCTCGGCCGTGACGCGTTGATCGCCGCAAAGGAGAAGGGGGTGCCCACGCGGCGCATCGTGCAGTTCACCGTCGATGATCCGTCGCCGATGTTATGGGGCGGTGAGCTGGTTCTTCGCGATGGCAAGCCCGTCGGCGAAGTCCGCTCGGCCGCCTACGGCCACACGCTCGGCCGCTCCGTCGCCCTTGGCCTGATCGAACATTCCTCTGGCGTGAACAAGGAATTCCTGGGGGGCGGGAGATTCGAAGTCGAGCTTGCCGGTGATCGGTTCTCCGTGACCGCGCATCTTTCCCCGGCTTATGATCCGAAGGGTTTGCGTGTCAAGGTGTAGGGATGTGGCGTTCGCGGGTGGGCGGCTCCCGCTCACCCGCACGATTTTCGTGTGCTGCTGCGCACCGGAACGCGTCTCGACCTGAACGCGCATACACGCCACCGTCTCGGCGTCTGGATAACCCACGCGCCTCACCTAGCTGAGATCGTGTCCTATCGCGTCGGCCGACCTTTAGCCTGAGGGGCGTGTCGCAACCAGACGCTGTGCGGCCGCTCCTCTTGAAAGCCGGGCTGCGAAGTAATACCTTGATGAAACCATTCCTTACAACGGTACCGACAATGACCACGACAGTTACAGCCAAGGGGCAGGTTACGATCCCGAAGCCAGTGCGCGACCTCCTGGGTATCGTGCCTGGAAGCAAGGTTGATTTCCAGCGCGCCCCGGATGGAAGCATCGTGCTGGTACATGCGGCTAAAAAGCAGCAACCCAGCCGCTTTTCGAAGCTGCGAGGACACGCCGGCAAGGGGCTGGATACTGACGCTATCATGGCCCTGACGCGTGGCGAACCGTGATACTGGTAGACACGAATGTTCTTCTCGACGTTGTAACCGACGATCCGACATGGGTTGACTGGTCCATAACCCAGCTCGAAAACGCAAGCCTTCGCGGGAAACTGTGGATCAACGACATTGTCTATGCCGAACTGGCCGTCCGCTACGATCGGATCGAAGATGTCGAAACATTGGTTGACCAGGCAGGCTTGGAACTGACGGCAGTGCTCGCGAGGCTCTCTTTCTGGCAAGCAAGGTCTTTACGCGATATCGCAAGGCAGGCGGCACAAGGACCGGAGTGCTCCCCGATTTCTTCATTGGTGCGCATGCGGCCGTCAGCGGCTTGCCGTTACTGACGCGTGATGTCGGCCGCTATCGGACCTATTTCCCCACTTTGACGTTGATCGCGCCGCATATGCCGACCTAGCGACGCGGCGCGCTCGGCTTCAAAGTGGTTGGCGCCGGGCAGGCCGTTTCGATACCAAGGCTGACGCTCCTCCTTCGTCACGAATTCAACAGCGACATCCCGCTTGCTTCATCGAACAGGTGCAAGCTGTCCTCGTCGATTACGAAAGAGACAGGGCCTCCTGGCTTTGGACTTAAGCCGGCCTCAACAAGGGCGCCGAGCCTTCCGCATCAGCATGTCCGACACGGTAGTAACTTCCGGTCAAGGCGCCGCCAAAGTGTTCCAGCTTGGAGCGACGTGGATCGTTAATGATAGGCATTATGGTCCGGACAAAACATTCGCATATGCATAGATAATAATGTAGCCTGACGTTGTGCGGCACGAGCGCAAACACGCAGCGAGCATCGGGCGGTGTTGGCTCGTGCGCCCTCCTTAAGACTTTGGGGGGAAGAACATGGATTTTGGCATTGAAGGCGGCTCGGAGGCGGCTTGCGCGACAACGCCGACCGACGCTGAATTAGAAACACAGCTTACCCGTATCCAATCAAGCCCCGAATTCGATGCCCCGGACCGGGTGCGGAACCCTCAACTCGTGTCGTTGAGGAAACCCGCACAGGCAAGGGCGAGCGCAGCAAGTCTTATTCGGTCGCCAAGAAGGCTTTCGGGCAGGACGCGTTCCATTGACGCGCGAACTGATCCCTTCGTGTGCGCCTGTCCAGCCGGGCAAACGACGTGCTTTCGACAAGGCAATAAATCGAAGGGTGGAGAAACGTGAGGACAAAGAAATGGACGACATAACCGATAGGCCCATTGAGGCACAAAGTGAAAAAAAAACGAAGAAAGAGGCGCGTCGTTACGAAAAGCGCCTCGTAAAGTTGCAGGTCGAGTTGTCGTATCTGCAGGCCTGGGTGCAAAAGTCAGGAGCACGTATCGTCATCATCTTCGAGGGACGTGATGCCGCCGGAAAGGGGGGCGTCATCAAGCGCATAACCCAGTGGGTGAGCCCGCGGGTCTTCCGTGTGGTCGCCCTGCCTGCACCCACGGACCGGGAGAAGTCCCAGATGTACATGCAGCGCTACATTGCTCATCTGCCTGCCGCCGGGGAAGTCGTGATCTTTGACCGCAGCTGGTACAACAGGCCGGGGGTCGAGCGCGTCATGGGGTTCTGTACGGAAAAGAAGGCGCGACACTTTCTCGAGGCGCTGCCGCGGTTTGAAGCGGCGATCGTTGAGAATGGCGTCACTTTGCTGAAGTATTTCCTGACAGTGAGCGAGGATGAGCAAGAGCGTCGCTTCCGCCGCCGTATCGATGACCCGTTGAGGCAATGGAAACTGAGCCCAATGGATCTGGAATCCTATCGCCGCTGGTGGGATTATACGCGTGCCTATGACGAGATGATCCGGATGACGGATAGCCAACTCGCGCCTTGGTGGATTGTTCCCTCGGACAATAAAAAGCGCGCGCGCATCAACTGCATCTCGCACATCCTCAAATCGATACCCTACGAGCGCGTGAAGTTCGAAGAACCCGAGCTCGGTAAGCGTCAGAAGCGGCCGTCGGGCTTTATTGAAGACACGAGCCCGCGTAATGTGGTGCCGGATATCCAGGGATCCGCCGGTCACTAGAAATGCAGGCAACGACGGAGCGATGGTGCTGGGACGCCTGCATTCCCCGTTCGATGCCTGAACCACTCGATGAGCGAACAATTTGTTGGAGATAAAGCGATGAGTGCGGAAAAAGATACAGGACAGCCCGCCGCCATTCCGACCGCGGCCGATCTGCGCAAGAACTTGCTCGAAAAACAGCTCGCCGCAATGGAACGCGACGACAAGATCAGGGATCGGGAGCGTGAGGAACGCGCGAAGTTCGCCGATGAATTCTTCAAGGATCACGTCGGCGAAGCGGAGCGGGCAATCATCCGCAAGGTGGTCATGCGGGCTGTTGCAGATGGAAAGATGGAGGCGCTCGTCTACACGTTTCCCTCCGATTTCTGCACCGACAACGGCAGGGCAATCAACAATGCCGATCCGCAATGGCCCGAGACGCTGCAGGGCAAGGCCAAGGAACTGTACGATCGATTTAAAGCTGCCGCGCAACCTCAGGGCTACAAGCTGAAGGCAATGGTGGTCACGTTCCCTGGGGGGATACCCGGGGATATCGGCTTCTTCCTGAACTGGGAAGCGCCAATAGCTTAGCTCGAAATGGTGGCAGGGCAGGATCTAACTGCCTTGCCATATGTTCGTCTTGCGAGGGGGCGGGGGCGCTGTCATGGATGACGATCGACTTGGTAAAAGCAATAGTTTAGCGCCTGCTCCGGTGGCGACGGCCTCAATCGAAACACGGATCACGGACCTCGTCCGGTTCGGTATCGTTGGGCTGTTTGCCTATTGGTCGCTGACGCTAGTGGTACCCTTTGCCATTATCGGCATATGGGCCGCTATCCTGGCGGTCGCGCAGTATCCGCTTTATCGCAGGCTTGAAAAAATGCTTGGTGGTCGCGGAAAGCTCGCGGCCGTGCTCATTACGCTGGTGAACCTTTCCCTCATTATCGGCCCATTGTCGGCTCTCATCTTCGGTTCGCTCGACGGCGCGCAAGTGGTGTACGAAAAGCTCAAGGGTAGCGAGGCAATCATGCCGGCGCCGCCAGAGGCCGTTCGGAACTGGCCCATCATCGGAGAGCGGATCTACAATGCCTGGAGTCTTGCTTCAAACAATCTGGCGGCCGCCCTTAACCGGTTCCAACCGGCACTGCTGCAAGCCGGCAGCAAGGCCATCGGCGTTCTTGCCAGCATCGGGTTGGGATTTGTAGGTTTCATTGCGTCGGTGATTGTCACCGGCTTTCTGTTTCGCCCTGGCTTGAAGATCTCCGAGTTCTTGAATGTGTTTGCGCACAGGATCGCCGGAGAGCGAGGGCAAGGGTTCGTACGTCTTGCAACCGCCACGATCCGAAACGTCGCAAGAGGCGTCATCGGCGTGGCCTTCATTCAGACGATATTGTGCGCGTTGGTTCTGAAGCTCTTCGCGGTGCCCGCAGCCGGGTTGATCGCGTTTGTCGTGATGATCCTGTGTATCGTGCAAATCGGGCCGTTTCCTGTTTTCCTGCCCCTGATCGTGTGGGGATGGATGACAATGGAGTTCCAGTCAGCCTTGCTCATGACGCTTCTCCTCGTTCCGATCGCGTTGATCGACAACATTATGAAGCCCATTCTGGTCGCTCGTGGCCTTTCCACACCAATGCTCGTCATCCTGGTCGGGGTACTCGGCGGCACGCTTGCCTATGGATTGATCGGCCTGTTTCTGGGCCCGATTGTGCTCAGCGTCTTTTATGACCTTCTTGCCGTCTGGATCCGTTCAGACAGGATAGCTGCGCAGCCAGATCAGCGCCCGGCCCGGCAAAGCGGCGGAGTCGTTTCTGACACCGGTATTCAAGGCTAGCCTATGATGCCGTTGGCGCCGTCGCGCTCCCCTCGCTATTTGGGCGTCCGGCTACCCGAAGCGCCTTCGCGGACGGGCGATGCCTTCCCAAAGGCGCCGGGGGGCAGCAATAGCGCGCAGCGATGAGTGAGAGATCTGCGGTTCGATGACGCTCAAGGCGCGCTAAATTACGCCGCGTTCAGCGCCGACGATCAAACTGACGGTTTCATGGCGGCGCGCAAGGTATCGTTGATACGATCCTGCCAGCCGGGCCCGTCCGCCTGGAAATGGGCGAGCACATCGCTGTCGATCTTCAGCGATACGAGTTCCTTGGTGTTCGGGATCGCAGGTCTTTCGACCGCGGGAGCTGCCACCTTCTTCGCCGGCCTGAACAGCGCCTCGGCGGCATCTTTTGGATTGGATGGTCTTCGTGGTGTCGTCGCCATGGTCGCTTCCTTTCGTGGCCGATGGGGTCCTGTCGTCCCGCTCGTTCAACTAAGCGATACATTGCTTCAGTAACAGGCGGCAGACCGGCACGCCACTGAAACAGACCCATATGCGCGCGACCCGCCGTATTCTGTCCGTTTCGATGGTCTTGCTGCAGCGGCGTGCCAAGCGTTCGAAATTGCAGCGGCCGGCCAGGGCGTTCCCCCACAAGGTTCGTCAATACAATCGGGTGCCGGTCACCCTATTGCGCGGTGACAGCGGCGGATCGGCGGGCGCTGGTGGACCTGCAAGACGACCACGCCGGCGAAAGCTACAGCGCCGCCCGTCTTATTAGACGCGCAAAGGTCGCTGTAGCACTTTGAATTGCTGCATGTTTTTATCCTTAAATCAAAGACGATTTAAGGAAACATGCAGTAGGACAAGTCTCGTCTCTCCCGAACTGCCTGGCGGCCGAGGTGCTCGGGTTCGTCAGGCCATCCCGGAGGAACGAGATGAAAGCACGTCAATTTCAGGCGTGCTTCGCGGCAGCCACGAAGGTCGCAATCTTGTCGATGTCCTTGCGAAAGCCACCTTCGGGAAGAGCGCGATTCGTATGGGTGAGTGAGTCCACCGCCCAGGGCCGGACAGCCTCGATCGCAGCTGCGACGTTCTCCGGCTTGAGGCCGCCCGCCAGGATCACCGGCCGTTTGCTGCGTTTTACGATCTCGCGGCTGAGCGACCAGTCATGGGTGACGCCGGCAGCGCCAATGCCGCCGATATGGGCAGCGACGGAATCCAGGATGAAGATGTCCGCAAACGGCTCGAAGCGAGCTGCGTGATCGAGCGCCTCCGGCCCGGTCATCGGTATGGCCTGGAGGATCTTCAGGTCGCGGTATTTTGCCAGCAGCTTCGTGCGCAACGTCTTGACGTGCTCAGGGGTCACGAGCTCGATGTCGCCACACAGATGCAGCACATCAGGCTGCACCGCGTCCACCATCTCGGCGATCGCCTCGAGATCACTCTCCACCGACAGCGCCACCCGTTGTGCCTTGCCCTTAAGGGCATCGGCGATCTCGCGCGCAGTGGCGAAGCTGATCTCGCCGGGCAGGCCACGGTTCGAAGGTGTGAGGCCGAGATAGTCGACGCCGACTTTCGCCGCAGCCAGGGCCTCGGCAACTGTCTGCATGGTATAGATTTGTGTTTTCAATGCCCTGCTCGTGTTTTGGCTAGATTGATTTCGGGAGGATCGCCTTGACCATGCGCTCCTCGGTGAGTTGAACCCGCTCGGCATTGCGTGCGGCAAAAACGGAATAGAGCGCATCGACCAATGTCATCTGCGCGATCTGCGCTGCCATCGGCTCGCTGCCCTGCTCATGCGAGACGCTGACGAGCACGACATCGGCGAGGCGCGCCAGCGGTGAGCTGCTGTTGCCGGTGATACAGAGCGTTGAGGCGCCGCGCGCCTTGGCTTCCTGCAGCACGAGAACCGGATCGCTGGTAATGCCGGAATAGGAAATGGCGACGACGAGATCGCCCGGTCCGGTCAGCGCCGCATGCATGATCTGCAGTTGGGAATCGACTGGCGCATCGCATCGCAGTCCCAGCCGGATACAGCGTTGATAAAATGCCTGCGCGACGATGCCGGACCCGCCCACGCCGCCGACCAAAATGTGCTTGGCACCGGCCATCAGATCGATCGCCTCGGCAAGGGTCTTTTCATCGAGAACACCGAGCGTATCGGTCAGGGCCTGGCCGATTGCGCGAAACAATCGGCTTGCGGCCTGCAGGTCGCTTGTCTGTGGCTCGGACGACATCTCGGCTTGAACGATGCGCGGCTCTTGAGCCATCGCCAGCTTGAGATCGGTGAACCCTTCAAAGCCCGCGGTGCGGCACATGCGCAGCACGGTCGTATCACTGACATCCGTCGCCTGCGCGATTGCCGACATCGACTGGCGGATTGCGCTGTCGCTGTTGTCGAGCATCCAAAGCGCCACGCGCCGTTCGGAATCTGACAATTTCGGCAACACACTTCGCAGCCGGATGCTGGCCGGAATGCTGCTGTTGCCTCGCAAATCATTGACCATTGACGGGGCCTTTTTTCGGGTTGGCGGTGCGCCTTGGCGAAGAGGCTAGCATAGTCATGTTGTGGTGTCACTATAGACACGACTTATATGATGTGGCATCACTACATCAACGCGAGAAGATGCGCTGCTGGACTTCTGGGAGGATGTCATGGGACTGAAGCGTTTGTTGATTGCTGGTGCGGCCATGGTGCTGACCGCCCTTCCGGCCGCAGCCGGTGAGCTGTCCTTCTGGCACGCCTATGCGGGCCAACAGGACAAGGTCGACTTCATCAATTTCGCCCTGGACGAATTCGCCAAGGCGCATCCCGACATCAAGCTGGATGTCGTTGCGGCCGAACAGTCGGCCTATAAGACCAAGCTCAACACGGCCATGGCGTCGGGCAACCCGCCTGACGTATTCTACACGCTGCCCGGCGGCTTTCTGAATGCCTTCGTCAATGGCGGGCAGATGTATGCGCTCGACGCAGACCTTGCCAAGGACGGCTGGGGCGACAGTTTCCTCGAAAGCGCCCTCGCGCAGACAAGCAAGGATGGTCACGCCTACGCCGTTCCCGTCGATGTCGACTCCGTCGTCTTCTGGTACGACAAGGCGCTTTTTGCGGAAAAAGGCTGGACGGTGCCGTCGAGCTACGATGAGCTTCTGGCATTGGCCGAGACGATCAAGGGCGCGGGCATTGTCCCGTTTGCGCTTGGCAACAAGGATGCCTGGCCGGCGACGTTCTGGTTCCAGTATCTCGAGATGCGCCTCAAGGGATCCGGCGTCGTTTCCGCCTTCGTCAACAAGGATGCCAAGGCCGCGCTCGGCGACGAAGCGACCAAGGCGCTGGAACATGTCGCCGCGCTTTCGAGCAAAGGCTATTTCCCGATCGGCTTCAACGGCATGGGCGACCAGGAAGCCAACATGCTCTTTCTCAACGGCCAGGCAGCCATGATGCTGAACGGGACCTGGCAGATCGGCGCGTCCGCCGATGCGCCCGAAGGCTTCGAACTCGGCTATTTCGCATTCCCGACAGTCAAGGACGGGGCTGGTGACCAGTCCGACGTCCTGGCCGGCGTCGCCGCCACCTTCGGCATTTCGCAGAAGGCGGAAAACAAGGCCGATGCCGTGACCTTGCTCAAGTTCCTGACGTCGAGCCAGGTCATGACGAAGTATGTCGAGCTTCGAAAGACGATGGTGACGGTGAAGGACGCAACGACCGAGGCAGCCGCAGGGCCTGTCCTGTTCGATATCAGCGGCAAGCTGATGGCGAAGGCAGGCCACCTCGATCCCTTCTATGACACCGCCATGCCGCCGGCTGCGACCAACATCTACTACACGTCGCTCCAGGGTGTGCTTGACGGCTCGGTGCCGCCGGCCGATGCGGCCAAGCGCCTCGAGGATGCGCTGCGGACCGACAAGTAGTTGGCGCCAGCAACATGACCAGCTTGCGCGGCAAGCCGCTCGCCGCGCGAGCCCTCCATGGAGCCCAAGAACGATGAGTACCAACAAGGGCTTTGCCAACAGCCACAACAGAGCGGCGCTCCTGTTTCTGTCGCCTGCATTCCTGCTCATTGCAGCCTTCGTCGCCTATCCCGTCGTCTATGCCGGTTGGCTCTCGCTCTTCAGTTGGGACGGAGCGTCTGCGCCGGTATTTCAGGGAGCGGGTAATTTCGTCCGTCTTGCCGGCGACCCGATCTTCTGGCGGGCGCTTGGCCGCAACCTTCTCGTCGCGCTTTCGGCCATGGTCTTTCAGGTGTTTCTTGCGCTCTGCATCGCCTATTGCCTGGTGCGCATCGTGCCTGCGTTCAGCCGAATATTCCTGTTCTTTTATCTCGTGCCGGTGATGGTCAGCGAGATCTGCATCGGGCTGCTCTGGCGCTTCATGTACAATCCCTATTTCGGTCTGGTGAACGCGGCATTCGGTGCGCTTGGGCTGGATGGCCTGAAGCGCGGTTGGCTCGGCGAATCCGGCACGGCTTTCTCAGCCGTAGTGGTGGTGATGAGCTTCACCTATCTCGGCCTTTATGTCCTGCTATTCGTGGCGGCGGTCAGGAGTGTGCCCGAAAGCGTCTACGAGGCCGCCGAGATCGATGGGGCCGGCCATTTCACCAAGTTCTTCTCGATCACCATCCCCATGGTCGGCGACGCGGTTCGCGCCAATTCCCTGCTGGCGATCATCGGTTCGCTCAAGACCTTCTCGCTCGTCTTTGTGCTCACCAATGGCGGCCCGAACCACGCAAGCGAGGTGGTCTCCACCTACCTCTACAAGATGGGCTTCGGCAGTTTCGAGATGGGCTATGCGGCAACCATCGGCTTCACGCAGATGCTGCTGACGGCGGTCGGCGCGTGGCTCGTCTTCCGGTATCTGAAAAGAGCCGGCGTCGGCGGGAGAACTTGAGCCATGGCTGCCGTTCGCCGCTGGACAGTCACCAATACGGTGGTCCTCGTTCTCCTGACGCTGCATGTGCTGCTGGTTGTCTTCCCGTTCATCTGGATGATCTACAGCACCTTCAAGACCAACAAGGAGTTCATGCGCTCGGTCTGGTCTTTGCCCACGAGCTTCTCGCTTGACGCCTATGTCGGCGCCTGGAGCGGCGGCGCGCTTGGCGGCTACGCTGTCAACTCGCTGCTGATCATGGCCGGCGCGACGGTTCTCACCGTGGCGGTGTCAACCCTCGCCGGTTACGCGCTGGCAGTCTATCGGCCACGCTGGATGCCTGCCGTCGAACTCAGCCTGACGGCGGCCATGGCGATCCCCGCCTATGTCGCGCTCGTGCCCTTGGTGGTGATGCTTCGTGGCGCCGGACTGCTCGATACGCATATGGGTGTCGTGCTGCCGACTGCGCCTTCAACGTACCGGTCACGATCTTCATCATGCAGGCCTTTTTCAACACGCTGCCGCGCGAACTCTTCGATGCGGCGCGCATGGATGGTGCTTCCGAGTGGTCCATCTTCGCCCGCGTCGCGCTGCCGATCGCGCGCCCGGCGATGTTCACCGCGGCGATCGTCAACATGATCTGGGTCTGGAACGATTTCCTGTTTCCGGTCGTCTTCATCAACAATCCGGCGCGCAAGACGTTGCCCGTGGGCCTCACGGATTTCGTCGGCGAGCACATCACCAATTATCCGGTGATGCTGGCGGCCATCCTGATCGCCGCCATCGCGCCGCTGGTTCTCTTCATCTTTTTCGAACGCCAGATCACCGCCGCTTTGCTCGGCGGTGCCGTCAAGGAATAGCCGTTAATGACCCGGCTCAAGTCCGGGTCCAATGCAGGAGAAGTTTCATGTCGCCTAAAGAGCTCGATTTTGCCAGCCGGGCAGTCTTCTACACGCCCGAAGAGCATTCCCAGTCGATCAGCTATCCGATCTACATGTCGGCGAATTTCCAGTATGGCGGCGACATCTACGACCAGATCGTCGCCGGTGCGCGCAAGGAAGTGAACATCTATTCGCGCTGCGGCAACCCGACCGAATACAAGTTCGAGGAACATATCGCCCAGCTAACAGGCGGCACGGCATGCCTGGCGACCGCTTCCGGAATGGCCGCGATCTCGCATGCGCTGTTCGGCATCCTGAAAGCGGGCGACCACATCGTTGCCGATCTCACCACCTATTCGAGCACGCACGAATTCTTCGATCACCGCGCTGGCGATTTCGGGCTGAAAGTGAGCCTTGTCGATTGCACCGATGTCCGAGCGGTCGAAAACGCGTTTACCGATGAGACCAAAGTTCTCTATGTCGAGGCGATCGCCAATCCAACCATGAAGGTGCCGCCGCTCAAAGCGCTGGTGGAGCTCGCCCATTCGCGCGGCATCGTGGTCATTTGCGACAACACCTTCGCGTCTCCGGCCGTTTGCCGGCCTCACGAATTCGGCGTCGACGTCGTGGTCGAAAGCGCCACCAAATTCATCGGCGGCCACAACGACGCGGTCGGCGGGGTGATCACGCTGAAGTCCGACATCCTGCCTGCGGATTGGCTGGAGGACGTCCGCTGGAATACGCTCAACAAGCTCGGCGCGCCGCTGTCGCCGTTCAACGCCTGGCTGTTGTTGCGCGGTGCGCAGACGCTTGCACTCCGCCTGGAAAAGCAGTGCGCCAATGCGCTTGCCCTTGCAAAACATCTTGAAGCGCATCCCAAGGTCAAACGTGTCTTCTATCCGGGGCTGCCCTCGCATCCGAACCATGCCTCGGCGAGCGAGCAGTTGCGCGGCGGTGGCGCCATGCTCTCCTTCTGCGTCGAAGACGAGGCTTCGGGCGTACGGCTCTTGAAGCGGCTGAAGCTCGGTTCGTTCGCGGCAAGCCTCGGCGGACTGCGCACCACGACGCAGATGCCGGCGACCATGGCCTTTCTCGATATTCCCAGCCAGGAGCGGGAGGCGATGGGCGTTGTCGATGGCCTGGTGCGCTTCTCGGTCGGTATCGAGCATGTTGACGACATCATCGCCGACGTAGATCAGGCGATAGAACAAATGCATCTCGATCTCTAGGGTTTGCGCAATGGCAGCGATCGTCCTCCTTGGCGATATCAATATCGACCTCGTGCTTGATATCCCCGAGTATCCGCTCGAGGGAGGAGAGGCGATCGCAACGGCCCAGCGGCACATGCTGGGCGGCTCAGCCACGAATACCGCTATCGCGCTGTCACGCGCCGGCCACGACTGCCGGCTGATCGGGCGCGTGGGGCAAGATGCCTTGGGAGAGCAGGCGCTGTCGTGGCTCGAGGACATCGGTGTTTCGACGGCGTGGATCGGCCGGGACCCGTCTGAGCCCACGCAAACGAACATCGTGACCGTCGGCAAGAGCGGTGAGCGAACGATGTTTGCCTATCGTGGGGCCAACGCACACCTGTCCCCGGCATCGATCGTCGACGCACCGTTCGAGGATGCGGCGCTGTTCCATCTCTCCGGCTACGCCTTGTTGCAAAGTCCACAATCCGACGCAGCATATAGAGCGATCGAGCTTGCGCAGCGGCACGGGATCCCCGTGACACTGGATATTCCTGCTGGTGTTGCGTTGTCGGTCGCGCCGCATGTGCGCAATCTGCTGCCGAAGCTCGATACCATCATGCTCGGCAGGGCCGATCTTGCACCGCTTGCGGGAGAAGGCTCCGAAATTCCTGTTGAAGAGGCGATCAAGTCCCTGTTGCGTCAGGGCGTGCGAAGGATCGCGCTCAAGCATGATGTCACGGGTTCGTCTCTCTACCAAAACTCCGGGGCTGAAAGCGCGCCGTGGTTTTCCGTCGCTACGGTCGACACGACAGGGGCGGGTGATGCCTTCGCGGCAGGACATATAATCGGGCGCGTGTCGGGATTGCCTGGATCCGAATGCTGCCGGCTTGCAAATGCGTTCGGGGCCGTTGCAGTGACCCGGCAGGGAGCGGGATTGTCGATGCCCACGCTGACAGAAGTCACGAAGCTGATTTCCGTCAGTAACGGCAACAGACCTGGCATAGCGGGCTCCGACGAACAATTGGGACGACGGTAACTCTCGGCCCAAGTCCTGCAGGATTCACACCGAAACGGGCTGGCAGGCGTATGTCTCTGTTCGCTCGACGAGGCGCCCTTGCCCGTCACCTTTTTCTCGCTGCTTCGGCCAATGACGCCGCTGGAGCAATGTCGCCGGCAACGCGCTCAAATCGGAGCCGCAGGCAATCTGTGCTTCGGCTGAAATCACTCCCTGCGTTCCTCTACACAGCATCCGGATCCGGCGCGGCATAGTCGTGCTGAGCCCTTGGAAACATGGGCTTTCAAAGCTGAAGATCATGTGCAGCGGCATCGAACAGCCGCCCAGCCTAGCCAAAGGGAGTGTTGACCCATTGCGCCTGGCCCCGCAGTTTTTCCCGAAACGAAGGCCATTCTGCCTTGGGAGGGAACATGTCTGGTTCGTGCCGTTCGCTGATGCACTCGGTTGCCATCGCTTCGATCGCCTTGCTCTATGGGCAGGGGGGAGCGAGGGCCGATGAGAAGCTGTTTATCTATAACTTCTCCGACTATTTTGCCGAAGACACAGTTTCTAACTTCGCAAAGCGTAGCGGCGTGGACGCGCGTGTCGATTTCTTCGATTCGCTGGAGGTCCTGGAGACACGCTTGCTGGCAGGGGGAAGCGGTTTCGATGTTGCCTTTCCAAGCGCGACCGTCGGCGAGCGGCTCATCCAATCGGGTGCACTGAAGCCGATCGATGCTTCCAGTCTCAAAAACTATAAGAATCTGGACAAGGATCTCCTGAAGCTCGTTGCCGAACACGATCCGGGCAATCAGTACCTCGTCCCGTACATGTGGCTGACGACAGGGATTGCCTACAATCCGAAGCTCGTTGAGGAGCGGGTCGGCGACGCCCCGACTAACAGCCTGGACATGTTCTTCAAGCCGGAACTGGCGAAAAAGTTTCAGGACTGCGGCATTGGCATCGTCGATGCGCCAAACGAGGTGGTGCCGATCGCCCTGAACTATCTCGGGCTCGATCCTTATTCGACAAAACAGGAAGATCTTGACAGAGCCAAGGACCTGCTCCTGACGTTACGCCCCTACATCCGGCACATGCAGAGCGGCCAACTGGTGGCGGACATGGCATCCGGCCAGCTGTGCCTGGCGATGATGTGGAGCGGTGACGCGGGCATTGCTGCAGCGCGCGCCGAGGAAGCCAACAACGGCATCGCGGTCAATTATTCAATCCCGAAGGAAGGCACGATCATCTCCTTCGATACCATGGCCGTGCCCGGCGATGCGCCCGATCCAGAGCAGGCACTGGCCTTCATCGACTACGTTCTCGAGCCGAAGACAGTCGCCGACATCAGCAATCACGTGTTTTACGCCAACGCCAATGCTGCTGCCACGCCGCTGGTCGACGAGGCGATCCGCACGGACCCGAACGTCTATCCGCCCGCGGAAGTTCGCGCCAAGCTCTTCGTCGACAAGTCGCTGCCGCCACGCCAGGCGCGCGAGCGGACCCGGGTGTGGACCGCGTTTAGGGCCGGCAACTGAATGTCTTGCCTGAAAAGCGGGAGCAGAAGGACATCCGTGTTGCAATCTTACGTATCAATTGAGAATCTTTCCAAGTCCTTCGGTCTGTTCAGCGCCGTCGACAATATCTCGATCGGTATCGGGAAGGGGGAATTCTTCTCGCTTCTTGGTCCATCCGGATGCGGCAAGTCGACCTTGCTGCGCATGATCGCCGGTTTCGAAACGCCGACATCGGGGGTCGTCCGGCTCGACGGGGAAGATGTGACGGACGTTTCGGCCCATCGCCGACCAACGAACATGATGTTCCAGTCCTACGCGCTGTTTCCCCATCTGTCAGTGGGCAAGAATATCGCCTTCGGCCTGCAGCAGGACCGGCTGGCAGGAGCTGAGATCCGGCAGCGTGTGGGCGAGGTGGCCGAAAAGCTGCAACTGACGGCACTGCTGGATCGCAAGCCGCAACAGCTGTCTGGAGGACAAAGGCAACGGGTCGCGTTGGCGCGGGCACTGGTCAAGCGGCCGAAGGTGCTGTTGCTGGACGAACCTCTCGGTGCGCTTGACAAGAACCTGCGCACCGAAACCCAGCACGAATTGGTCAGGCTTCAGCGGGAGCTGGGGCTAACCTTCATCATCGTCACCCACGACCAGCATGAGGCAATGACCGTGTCGTCGCGCATCGCGATCATGCGGCAGGGCAAGGTGCTGCAAATCGGGTCGCCTGCCGAAGTCTACGAAACACCGGTTTCCCGCTATGTCGCGAAATTCCTCGGCGAAGCGAACGTGTTCGAAGGCGGCACTTCCAAACGTTCCGGCAACGAGCTGTCGGTCGAAAGTGCTGAGGCCGGCGGTTCGATCTTTGCCACCGCCAGTGACCATATTTCTGCCAATGGCCGCTTCTGGGTCTCGGTGCGGCCGGAGAGGGTCGAGCTCAACAAACAGGGCAGCGGTCTTGAGGGCGTCATCGAGCAATTCAGCTACGCCGGGGCAGGGCGCCACTATCGGGTGCGCCTGAAGAGCGGGGTAACGCTGGACGCGCTGCGCGTCAATCTGGGCGCTGAGGACGATCTGGCGGTCGGTGACACCGTTTATGCCTCATGGATGCCGCAGGCCGCCCGTCTGCTGGCCGACTAGGGGAACGACACGATGCAATCAAAACCTGATCTCGGCCGGCGCGCACTGCTGCTCGTGCCCTATGGCTGGCTGGCCGTGTTCTTTCTCATGCCGTTTCTGCTCGTGCTGGCGATCAGCCTCTCGTCCGTTCGCCTCGGCATGCCACCCTATGAGCCGCTATTTGCCTGGCAGGGATCGCTGCTCAGCATTCGGCTCAATCTCGAGAACTTCATTTTTGTGCTGGGTGAAAACACCTATCTCCTTGCCTATCTCACGAGCCTGAAGGTGGCGTCGATTTCGACGATACTGATGCTGGCGATCGCCTATCCGCTCGCCTACGGCATTGCAAGTTGCGCGCCGGCGTCGCGCTCCTTCCTCATCTTCCTCGTGATCGTGCCGTTCTGGAGCTCGATGCTGATCCGCGTCTATGCCTGGATGAGCATTCTGCGCAACGACGGGCTGTTGAATTCGCTGCTCCTTAACCTCGGCATCATTTCCGAGCCGCTGCGGATCATGAACACCGAGACCGCGATCTATATCGGCATCGTCTACACCTACCTGCCGTTCATGGTGCTGCCGATCTACGCCAATCTCAGTGCCAGCGACCGTACCTTGATCGAGGCGGCACGCGATCTCGGTTGCTCGCGCATTGCAGCGTTCTGGCGCGTCACCTTTCCGCTCAGTTTGAGGGGTGTTGCCGCAGGATGTGCACTGGTCTTCATCCCGGTCATCGGCGAATTCGTCGTGCCTGACCTGCTTGGAGGTGCAGACACACAGATGATCGGCAGGACGATCTGGATAGAGTTCTTCAACAACCGGGACTGGCCGGTGGCCTCCGCCGTCACCGTGCTGCTTCTCGTCATCCTGGTGATACCCATCGTCCTGTTTCAGACACGTTTGTCTCGAACCTCTAAATGAGGAGCGACTATGCCTCAGCCTTCCTGGTTCAACCGGCTTTCCATCTTCGCCGGGCTCACCTTCCTCTACCTGCCGATCGTGGTTCTGGTTGCCTACAGCTTCAACGCCTCGCGACTGGTCACCGTCTGGGGCGGGTTCTCCACTCAGTGGTACACGGCCGCGATCACCAATCCGTCGATCGTCGAGGGCGCCAAGATCAGCTTTCTCGTGGCGGCGATCTCGGCAACATTCGCGACCGTTCTCGGATCGCTTGCGGCGATCGTGACTGTCAGAATTCGGCGCTTTCGCGGCCATCATATCTTCAGCGGCATGCTGGTGGCGCCGATGGTGATGCCGGAGGTGGTCATGGGAGTGTCGATGCTGTTGATGTTCGTGACGTTGGGCATCGATCGCGGCCCGGTGACGATCACGCTTGCCCACGCCACCTTCACCATGTGCTTTGCGGCAGTGGTGGTGCAATCCCGACTGGCCGAACTCGACCCGTCGCTGGAGGAAGCAGCAAGAGACCTTGGCTGCCCACCATTGCTGGCGTTCATGAAGGTGGCCGTGCCGAACATGGTTCCGGCCTTCGTTTCGGCCTGGCTGCTGTCGTTCACGCTGTCGCTCGACGATCTCGTGATATCGAGTTTCACGACCGGGCCCGGAGCCTCGACCTTGCCGATGAAGATCTATTCGCAGATCAAGTTCGGCGTGACCCCTGAGGTCAACGCCATCTCGACGATCATCCTTGGTGTCGTCGTCTTCGGCCTGGTGGCATCACGCATCGTCTCCAGGCCATCGGCAAAGAGCAGTCTTGCCGTTTAGGCGTTCGGTCAGGTGGCGGACCCCTTGGCGTTAATAAGGCCTCAGTTGCCTGCAACGGACATGCGTCAGTTGCAGGCAAGTTCGCCCGTGAGCTGCCCGCGCTTGGCGAGGTAGCCGGATAGCGGGTCTTCGTAGACGTTCCTGGCCGAAGAGACTGCATCTATGAACAATGCAAACAGCGCCGTTTGTGACGTGATATCCAGCTTCGAGTAGAGATTTCGGCGGTGGAGCTTCACTGTTGCCGGAGAGATGCCGAGTCGAGCCGCAGCCCCTTTGACGGAATAGCCGCGCAGAACGAGCTGAGCGACCTGGCATTCGCGCTCCGTCAGGACGCTCCGGCCGAAATTGCCTATCGCCTGGGCAAGCGCCTTCTGCAACGCGGACCCCTCGCCATCAAGCGTCTCGGGTCTGAGGTCGCGGAAATGACGGATGACTGCCGTGCGCAGGATCGGAGCGAGGCTCTCGAGCAGCTGCACTTCCTGTGCGCTGAACGCGATGCTCGACCGCTTGCGGCCGAGAGAGATCGCGATCTTCGAGGCATCGTCGAGGCTGACGATGAAGTTGAACTCGTCATGAAGTCCGGAATGCTGATAGTATTCGCGGTAGTACTGGGTTCGATCGAACGAAGGCGCGATCTGGCTCAGGCGATAAAGCCCGTCATCCTCGTTCTCGACAGCGAGTTGATAGAACGGATCGAGCCGGTAGGGGCCCTGAAGGTAATGCCGGATGTCGGACAGGCCGCGATGCGTCTGCCAATCGTTGAAGAGTATCTTCGGCGCACTGTCGCCGCGATAGAGCAGGATCAGCCCCGCATCCACGGAAACGTGCTGCTTCAGTGCCTCAGTCAAGCGCTCCTGGAAATCAAGCCGACCGATATTGCCGATCAGTGACATTGCCAGTTCATTGATTGCAGGCGACTGCGTCACCGTGCCTGGCTCGCTCGTCGCGATACTCCCGTTCATGAAAATGTCCTCCCTCGCGCGAGCGTAGGTGAGTTTCGAAACGGCCGCAAGACATGGCCATGGCCTGTTGCGGACATGGTCGGAACGCCCGCGCCAACCGCCGATCGGCGAACCTAGCCCTTTGGAGTATTCCGCATCCGGCCGCATTGCCGCTTACTCCATGCATCCGCTTCATCTGTTCGGACCTCGGGAGGGAAAGACGTGCGCACCAAGAAATCACCTGTTCTGCTGCACCAGCTTCTGGCTGGCACCATGCTCGCCGCGCTTGCGGCCGGATCATCGTCGACGGCCGCGAATGCAGCTGCCGACCTTATCGCCGTCAATGGCGACGTGCGGACCGTCGATCCGAATACGCCTCGAGTGGAAGCCTTTGCCGTCGAGGGCGGAAAGTTCGTGGCGGTCGGCACCAGCGCCGAGATCCGGTCGCTCGCCGATGACAAGACCACGGTGCTCGATCTCGGCGGTAAGACTGTCACGCCCGGCTTCATCGATGGACATACGCATCTGACAAGCGGCACGGACTACGTCACCGGTGTCGATCTCTCCTACATCCCAGACAAGGAAACTTGGCTGAAGAAGATCAAGGAGGCGGATGAACGCCTGCCGCCAGGCGTGTGGATCACCGGAGGCGGCTGGGACTATACGCTGAAGGAGGGCAAGCTTCCGACGAAGGAAGACATCGACGCCGTGGTCAAGGATCGCCCCGTCGTTCTGCGCGACATCGATTTCCACTCGATCTGGGTGAACACCAAGGCATTGGAAATCGGCGGCGTCACCGCGAAATCCGAGGTGCCTGCCGGGGGCGAGGTCGTCGTCGACGCCAAGACCGGAGAACCGACCGGAATCCTGCTCGAAGGCGCTGGCGACCTCATCACCAACAAGAAGCCGGCCTATTCCGACAAGGAACGTGCCGAAGCGCTGCTGCAGACCGTGAAGTTTGCCAACAGCGTCGGCCTGACCGGCGTTCATGACATGTCGTCCATCGCCGCCGTCTACGACTATCTGAAACTCGTCGAGGACAAGAACCTGTCGTTGCGGGTCTGGTACGGCTTCTTCGAGGACAAGGCTGCAAATATTCCGGCGGCGGCAAAGGATCGTGAGGCCGTCGACAGCCGCGTGGCTGCCAGCGGCGAGACCAAGGTGAAGGGACCGCTGCTCACGGTCGGTTACGCCAAGTCGGTCGTCGACGGGGTGCTGTCGACCCACACGGCCTACCTGCTTGAAAACTATTCGGATCGCACGGGGTGGAAGGGAGAGCCCTTCCAGTCGGAGGCTGATCTCAGCGCGCTGATCAAGGCCGCAAACGACAACGGTTTCCCGACTGCCGTCCACGCGATCGGCGATGCCGGCGTGCAGATGACGCTGAACGCATTCGAAAAAGGCCAGTCGCCCGGCAAATACCCCAATCGCGTCGAGCATATCGAAATCATCTCTCCGCCCGATATCGAGCGGTTCAAGAAGCTCGGCATCGTCGCGTCAATGCAACCGAACCACGCAACCGGCACGATCGGAAAATACATCACCGAGCGGGTAGGCCATGAGCGCGAGAATCATGCCTATGTCTGGAAGTCGATGCTGCAGCACAAGGTGCCGGTCGTGTTCGGATCCGACTGGGCGACATCGCCGCTCAGCCCCCTGACCCAGATCAACGATGCCGTTTTCCGCGAAAGCCCGTTCGGGCTCGGCGATGGTCCATGGCACCCCGAGCAGGCGGTCACTTTTGACGAGGCCCTGTTCGCCTACACCCAGGCCGGCGCCAACATGACGCCGTGGGCCAATGAGATCGGCTCGATTTCGACCGGCAAATGGGCAGACTTCGTCGTGCTCGACGCCAAGCTTCCCGATCCCGTCGACCGGTCCATTCGCAAGCGGCATGTCGAGGCGACCTATGTCGCCGGAACGGAAGTCTATCGGGCGAAATAGCAGCCCCAAACCGCATCCGGCGGGGCCGGGCAACGTCCCGTCCCGCCAAACGCTGACTATGCATTCAGGAGCATACATGTCCAAGGTAATGAAAATCGATCGCAATGGCGTCGGCCTGCGCGAGCTGGAAAAGTGCAGTGTCGTGCCCGTCGAAGCGATCCTGTCGGGTTTTGCCGACGAGATGGGTGACGTCCACTTCGAGAGCGCTGACGGCTCGATCGTCGTCGGTACATGGCAATCGACGCCCTATGCCGAAATGCTCTCCTACCCTGACGGGGTGGAGTACAGCTTCATCCTCTCGGGAAAAGTCTCGATCACCAACCCGGACGGATCGGTGGAGACGTTCCAAGCCGGCGAAAGCTACCTGCTGCCGCAGGGGGTTGAGGTCCGGTTCGAGGTGCTGGAGACGATGCGCAAAGTCTACGTCTTGCACACAGCAAAGACTGACGGGTGACCTATGGCACACCCAATGCAACGACCGTCGGTAGCGTCGCTTGCCGACGTGAAAATGTCGCCGTTCTGGCTGGATCGGCCGGATGCTCCCGAGGCGCTGCCGCCGCTGACGGCCCATCGAAAGGCTGATCTGCTGATCGTCGGTGGCGGTTTCACTGGCCTCTGGGGCGCAATCCAGGCCAAACAGGCGAAGCCCGATCTCGATGTGGTGCTGATCGAAAAGAGCACCGTGGCCAACGGCGCCTCCGGTCGACCGGGCGGTGTCGTCTCGACGTCGGTGATGCACGGCCTGTCCAATGCGGTGCGCGTATTCCCCAACGACATTGCCGAGCTGGAGCGGCTCGGCAAGGAGAACATGCATGGGTTCATGCAGACCATTTTCGACCATGGTATCGACTGCCACGCCGAGTGGGGCGGCGAACTGACCGTTGCCGTGGATGCAGACCATCTCGAAGCCCTTCACAGGGAACACGAACTGCACCTTCAATATGGCCATCAGGCCGTGTTTCTCGATCAGGACGCTGTCCAGGACCAGATCGCATCGCCGCGATACAAGGCCGGGATCTGGTCAAAGGATAGCAGCGGCACGGTGCACCCGGCCTTGCTCGCCTGGGGTTTGAAACGAACGGCCCTTTCTCTCGGCGTTGAGATCTTTGAGAATACGCAGTTGCTGGCGCTCGATGAGGTCGGAGCCAAGATCGAGGTCAAGACGCCATTCGGCGCGGTGACCGCGCGAAGGTGCTTTTGGCCACCAACGCATTCGCCTCCGGCCATCCCGGCATCAAGCGCCGTGTCGTCGCCGTCAGAGATCGGGTGCTCGCGACCGAGCCGTTGTCTGAGCAACAGATGGCGTCGATCGGCTGGAAGAACCGGCAGGGTGTCTACGACACCCGAACCCAGATGAACTACATGCGGCTGACGAAGGACAACCGGATCATCTTCGGGGGAAGGCTCGGCTATGCCTTCGCGGGCACGACGTCACCAAGCGTCGATAGCGACGTCAACACCTATGAGCCGCTGGCGGCCGCGTTCTTCGATACGTTTCCGCAGTTGCAGGGCCACCGCTTCACGCATGCCTGGAGCGGCCCGATCGATCTCAGCACACGCATGGCGGTGCATTTCCAGAGATACCACGCAGGCAAGGTCGTTTATGCCGGCGGATATTCAGGTTTTGGGGTCTCCGCGTCGAGATTCGGCGCACGCATAGCGCTCGACATTCTCGACGGCTCGAAGACTTCGGAGAGCAGGCTGGATTTCGCAACGCAGCTGCCCAACGTCGTGCCGCCGGAACCCTTTCGCTGGCTCGGGGCACAGGTCACGATGTATGCGCTCGACACGGCCGACCAAAAGGGCGGATGGCGCAAGCCGTGGCTCAGGCTGGTTTCGGCAATGGGCTTTCCGTTGAGTTGAGAATGCCAGCGCCTTTCTGATCTAATACAGCGCAAGCGATGCGACAGGATTGGCCGAAGGCTGGCTCCGGCCAATCCTCAAGGCGTCAGCCGCGGTGATGGCTTTCCTGCAAGCCGTAGACCGGCGTTTCGATGCCAGCCTGGCGGGCTTTCAATTGCAGGGAGAGGTACTGCGAATAGTGCCGTGACTGATGCAGGTTGCCGCCGTGAAACCAGAGGGCTTCCTGCTGTGTCGGCTTCCACATGTTGCGCTGCTCGCCTTCCCACGGGCCGGGGTCCTTTGGCGTGTCGGAGCCCAGACCCCAGCATTTGCCGACCTTTTCGGCAACCTTGCGGCTGATGAGATCGGCCGCCCAGCCGTTCATCGAGCCGTAGCCGGTGGCATAGACGACGAGATCCGCCGGTAGCTCCGTGCCGTCCTTGAGTACCACCGACGTTTCGGTCAGGTGATCAACGTCTGAACCGGATTTCAGCTTGATCGAGCCGTCGATGATGAGGTCGCAGGCGCCGACATCGATGTAATATCCCGAGCCGCGGCGCAGGTATTTCATGAACAGGCCGGAGCCGTCGGCGCCCCAGTCGAGCATGAAGCCCGCCCTTTCGAGATCCGCATAGAACTTGGCGTCGCGCTCGCGCATCTTGTCGTAAAGCGGGATCTGGAACTCGTGCATGATCCTATAGGGCAGCGAGGCGAAGATGAGGTCTGCCTTGCGCGTCGTCATGCCGGCCGCAACCGCCCGCTCGGAATAGAGGTCGCCGAGCCCGATCTCCATCAGCGAATCCGATCGTACGATGTGGGTCGAGGAGCGCTGGACCATGGTGACGTCGGCGCCCGCCTCCCACAGTGCGGCGCAAATGTCGTGCGCCGAGTTGTTGGCCCCGACCACCACCACCTTCTTGCCCTTGTAAGCGTCGGGGCCCGGATGTTGGGAGGAATGCTGCTGCTCGCCCCTGAAAATCTCCTGTCCCTTGAATTTGGGAACGTTGGCCTTGCCGGACATGCCCGTGGCGAGCACAAGTTGTTTCGGCTTCAGCACCACTTCCTTGCCATCGCGCTCGACAACGACGGTCCATTCCTGCTTGTCCTCATCATAGGAAGCGGATTTGCAGGTGGTCGAGTTCCAGTAGTTGAGCTCCATCACCTTGGTGTACATCTCCAGCCAGTCGCCGATCTTGTCCTTCGGCGCAAAGACCGGCCAGTTCTCCGGGAAGGGGATGTAGGGCAGGTGGTCGTACCAGACGGGGTCGTGCAGGCAGAGTGACTTGTATCGCTTGCGCCAGCTGTCGCCGGGTCGCTCGTTCTTCTCGATGATGATCGTAGGTACGCCGAGTTGGCGCAGGCGCGCACCGAGCGCAATGCCGCCCTGGCCGCCGCCGATGATGACGACGTAGGGCTGCGTCTCGTAGCCAAGTCCGGCGGCTTCCGCCTGGCGTTTTTCGCTCCAGGTCTTGCGATTGGGGTCGTGGCCGTGTTCCGCCCCCATCGGTCGCTTCAGACCCTTGGGTTCCTCATGCCCCTTGAGCTCGCTCATCGTCGTCAATAGCGTCCAGATCAGGCCATTCTTCAGACGGATATGGCCATAGCCACGCGCAACATCCGTTTCGAATTCGAACCAGCCCTGCGTGATGCCGTCGCCGTCGCTTGCCAGTTCCTTCTCATCCTGGCGAAATCGCGATGGTTTGATTGTTTTCAGTTGCCTTGTCAGCATGTCGCGGATCTGGTCGTGGCCCTCCATCGTGCGCAGGTTCCAGGTGAACGTGACCAGATCTCGCCAATAGCAGTCAGCCTGGAACAGGTTGACCGCGGCTTCGACATCTCCGCGCTCCAGCGCCTTGCCGAGCTTGGCAAGGGCTGCGTCTATCTTCGTGTTGGGGCTGTCTTCAAGCATGGTATCTCCTCCGTGTTGCTCGAGTGTCAGGTGGCAAACGCCGGGGAAGCTCCTCCTTCCCCGGCGTGCCCGGATGATCATTTTGTAAGGTCGATCAGGATCTTCAGTTGCTTGCCGGCCGGATCGAGCAAGGCGTCGAAGCCTTGGGCAACGGCCCGGTCGAGCGTGATGGTGCTCGTCACAACCTTGGCGGCCGGAAGCAGACCCGATGCGATCAGCCGGATGACGCGCGGCCAGTAGTGGGTCGGGTAGGCCCAGGATCCGCGCAGGTCGATGTCCTTGAAGGTCACCTGGAACCAGTCGAGCGGGTTCTCGTGCGGATGCAGACCCGTTTGCACGACGACACCCTGCTTGCGCACGGCATCGACGCAGGCTTTCAGCGCATGTTCGTTGCCGACGCATTCGATCGCGACATCGCAACCGACCTTGCCTTCCGAGGTCGCCCGAACGATGTCGCCGGGATTGTCCCGTTTGGGATTGATCGTGATCAGATCGGGCAGGATCGATCTTGCGAAATCGAGCCGCGCATCGTTGATGTCGGAGACGAACAGCTGTGCTGCGCCGGCTGCCCTTGCCGCCAGCAGTGTCAGGATGCCGATCGGTCCGGCACCGGTGACGAGCACGCTGCTTCCCGCCGTCACGCCACCGCGATCGCAGGCATAGACGGCAACCGCAGTCGGTTCGACAAGGGCTGCCTCCTCGTCGCTCATCGCATCGGGGATCTTCTGGACGTTGTATTCGTTGAGCGTGGCATGTTCCGCCATCCCGCCCCACTGCCAGCTGAGGCCCGCCAAGGCGAGGTCGGTGCTGAGGTGGTAAAGACCGCGATCGGCAAAGTAGTCGCCGGATCGCGGCATGATCAGCGGTTGAACGGATACCCTGTCTCCGACCGCAATGGTGTTTACGCCGTCGCCGATCGCCTCGACGATGCCACCGAACTCGTGCCCGAGAATCTGTGGCGCCCGCGCGCCGGTGAACGGGTGCGGTTCGCTTGGAATGAAAATCGGGCCATAGGCGTATTCGTGCAGGTCCGTGCCACAGATGCCGACAAAGCGATTGCGGATGAGGACCTGGCCTGGCCCCGGATTGCGATCGGGTGGCGAGATCTGTTCAAGCCGCAGATCCCTGGCTGCATGAAATCTGAGTGCGCGCATGTTTCCTCCGTTCTGCCTTTTGTTGCGACAGTACGGAGCAAGGGGCGTGCCAGGGCTGGGTCAGGTTTGAATATCGTTGCTAATCAATGGCGTAGCTCGACCTGGTGGGCATCGTCCACCTGAGGCGGATGCAACAGGTGTGGTGCCACACCTGTTGCATGCTAGTGCTTGGCGCGCAGCCGGTGGCGCTTGATCTGACGATGGACGGTGGAGCGATCGACGCCCAGGCGCCGGGCCGCCTCGGAGATGTTCCAGCCGCAGGAAGAGAGCATGATCTCGAGCGCCGTGCCGTCATCGGTCTTTCCGATTGGGGAAGGACCTTCAGTCTTGCCTGTCGGCGTCGCTGTGAGGTGGTCCGGCAGGTCGCCGAGTTCAATCCTGTTTTCGTCGCAGACGGCAGCGGCGACGGCGAGAACGTTATCCAGCTCGCGAATATTCCCGGGCCAGCCATGCGCCTTCAGCGCGGCCAGCGCGTCCGACGAGATGTGCAAAGGTCGCTCCTCGGTGCGGTGTTTTTCGAGGAGTGTCGCGAGCAGCCATTCGAAATCCGCCCGATCGCGAAGCGGCGGCATATGGAACACGACGGCATTCAGACGATAGAACAGGTCTTCGCGGAAGCGCCCCTCCTGCACCAGTTGCTGCAGCGGCCGGTGCGTTGCCGAGACGATGCGCAGGTTCACCGATTTCGGTTCCTGCCCGCCAATCGGCAGGATCTCCCGTTCCGCCAGGACCCGTAGCAATCTTGTCTGCAGGGTGAGGGGCATGTCGCCGATCTCGTCGAGGAAGAGGGTTCCGCCGTCGGCCTGTTCTATCAGGCCCTTGCGCCCCTTGGGCGATGCCCCGGTGAAGGCGCCGGGCAGATAGCCGAAGAGTTCGCTCTCGATCAGATGCTCGGGCAACGCGGCACAATTGATCGCAACGAACTTACCCTTGAGGCCGCTGCAGTCATGGATTGTTCGGGCGAGGTGCTCCTTGCCGAACCGGTCTCGCCCTGGATGAGGACCGGCAATGCGGTCGGCGCGAGTTTGGTGATCCGATCCTGAAGAGCTGCGATCACCGGCACCTGGCCGCCGAGCCGTCGAGAGGGCGAGGCCGTTGCGATCTTGCCGGCCGACCGGCCGACAGGAAACTGCGGTTCGATCGCGTGGGCAAAGAGAGCATTTCCGTCACGCGCGGTCAGAAGCCGTTCCTCAGTCGGCCTGCGACGGGTCAACTCCACCAGGCCATCAACCCCGATATCGAAGAAACGCGACATCGGTTGCCCGATGAGGTTTTGCGGGTCACGCCAGTCGAGCCCGGCCGAACGCGCCAGGATCCGTGCGCCGCCATGGGTCATGCCGATGATGTGGCCGCGGCCGTCGATCGAGATCGCCGCCTCAGGATCGACGTCGAGAAACTCGGGCGCGCGGGCAAAGCGCAGCACCCATTCATGGCGCGTCCGAGCCATCAGGTTGGCGAGCTCGATACGACGCACGGTGGCGGCCACAAGGTGGCGCGCAAGGTTTTGGCTTGCCTTCAGGATTGGAGAGCTGAGCAGAGAAATGTCGAGAACGGCCGAAAGCCCGCCTTCTGTATCGTAGATCGGCGCTGCGGTGCAGGAGAGCGGCGTATGCGTTGTGTCGAAATGGTCGCTCTGGTGGATCGTCAAGGCTTCTCCGGTCTCCAGACAGGCGCCGACGGCGCAGGTACCCGCCCGCGCTTCGGCCCAGTCGGATCCAAGGTAGAGGCCGGCCCGGCGCAGGTTGTTGTCGAAGGAAGGATCGCCCAGAAATTCGACTGTCACGCCTTTCCTGTCGGAGAGCAGCAGAACGTAGTTCTGTCCGGCGACCTGGTTGTAGAGGTTTTCAAGGCCTGACCGCGCGATCCTGATAAGGTCCTCGGCTTCCTGCCGATGCTCGCGAAGGCGCTGTTCAGGCAGGATGTAGGCTTCGCATGTCTGCGCTGGATCCAGCTTGTGCTGATCAAGGCACCGCAGCCACGACTTGACGACAATGTCGTCGCGTCCCGTTGCCAGGCCCTGTCCCACCCGCTCGATCTCGCGGACATGTTCAGAATGTGAAACCATGGAACTTCAATGGCATTGCTGCCACGCTCCTCCATTCCTCCGAACGCGAATGTGTCCATGGCGAAACGGCTTTGTAAAGGGCCGGCGGACATTTCGTTCAGTTTGAGCGCGATCGCCTGGTCGAAAACACAAACTGCGTGCGAACGGGTCTCAGCGCGACCGGTAGCTGTTGAAGCGGGGCACCTTCCAGGGTTTGCGGAGAAGGCAGGCATTCCCGCATTCGAAGCATTTCATTCAAGCGTCCGTGAGCGGAACGGGATGCTTTCCGGCCGATATATAATTCCTCAACTCAAGTTCGATTTTAGGGTAGAATTAGGCCGCGATTTAAAGGACTGCAGTGTCCTTTGCGCGCCGAATTCGACGTGTGGCGCTGCAGAGGAAAGGTGAAGCCAATGAAAAGGTTTGCAATCGTTGCCTTGTCGCTTGCGACTGCGCTGACAAGCGCTCCGCCGGTCATGGCATTTCCCACAATTGCCGCGCCAGGGATTGAGGCGCCGCAAGCCCAGCTGGTTCAGTACAGGCGATATCGCGGCGGCTACGGCGGCTACGGCGGGTACAACCACGGACATCATCACAACGGTGGTGGTGACGATTGGGCTTGGGCACTGGGTGGGCTTGCCGCCGGCGCCGTTATCGGCGGGCTGCTGGCTCAACCCAGATATTATGGCCCCGGTTACTACGGCGGGAACTACTACGGCAATAACTACTATGGCGGGAACT
Organism: Ensifer sp. 1H6; assembly: GCF_001976035.1. Taxonomy (NCBI): domain Bacteria; kingdom Pseudomonadati; phylum Pseudomonadota; class Alphaproteobacteria; order Hyphomicrobiales; family Rhizobiaceae; genus Ensifer; species Ensifer sp. 1H6. The sequence goes on along the minus strand of NZ_MOAI01000001.1, from coordinate 30,259 downwards.
ACTATGGCGGGAACTACTACCGGCAGCGCTATTATGCGCCACGCTATTATGCGCCACGCTACTACCGCCAAGTCTACGGCGGCGGCAGTGCACATATGCGCTGGTGCTACGCGCGCTACCGTTCCTATAGGGCATACGACGATACATTCCAGCCCTATTACGGTCCGCGACAAGCGTGCGTCTCACCTTACTATTGAGCGCGGTTGAGGTACGCCGTTAAACGGATTCATCCGCTATCTGGACGGGTTTGGACTGCTGGCAAGCAATCTGTACCGTCGCCCGGGACGATATATCATCGAAATCCGCGCTCAATGGCGCGGCCGGTGCCGGGTTCTGTCATCGCACCAGCGAAGGATTTCGTCGGCGTTGGCCTTGCCGCCGCGGGGACCATGGACGGTGACTGAGCGGGCTGCGGCAGCCACGGCGAAGTTCAAGGCATCGGCAAAGGGTTGGTTCTGTTCAAGACACCAGGTCAGCACGCCGCCAAAGGTATCGCCAGCGCCAGTCACGTCGACGACATCGACGGGAAACCCGCTAGCGCGCAGTATCGTGTCACCGTTACGCGCCTCTGCGCCCTCGGCCGCCAGCGTGCGCACCACCCAGTCGATGTCATGATCGCGCATCCAGTCTCCGATGCACGACAGGTCTTCATGGCCGAAGGCGGTACGGAAGCCGACCTGGTTGAAGATGACCACCGCCGCACCTTTGAGATAGGGCATGTCCTCAGGCGTGCAGCCGCCGACGTCGAGATCGAAGATGGCGCGGCGCCCGTGCTGGCGCAGGTCGGCCAGAAGTCCGGCCTGTTTCAGAATGCCGCTTTCCGTCCGCACGTGCAGCCGGCGGACACGATAGAGGGTCGTATACATCAATCCGGGCTGACGCAGCGCCGTCAAACTGTCCGGTGACAGCCACATCGGTTGTTCGCCCATCTCAACAGTCAGCACGATGTGCTCGCCATCGACCAGGAAGATCAGGTTGCGCGATTCGGGAATAGCAGGGTCGGTCAGCATGTGGCTGACGCCGACGCCGTTCTCCACGAGGTCGGCAATCAGCCGTTTTGACAGCGGGCTGTCGTTGAGCAATGAGATGAACTGCGTTCGGCCGCCCAGTGCCGCATGTACCACAGCGGCGTTGGCGATAGAGCCGCCGGTTTCCGCCGGCAGTTCGGCGACCATGCCCTTGTCCGCACGACCCGGCCAGCGATCGGCGGTGTAATATTCGTCGAGCGCCACGTCACCGATGAAAAAGGTTGTCATGCGCTCAGTCCTTCCTGGTTGGCCGCCTTGATCAGGCGTGGTCCGCCAGCCACAGGCACCCAGGGGCTTTCACCGAAGCCACATATCGCCATCCAATAGTAGGGCGCAGGGCCCGAAACGCCGCGGCAAGCGTCGTGCCAGACGCCACGATGCATCACTACCACTTGCCCCGGCGCAATCACGAATGCTTCAAGGTCATCGCGATGCGGTGCCTCTGCGTCGGATGCGGGCGCGACGGCCAGCACGATCGGTTGGGATGCGCAGAACAGCGCCTCTTCGGTTCCCAGGTGCCGCTCCATTGCCGCGCAGAGCCATGGTCCGCCGCCGCCGCGCGTGATGCCAAGGTGGCCAGAGCCCTCAATCAGCGGTGCGGTGGTGAACCCGTCTCGCCAGCCGTCGCCCGCCGTCCATATCGCCTTGGGATCTGAATCGTCAGTCAGGTTGTAGGTCGTACCGAACCGCGAAAAGTTTTCGGCGGTCACCGCCGGGCGAGGACGGCATCCGGAGCGCTCATGCGGCACTCCTTGCAGCACGCACGACGCGCATCAAGCCGGCGACGTGGGCCGCTTCAACCCGGCCGGTGTCCTTATGGTCGTGCTTGAACCAGCTTCCGACGACGGCGCCGTCTGCGTGGGCAAGCTGTTCGGCGGCATTGGCCTCGGTAAGGCCGGCTCCGATCAGTAGCGGTACACCGCCCCCGGTTGCGGCACGGAAACGCGCCACCTTGTCCATGTCGGTCGGCCGGCCCGTCGCATCGGAGGTCACCACGAGGCCGTCGCAACGCGAGGCGCCGATGCGCACGTCCTCTGCTTCCGGCCTGCCGGACAGGACCAGTTGATATTTGAACCGCACGCCCCCGAGCAGCAGCGCCGAGACGCCTTCACGGCGGGTGGCAAGGTCTGCGGCGAAGGGAGCATCCGTCTCGGGCGGCAAATGACCGGCAACGGAATCGACCTGGATGAAGGCGACGGGATAGTGTCGGGCAAGTTCAAATGCGCGCGCATCATCGCGTAGCACATTGACGCCGATGCGCGTGCCGAGATCAAGGCCGAACAGCCGCTCCAGCACCCGCTCCACATCCTCGGCGTGGCCGAAATAATTCTCAACTACCAATCCATCGACACCTTCACCCGCCATAATGCGGGCTTCTTCCTCGGCTTGGGCGAGTTTGCCCTCGGGGCTGTCGCCTGCCAGGTGCAACATGCCGAGAATGGGTTTTGGCGTCGTAAAGGTCTCGCCGAAGCGGCTCATGTTCGTTCTCCTGCGTCGCGCCGCCATCAGGCCGGCGCGGTATCACGCCCCCAACGGGTGGCGAATTTCATCTGGACCGCCGGCGAGTAGACGATCGACGTGCGTTCGACCAACCGATCGTTGGCGTCGAGCACATCCCCGCTGGCGCAAAGATAGCCCGGCACGTCGTGTGCCGGAGCAAACACCTCCCGCAAACGGTCGGATGGCGGCACAACCGTCAAAAGCAATTCCGAGCGAATGGGGTTGCGGTCATAGTCGCGGCGCAATACCTCGTAGAGTGATTGCGCCGCGAAATCGTAGCGGTCGATGCCTGGATAGAGGGCGAGATCGAGCTGCGACGTATCGACGTTCAGCCAGTTGACGGTCTCGCCGTTGGCAAGCCCGCGAGCGCGCACCAGGAACAGTTCACCGTTCTCAACCCGATGCTCCAGTACCCGCGTCGTCGGGCGTTGGCCTTGTCGGCGGGCGAGTTCCGTAAAGCTGCCGAAGTTCCAGATATTGTGGCTGATCGGCCGGTGCGAAACGATCGTGCCCCGGCCGCGAACCTGCTGGACCAGTCCCTCCGACACCAAAAGCGCCATCGCATTGCGCACCGTGGTCCGGGCGATGCCGAACTGGTCACGCATTTGGTTTTCCGAGGGAATGGCTTCCCCTTCGGAAAAATCGCCGCTCAGGATTGCGGCTCGAAGCGCCCGGTAGAGCTGCCGGTAAAGTTGCTCGCTCGAATAGAGATCGAGGCGCAATCTCGACAATCTGTCGTCGGCGGCGATGGGGGCGTCAGGCATGGAGGGATGGGTCAAGGCGGGCTCCGTTTGGCTCCGTTACTTCGTGGTTCCGTTCACCTTGAACTCTTCCACGGCAGCATCTTTCAAGCCATGACGATCGAGGATCTGTGCATAAGTACCATCCGCCTTCAGCGCCTCGAGCGCTGCAAGAACCGCATCGCGCAAGGGGCCATTCGCCTTGGCAAAGGCGATGCCGTAGTAATTGATCTCGTCGACCTTGCCGATCTGGTAGAACTTGCCCGGTTCCTGCTTCATCAGATCGAGCAGGCCCTCCAGGCCGATGACCGAGGCCTGTGCACGGCCTTGGCGGATCTGCATGATGTGCTCGGCCTGTGTGGGGATCTGGATGACCGTGATCGGCTTGTCGGCAGCACAATTGGTCTTGCCGACATTTTCCGCCCATGTGACCCAGCTGGTGCCCGTCGCCACGGCCACGGTCTTGCCGCAGAGATCGGTTTCAACCTTGATCTCTCCCTGCTGATCGGCCGTGGAATAAAAGACGTTGCCAGTCTTGAAGTAGTCGATGAAATCGAGCTGTGTCTGGCGTTCGACCTTGTCGGAGAAGGCGGTCATGATCATGTCGGACCGGCCGGTGACGACCTGAGGAATGAGCTGCGGGAATTCGACGTTCTGGAACTCGGCCGTCAGGCCGAGGCGCTCGGCGACGGCCTTGGCGAGATCGATGTCGAAACCCTTCAGGTCGGTCGAGCCGGCATCGCTGTATTCCATCGGCGGATAGGCAAGGCTGATGGTGACGTTTAGTTTGCCAGCGGCGCGCACGGCTTCGGGCAGGGCGGCGGCCAGCTTCTCATCGGCCGCGGCATGGGCCCCTCCGGCTACACACAGGCTGATGAATGTGGTGGAGGCAAGTCCCAGAACTATTGGCAGCAGTCGTTTCATTTTCTGTTCTCCCATTTTTAAGCTGAAATTTCTCAGGCCAGAACGCGGCTGAGGAATGTGCGCACGCGCGGATCACCGGGGTTGCTGAGGACCTGTTCCGGCGCGCCGGTCTCGCGAATTTCTCCGTCGATCATCACCACGACGCGGTCTGCCACCTCGCGGGCAAAGCCGATCTCATGGGTGACGACAATCATGGTGGTACCGCCGCGCGCCAGATTGCGCATGACCTCCAGCACCTCGCCGACAAGCTCCGGATCGAGCGCGCTGGTCGGTTCGTCGAACAGCATCACCCGTGGCTCCATGGCGAGCGCCCGGGCGATTGCCACGCGTTGTTTCTGGCCGCCTGAAAGCTGCGACGGATAGCTTTCGGCCTTGGCCGCCATGCCGACCTGCTCCAGCAGATCCATGGCGCGGGCTTCGGCTTCGGCCCGGCGCAATCCGCGCACGACCATCGGCCCTTCGATGACATTGCCGAGCACCGTCAGATGCGCGAACAGATTGAAGTGTTGGAACACCATGCCGAGCTGACTCTGCTGTGCGCGTAGTCGCTTGACGGGCAGCTCCTGTAGGGCGCCGCGATGGAGCGCGTAGCCCATGATCGCACCATCGACCCAGACATAACCGCCGTTTGGCGTTTCGAGATGGTTGATGCACCGAAGGAACGTGCTCTTACCACTGCCCGAGGGGCCGAGGATGCACAGCACTTCACCATAGGCGACTTCGAGGTCGAGGTTCTTCAATACCTCGTGGCTGCCGAAACTCTTGCGGATACCTACCGCCTTGACCGCGAGACTCATGCTTCCCTCACAGCGGCGAGACGCCGCGCCCGTCCTTTGAACCAGCTTCGATTGCTGGCAGCGGCAGCGGCATCGCGGCCGAAATGGCGTTCGAGATAATATTGACCGATGGAAAGGACCGTCGTTCCGGCGAGGTACCAGGCGGCGCACACGAACAGCAGCTCGATGACCGCGCCGTTGATGAAGTAGATCCGCTGGGCCGCGTTCAGCATTTCGCCCATGGCGATCGTGGCGGCGAGCGAGGAGAATTTCAGCATGCCGATGGCGCTGTTGCCAAGAACCGGCAGGATCAACCGCAGGGTCTGCGGCAGCATAATGCGCCGCATCGTCTGGCCGGGCGTCATGCCGAGTGTGTGGGCCGCTTCCTTCTGGCCGCGATCGACGGACGAGATTCCGCCGCGCACCACTTCCGTCAGATAAGAGCCCTCGTTGACGCCGAGACCAAGAACGGCAGCGACAAAGGGCGTCACCACATCAACCATGCGCTCGTCGACCAGGCCCGGAATGTAGAGACGGGGAAAGACGAGTGCGATGTTGAACCAGATGAGAAGCTGGAGCAGCACCGGCGTGCCGCGAAATATCCAGACGTAAAGCCAGGCGGCAAAGCGCAGGATTGGATTTTCCGAAAGGCGCATGATCCCGAAGGCGAAGCCGAGGACCACGCCAAGTGCAAGCGCGCAAGCCGAGATCAAAAGGGTCCAGCCGAAACCGGTGATGATGACGCCGGCCGTTAGAAACTGCCCGACGACCGTCCACTGGATTTGACCAACCGCAAAGGCGCGACCGATCACTGCCAGCAGCAGGATGACGGCACCACCGCTTATCCAGCGCCAAGGGTGGCTCAAACGGCGAATGGGCACGTCCGGGCCTGGCAGGTCTGTCAGCGACAGCGTGGGAGTTGCATTCGAGGTTGATCGGGTCATGATGTCCAAATGTAGGGTTAGGCCTACAACTTACTAGATGCGTTCTTTAGCGGAGTCAAGCGGGCCGACCGCCGAAGGAAAAACAAGCGCGTTGTCGGGAAAATGGGCACGTGATCACAGGTCGCGTGCACGTCCGCGATCAGCAGCCAGTTCGTGGCGCTGGACTATCCAGTGAGAGGGTGAGTGTCGTCGGCGTTACGTTGATCGCTCGCTTGGGAGGTTCATCGATGACATATCGTCGAAAGGTTGGACCGTTTCGATGTACACCGCCGAGCACGGATCGAGACGCGTGCGCGGCGGTGACATGGTTCAACATAGCCTTGACTCAGAGCCTTGTAACAACGACTTCCTGATACTCGCTCGGCACCACCATGGTACCGCCATCGGCGCGATTGAAGCGTGCAACGAGCGCCAGCAGATCGGTAGCGAGCGCGTCCTGTCCCGCGGGTTCGAGGGCGGCGAAGGTCTTCAAAACAGGGCCGTAGAAGGTCCGGAAGACCTCAAGCCAATGCTCGGGCGACTTGTAGCGGAACACAAACTGCCGCGGCATTGCCGCAACCGAGGCGGACGTGGCCGGGAACAGTTCCTCGAGACGCGGGCGCGATCCCCAGAGCGCCGGCGAGCGGGCACCTGCCGGCGTTGGGACATGGCGACCGATCGTCTTGAACACCTGCCCGATGAAGCCATCGGGGGTCCAGTTCGCAAGGCCAATGGAGCCGCCGCGCTTGCAGACACGAAGGAGCTCGCCGGCAGCCCGCTCCTGATCGGGCGTGAACATCACGCCGAAAATCGAGAGCACAGTGTCGAACGACTGATCGGCGAAGGGCAGGTTTTCTGCATCTGCCTCCTGGAAGGTGATGGAGAGCCGGTCTGCCTTGGCGCGCTCACGAGCGCGCTCCAGGAGCGCAGGGACGTAATCCGTCGCGGTGACGTCGCACCAGCGCCGGGCGGCGGCAAGCGCACCGTTGCCGTTGCCAGCGGCGACGTCGAGCACCTTGGAACCGGCGCGCAGATCGAGCGCTTCACAGAGGCTCTCGCCAACAATTTGCAGGGTCGTGCCGACGACGGCGTAATCGCCTGAAGACCACGCGTTTTGCTGCCGGGCCTTGAGCGCGCCGAAGTCGACGGCAGGCTGGTGGTTCTGGTCGGCTAGAGCTGCGGATGTGGACATTTTTTCCTCCTTAAGGCAGTTTGATTGGGTCATGGTGCGTCTGTCACAGGCCTGTTTCGAGCATCTGATCTTCCGCGGCTTCTGGTTTAGGCAGAGAGCGTGGGAACCGGCGTGGGAGCCGGCGTGGTAATGACCATGGAACCTTACGGGCGAAGGCAGATCGACATGCCGTCGTTAACGCTCCGACTGCTCGGACCATTGGCAATTCGCCGTGAAGGCGTGGACGTGCCGTTGCCCGGATCGCGCAAGGTGCGTGCTCTTCTTGCCTATCTGGCGCTTTCGCCTCATCCCTCTGGAAGGGCTCAGCTTTGCGACCTTCTGTGGGATGTTCCCGACGATCCGCGCGGTGAACTGCGATGGTGTCTGAGCAAGATCCGGTCGCTGATCGGTGAGCAGCGCGTCCGTGCCAAGGGCGATACGATCGCCCTCGATCTGTCGGATTGCTCGGTCGATGCGATCGAGGTTACCGCAGCCCATCGACACGGCTTTAGGACGCTTGCACCGGAACAGTTGCGATCCCTGGCCGATCTTTTTGTCGGCGATTTTCTTGACGGCCTTGCGATTGAGCGCTGCCCGGCATTTGACAGCTGGCTGGCGTTCCAACGGCGCCGATTGCGCGATACCCATGCGGCTCTCCTCGATCACATCGTACAACGCGCCGGCCATGAGGAAGTGCGCAGCTATCTCGATCGCTGGATTGCCCTTGCCTCCTTTGACCTTCGTCCCCACGAGCTGCTGCTGCAAAGCCTTGCTGCCGACGGGCGCGTTCGGGAAGGAGAGGAGCACCTGGCAGCGACTGCCAAGCTTTTCGATAGTGAAGGCGTTGACAGCAAACCTCTTCGAGAGATCTGGCGCACGGCCAGGGCTCAGGCTGACGAGACGTTCATAGTGCATCCGGCGCCCGTCGCCGAAACGGCGCCGAGCGAAACAGCAGCACCTCAGACGCATCGCCGTGCCTCGATCGCTATCATGCCCTTCGATGACACGTCGCCGATGGCCATTCCGGGTGGGTCGTCGGATGCGCTCGTTCACGACATCATCACACGGCTCGCCCGACAGCGAAGCCTCAGCGTGATCGCCCAGGGCACCATGTTCGCCCTGCGCGACCGCCGGTACACACCGCACGAGGCTGGCCGGATGCTCGGCGTCGACTATGTCGTCAACGGCTCGTTCCAGCGCCTCGGAAGGCGCATCACCGTCTGCGTCGAACTTACGGAGGCGCAAACCGCCCGTATCGTCTGGGCCGAGGTCTTCGAGTACGATGCTGCGGAGACCTTTCTTCTGCTTGACGAGATCGGCAGTCGGATCGTCGTCACCATCGAGCGTGAGGTCGAAGCGCTTGAGAGCAACCGGGCAATCCTGAAGCCACCTAGTTCTCTCGATGCGTGGGAGGCGCATCACCGTGGGCTCTGGCACATGTATCGCTTCACCAGGAGCAACAATGAACAGGCCCAACACTTCTTCGAGACCGCGATAAACCTCGATCCGACATTCGCCCGCGCTCACGCGGGCCTTTCCTTCACCCATTTTCAAAGCGCCTTCCAGCACTGGGCGGATCAGGACGTGGAGGTCGAGCTCGCGTATCGGGCAGCCAGCCAAAGCATGATGGCCGATGACCGCGACCCGGCCGCGCATTGGGCAATCGGCCGAGCGCTCTGGCTGCGGGGGCTGCATGACCAATCCGTCGGCGAGCTGGAACAGGCGGTCGAACTCAGCCCCAGCTTTGCGCTTGGTCATTATTCGCTCGCCTTCGTCCAGGCTCAGTCCGGCGATGCGCAGGCAGCTATTGTGGCGGCTGATCTTTCGCGAAAACTCAGTCCATTTGATCCGCTGCTCTTCGGCATGCTGGCAAGCCGGGCGCTGGCACTCGTGCGCCTCGGACGCTTTGAGGAGGCCGCCGGCTGGGCCATCAAGGCTGCGGCTCGGCCGAATGCCCATGCCCACATTCTGGCGATCGCGGCGCTATCGCTGGCGCTCATCGGCCGGCTCGACGAAGGGCGTGGCTACGTGGCGTCGATCCATCATCGGTTTTCAGGTTACAGCCTGAGCGATTTTCTGACCGCGTTTCATCTGGGGCCCGAACAGCAGACGCTGTTTCGCGAAGGTGCAAGGCAGATCGGCCTCCATTGATGACATCTTGTCCCTGGTTCATTGTTTCTGATCGTCCTTGCATTGTGGGGATCAGACAATGAAACATCGGGTCGTGCTTGGCTTTGCGGCCGCCTTGGGTTTGCTCGTTGCGGCGACATTCGTCGTGCCTTCTCGGACCTCCGTTGCTCCCATAGCGATCGAGACATCTGTCATTCGCAGTTCAGATCTTCTCGAAAAAGCCTGGAGCCTCCCGGTCGCTTCTGCCTTTGACAAACGCGTCACGTGGCAGTCGAACGGTTCGCGGTGTGGACCTGCAAGCCTTGCAAACAGCTTCCGCTCGATCGGTGAGGACGAAACGACCGAGGCCGACGTCCTGTCCGGAACAGGTACGTGCTGGACGGGGTACTGCATAATGGGGCTCACTTTGGACGAGCTGGCTGAGCTTGCGCGAAAGAAGACGAGCCACCAGGTCACCGTGCTGCGGAACCTGACCGCCGAGCAGTTCCGTGAGCACATGACGCACGCTAACGATCCCGACCGTCGCTACATCATCAACTTCGATCGTAGGACGATTTTTGGAGCGGGAACAGGACACCACTCACCCGTGGCGGGATATCTGGAGGCCGAAGATCTGGTGTTCGTCCTGGACGTGAATGAGCAGTTCAAGCCCTGGCTCATCGAGCGCGATCGTTTGTTTGCCGCCATGGATACTCTCGACGGTGATAGCAAAAGAGGCCTGCTTCAAATCGGCGGCCCCTGACCGCGTTGTCGCTTTCGCAGCGGGCGTGTCTGGATAGGCAGGTCTTCGAAGTCCCTCGGGGCACCGGGAATGTCCTGCAGACGGCGAACCGGTCAATCGGTTCGGCCTGCTCGACCGCAGGCGGGCGTTACGACCATATGCGGAGGTCACTCTGCGATGTAGAGTCTCAAGCATTGATTGCTTACCATAAGGCAGGAAGCGTGTCCCAGATGGTTTAGCGGTGCCAGCCCAGGGCGGGCGGGTCGACCTGGCGTAGTTGCGGCGTGGAGAAACGCATCGTTGCCGGGCGCCCAGATGAGACAATGCGCAGGTTGAGCGCGAGCCGAAGCCTCTGGGATGGCGTTTTGATTTTGATCGGCGGTGTCCTCAGCATGCCTGACCATGCCTCGGTCGGATAGGACGCGAGGTTGCCGTCACCGAGATCGAAAGGTGCAAGCGCCTGTGCCGTCAGACCTTCCGGGCCACAGTCTTCAAGCACAAGGGAGATGTCCCGCCAGCCATCATGCGCGTCGACCTCGACCGCGCAGCTCGCCCGGACCCAGGCGCCTGCCGGCAGCGGATTGATGAAACCTTCCGGCAAGATCTCCAGGACGCAATGGCCGCCTTCCAGACTGATTTCTTGCCAGCCTGCCGGATGACCGGTGCTGCTTACGGCACGGCTGGCCGTGACGTTGCAATCGGGCGGCGGCCCCGCAAACGTCTTTGCGTTGCCCGGAAGCGGATCGGGAACAAAACTTCCGAGGGGATTGTGAACCGGGTCGAAACGATCGTCCCGCGCCCACCGTTCGGGAACGTGCGGAGCAAGCAGCCCGCGGAGGTACTCGGCCAACGCCTTGCCGACGGCATGACCGCCCGGCACAGAAAAATGCGTGCCGTCATCGGAGAATCCGGCGTGTGGAACGCCGTCCGCGCTATGCCAGTCGACCCAGGCGCTGTTCCAGTCGAAGATGTGGCAACGGGGTCTTCGGGCCGCGAAGGCACGGCTCTTCTGGTTGATCCATTGCGCCTTGGCACGCTCCGATCCGCCGGCCGACCATTTTTGCGTCCCGCGGGCAAGGATCGGCAGCAGGATGACCAGCTTGCCGGCATCGAGCAGGCGGGACACGATCGCCTCGCGGATCGCCTGAATGGTTTCCTTGGTCTCCACCATCATGTCGTTGGTTCCCGCGTCAACGATGATGAGGTCGAAATCAAGCGCAAGGACCTGGTCGATCCGGTTGGCGATATCTAGGGCCTTCTGGCCTGAGACACCGGCGTTAAGGCCACCGAAGCCGCGCGAGTCACCCACCCGCCCGCTCGGCTCCCATCCAGGATGTACGCGTGGGTCGTGGAAGACGGTGATATCGAGCTGGCCATGGGTCAGCACCTCCGCCCATGTCGACCAGCCCCTGGCCGACGATCGGATATGCCGCTCGCCGGCATCGTGGTTCTGCTGGACGAGCGAGGTCCCGAGCAGGGCGACCCTGCTCCCATGGATCGGAGATGTGACTGTCATGTTCTGGTCCTACGAGAAGAACGTGCCGCCATTGACGTCGTAGCTGGCGCCGGTGATGAAGGCAGCCTCGTCGGAGACGAGGAACGCGACCAGACTTGCGACCTCGGCCGATTGTCCCTCGCGCTTGAGCGGTGTCGCTGCCGCAACCCGCTCGCGCACTTCCGGTTTCGTGAAGGTGTCGTGGAAAGCCGTGGAGATCATGCCGGGGCAGACGGCGTTCACCCTGATCTTCGGGCCGAGTTCCTTCGACAGGCCACGCGTGAACGTCATCACGGCCCCCTTGGAGGTCGCGTAGGCGACGGCGCCGGGACCGCCGCCGTCACGGCCGGCCTGGGACGCGAAGGTGACGATCGAGCCTCCTTCATTCATGGCGGGCACCGCGGCTTTGGTTGCATTGAACAACGACGTCAGATTGACGTCGATCACTTCACGGAAGAACGCCTCGTCCATCTCGGACAGCGTCTTGCGGGCGATGATGCCGCCGGCGACGTGCACGAGGCCATCAAGCCTGCCGAATTCCGACACGGCCTTGTCGACCGCGGCCTGGGCATCCGCCGCATTGGTCATGTCCGCTCTAAGTGCGACCGCCTTGCCGCCCGCCGCATTGATAGCGCCGACGCTCTGTTCAGCGCTTGATGCCGAGCCGAAATAGGTGACGACGACCTTTGCGCCTTCCTTGGCAAGTCGCTCGGCGCAGGCCTTGCCGATGTCGCGTCCGCCGCCGGTGACCAGCACGACTTTGTCTTTCAGTCCGTTCATGGAAATATCCTTTCGTGATCAGAAGTTCTTTGGGATGACGATGCGCAACTGGTTGTCGTCGACATCGGTGAAGTAGATGTCGGCGCTGAACCCCTGGTCGTCGATGAAGTTAAAGACCCGCCGCGGCTCATCGAGCGAATAGGGAACGAGCAGGGTGACGAGGGTGTGCTTGCTCGCCGACGGCAGGCTGGCCTCGATATGGTATTGGGTATCCATGCCCTCGACGTCGGCGGGATCGATCCCTTCGAAACCTTCGACCAGGCGAACATTGGGCGGGCCGGAGGTCGAGTGGACGAACTGCCCGTAAAGGCCGGCGCGCTCTCCGGTCAGGCGGAAGCTGTTGGTGCCGACGTCCATCGGTCTTGTCGCATGAAACAGCCATTGAACGGGCTTTGGACGGGAGCACTCGACGCGGTCGACGAGCACAACGAAATCGCTTGCGGTGAAATAGACGTCGCGTTCGGCGCGCAACACGTCAGGATCTGCGGCCCGGTAGGCCGCCGTCGCATCGCCGCTGATGAAGACATGGGACGGCTCCTCGCGCACGGTGACAATCCGCCCCCCGGCCTTTTTTGCAATCGTCTTATCGCCGTCGGCATACTGACCTTTGCCGTCGATGAGGATGGCGTTCTTGGAAATGGTCTGGCGCCGCCAGTTACGGTGCATGGTGGAGTTGAAGGCCACATAGTAGCCGCTCTGGATGGCCAGATCTTCGCCGAAGGCATAGAGCAGGAAAGCGTTCTGGTCGCCATGGCTGTGGCTGAGCGAGCCGAAGGTGCTGCTCTTGAACAGAAACTGGATATGCCGCGCAGGGTCGTCCATGTATTTCTGGATGGCGACCCAGCCGATATCCTTGAACCATTTCACTGGTGGCAGGTCGCTTGGCGCCTGGGCCGTGATCTGCGGATAGTCGTGGCGATAGACGAGATCGTCGAAATTGAGATCCCACCAGCCGTAATTGTAGAACTCCATCTCGGTTCCGGCGGCGTCGGCCTTAAGGCGCTCGTAGTACCACTGGTAGTAAGGATTGCCGGTGACGCCTGCGAACTGGCGGACATTGTAGCCGACCTTTACTCCCGGCGGGTCGCCGAGGGTGGAATCGTCTCCGAAACAGGCGCGACGGGTACCCGGTGCCTTGGTGTAGAGCGGGAAGTCGCCGGTCTTATGGAAGAACGGCCTCTTGTAGAGGTCGACGTCCAGGAAGTTCTTGATGAGGTTGGCGGCCTCCGTCAGGTAGGCGATGCCTGTCATCCAGTAATGCGGACCCTCGGCCCACCCGCCATCCGCGTCGCCCCATGGGGAGTAGAGTGTGAACAGGAATTCGATCGTATAGTCGAGCCAGCTTTCCGCCTCGTCGCTTTCTCCAGCAAGAGCGATGCAGGCGGCCGTCAATGCGGCCGATAGCGAGCGCACGGCGTGACTGTCATAGGGGAAGACATGGATGCGCGCACGCCACAGGACATGATCGGCAACTTCGCGCGTCCGCGCCAGCAGGACGTCGCGGACCTCCGTCCGTTCCGTGTCGTCGAGATGATCCCACAGCCAGTCGTAGCCCCAGGCGAGTGCGGTGACGACGCGGAAGGCTGCCTCGTCGTTGTAGGAACGCGCGGTGGCGCCCGTACGATCCCATCGCGCGATCGCCAGCAGCCATTCACGCGCCCTGGTGATCAACGCGGGATCGTCGAGAATTACGCCGGCGATCGCCAGATGGCGCACCGCGTAGATGGCTTCCTGGCAATCGATGTACATCTGCCGCCAGAGTTTCGCGACGCGCACGTTGTTGGGGTAGAGGGCAGGCTCTGCGATGAAATCGCGCGTGAGCCATGGCGCGACAGACTTGTCGAAAAAACCCTGCCAGCCGCAATGATCGGCATCTGCCTCCAGGCGTTCGCGAAAATCACCGACTTCGCTCGGACCGAGCCAAAGTCGGGGATGGCGTAGATCCGCAGCCTTCCAGCGGACTTGCGCGCGCGGCAGCGGTGTTTCCGGCAAGCCGGGCAGGATCTCGAATATTCGAACGCTGCTCCAGGCGGACACAACGGTTTTGGATGCGCCATCCCATAGCGCGAAGGCCCAGTGATAGACGCCGGGCTCGAAGGTTACGTCCGGCGTGAAGAAGTTCCAATTAAGGTCTTCGAACAGCAGCGTATCGGCCGGTGGAAAGGATGGATTCCGGGACACCTTGAGGGCATAGCGGGCATTGTCGTCCAGCGCCGGCAGCCAGCTGAAACGCGGCGGGTTCTCCTGGATGGCGGAGCCGTTCGGCTGATAGGTGATCGTCAGCGTGCCGGGTTTCGGCTCGTCGAGATAATGCAGTCGTGGGGCTTCGTCAGCTTTGGGCATCGAAAATGACGTCCTTTAACAAGTCGGGGAGTGAATAGGGCGCGGCCGCGCCGCGCCCTGATGTGTCAGTTCTTGGCGTATTGGCGGTCGTAGGCCGTCTGCATGACCTTGATGACCTCGGGCAGGCCGAGCTGTTCGAGGCGAGCCTGATAGGCATCCCAGGAGGCGTCGACATTCTGTGCGCCGAGCACGAAGGTCTGCTGCATCTCGGTCATGTATGTGAGCAGGCTCGGCCAGTACTTGTCGTAGACCGCCCGTTCCTCGGCGCTCATCGAGACGCCGGTGAATTCGGGCTGCAGCAGGCCGGGTTCCGTCTCGTACATGGCGATCCCGTCGAGGGCCATCTTGTTGGTCCACTGCTGTTCGGACGGGTAGGAGGCCCAGTAGCCGCGCGGCACGCCGGCGCCGATCTCCCACATCTGGGCGTTCACCGGCTTTGGGTTCTTGAGGACGCTGTCCTTGTAGACAGGTTTGCCGTCCTTCATGTCGTAGTTGACGCCCTCGACACCCCAGTTGGAGAGAATGCGACCCTTTTCGGAGAACCAGAAGTCGAAGTACTTGATCGTCTCGGCGGGGTGCTGATTGGTGTAGGAGATCGCCCAGCCGGCAGGCTGAACGGTCGCACGCCGACTGTCCTCGAAGCGCTTTCCCGATACCGTTTTCGGTGGCAGCATCGGTGCGAAATTGATACCGGGAACGCTGTCCTTCAGAGCCTCGGTATAGTTCGAGGTGCTGGCGAACCAGTCATGGGTCATGCCGCCGATATTGTTACCGAGCATGTATTCGCGAACGCGTGCGCCGCGAGTAAAGACTTCCGTGTCGATGAGCCCTTCGCCAAACCACTGGGCAACCTTTGAAATCCCGGTCTTGTAGTTTGCCGTCGTCCACGGGTGGACGATCTTGCCGTCCTCGACCATGAAGTCGCCGTAGCGTTCCGACCCCGAGACGCGCGCATCCCACATGTTGATGAGCCGCACGGCTTCGATCGGCTCGCGGGCGAAATAGGGAACCTCGTCCTTCTTGCCGTTGCCGTTGGGATCCTTCTCGCGAAATGCCTTGAGCACAGTGTAGAGCTCGTCGACATTTTGCGGTTCCTTGAGACCGAGCTTCTCCAGCCAGTCCCGGCGGATGAACCAGGCGCGCGAATACTCTCCCTCCGGAACATAAGGGATGAAGTAGATATGCCCATCGGGCGCGCTGATGGCGCGGCGCACCACGGGATGATCGTCGAAGAACTTCTTCAGGTTGGGGGCGTTTTCGGCGATCAGGTCGTCAAGCGGCAGGAAGGCGCCTTCCATCCCGTAGCGGATAAAGTCGTCCTTGAGGCCGCCTGTCACATCTCCTCCCACGATATCAGGCAGATCGCCAGACGCCATCAACAGGTTGAAGGCGTCGCGGCTGTTGCTGGTGGCAAGCGAGGCCACGTTCTTGACGTGGATTCCGGTCCATTCCGCCGCTTTCTTCTCGACGGGCCAGTTCTCCGTGTAGACGTACTTGTCGCGGAAATGGAAGTGGATCGTCAGTTCGAGCGGATCGTCGACAATCTTCGTCGACGCGTCCTCGGCGGCGGCGCTGCCCAATTGCAGAAGCGCACAGGTGGCAAGTAGCGAAAGCCTTTTCCCAAAACGTCTCATTCCATTTCTCCTCCTTGAACAGAACTGGCCGTTATTCCTTGACCCCACCAAGGGTGATGCCCTTGTTGAAGTATTTCTGGATGCTCGGATAAATCAGCAGCACCGGAATGATCGAGGCGATCATGATCGCGGCTGTGACGGTTTCGAATGAGTAGCGCGAGCTCAGCAGGCTGCTGGCAAACTCGTCGTTGGCGGTGAGGTCGACGATGATGCGCTTCAGGTAGAGTTGGAGCGGGATCTTTTCCTCGCCGCGCAGCAGCACCATGGCCCAGAAGTAGCTGTTCCAGCGCGAGACGATGCAGAACAGACCGACGGTGATGATGGCCGGCTTGGACAGTGGAATAAATACCTTCCAGAGCAGCTGCCATTCGCTGGCGCCGTCCATCTTCGCTGCTTCCTCGAAGGATTTCGGCACGGACTCGAAGAAGTTGCGCAGCAGGATGACGTTGAAGGCATTGCAGGCGAAGCCGATGATCAGGCCGAAACGCGAATCCAGGAGGCCAAGGTCGCGCATGTTCAGGAAGAAGGGGATCATCCCGGCATTGAACCAGAGGGTGAATGCCACCATCAGGTTCAGGAATTTGCGTCCGCGCAGCCTAGCGCGTGACAGCGCATAGGCGCCGGGGATCATGATCGCCAAGCTGACCGCGGTGCCGCCGAACGTGTAGATGAAGGTATTGCCGTAGGCGATCCAGAACAGTCGGTCGGACAGCACGAATTCATAGGCCGCAAGCGTCAGGTCCTTGGGAAACAGAATGACCTGCCCGGAGGTGACCGCCGCACCTGACGAGATCGATACCGCCAGCAGATAGATGAACGGATAGAGGGTCGACAGGACGAACAGTCCGATCAGGGCCGCATTCGCATATCCGAAAATACGATCGCCGCGCGAGTATAGGCTGAAAGTGGCCATGACATTCACCAGAGCGAGGTTGATGAGACCTTCCGGCTGATCCGGTTGGCCGTGAAGACGAGGGCAAACGCGATGACCGCGTTGAACAGGCCGGCGGCAGTCGCCAGGTCGTACTGGGTTCCCTGCAGGCCGGTCCGGTAGACATAAGTCGAGACAACGTCGGCGGTGCGGTAGGTGGCCGGTTGGTAGAGTAGGATGATGTATTCGAAACCGACCTCGACCAGGTTGCCGATGCGGATGATCAGCATGATGATGATCGTCGGCAGAATGCAGGGCAGGGTGATGCGCCACATCATCTGCCAGCGCGAGGCGCCGTCGACCCGGGCGGATTCGTAGAGTGTCGGGCTGATACCGGCGATGGCAGCGAGATAGACGATCGATTCGAAGCCTGCCTCCTTCCAGACGTTGGAGCCGATGAACACCGTTCGGAACCATTCCGGCTGTGTCAGGAAGTAGATCGGATCGAAGCCGAGGCTGGACAGCACGAGGTTGACCACGCCCGTGGTTGGCGACAGCAGGTTGATGACGATGCCTGCAACGATCACCACCGAAATGAAGTGTGGAAGGTAGACGACGGTCTGTGAGAAACGCCGGCCGACTTCGCTCTGCAGCTCATTGAACATCAAGGCCAGGATGATTGGCACCGGGAAGGCGAAGATCAGCCCCAGGCCGCTGATGGTGATCGTATTGATGAAGGCGCGGATGAAGATCTGGTCATTGAGTAGCGTCCGGAAATTTTCGAACCCGACCCAGGGACTGCCGGCAACGCCACGGAACGGGCTGAAGTCCTTGAAGGCAATCTGCAAGCCTTCCATCGGCTTGTAGAGGAAAAGCAGGAACCAGACGAGCATCGGCAACAACAACACATAAAGCTGCCAGTCTCGGCGAAGATCCTCCGCCAGGTCCTTGATATGCTGGGCGATCTTCGATCCCATCATCTGCCTCACGCCTGTCCGTTGATGGCTTTGCCGGTCTCCACGTCGAAGACATGAAGTCTGGCGGTGGGGATCGCCAGCCTGGCGACATCCGACAGGCTTCTCCCGTCCACGGGCGTATCGACCTTGGCGACGACCGGCTGGCCGCCGATCCTGCAATGAAGCAGCGCTTCCGAACCGAGAGGCTCGACGAGGTCCACGGCCGTCGCTATCTCCTGGGTGTCGGCCCCCGGGCGGCCGACTTCGATATCGAGGTGTTCGGGACGCAGGCCGACGAGAACTTTCTGGCCGGCGCGCATGCCGGCGGCGATTGCAGCCGGCATGCGGAACTGGACCGGAACGTTGCCGTCGACGCAGGCAACGGCAGCGCCGTTTGCCGCTTCCACGCGCGCTGCCACGAGGTTCATGGGCGGCGATCCCAGGAAGCTCGCAACAAACGCATTGGCCGGATTGAGGAAAAGCTCCATGGGCGAGCCGACCTGTTCGACGCGTCCGCCATTCATGACGACGATGCGGTCGGCAAGCGTCATGGCCTCCACCTGGTCGTGCGTCACGTAGATGCTGGTGACGTCCATGCGCTTGTGCAGCCGCTTGATCTCCGCGCGCATCTGGGTGCGCAGCTTGGCGTCGAGATTGGACAGCGGCTCGTCGAACAGAAACACCTGTGGCTTTCGCACAATCGCGCGACCCATCGCCACGCGCTGTCGCTGGCCGCCCGAAAGGTCCGCGGGCTTGCGCTTCAGATAGGGCATCAGATCGAGAATGGCGGCCGCCTCGTTGACAGCGGCTTCGACGACGTCGTTCTTCTCGCCACGGACGCGCAGTCCAAAGGCGATGTTTTCCGCGACATTGAGGTGCGGGTAGAGCGCGTAGTTCTGGAACACCATGGCGACGTCGCGATCTTTCGGCGCGACCCGGTTGACGACGCGGCCACCGATCGAGATCGTGCCATCTGAAATGTCTTCGAGCCCGGCCACCATGCGCAGGGTCGTGGACTTGCCGCAGCCCGACGGTCCGACCAGAACGACGAACTCTCCCGGTGATACCGACAGCTTGATGGAGTGCACGACTTCGAGTGCGCCGTAGCGTTTCACTACGTCGTTCAGTTCAACTGCAGACATTTGATTCCTCCCGCCGGCGCGAACCCCTTAGGTCAGGTTGCGCCGCGGCCTCCGTTTTTCTGTCGTTGTCGCATTGATCGATTCAATGTAGCTCCACAGCTTCGGGTCGCGTGAGAGCTCGGTAATCTTGCTTTCGAGCGAGCCGAGGTGTCGGCTCATTGCCGCCACGGCCGCATCCGGCGAAGCTTCACGAATGGCATCGACGATCGCCCGATGTTCCTCGATGACTTCTGCAGTGCGGCGAACGCCGAAGACCATCTTCAAATGGCGCATGCGATCGATCTCGCCCTTCGCCTGGTTGACGAAGGTCCACACACCGCTCAGACGCGCGGCTGCGAAGATGGCTTTATGAAAGCTCTCGTCGAGCTCGAAGAAATTCGTGTAATCCTCGCCCTCTACGGCTGCAATCTGCTGGTTGAGGCAGAGTTCAAGGCGGCCGAGATCTTCGAACGTGTGGCGCTTGGCCGCCTCTGCGGCCGCTCCGGCCTCCAACCGAAAGCGAATGAAGCACGCCTCGATATAGCGCTGGACCTCGATCGTCGCGACAAACGTGCCGCCCTGCGGCACGACCTTGATCAGGCCTTCCTCCGAGAGGCGGATGATCGCTTCGCGAACCGGTGTCTTGCTGACGTTGAGGATCGCGGCGACCTCCTTTTCCGGCAACGCGCGGCCAGGCAGCAACCTCACCTCGACGATCAGTTGCCGAAGCAGGCGATAGACCTTTGACGTCGTGTTGCCCGCACCCTCGATCAGGGACGGCCGAAGGAGCTCGTCAAGTGGAAGTGCCGGTATGGTGACAATCTCAGACATATCTATCCGCTAACTGATATCTTAGTTGCAAGATTGATGTCTTAGAGTGCGATTGTCAACCGTAAATAATTTTGTCGTCGAGCGAGGGGTCTGCGTCGGAAAATCACGCCTCTTCCGGTCCCGATCCCGCGTGGCGGTTCGCTGGCCTATCAATCGCAATTGACATCGTCTGTATCCTGGATACAATTTGCCTCGATCTTGGGAGGGATCGATGAGTCAAACCTTTGAATGGCGAAGCCAGTCGCGCCTGCTCGACGAAGTTGCCCAGGCGCTTCGCGAGCGCATCTATGCCGGCGTCTATGCGCCTGGAGCGACGTTGCGCCAGGAGCGGATCGCTGCCGAATTCGGCATCAGCCGTACGCCGCTTCGCGAGGCCTTGCGGGTGCTGGAGCGCGACGGGCTCGTTGTGAACAAACCGGGCAGCGGTGTCAGGGTGGCCACCGCCGACCTGCCGAAACTTCTCGATGCCTATGCTGTGCGCGAGGCGATGGACGGCGTGGCGGCGCGCAATGCCGCCGAGCGCGCCACAGCATCCGAAATCAAAGCACTCGCGAAACAGATCGATCAGCAGCAGAAGGTCGTCGAGCGCTGGGATCCCGGCGCCTACACCCAGTCCAACGTCGTCTTTCACGAGGCAATCGTCAGTGCTTCGCGCAATGCGTCGCTGGCGTCGCTCGGGCCGCTTCTGCGGATGACCTCTCAGGTCTTCGCTCCGGCCTTTTCGCTTTCCAGCGAACGCGCCAGCACTGCCGTTGCCGAGCATCGGCTCATTGTCGAGGCGATAGCGGCAAGGGACCCTGATCAGGCTGAGAAGCTGGCGCGCGCGCATATCCATGCGACGGCCATGAGATTGAAAACGCTCCTCCCGCAGGGCGAGACTGACAACGAGGCATGATGTGAAGACTTACGGCAATTTCATCGCGAACACGTGGCAGGACGCAATTGGCGGCGAGCACATCGCCGTCAGGGATCCCTCCAACGGTGAGATATTCGCGCGCATTGCCCGGGGAAACCGGGATGACATCGACCTGGCCGTGCGCTCGGCGCGCTCGGCACTTGGCGGCCAATGGGGGCAGTTGACGGCTACCGAACGCGGACGGGTGCTCAGCCGGATCTCGGCAGCGGTGCTGCGCAACATCGACCTTTTGACGGAGCTTGAAGCGCGGGATGTCGGCAAGCCCCTGACACAGGCGCGGGCTGATGTCGTCGCGCTCGCGCGCTATCTGGAATTCTATGGCGGCGCCGCCGACAAGGTGCATGGCGACACCATCCCCTATCAGAACGGCTTTACCGTGCTGACCATTTACGAGCCGCATGGGGTTACGGGTCATATCATCCCGTGGAACTATCCGATGCAGATCCTTGGTCGAAGCCTCGGCGCAGCCCTTGCCATGGGCAATGCGGCCGTGGTCAAGCCGGCCGAGGAGGCGTGCCTGACCATCCTGGAATTTGCACGCATCGCCGAAGAAGAGGGCCTGCCATCAGGAGCGCTGAACGTCGTCACCGGTTTGGGCGCGGAAGCGGGTGCCGCGCTTTCCGAACACCCTGATGTCAACCATATCTCGTTTACCGGTTCGGTGCGCACCGGTGAGATGGTGCAGACGGCGGCGGCGAAGAATGCGGTGCCGGTGACGCTCGAACTCGGCGGCAAGTCGGCGCAGATCGTCTTTGCCGATGCGGACCTCGACCGTGCCGTGCCATTCCTGGTCAACGCCGGGATCCAGAACGCCGGGCAGACCTGTTCGGCCTCGTCACGCATCCTCGTCGAGCGCGCCATCTACGAAGACGTCGTGGCGCAGATGAGCGAAAGATATCGCGCGCTCAGGGTCGGACCGGCCAGCGCCGATCTGTCGCTTGGCCCGGTGGTCTCGCATAGGCAAAAGGCGATCATCGAGGGCTTCCTTGCCGATGCCGCCAAGGATGGCCTGAAGATCGCGGCTGAGGGCGAGATCGTCGCCGACGCACCCGCTGACGGCGCCTATGTCGCACCGACATTGCTGCGCGACGTGCCGCACGAGCACCGCACGGTACAGGAAGAAATCTTCGGCCCGGTCCAGGTGATCATGCCGTTCGACAGCGAAGAGGAGGCCGTTCGCCTTGCAAACGGCACCGCCTATGGTCTCGTCTGCGGGGTCTGGACAAACGACGGTGGTAGGCAGCTGCGCATGGCGCGCGCCGTCCACGCCGGTCAGGTCTTCGTCAACAATTATGGCGCCGGCGGCGGCGTCGAGCTGCCCTTCGGCGGCGTCAAGAAATCGGGCCATGGCCGCGAGAAGGGTTTCGAAGCCCTCTACGGCTTCGCCAGCATGAAAACCATCTCGGTTTACCACGGCTAGTTCAGCGTCGGGAGGAACAAGTGTCACTAGAAGGTAAGATCGCTCTCATCACCGGTGCAGGCTCCGGTTTCGGCGAGGGCATTGCGAAGCGTTTCATCGACGGCGGTGCCAAGGTGGTCGTTGTCGACCGCGATGCCGCAGGGGCCGAGCGCGTGGCCAAGCAACTCGGCAGCAATGCGTTTGCCGTCGTCTGCGACATCTCCAAATCATCGGACGTCGACGCCGCCGTTGCCGCGAGCCTCGAGAAGTTCGGCCGCGTCGACATTCTCATCAACAATGCCGGCATCGGCCACAAGCCACAAAACGCCGAGCTGGTGGAGCCGGACGAGTTCGACAGGATCCTCGGCGTCAACGTGCGTGGCGTCTATCTCATGACGCGCGCGCTGCTGCCGCACATGAAACAGAACAAGACAGGCGTGATCGTCAATATCGCCTCGACTGGCGCCAACCGGCCGCGGCCGAACCTTGCCTGGTACAATGCGACGAAGGGCTGGGTGGTCTCCGCGACCAAGGCGCTGGCGATCGAACTTGCTCCGTTCAACATTCGCGTCGTTGCCCTCAATCCGGTTGCCGGCGAGACGCCGCTTTTGACGACCTTCATGGGCGAGGATACCGAGGAAATTCGCCAGAAGTTCCGCGATTCCATTCCGTTGGGCCGCTTGCTGAAGCCCGAGGATCTCGCCGAGGCCGCCGCCTTCGTCGCATCGCCGCAGGCGTCGATGATCACCGGCGTTGCACTTGACGTCGATGGCGGGCGTTCGATCTGATGACGACAGCGCCGCGCGTCTCTTAGGGCGCACGAAAGTCGCGGCACTTTGATTGACTGCATGTTTCCTTCAATCGGATGCGATTAATGGAAACATGCAGTGGGACCATAAACAACCAAACCGCAAAGCGGGGGAACCATGCTTAACTTGACGAAATGGGCACTTGCTTCGTGCTTCATCGCCGCATCGCTGACCACAGCCATGGCCAAGGACACGATTACCGTCGGCCAGGTGCTGGAACCGCCGGGCCTCGACCCGACCGCGGGCGCCGCCGCGCCGATCCGCTATATCACCTACGGCAACCTGTTCGAAGGCCTGGTGCGCGTGGTTGAAGATGGCACCGTCAAGCCGCTCCTGGCCGAGAGCTGGGCGATCTCCGACGACCAGAAAAGCTACACGTTCAAGCTTCGTCAGGGCGTCAAGTTCCACGACGGCACGCCATTCGACTGCTCGATCGTCAAATTCTCCTATGAGCGCGCCGTCGCAGCGGACTCCACCAATGCGCAGAAGGGCCTCTTCGAGCCGATCGAAAAGACCGAGTGCCCGGATCCGGCAACCGCAGTCGTGACCCTGAAGCGCCCGGCATCCAACTTCCTGTTCAACATGGCATGGGGTGACGCGGTCATGATCGCGCCGTCATCGGCCGCCGACAACAAGACCAAGCCTGTCGGTACTGGCCCCTACGCGTTCAAGGAATGGGCGAAGGGCGACAAGGTCGTGCTGAACAAGAACGCCGATTACTGGGGCGAACCGGCCAAGCTGACGGAAGTCACCTTCAAGTTCATCAGCGACCCGTCCGCAGCCGCAGCCGCCGTTCTTGCCGGCAACGTCGATGCGTTCCCGATGTTCCAGGCCGCCGAACTCGTCAGCCAGTTCCAAAGCGATCCCAACCTCCAGGTCGAGGTCGGCAGCACCTCCGGCAAGGTGGTTCTTGCGCTGAACAATGCGCGCAAGCCGTTTGACGACGTCAGGGTTCGTCAGGCGCTTGCCCATGCGATCGACCGGAAGACCCTGGTCGAAGGCACCTATTCGGGCTTCGGCGAGACGATCGGTTCGCATTATTCCCCGGTGGAGCCCGGCTATGTCGATCTGAACGAAACCTATCCCTATGACCCGGGCAAAGCGCAGCAACTGCTGCAGGAGGCCGGTGTCGAAGGTCTGGAAATGACCATCATGCTGCCGCCACCCGCCTATGCCCGGCGCGGCGGCGAGATCATCGCGGCCATGCTCAGCGAAGTCGGCGTCAAGGTGAACCTCGTTCCGATCGAGTTCGCGCAATGGCTCGACCAGGTGTTCAAGAACTCGGATTTCGACGCGACGATCATCGCACACGCCGAAGCCCGCGATCTCGATATTTACGCTCGCGACAAATACTATTTCAACTACCAGAACCCGGACTACAAGGCGCTCTACAAGTCCTTCACGCTCGCGTCGACGGAAGCTGAGCAGCTCGATCTCGTCGGCCAGCTTCAGCGTAAACTGGCGGCCGATGAACCGAACGTTTTCCTCTACGCTCTTCCGAAGATCGGCGTCTGGAACAAGAAGGTGAAGGGTCTGTGGAAGAACATGCCGGTGCCGGCGGACGATCAGACCCAGACCTACTGGGAGAATTGATCGCTTCTCATGAGGTGGAGCGGTATGCGGGCTGAAAACCGCACACACTTTTCCTCATCCCGCTCCAGCATCCGCCCCTCCACAAATGGGGGCGGATGCAGATCAGCCGTTGACCGTCCCCGGCGCCGGTCAACGCTCGCTCATTCCGGGAGGTTGATGTGATTTCCTTTGTTGGCGGTCGCCTTGTGTCGCTCATATTGACGACCCTGGTCGCCTCTATCATCGTCTTTCTGCTGATGCAGGTGCTGCCCGGCGACCCGGCAGTGCTGATGCTCGGCATGAACGCCGACCCGGATGCGATCGCGGCGCTGCACCGGCAGCTGGGCCTCGATCAGCCAATCTGGATCCGCTACCTCCAGTGGATCGGTGGCTTTGTCGTCGGCGATTTCGGCATGAGTCTCACCTATTCGGTGCCGATCCGTGAACTACTCGGGCCCCGCATCCTGGTGACATTGCCCCTGGCTCTCCTCTCCATGGCGATCTCGGTCGTGGTTGCGATCGCCATTGGCGTCTATGCCGCGGCCAATCGCGGCAAGGCCGGCGACACGGTCGTCATGGGCATCGCGCAAGTTGGCGTCGCCATCCCCAATTTCTGGCTCGCGCTTCTGTTCATTTTGCTATTCGCGCTGAAACTTGCATGGTTTCCGGCCTCGGGCTTTGCCGGCTGGCAGGACGGTATCTGGAGCGGCCTCCACTCGCTCATTCTTCCAGCCTTTGCGCTCGGCCTGCCACTCGCCGCCATTCTCGGACGCGTCACCCGCTCGGCCGTCATCGAAACGCTCGGGGAGGATTTCATCCGCACTGCCCGCGCCAAGGGCCTCTCGCGCGCTGGTGCGCTTTGGAGGCATGCGGTGCCGAACGCACTCATCCCCGTCGTCACCATCATCGGCCTGCAGTTTTCGTTTCTGCTTGCCGGCACGATCATCATCGAGAACGTCTTCAATCTGCCGGGTGTCGGCCGGTTGGTCTTTCAGGCGATCGCGCAGCGCGATCTGGTGACCGTGCAGACGCTCGTGACGCTGCTTGCCGCGTCCGTCATCACCATCAATTTTCTCGTGGATCTCGTTTACGGCTATCTGGATCCGCGCCTGTCGAGGGGAGGCCACTGATGAGCACCTCGGCAATCACTTCGGAACCAGGCCTGTTGGCCAAGCTTTTTGGTAGCCGAAGCCTGATGTTCGGCCTGACGGTCACCGCCATCCTCATTGCGATGGCCGTGGTTTCCACCGTCTGGACACCCTTCTCGCCGACGGCGATGAATTTCCGCGACAAGCTTCAGGGACCAAGCCTCGCCCATTGGTTCGGCACCGACAATTTCGGCCGCGATATCCTGTCGATGATCATGGCCGGGGCGCGCAACTCGATCGCGGTCTCGATCGTCGCGGTGCTCGTCGGCGCCGGCATCGGCGTGCCGCTCGGTGCATGGGCTGCGGCCCGCGGCGGCTGGGTCGATGGCCTGGTCATGCGCATGAGCGATCTTGCCTTTGCCTTTCCTGCACTGCTGACGGCGGTCATCATCACGGCCATCTTCGGCCCCGGCGCGACCAATGCCATGATCGCCATCGGCATCTTCAACATTCCGGTCTTTGCCCGCGTGACCCGTGGCGCTTCGATGGGGCTTTGGAAGCGCGAATATGTGCAGGCGGCCCGCTGCGCCGGTCGCGGCGACGTGGCGATCACCTTTCTGCACATCCTGCCCAACATCAACCACGTGCTCCTGGTCCAGGTGACGATCCAGTTCGCCTTAGCAATCGTTGCAGAAGCTGGGCTTTCCTATGTCGGTCTTGGCACCCAGCCACCGATGCCAAGCTGGGGCAAGATGCTGAACGATGCCCAGACCTTCATCTATCAGGCCCCATGGCTCGCCATCTTCCCGGGACTTGCGATCACGTTCGCCGTGCTCGGCCTCAACCTCCTCGGTGATGGCCTGCGCGACATTCTCGATCCGCGCGTGAGGCGACAAAGATGACGGCACCCTTGCTACGAATGGTCGGAATGTCGGTCGAGCTGTCAGCGGGCATGACCCAGGTCGATATCGTCTCCGACGTCGATCTTGAGCTCAATCGCGGCGAACGCCTCGGTATCGTCGGAGAATCCGGCAGCGGCAAATCCATGACGGCGCTCGCCGTGATGGGACTGCTGCCGCAGCGCATGCGGGTGCGCGGCGAGTTGATGTTCGATGGCCGCAACCTCGCAGATCTGCCCGAAGCCGAATTCTGCAGATATCGCGGCCGGCGCATTGCGATGATCTTTCAGGAGCCGATGACCGCCCTCAACCCGGTCAAGTCGATCGGCGCCCAGATCGCCGAAGGGCGACGCCTTCATTTTGGCGAAACCAGAGCCGATGCGGAAAAGAAGGCGCGATCCTTGCTGGACAGGGTTGGTCTGCCGGCGCCGCGCTTCAATCTGGACCTCTACCCGCATCAACTCTCCGGCGGCCAGCGGCAGCGCGTGATGATCGCCATGGCGATCGCCTGCGAACCGGACCTGTTGATCGCCGACGAACCGACGACCGCGCTCGATGTGACGGTGCAGGCACAGATTCTTGATCTGCTCGATGACCTGATCGAAGATACTGGTACGGCCCTGATGCTGATCACCCACGATCTCGGCGTGGTTTCCGAAATGACCGACCGTATCGCGGTCATGTATGCTGGGCGTGTCATCGAGACGGGGCGCACCGACGACGTGTTCGCGCGCATGGCGCATCCCTATGCGAGGGGCCTCTTCGCTGCGTCTCCTCATGGAGCTGCCCTTGCTCCGCGCCAGATCGGGGGAAGGCCAAGGCTGAACGCAATCCCGGGCATCGTTCCCGATCCTTTTGCGCGGCCGGACCATTGCTCCTTTGCTGAGCGTTGCGCCTTCGTTCAGCCCGACTGTCGGCGGGCGATACCGCCACTGGATCTGATCGATACCGACAGGAATGTGGAGCATCGCGCCGCCTGCTTTCATCCACGCGAAAGGATGGTGGCACCATGAGCGATGTCATTCTGAGGACCATCGATCTGGTGCGCGAGTACCAGTTGCCGCGCCCATCGATCTTTTCCAAGCAGACCAGCTTGCGCGTGCTGCACGGTGTCAGCGTCGAGCTTGGCGCCGGCAAGAGCCTCGGCATCGTTGGCGAAAGCGGCTCGGGAAAATCGACCCTTGCGCGCGCCGTCATGGGGCTTGAACGCCCGCAATCGGGGCAGGTTACCATTGCCGGCAAGGATATCTATTCGCTGGACCGATCAGAGTTGCGGGAGGCGCGCAAGGGATTTCAGGCGATCTTCCAGGATCCCTACGGCTCACTCGATCCGCGCCACACGGTGCGGACCATCATCTGCGAACCCATCGTTTCACTGGAACGCGGAACCAGCGCACTCGAGCGCAACCGGCGCGTTGAGGAGGTGCTGGAGGCGGTCGGCTTGCCCTTGGCGTCTGTCGACAAGTATCCGCACGAGTTTTCCGGTGGCCAGCGCCAGCGGATTGCCATTGCGCGCGCGCTCATCACCCGACCTGCGCTGATCGTTGCCGACGAACCGGTTTCGGCGCTCGACGTCTCGATCCAGGCGCAGGTGCTGAACCTGATGATGGATCTGCAGGAGAGGCTCGGGCTCTCCTATCTGTTCATCAGCCACGATCTGGGCGTGGTTCGCGCCATCACCGACCGGGTCGCCGTCATGCATCTCGGGCGGATCGTCGAGGAGGGACCGACCAACGAGGTGTTCGACAACCCGCGTCACCCCTACACGCAGGCGCTTGTCGCCGCCGTGCCGAAACCCTTTGCCGGACGCCGCAAGCGGATCCGGTCGAACGCCCCGCCGCAAACGCCTGTCCATACCGCCACGACCTCAGAGGGCTGCGCCTATGCCGCCGTCTGTCCGCGCAGGCAGGATATCTGTCTCGCCCAAACGCCCATGGCCAAGCCGGTGACGCCGGCCTGGTCCGCCCGCTGTCACTTTGCCTAGAACTCTTTGAAATTCTGCAATTCTCCGGAGTTGCTCTTGTTGCAGGAATTATTGCCCATGTCCGATCTTGCCGATTTCACCGCCGTCGATCTTGTCGAGGCTTACCGCCTGCGAAAGCTCTCTCCCGTCGAAGTCGTCGATGCTGTCATCGCGCGCATCGATGCATCTGAGCCGAAACTCAATGCGCTTTGGGCCTACGATCCGGACGAGGCGCGCAAGGCGGCGCAGGCGTCCGAGGCACGTTGGGGCAAGGGTGAGCCTCTGGGCGCGATCGATGGCGTGCCGGTGACGATCAAGGAGAACATTGCGACGAAGGGAACGGCTGTGCCGCTTGGCTGCGCGGCCGTGCCGCTGGTACCGGCCTTGGCCGATGCGCCGCCGGCGGCACGCACCCGCGAGGCGGGTGGCGTTATTCTGGCCAAGACCACCATGCCAGATTACGGCATGCTGTCGTCCGGGCTTTCCAGTTTCCACAAACTGGCGCGCAATCCCTGGGACCTGTCGACCAATCCCGGCGGCTCGAGCGCCGGTGCGGGGGCGGCTGCGGCCGCCGGCTACGGCCCGCTCCATATCGGCACCGATATCGGCGGTTCGGTTCGCCTGCCGGCCGGTTGGTGCGGCGTTGTCGGTTTGAAACCGTCGGCGGGTCGGATTCCGATCAATCCGCCCTTCATCGGCCGTGTGGCCGGCCCGATGACCCGCACTGTCGCCGATACGGCGCTTTACATGTCCGTTTTGTCGAAGCCGGACGCCCGCGACACGATGTCCTTGCCCTATGCCGATATCCCCTGGCTCGATCTTGAACGGAAGGTAAGGGGCTTGAAGATCGGCCTCTGGCTTGATGCCGGCTTCGGCCAGACGGTCAGCGCGGAAACCGAGCAGGCGGTCAGCCAAGCGGCAAAGATCTTCGCGGACGCGGGCGCGATCATCGAACCTGTCGAGCCCTTCCTCACCCGCGAGATGATCGATGGCCTCGATCGCTTCTGGCGTGCGCGCGGTTGGGAAGACGTCTCGCGTCTTTCGCCGGAACAGCAGGCGCAGATACTGCCCTACATCTTCAACTGGATCGAGACGGCCAAGGATTTTTCCGGCCGCGACGTCTATACCGGCTTCGCCCAGATCGACGCCATGCGCAATGCCATCCATGCGGCGTTGACCGGTTTTGATTTCATCCTCTCGCCAACGGCACCGACCGCGTCCTATCCCGCCGAATGGGCCTCGCCGATCAATGACCCACAGAAGCCGTTCGAGCACATCGCCTTTACGGTCGCGGTGAACATGGGTGGACAGCCCGCGATTTCGGTCAATTGCGGCTATACTGCCAGCGGTTTGCCGATCGGGCTTCAGATCATCGGCCAGCAGTTTGACGATATCGGGGTCTTGCGCCTTGCACGAGCATTCGAGACCCTGCGTCCGCAACAGCGGCCATGGCCGAAGGTCACCGCATGAGCCGCCCTGCACCAACACAAACACTGAAACGACAGGAGTGCCGAAATGGCCGATCGTAAGCTTTTCATCCTTCCCGGCGACGGCATCGGCCCGGAAGCCATGGCGGAAGTCCGCAAAATCATCGCCTACATGAATGCCGAGCTTGGCGCCGGCTTCGTGACGGACGAAGGCCTCGTCGGCGGTTCTGCCTATGACGCCC